>JAICQO010000213.1 GCA_025937835.1 Polyangiaceae bacterium
CGCGCGCTGCCGCTGATCTGGGATTCGCGGACGCGCTCGGAGCTGTTCCGGCGTCGCGCCGACGCACGCATGGCGCTCGGCGACGTGCGTGGCTCCCTCGGCGACTACCGCGCGGCGCTCGGGGCCGACGACTCGGCGAGGAGCCGGGCGCTCGCTCGCTTCGGCATCGGGCTCGCGCTCGAGCGCTCCGGCAATTTGCCGGACGCGTTCAGCGAGCTGCAGCTCGCCCGGCTGTCCGCGCCGCGCGTGTTCGGCGTCGAGCTCGGGGTGCTGTCGCTGCCGGGTGTTTTCGCCTACCGCGGCGCGGACGTCAGCTACACGATGGCGCTCGCCGAGCAGAGCCTCTCGCTCTCCTCGAGCGAGCCGGAGGTGGCAAAGGCGGCCTGTGAGCGGGCGGTGCAGGCCTTTCGTGAGTTCCTCTCGCAAGCCGGAGCCGCCGATCCCTGGCTCGAGCGGGCGCGCCGCCACGCGGGCGAGCTCGCGGCGCGCTGCGAGCCGCCCGGCTCCGCACCCGAGCGCTGAATCAGGCCGCGTGCCGCAGGCGCAGGATCCGACTCACGCTCTCCGCGTCGTCCACCGACTCGAAGACCGGGCGCAGGTGCGGCCCGCGGCCGAGCTCGCCGAAGGCGCCGCTGGTGGCAACGGCGCGCGCTTTCGGTCCGTCGAGGACCAGGAACACGTCTCGGTAGCCGTCACGCGACGGCGCTTCGATCACGTCCACGATCCGCGCGCGGTCGAGGTGCAGCTCTTCGCAACGGCGCTGGATGAGCACGCGCTTGTCGGTCACCAGGTAACGCGTCTCTTTGGCGAGCAGGCCGGGACGGATCACGGCGTCGTACACGACGTAGCTTGCGATCGTCAGCATCAAGAGCGCGGCGAGCCCCATGCCGAAGGACAGAGCCACGATCGACAGCCCTGGAACCGGCGACTCAATGGTCGCGATGCGCTCGATGGCGGGGACGCCGCGCAGCACCATTCGCCCCACGCCTGCGAGCAGGAACAGCGCCACGGCGAGCAGCACCCACTCGCGCTGGCTGTGCGGAATGAAGGCTCGGGCGCTCGGTCGGGAGCGCGCGGTCCAGACGATCCGCTCGCCCTCGTCGAGACGCTCGCCCACGGTGCGCTCGCCCTTGCCGGCGGGCGCCACGGCCTCCGCGCCGCGGATGATCGCCCAGACGCGATCCGGCGCGAGCACTCCCGGCAGGCGCAGCCGCAGCCGGCGGCGCAACGCGCCCGTCGGCACTGCGCGCACGACCTCGAGATCGCCGGTGTTCGGCGCGTCCGGGTTCCAGTAGATGCGCGCGAAGCTGATCGCGCCGCGGTCGATGCTGCGCGAAAACGGACCGTACTTGACGATCACGCGCGTGTCGGTGACCACGTAGCGCGCTTCGGCGAGCCAGCGGCGGGGTAACTTCAAGAGCACGACGCCGAGCGCCAGGCACCAGACGGCAAAGGCGAGGGGTGGAGTCGCGCTCGTGTCGAGCGCCACGGCGATCACCGCCGCGAAGCACAGCGAGATCGTCGCCATCACGAAGGAGACGCCGGCGAGAGCTCGGAGGAACGGAGGCGTTTGGACCACCTCGGGGCGGCCTTGCCACACGATGCGTTCGTCGAAGAGCGAGTCCCGGCGCACCAGCGAAAACCTTAGGAAATACGACTATCCGAAGCCACCATACCTTGCTGCTGATTTCCCCTCGAGTCCAGGCGCTTGGCAGTGCTTCCTCCTGAATCAGTAACCCGGGCGCTCTTCCGCCCGTCGCCGGAGCCGGGGTAGGCGCGCGAGAACCGACTAACGCGGGCGCTCGCGCAAAGCCCTTTTCATCCGAGCTGCACGGCCCTGTGGCTAGCGGAGAGTGTGCGCCGAGCGCCGCGCCGTTCAGGACGAAGTCGGCGCGACGAACACCACTTCGAGCCGGGCGTTGCGGTCGGCCGCGCCGGGCCGGCCGGGCTCGACGATTGGCGTGTTATCCCCACCGAGAGCGCCGTCCACCTTGGGCGCGCCGGCCGTGCGCAGGGCGGTCATCGCCAAATCGAGCCGCTTTTTCTCGCGCTCGCCACCGGCGCCCTTGGCGGTGTGCAGCACTACCAGAATCGGGAACTCGGGGTGGGCTTTGGCGACCTCGGCGAGGACCCGCAGCTGGTCGCCACCCTTGGGGTCCAGGCCGTCGTCGGCGCGGAACGTGTCGCGCAGCGTGACCACCACGCCGCGGTCGTCGCGGGCGGGGCGGGCCCACGTCGCGGACAGGGCGGCGAGCAGGGCGTCACCGCGCCCAGCGGGCACTGCCGTCGAACGCGGTCGGCGCACCTGCCCGAGCTCGGTCAGACAGCGCGAGCGCAGCCGCGTGGCGTCGTCGATCGGGGCCGGCAGCGTGTTCTTGGAGAGCTTCGCGTCCAGCGTGTCGAGCTCGAGCACCAGCGGCGCGAGCGCCGGGCGCGCAGCGTCGAGCAGCCGCGCCGACTGGCAGAGCAAGCGCGCTTGCAGCGACAGGGCCTTGGCCGCGTCGAGCCGCGC
>JAICQO010000007.1 GCA_025937835.1 Polyangiaceae bacterium
GAGCGCAGCGTGGCGATGGCGGTCGTGGCCGGGCTCTCGAACCTCGAGATTGCCCGCCAGCGCGGCACGTCGGCTCGCACGGTCGCCAATCAGATGCACTCGATCTTCGCCAAGCTCGGCGTTGCCTCGCGAGCCGAGCTCACGCGGTACACCAAAGGGCTGCGCGCCCGGCGCTAGAGGGCCGTTCTAACCCCGAAGTGTTACTGGTCGCGCCGCCGCTGGCTGCGCTTCGGCGGTGCGATGCGCTGCAGCACGGCGGTGGGCGCGCTCTCGCCCTTCGCCCAGGCCGCGATCGCAGGCGTCCACCCCGAGCTCCAGACCTCGCTCAGGCGCGCTTCCAGGAACACGCGGTAGAGCCCGTCGAGGACCTGGAACAGCTCCTCGCAGAGCGCCATGCGATCGACGAAGGCCTCGCCCGGATCCTCCTTCAAGACCACGGGTACCTTGGCGCCGCTGATGCCGAAGCGCGGCGCGTTCAATCCGCACACGAACTCACGCGACGTGCCGCGGAGGACGATCTGCGACAGCACCGGGAGCTTTCCGGCACGAACCGCCTCGCGCGCCTCCTCGCCGTCGGCGGGGGCCATGCCGCGTACGCTGACCCGCTCGTTCCTGTCGATCGGGCTCTCGAAGGCGATCTGCCGGTCGAGCCAGACATCGACGTCTTCACCTGCGACCTGGACGCTGGCCGTCGAGAGCTCGCCGCGGGTCCAGATCCAGAGCAAGAACTCCGGACCCAAAAAGCGCGTCGTCTCGATGCGCTGGAGCGCCTCGTCCTGCTCCTCGTCTTCACCCTCGTCGGATGCTTCCCCTGCCTCGTCGGGTTGCTCGTCGTCCTCGGGCGCTCGGTCCTCGTCCCGGGCGTGGCGAGGCTCCACCTTTGCCGGCGCGAGGATCCGCGACGGCTCGACCCGATCCAGCTCGCGCAGCAACGCGCGCGGCAAGCCCGCGCGCACTGCAGCGAGATAGGGGCTGTCCTCCTCGAGCTCGAGCTTGAACGTGCGCTCGAAGTGCGCGCTGAAGTCGGCGATGCCGCGGCGGCTGTGGCTGAAGAACAGCACGACTCCGGCGTCCAGATCCCAGACCACGTCGGTCGAACGGGTCGCGGGCGCGAGCTTCTTGCGCAGGCGGAGGACGATCTTGTCCTTGAGCTCGAGCCGCTCGTTCCGGCTCAGGCGGTCACGATTCAGGCGCGAGAGCAGGCGCGCTTCCTCGTCGGCGAGCTGCGCTCGGACCATCGCCGGCGGCACCCGGAAGCGATCGGTTCGGAACCCGAGCAACACGAAGCGGTCCTCGAACACCTTGTCCGGCTCGAACTCGAGGTCGAAGGGGCGATCGAGGACACACCAGCCGCTCGACTCACTGGCCTCGCCATCGGGGTCCAGCGGCTGAAAGGCCCGCAAGCGGATCGCCGCGAGGAACGGCTTTCGCACGTCGGTCGGCGGCTTCCCGCGGACGAACAATCGACTCAGGGTCAGGGAACCACGGCGCGCGCTCACGGGCGCTGCCTAACGGTTCGCGGTCGCCCGGTCAATGTCGGGGTCCAGGGAGCCCCAGACCGGCGCGGGAAAGCCTGCCGCCGGCCGCGCGAACAGAAACCCTTGCAAGTAATCCAGTCCGTCCTCGGCCAACACGTCCCGCTCGGCAGCCTGCTCGACCCCTTCGCAGATCACCTGGATCCCGAGGTCGCGCGAGCAAATCTCGGCGATGCCCTTGACGAGGCTGCGCTTGCGCGTGAGCCGATCGACGCCGCGGATCAAGGACATGTCGAGCTTCACCCACTCCGGCTCGATCCGCGAAAAGCTGGCGAGCCCCGCGTAGCCCGCGCCGAGATCGTCCACCGCGAGCTTGAACCCGAGCTTGCGCAGCCGGGCCAGCCGCGTGGACAACCCCTGGACTCCATCCAGCGCCGAACGCTCGGTGATCTCGAGCACCGTGCGGTTCGCGCGGGCGGTCAGCGCCGCGGCGTTCGAATAGAGCTCCTCGTCGTTCAGCTCTTCGGCGTGGATATTGACGAACAAGAGCGCCGTCTTCGGCGCCGCATCGAACGACGTCGAGGCAAGCTCGCGGATTTTGCGCGCCAGGTCTTGGACCCGGCCCAGGCGGCTCGCGGCGTCGAACAGATCGGCCGGCTCCGGCAGTGAAGGCTCCGACGAGCGAGCCAGCGCCTCGTAGCCGAGCACTTCGCGCTCAGAGAGTCGAATGATCGGCTGGAACGCGATCCAGAGCTGGTCGAGCGCGTTGCTGAAGCGCGCCTCGAGCGAGGCTCGATCCCCGAGCTTCAAGCCGTGTACGTCCGGCAGATCGGAGACGGCGCGCTTCAGCCTGGCGAGACGACGCAGGTGGATCGAACGCCGCACCACCTCCTCGAAGGTCGCCGGGTCGACCGGCTTGACGAGGTAGCGCGTCGCGCCGTACTCGATGGCCTTGACGGCCGTCTCGAAGCTCGGCTGGCCGGTCACGAGCACCACCGGCACCTCCAGGTCGACCCCGCGGATCGCCCGCAGAAACTGCACACCGCCGAGGTTCGGCATCGACAGGTCGCTCACGATCACGTCGTAGGCGCCGGCCGAAAAACTCTCGAAGGCTTTCCAGCCGTCAGTCGCCGTGACGACCTCGAGCCCGAGCCGGCGTAGCAGCCGCGTGAAATCACGGCGCACGTCGGGGTCGTCGTCCACCACCAGCACTCTGCCCGTCGTGTCGTCGCCGGCCCTCATGGGTTCATGAACTCGCCGATCAGCGTCTTCAGCGCGAGAATATTGAACGGCTTCTCGACGTGCGGGTTCGGCACGGACTCGAGGAAATCCCGAGCGCGCGCCGTGAACGCTCCGCCCGTCACGAACACGAAGCGCTTCGCCTGCTCGGGCAGCTTGCGCGCTACCTCCTGGTAGAGATCTATTCCCGACACCTGCGGCATCAGCACGTCGCAGAACACGACGTCGAAGGTCGCGCCGCCCTGCAACACCTCGAGCGCGCGCGCGCCGCTGTCGACCACCGTGATGTCGTGCTCCGGCGACAACACGCGCCGGATCGCGCCCGCCACGGCCGGCTCGTCGTCGACCACGAGCACGCGGGCGCGCCGCGCGGGTACCGGAGACTTCGGTCGTCGTCCCTTCTCGGACGCGGGCCGGACCTCGTCGGCGCTCCTCGGCAACACCACCCGAAACTCCGTCCCGCGCCCGACCTCGCTGTGAAAGTCGATCTCACCCCCGAGCTCCGTGATGATCTTCTTACACACGGACAGGCCAAGCCCCGTGACGATGCCGCGCGGCTTGGTCGTGAACAACGGCGTGAAGACGTGAACCTGCGCCTCGGGCGGGATGCCTTCGCCCGTGTCGGCGATCCGGACCACGACGCGGTCGGCCTCGTCGAGGCGGGTCGTGACGCGGATCTCGTTGCCCGGTGCGTTACCTTCACGGATCGCCTGCGTCGCGTTCAACACCAGGTTCAGGAATACCTGACCCAAACGCGCCTCGTCAGCGGTCACCAGCGGAACCTTGCCGTAATCCGTCACCAACCTGGCGCGATGGCGGATCTCGTAGCGCGCCGAGCGCAGCGTGGACTCGAGCAACTCTTCGACGTTGACCGCACCGCGCCGCCCGCCGTCGCGCGCGGTGAAAATCCTGAGATCGAGCACGATCTGCCGCACACGCTCGGCTGCCTCACGCGTGTCGCTGAGCTCCTCCAACAGCGGACCGCACAGCTCGTGGCCCGCCGCTGCGACCTCGGCGTCACGAGATGCGAGCGTCAGGTTGACCAACAGCGAAGCCAGCGGGCTATTGATCTCGTGAGCGATGCCGGACGCGAGCGCTCCGAGCGACGCCATCCGATCCGCGCCGATCAGCTGGGTGTCCGTCAATTTCTTCTCGGTGATGTCCCGGGCGATCACCACGGCGCCGGTGATCTCGCCGTTGCGGCGGATCGGCCCGAGCACGCTCGAGTACCAGCGCAGGCTGCCGTCCGCCGTCGCGGTCGGCACTTCGTAGGCGGTGGATTTGCCGTTACCGATGCACTCGCGGAGCGCGCCCTGGATCTTGTCGTGCTCCTCCGGCGGCACTCCGGCGCCGAGCGGCGTGCCCAGCACGTCCTCGCGAGAGAAGCCGGCAGCGATGCGGTTGATCGCCCGCACGATACCGTCGCGATCCACGTTCAGGATGAAATCCGGCGCGTGCTCGACCAGGGACTGCCACTGCGCTCGCGACTCGAGGATCTCCTGCTCGACACGGCGCTGCTCGGTGATGTCGCGGCACACCACCATGCCGCCGCGGAGCTCGCCGCCGTCGGCGAAGAGCGGCCTCGCGGTGACGTGAAAGCGGCGCAGCTGCCCGGTCCCGAGCGGGCGCGCGCAAATCTCGGCGTCGTCGATGCTCTCGCCGTTCGCGGCTCGGATCAACGGCGCGTCCTCGGCGCGGAGCGGGGTTTTTCCGTCCGCGTGCGTCATCTGCAAGGCGGCGATGCGCTCTTCGATCGGGCTGCCGACGGCCGCGGGCGCGAACGCGACGGCGGTTCTGTTGTGCAACAGGACCCGGCGTTCCCGATCCACGACGAGCACGCCCTCGTTCATGTTGTCGAGGATCAGGCGCATCAGACGGGCCTGCTCCGACGCCTCTCGGCGAAGTTTCTCCTTCTCTGCGAGGGCCGACGTCAGCGCGAGAACCTGGGTGATCTGATTACCGACGCCGGCGGCAAAGCGGAGAAAGCCGCGCTGGTTCCCGTTCCGCACCCGCGAGGCCAGCACGCACGCGCCGAGCGGCCCGCTTTCTCCCCGCAAGGGGATCGCCACCACGAAGTTCGAAGCGAAGCCTTGCAACACCTCGAGCGACGCCGCCTCCGGGACGGTGGACGACGGCAGCTCCGTCGGGACGTTCCACGAGAGAACCTGTCGCAACACTGCTTCCTGCCCGAAGAACGTGGCGAGCCGCGCGGTGTCCCAGCCTGGTTGCGAGCCCAGCGGGATCACGCCGAAGCGCCCCTCGTCGTCCAGGAGATACAGCGCCCCCGCGGCGAGCCCGCTGGTCTCGAGGAAGCCTGCCAGGGTTTGCTCGAGCGCGGCCTTGATGTCGCCGTCGTTCAGCACCGCCTCGGAAATCTCGGTAAAAAGCGCGAGCTCCGAGGAGAGCGCCGCGCAGCGCTGCGAGAGCTCGTCCAGCGCCGCGGCGTGCGTGCGGCCGTCGTCCTGCTGAGTCACGACGATGCTCCCGACGTCCGGGTCTTGCAGCAGGTTGGTCGCCGTTGCTTCGGTCCATCGCCACGCGCCGTTGGCCGCCCGCATCCGGTACTCGGCCGTGGCCCTCGCGGCGTGCTGCGAGCTCACTCGCTCGAGCAGGTCCGCGACCAAGCGGCGATCCTCCGGATGGACCAGATCCGCCAGGTTCTGGCCGACTTGCTCGCGAGCCGAGAAGCCGAGCACGCCGCCGGAAGGACCGACGTCCACGATCGTCCCGTCGCCCCGGCACTGCAGCATTCCGTAAGTGCAGTGCTCGACGAGCTTTTGATACTTCCGGAGCCTCGCCTCCAGTGCGCCGACGGGAAACGCACCGCTATCCAGGTCTTGCAGCTCACCCGCCGAGACGTCTCGATTAGCGTGGTGCAATGGCTCTCGTTTCGCGGCGTCGGTGGTCCCCCACGACTGCGATTCTCCTCTCGGCCGCCAATCTACCATCAAATTGGCAGCTACCCAGCTCGGCGCTTTCGCCGATCCATTTTCGCCACCGTCTTGGGGTGAAAGCACGCATCGTGCCGCGCCGCTTTCGAGCGGCCAACGGGGTCAATCGAAGCACGGATCCACGGTGCCGCCGCTGATGTTGCGTGCTCGATTCCCACGATCACCAAGGTCGCACCAGGCTTCGGTCACGCTCGCCCCGCCGCTCAGGGTGAGGTTCTGAAGCGTCACGTCGCGGGATGGCTCGTAGCGGCCGGAGTTGGTGTTGTCGGTGTCGTTGCTGAGCAGCACCGTCCCGCCTGCCACCGTGCCCGACTTCGCGGCGATCGTGGTGTTGTAACAGTTCTGGAGCAGGATCGCGTTGTTGCCGGTGTTGGCCAGATCGATCTCGTCGATCGTGAGCCCGCCGCTGCCCGACACGGAGAAGATGCCGCGCCCTCCACGCCGCGCGACGACCTTGCCGACGTGGATGTTACCGGCCGGCCAATCATCGCCGATCTTGCCCGCGTCGTTGGCGATCCGGAATGCGGCGTAGCCGGTTCCGGCGCCGCAATTGTCGCAGCTCACCAGCCCGACTTCGGCGTTGCTCGTGTTGTTGAGCAACAGGCCGCACTCGCCGGTGTCTTTCGCTTCGACGGTACCAATCCGGATTTGATCGATGCCGTAAGTCTCGACGGCGTGGCTGCTCATGCCTTCTCCGTAGACGTAGTCGATGCTCACGTTCTTGCGCCGGACGGCGCCGGCGTTGTTGTCGATGCGGATACCGAGACCTGCGCTCATCCTGAGCTCGATGCGACCGAGCCGCAGATTGTCCACGTCCCGAAAGAACATGCCGTAAACCGGGCTGCCGGTGATGACGGCGTTGGGGACATCGATGTCGGTCCGACCGCGCGCATAGATCGGCGCCATGTCTCCCGTGCCGGAACCCGTGACGTTGAGCGTGCCGCACACGTTCAAGACCGTGTAGCTGCCGACGCTCACGCGGGTGGAAGCGGGGATGTCGCCCGTGCCGCGCACGATCACGCTCTCCTTCTCGGTACGGTTGGCGGTCAAGCCGTCGAGGCCGGCCTGAAGCGCCGCTGCCAGCTGGTTGCCACTGTACAGACTCTTGCTGCCGCGCACCGCCGACCAAGTCTTGCCGCTCGAGGCCACCACCACGTCGTAGGCGTCGTCCGCGCCGTCGCACGGGTACTGCTCGCTGAGCTCGCTACCGCCCCCGCCGGTGCCGCCGTTGCCAGCGCCGCCGGTGCCAGCGGTGCCTCCACCGCCCGCGCCCGCCCCCGCGTTCATTCCGCCCGCTCTGCCTGCGCCTGCGCCGCCCTGGCTCGAACCGCCCGCACCGCCCGCGCGGCCGCCGCTCCCCTGGCCGCCTTGCCCAGCGGCCGGCGAGCCGCCGGAGCTCCCACCCGTCCCGCCACCCGTCGCCTGCGTGCCACCGATGGCTGCTTGGCCACCGCCCGGGGCCCGCCCACCCGTCGGAGCGATGCCCCCCGAAGGCTGACCGGCGGTGCCGCCGCGCGCCGGCCCGCCGCCGCTCCCCGCCGCACTGCCACCGCTGCCGGCACGCTGCACGGGGTCGTCGCCGTCACCGCTCGCATTGCTACAATCGAGCAGCCACGGCCAGGCGCTCACCAGCAGCAAACCTGAAATTTGACGGGAGGAGAGCATCAGTCGCCGAGGTGTGAATGCACGAGGTGGTGCGGAGGATCGTAGCAAATGCGAGCGCGTCACTCGAGTACGCGCTGACCGCCGACATCGAGTAGTTAGGAACCGTGCCTTCCCCCCCGCTGCGACGCCTGCGAGATGTCGTGGTGCATCGCCCCAAGCTGTTGCTGGTCGGTATCAACCCCGGCCTGAAATCGAGCGCGGAAGGTCACCATTTCGCCGGAAACGGCAACCCGTTCTGGCGCTTGCTGCATGCGGCGCGCCTGGTCCGCGCACCCCTCACCTATCACGAAGACCGGAAGCTCGCGGTCGAGGGCATCGCGCTCACCAACTTGTGTCCGCGGCCGACGCGCTCGGCCGCCGAGCTCGTGCCAGCGGAGATCGCGGCCGGCCGCCGCACGCTGGCGCGCAAGATCGCGAGGCTCGAGCCGCGCGTGGTTTGCTTCGTCGGCCTGAGTCTGTACCAGGACTACTTCCGGCTTCCGAAGAGCGGAGGGCCGGGAGCCAAACCGGAGACCGTCGCCGGCGCGCGCGTGTTCGTCGTGCCGAACCCGAGCGGACTGAACGCGAGCTTCCCGGGCTTCGCGTCGAAGCTCGTCTGGTTCGAAGCGCTGCGCGAGTTCGTGGAGGCCGCTCAGTAGCCGGCGCGCACGCCGAGCCACAGGAGCGCGAGCAGACAGACAGCGATCCCGAACATCAGCAGCGGGCTCGGGATGAAATACGGGTACACCATCAGCACCAGCCCGACGACGAGCTGCGGGAACCGGCTCTGCTTCTTCCCGTAAACGAACAGCACGAAGCCGATCGACGAGACCAGCATCCCGGCCAGCAGGGAATTGGCGTCGAGGTCCATGTCGTTCGTAGCTTAGCGTGATCGCGCGCTTGACAGACCCGGCACCAGTTGTCATTTATCTGCCCGCGCTGCGCCGACCCGGCGTGCGAGAGAGGAGATGATGCCGATGATGCCGACACGGAAATGCGCTCAGCGAGTGCTCATCTCCGCGGGCGCGGTTTAACCCGTCCCTCAAGTTCGACAACAGCCATTTCACGGCATTTTGCCGGTTTTGGTCGAGGTTTCTTTGCGATGGCCGAGCGTCAGCGACGATCGCGGGAGGACCTCGAGGCGCACTCCAGCTTACGGGGAATGCGGCTCGAGGGATTGATCCGCGAAGAATTGAATTCATTGCTCGAGGGCGAGATCAGCGATCCGCGTCTCGAAGAGGTGCGCGTGACTCGGGTGGAGCTCACCCGGGACGGGTCCCGCGCGCGCGTCTGGTTCGTCACGACCCGACCCGAGGAAGAAGCGAACGCTGCGATCGATGCCGCGTTCACCCGCGCCTCGGGATTCCTTCGGAGCCGGCTGTGCGAGGCGCTACCGCTGAAGCGGAGCCCCGAGCTCCGGTTCCGCCACGACCCCTCCGCCGTCCTGGAGCCAGAAAGCGCGCCAGAAAAAGGGCAAGAATGACCACCACTCTCATCAAGGGCGAGCGTGTTCCGATCAGGATCTGGGCCCCGGCTCACGAGGTCGAGTCGGAAGCGCTGCGTCAACTGAAGGCGGTGGCCAGCTTGCCCTGGGTCGCCCATCACGTGGCCGTGATGCCCGATGTCCACGTCGGCAAGGGCGCCACCGTAGGCTCGGTGATCGCGCTGCGCGGCGCGGTCGCGCCCGCGGCAGTCGGCGTCGACATCGGCTGCGGCATGTCGGCCGTGCGCACCAGCCTCACCGAGCGCGACCTGCCGGACAATCTGCGCAAGCTGCGGTTCGCGATCGAAGACGCCGTGCCCGTGGGGCGCGACGCACACCGAGAGCCGGTGTGGTCCGAGTCCACGCCGGAGCTCGCGGAGCGCGCGAGCGCTTTGATGGGCCGCTTCACCGAGCTGGAACCGGGAGTCGGCCAGCTGCTCTCCACGGCCAGCGAACAGCTCGGTAGCCTGGGCGGGGGCAACCACTTCATCGAAGTTTGCGTCGACACCGAGCGAGCAGTCTGGCTGATGCTCCACTCGGGCAGCCGGCGCATCGGCGCAAAGCTCGCGGAGATCCACATGGAGCGCGCGCGCAAGGCGTTCCGCGACAAGGAGCTACCGGATCCGGATCTGGCAGTGTTCCTCGCGGGAACTCGGCCGTTCGAGCGCTACCGGCACGATCTGACCTGGGCCCAGGACTACGCGGCGCTGAATCGCCAGTTGATGCTCGAGCGGGTGAAGGGCGTGGTCTCGGCCCTCTGGCCCCGCGTCCGCTTCGACGCGCCGATCACCTGCCACCACAACTACATGGCCGAAGAGCATCATTTCGGCGAGGACCTGCTCGTCACCCGTAAGGGTGCGATTCGGGCCGGGCTCGACGAGCTCGGCATCATCCCCGGCTCGATGGGCTCCAAATCGTTCATCGTGCGCGGCAAGGGCAACCCCTGGTCGTTCGAGTCCGCGTCGCACGGGGCCGGACGTCGCATGAGCCGCACCCAGGCCCGCCGTGCCTTCACGCTCGCGGATCTCGAGCGCCAGACCCGCGGCGTCGAGTGCCGGAAAGACTCGGGCGTGCTGGACGAGGCTCCCAAGGCCTACAAGAACATCGACCAGGTCATGGAGCGGCAGAGCGATCTGGTCGAGATCGTGGCCGAGCTGAAGCAGGTGGTGTGCGTGAAGGGCTGAGCGGTCAGCGGCTGCGGCGGCTCGCCGTGCCGCCGGCTGGCGGGCGCCGGGATGCGGGCTTGGCGGGCGCCGAGGCCTTCGACAGGCGACCTTGCGGATTCTTCTGGAACTTGTCTTCTCGCTCGTAGTCGCGTTCGTGCGGCTCGCGAGCGTGCGTTTGGGTCTTGTTCTCGTCGTTGCGCGGGCGGGTTGCAGCCATGAAGACCTCCTGCCGAGCCGGACTGCGACGAACGTGCCAACCGTGAATGCGCTCGATTTCCGGGGTATTTGACTGCGCCCGCGCCACACCGGGGCATTCCGACCCGGAGGCTTCACGGAACACGCTAGCTGCGCATGCGGGCGTGGCGCTTCTTGGCTTCGCGTTCGTCGAGAGCAGTGACCCGCGTCGCCCCGCAGACCCGCTCGCTCGCCGCCGCGATCGTCGGACGCAAGGGCTCGAGCGCGCTCACCAGGTGGCCGAGCCGCTTGGTCGCCGCTTCGGCTCGTGACCACGCCGCGCGGTGACCGATCGTGTCCGGCTTGGTCTTCCGCGCGAGCTCGAGCGCCGCTCGGAGCTCGCTGCCGATCGCCGCGAGCTCGTCGAGCTCCACCGGCCCCGCGCCGGAGCGTCGCCACGCCGAGTACAGAGCTCGGCACACGCCGATCAGGTCGCGTAGCGCTTCGAACGGGAGCTTGCCGGAGGTCGTCGGTGGCACGAGCCGATGAGCGAAGCGCGAGCTCACCGCCCCGTCAATTGCCGGCGCTAGCCCAGCGAAACCAGAGGGAAAGCCGCCGAGCCCACGCTCGTTGACTGTGTCCGCGTTCGCCCACAAACTCGCCGGCCGTGGAAGAATCCATGGTTCGCGAGTGCGAGGCCGCCGAGCATGCCGCCCTCACTGACCTGTATCGGCTCGCGCCGGGCGCGCTTCGAGAGAGGTATGGGCTCGAGCAAGTCGAGCGCTCGGGGGTTCTCACTCTGCTCGCGCCCGGGCTCCCGGTACCCATGTTCAACCGCGCGCTGATCCTCGAGGGCGCGGTCAGGGACGCGGATCTCGACGCCGCGCTCGCGTCCCTCGCGAACGGGCGCCGCCGCGCTTACGTCCAGGTTCCGCCCGGCGCAGCCTTCGACGCCGTTCGCAGCGCGCTACGCGCTCGCTTCGGCGACCCCGTGAATAGCTGGGCGCGTTTCTACCGCGACGAACGGCGGGTCGCGGAGACCGTCACCGACTTCGAGGTGCGCGAGCTCGGTGCGGCGGATGCTGCCGCCTTCGGCAACGCCATCTCCGTGGGCTTCGGCCTACCACCGGAGCTCACTCCGTGGCTGGAAGGGCTCGTCGGACGCAAAGGCTGGCGCGCATTCGGAGCGTTCGACGCGGAGCGCCTCGTCGGTTGCGGAGCCACCTTCCTCGCGGGTGAGCGGCGCGCGGCGTGGCTGGGCTTCGGCGCGGTCGAGGCATCCTCACGACGGCGGGGCGCACAAGGAGCGCTCTTGGCGCAGCGCATGCGCGCCGCCTTCGCCGATGGTGCCGCTGCGGTCGTGAGCGAGACCGGCAAGCCCAAGCCCGGTGAAGACGGCCCGTCGTTCCGCAACCTGTCGCGCGCGCTCGACCTCGCGTACCTGCGCGAGAATTATCTCGTGAAGGGGGCGTCGGCCTAGCCGAGCGCTCAGCGTTGCGCGTATTCCAGCGTGTAAGTGGCACCACCGCCATCCGACGGGCGCGTCGACCTCAGGAAGTAGATCGAGCGACAATCGGGGGTGAACGTCGGGCTGTAGTCGTCCACCAGCATCGCTCCGGGTGGGGGCGCGGGCATACCGACAGTCGAGGGCAGCGCCATCGCAGCGAGGTCGTCGTCCAGCGAGACGAACGAAATTCGGTAGCCTTCTGCCGCGCGAATCGCACCGAACAGAACCCGGCCGTCGTAGCTCAGGTCGGGGTTCAAGAAGGTCTCATCGACCCCCCCGACCGCGGTCGCGGCGCCGAAGCCTTCGGTGAGCGATGCACGGACGTAGGCGTCGGGCCGAGCATTCATCGACAGATCGCGAACAGCCACCGCCGTGAGCTCGTCGCCGCTCACGGTGATCGAGTCTCCGACGGTCCCGATGGGGTCGGCGTCGACGACCCAGGCGGCGCTCCGTGAAGCCCGCGTCGCGAAGCGGAGCGGGGCCGGCCCGTCGAGGCACGTGAAGTACATCCGCAGCCCGTCGTCGCTCACGTCGAGCGACGGGTAGTTTTCGGCTGCGCACGTCGCCTGGAGCTCGCTCACCACGGTCGCCCCGGAAAAAGCCGTGCTCTTCGAAGTTCGCTTCAGCACCGCAATGTCGTGGGTGTTCGCAGTGGGGTTGACGTGCACGTAGAACACCTCGAGCTCGTCCGCGGTGACGCTCAGGCTCGAACCGATCGCGGCCTTGAAATTGAAAAGAGTCTGGCTGGCACCAAAGCTCCCCTCGCAGCGCTGCATCGCGCTCGCGCCGCCCGTCACGGCCGCGCCTCCCGTTCCGCCGCTCGTCCCCCCCGCGCCGGACCCGCCGCTGCTACTGCCGCCCGTAGTCGCCGCGGGACTGCCCGCCGCTGCCTTGGGCGCCTCCGGCTCATCGCGGGACTCGCCTCCGCAGCCCGACGCCAACCCGCACACCGTCCCGAACCCCACAAGTCCAAGCAACCATCGCATTTGGGCATTCTACGCATCCGCCCCCCAAACCTCGACAATGTTACGCCACTTGGCCAGATGGCCGAGTTCCAGCGCTGCTGCCATTCCGACTAGAGTCTCGACCCATGCGATCCGCCACTCGCTCGACACTGCTCCTCGGAGCGCTCGCCGCGCTCGTCACCCTTGCCTGTGAAGAAGACAAGCCGGCCCCCGCTCCTGCCGCGACCGCCACGGCACCGGCCGTGCCGACGCCGGCTCCCACGCCGAGCCCAGCCCCCACGCCCGAGCCAACCGCGGCGGCCGCCCCGAAGCCGAAGAAGAAGCTGTCCGACTGCCCGAAGACCAAGCAGGTCGAGTTCGAACAAAAAGAGATCGAGCTCGAGGTGCGGCGCAAGCTGCCGAAGGCCGAGGGCCCGATCACCACCGCCGATCTGCGCAAGCTGCGCTCGTTGAATCTGTCGCAGACGAAGCTGTCGGAGCTCGACGTCTGTCTCTTCGGGCACATGACCGGCCTGAAAGAGCTGTTCCTCGGCCAGGGCGACTTCGACGACCTGTCACCGATCGCGGGCGCCACGCAGCTCGAGTCGCTGCGCGCGTCGATCAATCACGTGCGCGACATTTCCCCGCTCGAGAAGATGACCAAGCTCGACCGGCTCGATCTCGGCCGCACCCAGGTAGCCGACCTCAAGCCGCTCGCCGCGCTCACCAAGCTGACCGAGCTGCAGCTCGACGACACGCAGGTCGAAGACGTCTCGCCGCTGGCCGGCCTGACGCTGCTCGAGACGCTGAGCCTCAAGCGCACCAAGGTGAAGGACGTCTCGGCGCTGAAGAACCTGAAGAAGCTGAAGACGCTCTACATCGGCGGCTCGCCGCTCGACGAGGACGTGATGAGCGTCGCCCCCGTGCGCGCGAACGGCACCAAGATCATCGCTGATTGAGCTCGGAGTGCAGCCCGCACTCGCGCTTGGTCGCCTCTTCCCACCACCAGCGCCCGGCGCGCTCGTGCTCGCCGGGCCGGATCGCGCGCGTGCACGGCGCGCAGCCGATCGACACGAAGCCGCGCTCGTGGAGCGGATTGTACGGCACGCCGTGGTCGCGGATGTACTGCCACACCTCGCCGAGCGTGGTGAACGCCAGCGGGTTCCACTTGAGCAGCGAGCCCGAGGGCCCGGCCATGCCCGGGTCCGACTCGACCAGCGAAACATTGCTGCGCGTCGGGCTTTGATCGCGGCGCTGCCCGGTCATCCAGGCGCGGTAGCTCGCTAGCGTCCGGCGTAGCGGCTCCACCTTGCGGATCCCGCAGCACTCGCCGTGTCCGTCCTCGTAGAAGCTGAATAGGCCCTTCTTGACTACCAGCGCCTGGACGGCGGGCGCCTGTGGAAACGCGGCGTGAATCGGCACGCCGTAATGCTTGCGTACGCGCTCGATGAACTCGTACGTCTCGGACGCGAGGCGCCCGGTGTCGAGCGTGAACACGCTGAACGGCTTGCCCGTCTTCACGGCCATGTCGATCAACACCACGTCTTCCGCCCCGCTGAAGGCGATCGCAAGCTCGCTGCCGAAGAGCTCGAGCGCGCGCGCCACGATTTCTTCCGGACGCCGTCCGGAGAGCTCCGCCGCGAGGGTCGCCGCGTCGGGCACGCCCGCCGCCGCCTCCACCGGCTTCGGGCTCAGAACCTCGCCGATCAGCTTGAGCACGCTCGTGTAAACGACGCTCTGCTCGCCGCGCTTCACGATGAAAAACGGTGCCAGGTCGATGCCGTGCTGCGATGCCAGCAGGTAGCCGGGCGAAGACGGATCGCGTACGTCGGCGACCACGACCTCGTCGATCCGCTCCCACAGGCCGCGGCGCCGCAACAGCTCCTCTGCCTGCACGCATTTCTGGCAGGGTTCGCCGTTCTCGAGCCGCTTCTTGATCATCGTGACGTGCATCTGCTCGGATCCTTCGACGGAATTTTCCGGGCTTCGAGCCCAGCAAGGCGGACAAGCATGGGTCCTGGCCCCGGCGGCGCAAGCCACCCGACCCGCGAGGATCGGGGCAACCACCGGCACCTTCTTACGCGAAAACTGCAATTCGCTTGCGAAGCGCCCGCGGAGGAGCTAATTCGCCGAACCGAATGGCCAATCGAGCAATCTGGAACGTCCGTATGCGCCACGAATGGCTGGCGACACCGCTCAAGGGCAAGCGCCTCAACAAGCGCAAGCGCGCGCGCATCGGCATCGAGCAGGCGCGCGAGCGTCGTGCCGGTGAGCCGACCCCGCCCGCGGCGAGCTGAGAGAATCGAAGCGGGCGTTCTGCCCGCTTTCCAGCTCGGAATCTTGGCCCGCGTCGTTCGGGGCGGGTACGCGGTGGCATGCTCACGATCGCGTCCCGCGCGACTCCGGCGCTCGTTCTTCTCCTCGGGACCCTGGCTGCCGGCTGCGGTGACGGCCGCTACGACGCCAAGACGCCCGGCGAGCCGATCGGCCGGTTTGCGATGCGCGGCTCGCTCGACCGGGACGAGTGCAAGGCCACCGTGCTCGGCGTGGTCGACCCGTGGGAGTTCGATCTCCGCCTCTCGCGCTCGGTCAACGATCTGTATTGGTTGAACGGCCGGGAGGCGATCTCGGGAGACATCGCCTCGGACGATCGCACCTTCAAGTTCGACACCCACGTGGATGTTCCGCTGATCCCAGCGCGCAATGGTCGTGGTGGCTGCACCTTGACGCGACGCGATCGCGCAGAGGGCGAGCTCACGCCGGACGCCTCGAGCGCGAGCGATCTCGCGGGCTCCATCTCGTTCACGTACGAGCCGCGAGTCGGCTCGGAATGCTCTGAAATCATTGGTGTTCCTGGCGGCTTCGATCGCCTGCCCTGTCGCGTCGATTTCGATCTCCGAGGCACTCGCTCGGACGACGACGAGTGACCTGACCGCATGCGGGTGGCTGCGCGAAACACGCGCACCCTCTGCGACGAATCGTGTCTCCGGGCTGGTGACGAGCGCGATCGCCGTGCTATGTACCTCCGTACAGTGCAGCGTGGAGCGATCTCCCGGAATCATCCGGCGGGGGAGCACCCCCGTAGCGGCACAGGGCCGAGAGACGGCGATGTCCCTATCGCAGTCTCCCTTGCGGAAGCGCCCTCATTATCTCGGACAGCCTCGATCGAGCCTTGGCTCTCGTTTGGTTGTGCGGGATCGGGGCGTCCGGCGATTGCCGGAGGAGGTCGAGTCAATGACAAGTAGTTGTACCCACACCCCGGAGGTGCGCCCGATCTAGTCTCGTCCCTCTGCGCCGCGTCATTGGTGACGCTCGGCGTGTCGGACGAGCGCCTGGATAGCGACCAGGCAGACCGTTGCCCCAGGCCCTAAGCCGAGGCGGTAAACGGCAGGTTTTCTCGGGTTTGCTGCGCGTCGACCGTGCGGCGGCCGCGAAGGCCTCTCGGAACCTTCCGGGGTTTCAGGGATCGCTACGGCGAGGCCGGGTCTCCACCAGGGGACCCGGCCCGTTTTCATTTTGGGGACCCAGGCGCCAATAGCCACGCGCTGTTGCTTCGGACCTGAGCCGAATACGCCTTCCCCGAACCTGCAGGGGGCCCCCGCTCCGCTGTTGCCCGAATCAGGCCCCTGGTCTACGACGCTGCTGCCGCAGATCCGCGGCGGGAGGCCCCTTCCGTTTCATGACGCTGCTCTCGCTCGTTTCCGAATCCTTCGCGAGCTTCTGGTCCGCCCCCAGCAGTTTCTGGAGCAACCCGCTCTTCGAAAAAGAAAAGTGGGAGGTATTCACCAAGGTGCTGCGGATCGGCCTGGCGATGACCGGGGCGCTGCTCCTGATTTACGAGATCCGCGCGCGGCGCATGGCTGTTCGGATCTCGGAGCGCACGCGGCGACGCTTCGCGTGGTTCCTGACGATCCTCGCGTTCTTCACGTTCTTCGACTTCTTCAACCCCAACGTCCGGTACTCCGAGTACTACCACCGGCACGAATTTTACCATTACTACCTGGGCTCGAAGTACTTCAAAGAGGTCGGCTACACGCGCCTCTACGAGTGCACGCTCGTCGCCGAGGTGGAAAACGGCCGTCGTGATCAGGTCAAGGACAGGGAGTTCCGCGATCTCTCCGTCAACCTGATCAAGCCGATCTCGCAGACGTACATCCTGACGGATCCGGATCAGTGCAAGAAGCACTTCACGAAAGAACGCTGGGAAACGTTCCGGAAGGAGATCGATTGGTTCTACCGATCTGCCGCCGGTAGCTACTGGGAGGGCATGCAGAAGGACCACGGCTACAACCCGCCGCCGGTCTGGACGATGACCGGCAAGTTCTTCGGTAGCTTCGGTCAAGCCGACGACGGCTTCTTCAAGATCCTCGCCAGCATCGACGTCGTGCTGCACGCCGCGATCATCCTCTTGTTCTATTGGGCGTTCGGCTGGAGAACCATGGCCGTGGCGGCCGTGTTCTGGGGCGCGAACGCTCCAGCGGACTTCTATTGGACGGGCGGCGCGTTCCTCAGACAGGACTGGCTATTTCTGCTGGTGGCCGCGCTGTGTTGCGCGCGCCGGCGCTATTTCGTGCTGGCCGGGTTTGCTCTCACGTGGTCGGCGTTGCTGCGGATCTTCCCCGGCATTTTCGTGGCCGGCTGGGCGATCATCATCGGTATCTACCTGATTCAGAGCGTGCGCTTCGGGCCGCGGAAGATCGCTGGCGACAAGGCCACCGGCCTGTTGCGTTACCTGCACCCGGATCACCGGCGCGTGATCATGGGCTGCGTGCTCGCGCTCGGCGTGTTGGTGCCTGCCAGCATGGCAGTCTGCGGCACGGACTCTTACAAGCAGTTCTACAATCACACGCTGAAGACCCACCAGAACACCCCGCTCACGAACCACATGGGGCTCGAGAGCATGATGGTGCACAACTGGGAAGGCCGCATGCGCTTCGGCCGGGACGACAACCTCGACGATCCGTTCATGGATTGGAAGAAGGGTCGCCTCGAGCGGTTCCGCAATCTACGACCGCTGTTCATCGCGATCGTGCTCGGGATCTTCGGCTGGACGGTGTGGGCGCTCCGGCGCACCAAGCTGCTCTGGGTCGGGACGGCGCTCAGCCTGCCGCTGGTGATGAGCCTCACCAACCTCACCTGTTACTACTATTCGATGTTCATCGTGGCGGCCGCGCTGGCCTCGGTGAGACCCATGCTCGGCGCGCCGATATTGATGGCTAGCGGTATCGGCAAGCTGCTCCAGTACGCGCCGTGGGGTTTCTACTGGGTAGACGATCGCTGGGTAGCCGAGAGCTGGCTGTACTTCACGCTGTGCGTGCTGTTGCTTTACGGCTACTCACGGCCCTTCAGCATGGCGCGCCTCAAGGCCTGGTGGGACGGCAAGCCCGAGCCGCGCTCGTCGCCCCCTAGCCTGTCGGCGAAGCCCACGCCCGCCGAATAGCGTACGGCGCGAACCGCGGGCGCTCAGGATCCGATCCGCGATCGGAACTCGGGGCGTCCGCGAACCCCGGCGGGCATGCGATAGAGGGTGCCGTCGTCGCCGGGGCCGTCCCAGCCGGCGCCCGCGGTCGTTACGTACAGCGTGTCGCGCTCCGGGCCTCCGAACGCGACCGAGGACACGCGCTTCACCGGAAACTCGATGCGCTCGAGCATCCGCCCGTCCGGCGAGATCCGAAGCACCGAGCCGCCATCCCAGCGCGCGCTCCAGAGATCGTCCCGTTCGTCCACCGCGAGCCCATCGGGCAGGCCTTCCGAGGGATGCGCTTCATAAACGACGCGGCGATTCGCGAGCTCACCGCGGCTGCGGTCGTAGTCGAAGGCGTAGATGCGGCGCGTCGTGCTGCACGTCCAGAAGAACCGCGACTGGTCGCTGGAGAAGCCCATGCCGTTGGCACAGCCCGTGTCCTTGAACAGGCAGCGGATTGAGCCGTCGAGATCCACGCGATAGAGCCCGCCGCTCTGGTCGGTCTGGCCGATCGTGCCGGCGAACACCCGCCCTTCCGGATCGGCGATCACGTCGTTGAAGCGCTTCATGTCCGGATCGATGCCCGAGCGGAGCTCGCGTCGAGCGCCGCTCTCCGGGTCCAGCACGCTGATCCGATCCGCCTCGAACAGGAGCAGGCTGCCGTCGGCCTGAAACGTGAAGCCACCCACCACGTCCCCCGTGTAGAAGCATTGGTGTTCGAGCGTATCGTGACGCGCCCGAAACAGGCGGCCGGTATCGATGTCCACCCAGTAGACACGGCCGTCGCGCTCGTTCCAGAGCGGGTTCTCGCCGACCTGACACTCGTAGTTCACGACGGGCGTGATCGGGCGTTGGCCGGTCATTGGCAACTCATTCTCGGCTCAGAAGGCACGGCGCACGCTGTCGACGGCGCCGAGCACGCCGTCCGGAAAGGCCCGAAGCGCGACGTCCAGGTGATCGTTCTCGGACTCGACCCCGCCCACGGTCACGAACGGCACGATCAGCGAAACCAGCTTGCGGAGCCGCCTGTCCGAGCCGAGCTTCGGGTGGCGGAACAAGTCGAGGGTGATGCGATCGTCCCGCGCGTCGACCAACATGGCGGGGCGCTTGGGCATGAAAGCCAGCAGGTTTCCGGGCTTGCTGAGGTCGAGCGCGCCAGACCTGAGCAGCGCGGCGAGCGGGCTCTCGACGTGATCGGCCGTGACCTTGAGGCTCAGGTTCTTGAGGCGCACGACCAGCCGCAGCTCGTCGCCGGTGATGCGCACGTCCTCCGCGTAGATCTCGGCTGAGCCGCGCAGCGGGGTGCCCATGACCTCGAAGCTGCCCGCGACGCGCACGCCAGGCGGCACCGCGGAGAGCTCCACGTCCTTCGGCGCCTTCGGGCTGCCGCGCTTGCGATCGATCGCCCAGCGCAGCGCCGCCATCGGCACGCCGACGCGCAGCGCGACCGCGTTCTTCACGGCTCGAACCAGCTCGTCCGGGTGTGCTCTCAAGTAAGCGACGACCGCTTCCGCGATCGACAGGGCAGCTTGCATGGCCCGGGAGTAAGCCACACCTCTCCCCCACCTCACAATGGGGTCGCGCCACGGTCCCCAGAGGCGCGCACGAGTGCTAAACCAACGGAATGCGCCGGCTCGCACCAGAGGACATTCACGGGACGATTGGCCGCCACGTGCTGCAAAGCGGGCTCCCCCTGGTGCTCGACCTCGGCAAGAGCCGAGGCTCGCTCGCGCGCGACGCACTTTCCGGCAACGACTACCTGGATTTTGCAGGGTTTTATGGCTCGAACGCGCTCGGCTTCAACCACCCGAAGCTGACCGAACCCGAAACGCGCGAGCGCCTGCTGGACGCGGCGCTGATCAAGGTGGGCAATCCCGAATTTTACACCTCCCAGTACGCAGAGTTCGTCGGGACGCTCGAGCGCACCGCCGCTCCTGCCACCCACCCGCACTATTTCTTCATCGACGGCGGCGCACTCGCCGTCGAAAACGCCATGAAGGCGGCGATGGACTGGAAAGTCCGGAAGAACCTGGCCCGCAGCATCGGCGCGGAGGGTCGCGAGATTGGCACGGAGATCCTGCATTTCCAGAACGCGTTCCACGGTCGCGCCGGCTACACGCTGAGCGTCACCAACACCGACCCCGCCAAGACGCAGTACTTCCCCAAATTCGACTGGCCGCGCGTGCCCGCGCCCGTGGCGCGCTTCCCGCTCAACGGCGGCAATCTGGAAGCAACGCTCAGAGCCGAGGCCGAGGCCACGCAGGCCATCGAGCGCGCCTTCGACGAACGCGCGAACCGCATCGCCGCGATCCTGGTCGAGCCGATCCAGGGAGAGGGCGGCGACGGCCATTTCCGCGCCGAGTTCCTCGCGACGTTGCGGCGCTTCGCCGACGAGCGCGAGGCGCTGTTGATCTTCGACGAGGTCCAAAGCGGCGGCGGCACCACCGGCTCGTGGTGGGCGCACGAGCACGCGGGGCTAAGGCCCGATCTGATCACCTTCGCCAAGAAGATGCAGGTCGGCGGGTTCCTCGCCTCGACGCGGATCGACGAGGTCGACAGCGTGTTCAAGGTCCCGAGCCGGATCAGCAGCACCTGGGGCGGCGCGCTGGTCGACATGGTGCGCGCGACGCGGGTGCTCGAGGTCATCACCGAAGATCGACTGCTCGACAACGCGCGGGCGCGCGGCGACGAGCTGCGGCAGGCGCTCGAAGCGCTCGCCGCGGAGTTCCCCTCGAGGGTCTCCAACGCGCGCGGCCGGGGCCTGTTCGCCGCCATCGATCTTCCGACCACGACCGAGCGCAACGCGTTCGTCAAGCGCTGCTTCGAGGAGCAGCTGCTCGTGCTCGCGGGCGGCCAGCTGACGGCGCGATTCCGTCCGTCACTCTGCGTTCGAAGCGACGAAGTCTCGCTCGCGCTCGACAAGCTGCGCCGCGTTCTGCGCGGCTTCTAGCCGTTCATTTGTGTTTGGCGGGTAGCGCCTTCGACTCTTCGGAGGCGAGCGCTTCGCTCTCCCCCACCGCGCGGGCGGCGAGCTCGCGCTGCGCCCGATCGCCGACTGCCTGCGCGAGCCGCGAGATCAGGTCAGGAACTTGCGAGAGCAAGCCGGACCAGGCGGTCTCGGGGCTGCCTTCGACCGTGAGCAGGTGCGCGTGACCGTCCTTGCCGACGGCGATGGCGGCCACGGGCTCGAGCTCGACGGCGCCGCCGGCCCCCTGCCCGCCGGAGCTGGCGCCGACCTTGCCGCCGTGTCCGCCGGCGTTGGCGCTCGCCGCGCCGAACGCGATCTTCAGGCGGTGGACCGGGATCACCGTGGCGTCGCCGGCCTGTTGCGGTGCGCCGACGATGGTCTCGCTCTTGGAGATCTCGTGCACGCCGGACAACAAGCTGTTCACGATCTCGGAGATGCGGCTGTGGCTCATGCTGCGGTTCCTGCTGCGGGCTCGACCTGGGGCGGCACGGGCGGCGACGGGCGGCGCCGAAGCCGTGCTCGGATGATGTACCAGAGAACATCGGCCACGACGAGGGCAGGCCACGTGGCCACGCGGCCCGCGAGGTGCACTTGCCAAGTTTCCGCCCCTTCCCAGCTCGGGTTCTGGTGGATCCGCACCCGAGGCGGCAGCACCGCGGCCAACATGTACAAGGCGCCCGCGATTTTTCCGGTCAGCGCCACGTCGCGGAAACCGTAATCGAGCGTCACGTCCAGGCTCTCGACGGCGATGTGACGGCGCTCGTCGAGCACGAACAATCCGGCATCGAGCGGATCGAGCCCTTCCAAAAAGCGGCTCCCGCGCGCGGGATCCGCGGGCGCTTTCGGCTTCTCCGGGCGCGGGCCGCGCTTTTCTCGCGAACGCGGCAGCGGCACCCGAAAGCCGAACAGGCGGAGCTCGAGCTTGGTCACGGCCGAACCGGTGACCCCGCCGAGTTGCACGGGACCGACCTCGAGCCCGAAGGCCAGCGCCCAGGCGCCATTCGCTCTTCCGATTCCGCGCAGATCGAAGGCGATCTCGAGCGCCGCAAACACGCAAAGCAGCGCGAGCGAGAGGGCGCTGCCCACCAACACCGCGAACAGCTGCATGTCGGCCGCGACGTCGAGGTTATTCGTCTTCGCCCGAGCCGAGCCGCGGCGACTCCGCGCCCTTCAGCGCGCCGGTGTCGGGCTTGCCGGACAGGATCTCGATGCCGCGCCGGACGACCCCGTGCTTTCCGCCTTCGAGCGCCAAGAGGTGGGGTACGCCGTCTTCGCCGACCACGACGAAGGCCTTGGGCTCGACGACGATCGCGCCGCCAGCACCGCCCAGCGCGCCGCCCGCGTCACGCTGCTCCCCCGAGAGCTGGGCCTTGCCATCCGCTTCACCGAGCGCGGTACCAAAGCCGAGCCGGATCCGGCTGAGCGGCAAGACCTTGGCCTTGCCGGCGTCGCGCACGGTTCCCACGACCGCATCCGACTTGGAGACCTTGCCGAGCTCGCTCAGCAACTCCGTCACGAGCTCCTTCAAGTCCATCGCCGAAAAGGAACCATGCCCCGCGCGCTCCGTCAAACCCGGCCGAGCTGGGCATTGCAGCTCGAGGCGCCCGCAACTCCGGGTCGCGGCGCCTCGAGAGCATATCGCCGGTTTAGCCGGTCCTGCGCACTTCTCGCAGATGCCCGCCGATCGGCCTGGCAGGCTCGGAGACCATGCGCTGCGGCTCGGACAGCAGATCCGCGAATAGCGCGCGGTAGTGAACCAGGGCCTGGCGCAGCTCCTCGGTGTCGGCGCGGCCGCTGCGATTCGCCTCGGCGAGCGCGTGGGCCGCGCGATAGTGCTGCACGACGTTCGCGTGGTCCACCGAAAGGTCCTCGACGCGGCGCTCGAAATCCTCCACCGGGTAGCCGCGGGCGCGCATCACGGTCTTGATCAGCTCGTGTGCCTCGCTGACGGCGCCCGAGGGGTCGTCCACGAAGCGCGTTTGCGCGTGCGCCCACTCGCTCGCGAACTGCACGCGGTGCGCGTCGTCGAGCTCGTTGATGTGAAGGCGCTCGACGCGGCGCTGCCGCGACAAGAGCGCACGCTCGGCGCGGCGCGGGTTGTTCTCGGCCTCCTCGAGCGCCCGGTCGTACTCGGGTCCGAAGCGCTCGCGCAGCTCGACCTGTCGCGCCTTGGACTTGCGCGACGAAAGCATCGCCACCACCACCAGCGCCACGGCCGCCAGGGCGATCACGAGCACAATCAGGGTTTCGGTCGTCATGAACTCACCTCGAATCCACGAAACAGCAAGGCTCGTACCAAAACCCGACCGAGTGCGCGCCCCCTGCGGGAAATCGCCTGGCCAGCGGCGCTCGCCCGGAGTAACAACGCGAGACCCCAATGCAACGCATGAAACTCGGCGAGCTCGAGGCCGTCGTCGCTGGCGGTATCGATGGTTCAGGCGGGGGTTCTGGCCCGACGGTGGTGCTGCTCCACGGTTATGGAGCGCCCGGCGACGACCTCGTGCCGCTGTTCCGCGTGATCGACGTGCCGAAGAGCGTGCGTTTCGTGTTCCCCTCGGGCCCGATCGCGCTCGACCCGCGGTTCCCGGGCCAGTCGAACGCCTGGTGGCCGCTAGACATGGAAGAGCTGCTCGGGATCGCCGCTTCGCGGGACATCGCGCGCCTGCAAGCCATGGACCCCGCCGGAATGTCCGAAGCGCGTGCCCTCGTCGAGGGCCTGCTCGACGCGGCCGCGACCGAGCTCTCGGTGAACCCGGTGACGACCGTGATCGGCGGCTTCTCCCAAGGAGGCATGCTCGCCACCGAGCTCGTGCTGGGTACCGAGCGCCCGTTCGCCGCGCTCGCGATCTTGAGCGCGACGCTGGTGCGTAAGCAGCTGTGGGAGCAGCGCGCCGAGTCCCGCCGCGGGCTGCCCGTGCTGCAAAGCCACGGGCGCACGGATCCAATCGTCCCGTACGAAAACGCCGAAGCGCTCCGCGATCTCTTGATCGCAGCCGGGCTCGACGTGGAGTGGGTCGCCTTCGGCGGCGGCCACGGCATCCCCGACTCGGCGGTCAGCGGGCTCGGCGAGCTCATCCGCACTGCGACCGGCGTCGGCTGAGCTACTGAATCGACACCACGGCCGAGCCGCTGAAACTGCCGGCTCGTAGATCGTCGAGCGCCTGGTTCGCCATCTCGAACGCGTACGAGCGCACCTCGGTGTGCAGGCGCACGCGAGACACCAGCTCGAGGAACTCGAGGCCGTCGCGGCGCGTCAGGTTCGCGACCGAGCGCAACGTCCGCTCCCCCCACAAGAGCTCGTAGGGGAAGGACGGAATGTCGCTCATGTGGATCCCCGCGCACACGACGCTGCCGCCGGGTCGGATCGCCTTCAGCGCGCGCGGCACGAGCACACCCGACGGGGCGAAAATGATCGCCGCATCGAGCTCGACCGGGGGGAGCACGTCCGAGCCGCCGACCCACTCCACGCCGAGCTTCTGCGCGAAGGACTGAGCGGCCGCGTCGCCGGGCCGCGTGAACGCGTAGACCTTGCGCCCCTGGTGCTTCGCGACCTGCGCGATGATGTGCGCCGACGAGCCGAAGCCGTAGAGCCCGAGGGTCTGCGCGTCGCCGCTCATACCGAGCGCGCGGTGGCCGATCAGACCCGCACACAACAGCGGCGCTGCCTGCAGATCCGTGAATGAACCGGGCAGCGGAAAGGCGAAGCGCGCATCCGCCACCGCGTACTCGGCGAAACCACCGTCCACCTGATAGCCGGTGAAGGACGCGCGGTGGCACAGGTTTTCCGAGCCGCGGCGGCAAAATGCGCACTCGCCGCAGGCGCGGCCGAGCCAAGGAATGCCGATGCGCTGACCTTCGACCAACCAGTCCACTTCCGCGCCCAGGCCCACGATCGTGCCCACGATCTGGTGTCCGAGCACGAGCGGGAGCTTTGGCTTCGACAGCTCGCCATCCATCACGTGCAAGTCCGTGCGGCACACGCCGCAGCAGCGCACCCTGACGAGGATTTCGTCGGACAAGGGCTCGGGCCGAACGATCTCCCGCATCCGCAGCGGGGACCTCTCGGCCTCGAGCAACAGCGCACGCATCGTCGATGCCAGCCGGCTCGCTCCCTCTTTTGTATCCATGAAGGTACCCGAGCACCTCGAATCGCTCAACCGTGTTCCCCGATTTTTGCTAACGGGTGTCAGGAGCCCATGAGCCGTGCTAGGCGCCGGGGCTCCGCCGAGCGCCATTTGGCCCATCGACCGATCGACATGACGACGAACTCCGAGCCAGGTACCACCGATCCCGACCGCGATCGGATCGTGGCCGAAGAGCAAACTTGCCTCGACCGCGTGCTCGAGCACGTGGCGACCCGCCGCGCGCCCAAGGTGCAGCACGACATTGCGGACTACGACGCACGCTTGCTCGACCTGCGCGACCAAATCGCGCAGGCGCGGCTCGAAGACGTGCCGCCGCTCGTGCAGGAGATGGAGCGTTTGCAAGTGCTCGCGGCTCGCCTGCGCGACGCGACGACCGAGGTGCAAATCGATGCCAACTCCCCGTATTTCGGCCGGCTCGTGCTCGAGGAGAACGGACGAAAGCGCGAGGTGCTGATCGGCCGCGGCACGTACCTCGATACACAAGCGGGGATCCGCATCGTCGATTGGCGTGACGCGCCCGTGAGCCGCCTATTTTATCGCTACGACGAAGGCGCCGACTACGACGAAGAGTTCGGCGGGCGCGAGGTGTCGGGCACGGTGCAGGTGCGACGCAGCCTGGTGATCGCCGACGCGGTGCTGGAGCGCATCAGCTCCCCGCAGGGCTCTTTCGCTCGCCAGCGCGGCGGCGGCTGGCGACGCCTCGCCGAGAGCGCGACGCGGCTCGCGGGTGGTGCCGGCAGCGCGATCCGCGCCGAGCAACACCACAAGCCCGGCCGCCTCGGCACACGGCAGGACAGCGGCAGCGAAGACAAGGTGCTGCGCGAGATCACGGCGCTGATCGACAAGCGCCAGTTCGACCTGATCACGCGTCCCGACTCCGGGCTGGTCGTGATCCAGGGCGGCGCCGGCAGCGGCAAGACCACGATCGGCCTGCACCGCCTCGCGTACCTCGCCTTCCGCGACTCGCGCAGGTTCCGACCCGACAAGCTGCTGGTGATCGTGTTCAACACGGCGCTGGCTCGCTACATCTCGGGCGTCTTGCCGGCGCTCGGTGTGAACGGCGTCGCGATTCGAACCTACGAAGACTGGGCGAACCGCCTGCGGCAGGGCCTCTTGCCAGGGCTGCCGTCGCGCTACCGTGAAGACACGCCCTCGGTCGTGACGCGCTTGAAGAAGCACCCGGCGCTGCTCGATCTCATCGATCGCCACGTGGCCACGGTCGCGGCCGAGCTCGACCGCGAGCTCCACGACGCGCTGTCCGGCGACGCGGCGGCAGGTCCGGTTCTCGAGGCCTGGAACAAGGGCAAGCAGCGGGTGCCGGCGCACCGTCTGCATGCGCTCGGCACGTTGCTCGAAGGCCCCGCGGGACAGGCCCTGTCTTCGAACGCGCGCATCTCGCTGGAGCGGCTCGTCAAGCGCGGCCTCGAGAAGACGCGCGACGTGTTCGGCCATTTCGCCGAGCTGTTCTCCGATCGCAGCTTGATCACGCGGCATTTCGCGGAGCTCGCACCGAACGACTTCCAGAGCGGCGAGCTCGCGCGCGCCATCACCTGGTGCGAGGCGCGCATCAGCGAGGTGCTCGAGCACGTGGCGGAGCGCGCCGAAATCCGGGCGGCCCGCGCCGAGCGCGCCGCCCGCGACGAGGAACCCTTGCCGAAGAAGAGCAAGCACCGCGAGGACGACGACGACGGCGGCGACGACTCGCCGCGCGAAGCCTCGCTGCAAGGCATCGACGGCCGCGACGTGTCGGAGAGCGCCGCGCTCGACGTCGAGGACGACAGCCTGCTGCTACGCCTGAGCCAACGCCTGCGCGGCCCCCTCACCCGCGGCGTCTCCAGCCGCGAGCCCGTCCTCTACGAGCACGTCTTGATCGACGAGGCGCAAGACCTGAGCCCCGTCGAGCTCGCCGTCGTGCTCGGCACTGTCAGCCAGGCCGAGAGCGTCACGCTAGCGGGCGACGTCCAGCAGCGGCTGCTCATGGACAACGGCTTCTCCGATTTCCAGAGCACACTCGCGCGCTTGAACCTGAAGCACGTCCAGGTCGAGCCGCTCAAGCTGAGCTACCGCTCGACCCACGAGATCATCGATTTTGCGCGCGCGGTGCTGGGCCCGCTCGCCAGCCCCGACGCTCCGCAAGCCACCCGCTCCGGAGCCCCCGTCGAGCTCTTCCACTTCGGTCACACCGGCAACGCCGTGGCCTTCCTGGGAGAAGCGCTGCGCGAGCTGATGAACGAGGAGCCGAACGCGTCGGTCGCGATCGTCACGCGCTTCCCCGAGCAGGCCGACACCTACTACGCGGGCCTGCAGCGCGCCGAGATCCCGAAGCTCCGCCGGATCGCCGATCAAGACTTCCCCTTCAAGCCAGGCATCGACGTCACCGACGTGCGCCAGGTGAAGGGCCTCGAGTTCGACTATGTCGTGCTCGCGGAAGTGAACGAAGGCTCGTATCCGGTCGAAGACGAAGCGCGGCACCTGCTCCACATCGGCGCCACCCGCGCGGCGCACCAGCTTTGGATCGTGACCGCGGGCAAGCCGAGTGGGTTGTTACCGGCCGAGCTGGTCGAGAGGTCGAGCTAGCCCGCGAGCGGAAGCGCTCGGCGGTCGATGTGGCTCTTGTGGATGCGCATGGTCGCATCCACGCCGACCATGTCGCCCGGGCCGAGCGGCGTCCAGACGCTCTCGCCCTGGAGCGGCTCGCTCGACAACACGAAGTGATTCACGGAGGTTCCGTCGGGCGCCGGCGCTTCGCAAGCCGGGGATAGGCTCGGGCAGGTGTCGCGATCGGAGCAGCGCGTTTTGTACGTGGACAGGTTGAGCTCGCGGCCGCCCTGCGTGGCGATCAGCAGATCCCCGTCGGTGGCCATCAAGGTCAGACTCGACGGCTTCTCGCCGTAGTCCGCGATCGCGCGCACGCTGCGCACGGTCGTGCGAAGCGCGGCGAGCGCCTCCTCCACGTCGTGCCCCTCGGCGAGCGGTCGGATCAGCGTGAGCTGCGTGAGGAAGACGAAGAACACGACCTCGCTGTCGGTCTCGCCCAGGATGAACCGGCGCAGCCGCGGCGCGACCTCGGCCACCAGCTTTTCTCGACATTCGCCGAACGTGCCGATGTCGCCGTTGTGAGCGAACACCCAGCGCCCGTGCTGGAACGGGTGGCAATTGAAGACCGTCTTCGGCCCGCGCGTGGCCTTACGCACGTGCGCGAGCACGGTCTGCGACGACACGACGCCGCTCAGGCGGTGAAACAACGCGTCGCCGACCGCGGTCAGCGGGCTGCGCGTGACGTGCGGCGCGCCGTCGATGAAGAACGCCACACCCCAACCGTCCGGATGTTCCGAGCTCTGGACTCCGAGCGCGTTCTCGGCGGCGAGCAGCGATCGGTGGACTTGGCTCGGAATGACGCTTCGAAATCCGAAAAGCCGGCACATGGGGGATCAGGTACGGACACTTTGTCACGCTTTTGCAGTGCCTGGCTCGCAAAATATCGCTCTTTCACGGAAGTTTCCGGCATCGCCGCAGCGCGTTGACGCGGAAGCGCGCTACGTTTCACGGACGTGACCGATCAGGGCCGCGCGCCGCACGGGGACCGCTGGGCAGGCTCGGCGCTCGTAGCCTCCGCGCTGGGTTTTGCCTGCTGCCTCGGCTGGGCCGCGTTCGTCTACCCGGGGGGTACCTGGTGTGAGCCGGAGAAGGTCGGATACGACATCCTGCGCAGCTTTTTCTGCGATCTGCTTCACGCCCGGGGGTTGAATGGTCAGCCGAACACTGCGGCTCCGCTCGCCCGTGCAGGGCTGCTGTTCGCGGCTCTCGGGTTCATCCCGTTCTGGCTGGGAACCCCTCGCGCGTTCGGCTTCGGAGGCGGCCGCGCGCTCTGGGTACGCGGGCTCGGCGCAGCGTCTGCGCTCGGGTTACTGGCGGTCGCCTCCACTCCCTCGGATATGTGGCCGGTGCTCCACCAGGTCTCGGTTCTGTCGGCCTCGGCGAGCGGTGTCGTCGCGGCGCTGCTGGCCGCGAGCGCGCCTGTCGCAACCGGCGCGGGGCGGTGGCTACGCGTCCTCGCCTGGGCAGCGCTCGGAACCGCCGCGCTCGACGCAGGGTTGTACGCAGAGCAGGTGTTTTTCCCGAAGCCTTGCGCAGTGTTGCTGCCCGCACTGCAGAAATTGGCGGCGCTCTGGATTTTGGCCTGGATGCTGGCAACGGCCTGGGTGCTGCTGCGCGGACGAGCGGCGCAGTAACCGAAATCGACGCCAGCCGTACCGGTTCTTGTGACTGAATACGATGGAGTCATGGCGCGCATCGAGCAGCGGCGGCGCTTCATCCAGCGCGCACTGGCGGGCACGGCCGTGGCCGCGCTCGGCGGTTACTATTTTCTGTCGGACGACCTGACGCGCGCCGCGCGCGCCGAGAGCCGCAAAGACGGCCGCCCTCGGCTTCCTCCCGGACAGCGCGTGCTGTCCAAGCTGCGCCCGATGGGCGGCGAGCCTTCGGATACGCCGCCCTCGCGGTACCGCGTGAAGATCTACGGCGAGGTCGAAGCCCCGTTCGAGCTGACGCTCGCCGAGCTCGCCGAGCTCTCGACGGAGCACTCCGTCGACGTGCACTGCGTGACGGGTTGGAGCGTGCTCGGCGCCCGCGTGAAGGGCGTGCCGCTCGCAAAGCTCGCCGAGCGCGCGAAGCCGAGGACCAAGGCGCGCCACGTGATCTTCGAAGCCGCACACGGCTACACCTCGAACGTGCCGATCGCGGAGGCGCTGCGCCCGAACGTGCTGCTCGCGCAACGGCTCGAAGGTCAGGCGCTGCCGCGCGCGCACGGCGGGCCGCTGCGCGCCGTGGTCCCCGATCTGTACTTCTGGAAGAGCGCGAAGTGGCTCGAGGGCGTGCGCTTCGTCGAGCACGACGAACCAGGCTATTGGGAGACACGTGGCTACCACAATCACGCCGACCCCTGGCGCGAAGAGCGCTACGGCTGACGCGGCGCGCGCGCGCAAGAAGCTGCCGCTACGCCCCTGGCTGCGGGCGCTGCACCGCGACGTCGGCTACCTCGCCGTCGGCTTCACGGTGATCTACGCGGTCTCGGGCCTGTCCGTGAACCACATCGCCGACCTCGGCGATCCGAGCTTCAAGGACGTCAACCGCACGCACCAGCTCGCGCGCCCGCGCGACACGAGCACGGAAGCCGTCACGCGCGCCGTGCTCGCGCAGCTCGGCATCGACGTCAGGCCCAGCGACGTTTATCGAGCCAGCGACACCGAGCTCGACATCACGCTGACGGAAGAGCACCGCCTCCACGTCGACCTCGCTCGCGGGACGATCCAGGAAGAGGCGCGCGAGCCTCGCTTCTTCTTGCGCCTCGCCAATTGGCTGCACCTGAACCGCGGAAAGAAGGCCTGGACCTACCTCGCCGACGGCTACGCCGTGTTCCTGCTGTTCCTCGCCGCGTCCGGTCTGTTCATGATCCCGGGCCGAAAAGGCCTGCTCGGCCGCGGTGGCCTGTTCGTCGCCGCCGGCGTGCTCGTGCCCGTGCTGTACGTGGTGCTTTCGGGCGGTCCGTAGCTCAGGAAGCAGCGCGTCAAACGTCCTCCAGCGAAAACGACGCGCCCGCTCGCGCGAAAAAAAACGGATCGCCGTCCGAGGCCTCGTACATAGGGAGCGAGCGCGCCGCCATGACGACCGACCTGGTTTAGGAAATACCCTAAATTTGGCCGATTCAGCCTGGAACCGTTCCCAGATTTCCGTGCTTCCCGGGCGGGCACGAGCCTGATATGAAGGCGGCGCGCAGAGCCCGCCCTCGCAGCGTCACCGTCACGAAGCCGGCCAGCGCCCTACCCCACGAGAACCCGATGCGGATCCATCCGATTGCCTTTACTTCCGCCCTCTCCTTGTTCGTAGCCCTGCCGGCGCTCGCGCAGGCCCCTGCTGCCCCGGCCCCCGCCGCGGCAGATCCGGCGGCCCCGGCGGCTCCGGACGCGGCCGCTGCCGCGCCTGCCGAAACCCCGGCGCAGACGCCGACGGCGCCCGAGGCCACTGCCGGCAGCGCCTCCGCGGAGGGCTCCGTCAGCGCGGGTACCGGCACCAGCGCCGTGACTGCCGAAGCGGCAACCACCGCCCCCGCGGCGGGTTCGTCTGGCGGCGGCGGCGCTGCGCCCAGCAACGTGTCGGCGCGCGGCAACGAGTCGGCGATCAAGGGCGCGACGTGGGAGATGGAGTTCCACGGTTACCTCCGCGCGCCGATGCGCTTCGGCATGGGCAAGCGCGACAACCCGCTCGACGGACAGAGCGCCAACACCTTTCACTACCCGGTGATTCCGGACGACCAGTACCTGAACTGGCAGTTCACGAGCCACAACAAGAAGGACTGGGCCGAGGTGTTCTTGAGCTACGGCACGCCGTACGCGAAGGGCGTGGTCGCGCTCCAGGGCTTCAACTTCACCGACGCCAGCTGGAACATCTACAACGCGAACTTCGGCATCTCCCAGGGCTACGTGGCCCTGACGCCCGACCTCGGTTACGAGAACTTCCGCCTCTCCGGCAAAGCCGGCGCCTTCTGGGCGCGCTACGGCCTCGCCGGCAAGTGGGACGCGGGCGAATACGACACGTACCTGATCGGCCGCACGCACGTGATGGGCGCCCTGGCCCGCATCGAATACGACGTCGACGACGCGAACATGCTGTGGGTCGAGGGCGGCTTCGGCGCCAAGCGCCCGAACCCGACGCAGTTCAACAACGCCCGCTTCACGATGCTCGGCCACGGCCACGTCGGCTTCCGCTTCGGCAACGGCATCGAGGTCGGCGCCCACTACATGCACAGCTTCGCCAAGGAGGAAGACCGCATCCTCCAGCCGCCGAACCCGAACCCCGCGGGAACGATCAGCGAATACCAGGCGCCGAACTATCCCTCCGCGGTGATGGAAGCCAAGGACGGCAGCGTGTCGGTGATGGGCGCGGATGCCCGGCTCGAGCTCGGCGCGTTCGGCTTCGCCTTCCTCGGCTACTCGCACATCAGCGCCAAGAACGCGCTGGTCGTCGCCCCCGCGATCGAGGTGCTGCACTCGTACGGCGGCGGTGAGTTCCAGAACGGCGTCACCGACAACTACTTCGGCCCGAGCTGCCGCGGCGTGTCGCTGCCGGCGAACACCAGCGGTCCGTTCAACACCTCGCGCGAGAGCCCGAAGAACGCGGCGCCCTACAGCGCGACCGGTCCGTCGGGCTGCAGCGAGGGCAACGGCGCGGTCGACAGCATCCTCGCGCAGTGGGAGTTCAGCTTGACGAACTTCCTCCAGCAGTCCTCCGGCGGGCAGAAGTTCTGGGGCGACGGGCAGGACGTCAAGGCCACGATCTACGGCATGTTCAACAAGGTGAAGTCCGACGTCGAGACCTTCGACGGCATCACCAAGCTCAAGTACGGCGCCGACGTCCAGGCGCAGATCCTGCCGTGGCTCACGTTCGCGACCCGCTACGATCGCGTGCAGCCGAACAGCGACATCGCCAATCAGTCGTTCTCGATCCTCTCGCCCCGGCTGATCTTCAAGTCCACCTGGAACACGCGCGAGCAGATCGCGATTTCTTACTCGCGCTACATGTACAACCAGCGCGAGTGTGCCGATGGCGTGAACCCCGCCTTCAACACCAGCGAGAGCGGCCCGTACGTCGGCTTCCCCTACGACGCGAAGCAGCTCCAGTGCGTGCAACCGCCGAGCGCGCCGTCCTCGCCCGAGGCCTTCGGCGCGCATTATCAGAACCTCGACCCGCAGACGCGCGGCGCACCCGCGACCCGCCCGGACATCAACGTGTTCAAGGTCGAAGCCTCGATGTGGTGGTGAGTCGCGCGAGAGGAAACCCTCTTGTCATCGCGGTTTACTAACCGCGTTTGCGGCCCGGCTGGTGGCACACTAGCCGGGCCGTTGCTATTCTGAGCCTTCTTCATGGCGGCAATCTCGCGGCTTTTTGGGCATTTCGCGCTTGGCGGGCTCGCGCTCGTCGTCTCCTGCTCGAGCGACGAGAGCACGGGGCGCAATCGCACGATCCCGACGTCCACACCGGGAACAGGAGGCGGCGGATCGGTCGTGTCCCCTCCCCCGCCTGGCCCCGTCACGATGGGCGGCGGCAATGGTCAACCCGTGGTGGTGCCCACCGGAGGCAACGGAGGCAGCGGCGGGCAGGCGATCTGCAACGAGCTCACGATCGTGCCGACGCCCGTGGTGCCCACGGTGCTGATCGTCGTCGATCAGTCGTCGAGCATGTTCGAGCCCATGGGCATGGCCCCGTGGGACCTCTTGTACACGACGCTGATGGCGGACGACGGCGCCGTCAAAACCCTGCAAGACAAGGTGCGGTTCGGGTTCACGAGCTTCCGGGGCAACATGACCGCGCAGCCGAACGAGACCGGCGAAGCCTGCGCGGAGATGGGGAAAGCCACCTTCGCGCTCAACAATTACGACGCCATCAACAGCGAGTATCAAGCGCTCGGCAAGCAGTGGATGCCGGGCATCAAGTGGGAGACGCCCACGGGCCACGCGCTCACCCGCGCCACGGCGCAGCTCACGGCCTTCACGGCCATGCCCGACGGCCCGAAGAACATCCTGCTCGTGACCGATGGCAACCCCAACACCTGCCAGATCGTCGATCCGCAGTGCGGGCAGGATCTGAGCATCAAGGCCGCTCAAGACGCGTTTGCCGCCGGCATCCGCACCTACGTGATCGGCATTGGCGACGTGATCCAGGACGTCAACATCGGCTGTGAGCCGCGCTGGGGCCACTGCGGCGCCGACCACCTGGCGGATCTTGCCAACGCCGGTGTCGGGCTACCGGTCGCGCCACAGCCCATGGAGTACCCGTGGCAGAGCTGCGCGGACGCCTACACCCCGCCACGCGAGCTGAAAGCGACCTACGACACCACCGGCATGCCCGGCAACGCGCCGTACTTCACGGCCAAGAACCAGGCAGAGCTCACGGCCGCGATCCAGAGCCTGCTCAACAACGTGCTCTCTTGCACCGTGCAGATGAACGCGCTCGTCACCGGCGACGCCTCGCTCGGGCGCGTCGACGTGAACGGCACCCCCGCGGTTTATCAGAACCCCGACGGCTGGCAGCTCGAGGCCGACAACCGCAGCGTCACCCTCGTGGGCAAGAGCTGCGACGCCTTCAAGGCCTCCGGTCAGCTCCACATCAGCTTCCCCTGCGACCCGACGGGTAAGCCCGTGGTCGTGCCGATCAACTGACCAGGCTTTGTGAGCATCCGCCGCAAAGGCCGCAAAGACTCGCAAAGTTTTTGGGGGGTCGCACTGCGCGCCCAGCGCGTCGAAAGTAGCGACGCTGCGTAACTCGCCGGAGCGCGCCCCACAACGACGAACGGGCCGGACTTGAGATCCGACCCGTTCGCTTGCCGTGTAGCGCGGTGAAAGCCGCGCTGGGGCTCAGTAGAACGCGAAGTTGTCGACCGAGTAGTCGAAGTTCGTGCCCTTGCCGACCTGGAACTGGAAGCCGATCGCCTGGCTGGTCTGCGGCCCAGTCGTGAACATCTGGCTGGTCCAGCTTTCCTGCTTGAGATCCGCGAACGGGATCGTGAAGTCGACCCAGGTTCCGACCGTGGTGCCCATCAGCACCATGCCGAAGTTGTTGTCGCACTTGCCGAGCGCGGGGTCACAGGTGCCGCCACGCGCGACCGGCGTCGTCTGAGCGTCGACCAGCTTCACGCGGACCGTGCCCGTCTCCGCGGTGTTGACCTTGATCGAGAACTTGATGCCCGTGAACTTGGAGATGTCCACGATGCCGGGGTTCGTGCCCTCGGGCGAGCCGCTCGGCGGGATCTTGAGGTTGAAGCCCATGCCCGCGCCCCACAGGGTGAAGCCGCTGCCCTTGGCGTTGAACACGTAAGTGCTGTTGACCGGATCGGCCGCGTCCTGGATACAAGCGAAGGTACCCATTTCGACCGGCGTGATGGTGCCCATGCCCATACCAGCGGCCATGGCCTCTGCGTTATCCGTATAGGTGAACCAGGCGATCTCCCAGCCGTTCACGGCGTCCATGTAGTAGCCGTCGTGGGCCGTCGGGTTGAGCTCGTCGCAGTTGCCGACGATCGTGCCCGTGGAGGGTGCGCCACCACCACCGCCTCCGCCTCCGCCCGTGGGCGCCGGGGGCGGCGTGTTGGGATCGTCGCCATCGTCGCCGCCGTCACAGGCGATGACCGAAAAAGAAAGCGCAGAACAGAGCGCGAGATGAATCCAGGACGAAGTTTGCATGTGGCGGTTCCTTCCAATTCGGAGCAAAGCTAGATACGCGCCGCGTCCGCGGCCACGAAAAGGTATGGTGCACGAACGGGGGTCATTGAGACCGGCACGGGAGTCTGTCCCAAGGGCCCGGCGCATGCAACGGGGTCGAGGGCAGCAAACTGTTTGGCACATCGTGTGAGATCGGTTCCACATCGCTCGTGCCGCGGCGGGGGCCTTGCGGCGGCGCGTCAGAGTTAGGGCGTCTGCCTATCCTCAGCAGTCCCCGCGGGCGTTTCGCTGTTTTTTCTTCGGATCGAAACCGGCGCGAGCGTACATGGGGGCGAGCTGATGGAGCGTTTCTGGATGAAAATCCCGGGCTTCTGCGGTAAGCAGGCGACCCGAGACGGCGACGTCCCGAGCGCCGAGGAGTAACCAATGACCGACTTTCGCAGTGTTTGGGTAGTGATGTCTCTTTCGGCGCTCGCCTTCGCGGGCTGCAAGCCGAAGATCGATCCGCTGTCTTCCGCCACGCAGGAGATGCCCGAGGGCAAGGCTTGCGGGCCCGAGGGCGTGATCTCCGACGGCGAGAACAGCCCGAACCAGGTGAACGTGGTCGGGGGCCGCGGTGGCTACTGGTACACCTTCGCCGACGACGGCTCGACCATCACCCCGCTCACGGGCAAGAAGGGCGGCACCTTCGCGATGGAACCGGGCGGCGCCAACGGCACCAAGATGGCGGCGCACATGAAGGGCACCGTCGGCGGCGCGGACATCGTCTACGCCGGCATGGGCTTGAACTTCGTCGATCCGAAGGGTCAGTACGACGCCTCGGCGTACCAGGGCATTTCCTTCTGGGGCAAGAAGGGCCCGGGCTCGTCCGGCAACCTGCGCCTCAAGGTGCCGGACGTCGCGACCGAGCCGGACGGCGGCATGTGCTCGGAGTGCTTCAACGACTTCGGCGCGGACCTCACCTTCGCCGAGAACTGGCAGAAGTTCACGATCCCGTTCAGCGCCATGAAGCAGCTGAAGGGCTGGGGTAACCCGCACACCAGCGGCATCGACAAGAGCAAGCTCTACGGCATCCAGTTCCAGGTGAACGAGAAGAACGCGGCGTTCGATATCTGGGTCGACGAGATCCAGTTCACCGGCTGTCCGTAAGCGTCGTCCGAAACTTTCGCGCCCGAGCGCGCTCACGAATCGCACGTGAGCGCGCTGCCGCGATCCCGGTTGCCGCGCATGCCTGGCGCGGGTAGAGCATCGTCCCCACAAAGGGCGAAAACCTCGCCCCGACCCAGAGAACTGAACCATGCGCTTCGGCCACTTCGACGACGAAAACCGCGAATACGTGATCACGACCCCGAAGACTCCCTACCCGTGGATCAACTACCTCGGGACGGAGAGCTTCTTCGGCTTGGTGTCGCACACCGGCGGCGGCTACTGCTTCTATCGTGACGCGCGGCTGCGCCGGCTCACGCGTTACCGCTACAACAACGTGCCGGTCGATCAGGGGGGCCGCTACTTCTACGTGGTCGACGGGGACGACTACTGGTCGCCGACGTACATGCCGGTGAAGCGCGAGCTCGACAAATTCGAGTGCCGCCACGGTCTCGGCTACACGCGGATCACGGGCTCACGCGGCGGCGTCGAGGCCGAGGCGCTCTACTTCGTGCCCTCGGGCGAGACGTGCGAGGTGCACCAGGTCACGCTGCGCAACCAGAGCGACAAGCCGAAGAAGCTCAAGCTGTTCTCGTTCGTCGAGTTCTGTCTGTGGAACGCCCACGACGACCAGACCAACTTCCAGCGCAATTTCAGCACCGGTGAGGTCGAGATCGCCGGCAGCACCATCTACCACAAGACCGAATACCGCGAGCGCCGCGACCACTACGCGTTTTACCACGTGAACCAGAAGCTCGCGGGCTTCGACACCGATCGCGAGAGCTTCCTCGGCCTGTACAACGGCTTCTCGGAGCCGGACGTGGTGGTGGCCGGCAAGGCCAAGAACTCGGTGGCCAGCGGCTGGCACCCGATCGCGTCGCACGCGCTCGAGGTCGAGCTCGCGCCCGGCGCCGAGCAAAAGTTCGTGTTCGTGCTCGGCTACGTCGAGAACCCGAAGGACCAGAAATGGGAGAAGCCGGGCATCATCGACAAGCGCCGCGCCCAGGCGCTGATCGAGCGCTTCTCGACGCCCGCCGCCGTGGACCGGGCGTTCGCGCAGATAAAGCAGCACTGGCAGGGGCTGCTCTCGAACTACCGCGTGAAATCCGGCGACGAGAAGCTCGATCGGATGGTGAACGTCTGGAATCAATACCAGTGCATGGTGACGTTCAACATGTCGCGCTCGGCCTCGTACTTCGAGTCCGGCATCGGCCGCGGCATGGGCTTCCGCGACTCGAACCAGGATCTGCTCGGCTTCGTGCATCTGGTGCCCGAGCGCGCGCGCGAGCGCATCGTCGACATCGCCTCCACGCAGTTCAAGGACGGCAGCGCGTACCACCAGTATCAGCCGCTCACGAAGCGCGGCAACAACGACATCGGCAGCGGCTTCAACGACGACCCGCTGTGGCTGATCCTCGGCGTCTCCGCCTACATCAAGGAGACCGGGGACTACTCGATCCTCGACGAGCAGGTGCCGTTCGACAACGATCCGAACGATGTGGCCACGATGCTCGAGCACTGCAAGCGCAGCTTCGATCACGTGCTCAACAACCTCGGCCCGCACGGGCTGCCTTTGATCGGGCGCGCAGACTGGAACGACTGCCTGAACCTGAACTGCTTCTCGGAGACGCCGGACGAGAGCTACCAGACCACCAACAACCGCATGGGGCGCACCGCCGAGTCGATCTTCATCGCCGGCATGTTCGTGTACATCGGACCGGAGTACGCGAAGCTGTGCGAGAGCCGCGGCCAGGTGGACGAGGCGAAGCGTGCGCGCTCCGAGATCCAGAAAATGGAGCAGGCCGTGCTGCGCGACGGCTGGGACGGCGGCTGGTTCCTGCGCGCTTACGACTTCTTCGGCAACAAGGTCGGCAGCAAGGAGTGCGAGGACGGGCAGATCTTCATCGAGCCGCAGGGCTTCTGCGTGATGGCCGGCATCGGCGTGAAGACGGGCGAGGCCAAGGCCGCGCTCGACGCGGTGAAGGAGCGGCTCGACACGCCGTGGGGCATCGTGCTCAACAACCCCGCGTACAAGGAGTACCACATCGAGCTCGGCGAGATTTCCTCGTACCCGCCCGGGTACAAGGAGAACGCCGGCATTTTCTGCCACAATAACCCCTGGATCATGATCGCCGAGACCGTGATCGGGCGGCCCGAGCGCGCGTTCGAGTACTACACGAAGATCGCGCCCGCTTACCTCGAGGACAAGAGCGAGGTGCACCGGCTCGAGCCGTACGTGTACGCGCAGATGATCGCCGGCAAAGACGCGGTCCGCCAGGGCGAGGCCAAAAACAGCTGGCTCACGGGCACCGCGGCCTGGAACTTCGTCGCGGCGAGCCAGTACCTGCTCGGCGTGCGCCCCGAGTGGGAGGGGCTGCTCGTGAAGCCGTGCATCCCGAAGTCGGTCGGTGACTTCACGGTCGAACGCCGCTGCCGCGGCGCCATCTACGAGATCCACGTCAAGAACGGCGGCGGCACCGAGCCCAGGCTCAAGGTCGACGGCAAGGCCATCGAAGGCCAGATCGTCCCCTACGCCCCGAAGGGCGCGAAGGTCCGCGTAGAAGTCGAAGTCTAACGTCTCCGCCGGGGATGACAGGGAGCAGCTCCGCTTCCTGTCATCCGAACGGTTGAGCGTCAGATACCGAGGGCGTAGCCCACTGCCAGGGCCAGGCCGGTAGCGCTCTTGCCGAACAAGAACATCCCGCGCAGGTCTACCGTGACGCCGCCGCGCGAGCCCGCAGGGATCACCACGCCGAAACCGGGCGCGAAGAACACCTTGCCCGTGCGCCGCCAGGCGTCGAGCTTGCCGGCCTCGGCCTCGTCCTCGAAATTCTGTTGACTGTCCCAGTACTCGACGGTGCGGTGGCTGGTGAGCTCGGCGACACCGATGCCCGCCGATAGGTTCGGCCGCAGGCCCTTACGCGCGAACGGGGACGAGCCCAGAAACAACTGAGCGCGGAGCTCGGCGTGCAGCGGCAGGTACGGCGCGCCTTCGAGCGGCGTGGGCCCTCCGCCGAATGCGTAGCCGAGGCGCGCGCCGAGCAGCAGGTTGTTGCTGACGCGCCGGTCGTAGCCGATCATCAGGCGCGTCGTCGAGCGCGACAGACCACCCTCGACGGTGTTGCCTTCCTCTTCGTAGATCGGGCCGAAGTACTCGCTGCCGCGATAGTCGAAGCAGTCGTAGGTATCGACGCCGTCGTCGCACACGCCGCTATCACCCGGGTAATAGAGAAAGTCCTGCTGTAGGGTGAGCGAGACGAAGCTGTTCCTGCGCTTGATCTTGGGCTCGCGCTCGGCTTCTTCCGCGGATTTTTCGGGCTCCTCGGGGGTGCTCGCGTCTTCGCCGATCCCGGACGAGAGCTCGCTCGAGTCTTCGCTCGAACCACTGCTCTCGGGCTCGCTCGGTTCGGACGCGGGCTCCGGGCTCTCCGGTTCGCGCTCGGGTTCCTCCGCGGGCTCGGGTTCTTTCGCGGGCTCGGGCTCTTCTCTTACCGGGGCCGGCTCCGCTGCGCGCGTGCCCTGCCCGCCGCCGGCATCCGCGAAGAGCTGCTCGAGCTCGGGCGTGGCGATGCGCTGATCGAGCTCGATGCTCGGGTCGGCCTTGACGGCCTTGGTCAGGTATTCCTTGCCCTTGTCGAGCCGGCGGAGCCCCACGATGTAGACCACACCGAGGTCGCGCAGCAGCCGCGCGCGCACGCTCTTGGAGCAGGCGTTCTTGCCGCACTTCTTGAGCGCGGCCGCCAGGCGCTTCTCCGCCACCAAGAAGTTCGAGTACAGCCGATCCGGATCCATCACCTTGTCGGCGACGTCGTTGGCGGATGCGTCGGCTTGCGATTGTGCGCGCGCTGGCGCCGCGCACAGCAAAGCGCTCGCGAGCGACAGGGCGAACCACGCGCGCGCAAGCCGACCGGAGGTCGGAGCTTCGACACGTACGCAGGGAGATCGCATCACCGCTAATCCCAAATGGTGGCGCCCCGACGTTAAACACGAAGCCCGCGTTTTCGCAACGAAAGAGCGGAATCGACGAACTGCCGAATCCGCGCAAATTTCCGGGAAGGCGCGGCGTTCGGCCTCAGGCGTGGCTTCACTCCACGAACTTCACGTCGTCAATCCAGAGGTTCGCGGTTCCTGGCTTGGCGACCCACTGAATACCTACGATTTCCGCCGGGTCGAAGCCGTCCGGCGGTTCGAAGCCCCAGCCTTCTTGCAGAAGGTCTTCGAACACGACCGTGAAGTCCCGCCACGTGTCGTCCAGTAAGACCTCGGCGAAGAAGTGGTCGTAGCACTGCTCGTGCGAATCGGCTGCGGCGTTCTCGTCGCAGTATTCGAAGTCCGGATCGGTCCCGGGTGTCACGAACTTCACGAAAATAGTCTGTTCGCCGCTCTCGGAGCGCGCTGAAAAACCGACGGCTGAATACGCGCTCGCGTCGTACACGTCCTTCGGATCGAGCAAGTTGAAGCCGCAGCCGCACGAGTCGTCATCGCCACCCTTCGCGGTGAAATGAACCGCGTATTCGCCGCTGCCGCCGCTGACCGCGGTCATGAAGCTCGTGGCCATCGTGTTGGTCGGCGTGGCCATGCACGTGGTCGGGCCGAACGTGGACCAATAGCCGTTCCTGCCTTGGTTCAGCCGGACGCGATTGTTCCGGTCCTCTCCGTCGTCGATCAGCTCCGGTGCGATGGGCATTCCACCCGTCGAACTGCCACCGGTTTCGGTGCCACCGGTCGTTCCTCCGCCGCCCATCGCGGGGCTGCCGCCGCCGGGCTCGATCGCACCACCGGGGTTGTCCATGCCGCCTGTTCCGGGCTCCGCCGCGCCTCCGGGAGAGCCGGCGTCCCCGCCGGGACCGACGTCGCTGCCGCCGTTCGAGCTCGCGCTCATGCCGCCGGTCGCGCCCGACGTGATGCCGCCGCGACCGCCCGTGCCGCCGGCGCCGCCGCCAGCGCGCGAGCCGGCCCCGCCCGTGGCAATGGTGCCGCCGCTTCCGGCGTTCGTCATCGGAACGAAGGGCGCACCGCCGGTCGAAACGCGACCGCCGGTCGGCGCTGGCTCGCTCTCGTCGGGGCCGGCCAGGTCGGACTCATCGTAGACCTGACAAGCGTAGACGCTCAGGAAGGCCGCGGCCGTCATCGCGGCCAAGCGTCGCCGTATCACTCGTCGAACAATACTCGTGCCGAGGTTTCCATCAAGCGCTCTCGAGCACGCGCTTTCGAGGCCGCACGGCTACACCACAAACGCAAATAGACACTCGCACGTGAATCCGCTGCCCTTCGTCTTCGACGACGCAGCGTGCAAGAGCGCACCTACATCGGTTCGTGCTCAGCCCTTGACCGCACCCGAGGTGAGCCCGCTGATGAACTCCTTCTCGAGCGCAAAGAACAAGATCGCAGGAGGAATGATCGCGACGGCCGTCCCCGCGAGGAAGACGCCGTAGTCGTTCTGATAGAGCCCGAGGTACAGGTTCAAGACGACCGGCAGCGTCAACATGTCCTGAGACTGCAGGAAGATGCTGGGCTGAAAGAACGCGTTCCACTGCGTGAGGAACGTGATCAGGCAAAACGCGGCGCTCATCGGCCGCACCAGCGGCATCACCAGCCTCAAGTAGATCCCGAGCTCACTCGCGCCGTCGACGCGACCGGCGTCGATCATTTCGTTCGGCACCGAGACGATCGCTTGGCGGAACAAGAAAATCCCGTAAGCGCTGACGAGGCTCGGCACGACCACGCCGTGATAAGTGTTGATCAACCCGAACTTCACCATCATCTCGTAGATGGGCGCGAACAGCAGCACGGCCGGCACCATCATCGAGCCGAGCATGAAGCCCATCAGCGCGCGTTTTCCGTAGAACTCGAACTTGGCGAGCGCGTAGCCGGCGGCCGAGCACAACACCAGCTGCACCACCGTGACTGCGCTGGCGAAGAACACCGAGTTCAGCACGTACTGCCAGAAGAAGACCTTGCCCTGGACGGTGTCCTCGCCCTTGAACAAGCGCCGGAAGTTGTCGAGGTTCAGCGTCGTGTCCCAGGTCGAGGGCGGCGGCAGGAACACGTACTCGTTGAGCACGGACTTGTCCTTGAACACCGCGCACACCAGCCAGGCGAAGGGCGCCAGCACCAGGAGCGACGCGCCGAGCAGCAGCACCCAGCGCAGGTATCGGAACGCCAGCCGCGGATCTCTCGGCGAGCGCAGATAGAGCACGACGAAGCCCGCGAGGGCGATCAGCACGGCGGCGCGAAGCGGGCTCATGCGTCCTCCGTCACGCGCGAGGCGCGGATCTGCAGCATGCTCAGCACGAAGATGATCAGCGCGACGAGCCAGCCGATCGCCGAGCCGAGCCCGAGGTCCCCGGCGTTGAAGCCGACCTCGTACAGATAAGTGACGACGGTGAGCCCGGCGTTGTCGGGACCGCGCCCGTCGCTGCTGGCGAGCAGCGCGAGCGGCAGCTCGAACAGCTGGTACGAGCCGATGATGCTGGTCACGACCACGAACACCACCACCTGCCGCATCGAGGGCAACGTCACGTTCCAGAACACCTGAAACGGGGTCGCGCCGTCGATCCGCGCGGCTTCTTCCAGGCTCTTGTCCACGCCCTGCAGCGCCGCGAGGAAGTAGATCATGTTGAAGCCGACCCAGATCCACAGCGACGTGAGCACGATCGCGGGCATCACGAGCGCGGGGTTGCCGAGCCACTGCTCGTCGAGCCCCCAGCCGACAAGCTCGTGCAGGATGCGATTGACGAGCCCGTAGCGCGGCGTGAGCAGCACGTAAAACAGGATCCCGACGAAGATTTGCCCGACCAGATTCGGCGAGAACAACACCAGGCGCACGATGGCTTTGGCCCTGCCCTGGCTCGAGTTCAAGAGCAGCGCGAGGCCCATCGACAGCGGGAGCTGCAGGAACACCGAGAACAACGCGAACACGGTCGTGTTCCAGAGCGCCTTGTGGAACATCTCGTCTGAGAACAGGAACCGGAAATTATCGAAGCCGACGAAGCTCTTCGAGGCGGGGCCGTTGGTCTGGTAGAACGCCAGCGTTCCCGCGTTGAACATCGGATACACGGTGAAAACCAGCGCGTACACGAGGTACGGCAGGAGAAACCAGAGCGGCGTGAACCTGCGACTCTTGTCTTGCATCGAGCTTGCGCTTCCCGCTCCCGCTACTGCTTCATGAGGACGTTGCGATCCATCACGCGTCGCACGTACCCCTCGGCCGCGTCGAGCTCGCGCTGGATCTGCGCCCTCAAGCCTTTTTCCCCGTATTGTTTGTAGTACTCGATGGAGCGGACGTGCGCTTCGCTGAGCTTGTTCTCGGCCATCAGTGAGTAGGGGTTGCCCCAGGCGGGCGGCGTCTCCGTCGCGAGCTCGGCGAACAGCTCGCCCAGGCGCTGCCCTCCGTAGTACTCGAAGGGCCGCTTGAGCTCCGGCAGGTCCCAGGCGTCCTTGAGCGGCGGCAAGATCGCCGTCTCGGCGAAGCGCTTACCGAGCGAGTCCTTGTCGAAGTAGAGCGCCTTCGCGAACTCCCAGGCGAGCTCGGGGTGCTCGGTGGCGCGCGCGATCGCGAGGCCGGTGCCGCCCCAGGCGCTGGTGCGCCGCCCGCCGGGCTCCCAGACCGGAAACGGGATGGCCCGGAATCGCCCGGACAGGTGCGGCGCGTCGAGCTCGAAGGAATGCGTCCGCCAGTCCGGCGCGATGAAGAACAGCGCGAGGCCGTCCTGCATGGCCTTGAACAGCGGCTGCCCCCAGCCGCACTCGAAGGCGATCTTCTGAGGACCGACCGTCTGCCTCAGGTACCATTCGATGGTGTCGACGGTCTTCGGCTGGTTGAAGCCGACGCGCCCCTCGGCGTCGAACAGATCGATGCCGCGCTGCCGCAGCAGCGTGATGAGGCCCCAGGCCTGGGACGTCGGCAGGTCGATCATGAAGTGATCGATCACACCGTCCCCGTCGTTGTCGCGCGAGATGCGCTGCCCGACCGCCACGAAATCCTCCCAGGTCTTCAGCTGGGACACGTCGATCCCGAGCGACTCGACCAGCGCCGGCTGGTAGACGAGCACGGTCGGGTGCACGTCGTGCGGCAGCGCCAGCACGCGCTTCCGCATCGTCCACAGGCTGAGGCGCGACTCGACGAGCCGCGAGCGTAGGCCCTCGCGCTCGAGCCGCTCGGTGAGATCGAGGAAGCCGACGTCCTTCAGCGGCCCCCGCGTGAAGAAGCCGAGCCCGCCCTCCAGCATCTCGACCATGTCGGGCACGGGAGTGCCGGCCAGCATTGCATTCTGAAGGCGATTCTGCAGCGCAGCTCGATGAACCAGCTGCAGGCCGATGCTCACGCCGTGCTTCTTCTCGAAGCGTGCGATCACCTCCTCGTAAGACTTGACGTGATTCGGCGCGAAAATCGCGAAAACTAGATCGGGCTTCGGCTCTCGCTCGCGGCGCGCGACGGCGAGCAACACCACGCTCGCGAGCAACACCACCGTCAGCCAGAACGGCGCCTTGCCGTATGGAAAGCGATCGACCACGGCTCCGGGGGCGACGTTTACCATGGTTGGCGAATTCCGTGGCCGGAATCGACCTCGTGGGTATGATGCCGCGCCCATGGCAGGCGTGATTCTGAAGGACGTGTGCAAGATCTTCGACGGCGGAGTCCGCGCCGTCGACAACTTCACGCTCGACATTCAGGACCGCGAGTTCGTGGTGCTGGTCGGCCCCTCCGGCTGCGGTAAGTCCACGACCCTGCGCATGGTGGCTGGCCTCGAGGAGATCTCGAGCGGTACCATCACCATCGGCGACAAGGTCGTGAACGACGTCCCGCCGAAGGATCGGGACATCGCGATGGTCTTCCAGAGCTACGCGCTCTACCCGCACATGTCCGTGTACGAGAACATGGCGTTCGCGCTGAAACTCCGGAAAATTCCGAAGACGGCGATCGAGGAGAAGGTGAAGCACGCCGCCAAGGTGCTGATGATCGAGCACCTGCTCGAGCGCAAGCCCAAGGCCCTGTCGGGCGGGCAGCGCCAGCGCGTCGCGCTCGGCCGCGCGATCGTGCGCGACCCCAAGTGCTTTCTGTTCGACGAGCCGCTCTCGAACCTCGACGCCAAGCTGCGCGTCGAGATGCGCGCCGAGATCAAGCAACTGCACATGGGCCTCAACGCCACCACCATGTACGTCACGCACGACCAGGAGGAGGCGATGACGCTCGGTGACCGCGTGGTGGTGATGAAGGACGGTCTCATCCAGCAGTCCGGCGGCGCGCTCGAAATCTACCAGCGGCCGGTAAACCGCTTCGTTGCCGGGTTCCTCGGTAGCCCGCCCATGAATTTCTTGAGCGGCAAGATCATCGACGAGGGCGGCGCGCTCTGGTTCGACGAAGGCAGCGGCAAGCTCCCGGTTCCGCCCTCGGCCAAGAGCGGGCTCGCGGCTTACGCAGGAAAGCCGCTCGTGTTGGGCGTACGCCCCGAGGCGCTGTGCGACGCGCAGCACGCGCGGTTTTCCACCGAAGCGGGGCTCGATTTCCGCGTGATGCTGGTCCAACCCCTCGGTGACAAGATGGACGTGACGCTGGCGACCGATGCGCACCCGCGCGTCGTCGCCCACCTGGATGCGTTCAGCGGTGTTCAGGCGGGGCAGACGCTGCGCATGTTCTTCGACCTGTCGCGCGTGCACTTCTTCGAGCCCGGGGACGAGGGCAAGCGCATCGCCACCGGCGCGAACTGACCGAGTCGGATTCTATCCGACACACCGCGTCGTGGCGTGACGTCTGTCAGGATCGCTTGGCCGCGAATTCTGGTATAGCCAAAGACGCGTCACATGACGGAAAAACCCAAAGTTGGCATTTTGGTCGGCGGAGGCCCCGCCCCCGGCATCAATAGCGTGATCGGCGCGGCGACGATCCGAGCCTGCCTGTCCGGCTTCGGCGTCGTCGGCATCCGCGACGGCTACCAGTGGATCATGAAGGGGGATCTGAACAAGACCCGGATCCTCGACATCGAGACCGTGTCCCGGATCCACTTCCGCGGCGGCTCGTGCCTCGGCACCTCCCGCGCCAACCCCACGAAGGATCCCAAGAACCTGGAGACCGCGGTCGACTCGCTCGGCAAGCTCGGCGTGGGCTACCTGATCAGCATCGGCGGCGACGACACGGCGTTCTCCGCCATGAACCTGGCCCGAGCCTCGAAGGGCGCGCTCAAGGTCGTGCACGTGCCGAAGACGATCGACAACGATCTCGATCTGCCCGAGAGCATCCCGACCTTCGGCTACCAGACGGCCCGCCACGTTGGCGCCGGCATCGTGCAGGATCTTCTGACCGACGCGCAGACCACCTCGCGCTGGTACTTCGTGGTGGCGATGGGGCGTAAGGCCGGCCACCTCGCGCTCGGCATCGGCAAGGCCGCGGGCGCCACCCTCACGATCATCCCGGAAGAGTTCCGCAAGGAGCGGATCGGCCTCGACGAGATCGCCGACATCCTCGTCGGCTCGATCGTCAAGCGCCTGGCCTATGGCCGCCCCGACGGCGTGGCGATCCTGGCCGAGGGCCTGGTCGAGCACCTCGACGAGAAAGAGCTCGAAAAGTACGTGCCCGCGCTGGAGCGCGACGAGCACGACCACATCCGCATCGCCGAGGTCGAGTTCGGCCCGATCATCAAGGCGCGCGTGAGCGAGAAGCTCAAGGAGCTCGGGATCAAGGCCACGATCGTGTCGAAGAACATCGGCTACGAGCTGCGCTGTACCGATCCGATCCCGTTCGACATGGAATACACGCGCGACCTCGGTTACTGCGCGGCGAAGTTCCTGATCGAGGGAGGCTCGGGCGCGATGGTCACGATCCAGCGCGGCGTGTTCCGCCCCGTGCCGTTCGAGGACATGCTCGATCCGAAGACCGGGCGCACCCGCGTGCGCATGGTCGACATCAATACGGAGCAGTACAAGATCGCGCGGCGCTACATGCTGCGCCTGCGCCGTGACGATTTCGAAGACGACAAGGAGATCAGCCGCTGCGCCGCGATCGCTCGCGTGACCCCGGCCGAGTTCCGGCGCCGCTTCGAGTACCTCGTCCAGGAAGAAGACCCCCCGCTGCGCTTCGGCTGAGCACCCGTGGCGACGCCCCGCTTCGCACCCCGCCGGGAGCTCGGGAAAACCGGGTTCTCGGCGACGCGCGTCGGGATCGGGGATCTGGCCGATCGCAGCCTGCCGCTCGAAACCAGCGTCGCCACGCTGCGACGCGCGCTGGATTTCGGCCTGAACCTCGTCGACACCGCGCCGAGCTACGAAGACGGCTACAGCGAAGAGCTCGTGGGGGCGGCGCTCGCCGGACACAGCGATCCGATTTTCCTGATCGACAAGGTCGACCACTTCGACCGGCCGGTGGCGCCGCAAATCGAGCAGAGCCTGCAACGTCTGAAGCGCGAGCGGGTGGACCTGTTCGTGCTGCACGGCGTGAAGTCGCCGGAACAGTGGCGGCAGCTGACGGTCAAGGGCGGCACCTGGGAGCAGCTCCTCGCGTGTCGCTCGGCAGGCAAGTGCCGCTTCGTCGGGATCTCGGCGCACCACCCCGAAGCGCTGGACGCCGCGCTCGACGCCGGCGCTTGCGACGTCTTGATGTTCCCGATCGGGCCGTTCGTCGATGCGCGCTACGTCGAGCAGATCTTGCCCAAGGCGCGCGCGCTCGGCGTCGGCAGCGTCTGCTTCAAGACCTTCGGCGCCGGCAAGCTGCTCGGCGACACGGAGGGCTACGGCCGAGAGCTCTCGGCACGCCCGCGCGGCAAGCTGAGCTCGGGCGGCGCCGACGACGCCTCCCCCACCCTGCCGCGGCTCAGCGTCGAAGACTGCGTGCGCTACACGCTCACGGTCGATCCCGACGTCGCGCTGCTCGGAATGAGCTTTCCGAACGAGCAGGACGCGGCGCTCGCGGCAGCGGAGCGCTTCGTGGAGCTGTCACCCTCGGAGCTTGCCGCCGTTCGAGCGCGCGCCGCCGAAGCCATGCGCGGTAAGGGCAAGTGCTGGTGGGATCCCGAGCCGGCGTGAGCGACGCTGCTACTTGCGGCGGGGCTTGCCGCGCCTCGTTCGGTGCTCCGACTTCAGAAAGTCGATGAGCGCGCGGAGCTTCGGCGCCACGTGCGCGCGGCTCGGGTAGTAGAGGTAGTAGCCAGGGAACGGCTCGCAGTAGCGCTCGAGCACGCGCACCAGAGTACCGCTCGCGAGCTCCTCGCGCACCAGGCTCTCGAGCGCGTACGCGATCCCGACGCCGTCGCGCGCGGCGCGCAACATCAAATCGGCGTCGTTGCACACCAGGCGGCCGTTCACGCCGATCCGAAAATCCTTGCCCGCCTCGGTGAACTCCCACTCGTAGAGGCGACGGCTCGTCACCATGCGGTAGTTGATGCACTCGTGCTCGAGTAAATCCCGCGGGTGTTTCGGCGTGCCGCGCTCGGCAAAGTAGCCCGCCGAGCCGACCACGGCGGCGCGCTGTTTTTCGCCGAGCCGAACCGCGACCATGTCGCGTTCGAGCGTCTCACCGAGGCGGATGCCCGCGTCGAAGCCCTGCTCGATGATCGGCGTGAGCCCTTCGTCGAACGCCACGTCGAGCCGGAGCTCCGGATAGGCTGCGAGGAAGCGCGCCAGGACCGGCTCGATCAGCGCCCGGCTCGCCACGCGCGAGACCGACAGCCGCAGCGTCCCGCCCGGCCGCGCGCGGGCGTCGTCGAGTGAAGAGAGCGCGCTTCGTACCTCTTCCACGGCCGGTCGCACGCGGGAGAGGAAGCGCTCCCCCGCCTCCGTCAGGCCGACCTTGCGCGTGCTGCGTTGGAGCAAGCGGACGCCGACGCGTGCCTCGAGCGCGCTGACCGTTTGCGAAACCGCCGACGGCGTCACCCGCAGCTCGGCCGCGGCGGCCGTGAAACTCCGCTTTTCCGCCACCATGAGCAGCACCGACAGACCCGCAAGCTCATCCTGGATCATTAAGCTGTTCTTAATAACACGTTCAGACTCAGGCGATTTTTCGAATGAGTCATCGTCCCTAGATTCCGGGTCGTGGAGCTAGCCATGAGCGCAAAAACTCTCGATTCCAAGGTCTGGTTCGTCACGGGTGCGTCGTCCGGGTTCGGCCGGGCGCTCGCCGAGCACGCCCTCTCACGGGGCGACCGCGTCGTCGCGACCGCACGCTCGCTTGCCGCGCTTTCCGAGCTCGCCGAGCACGAACCCACGCGCGTCGCGCTGGCCGAGCTCGACGTCACCCAGCCCGCCCAAGTACGGCGCGCGCTGTCCGTCGCATTCGAGCGCTTCGGCCGCATCGACGTGCTCGTCAACAACGCCGGCTACGGCCTGGTCGGCGCAGTCGAAGAAACCAGCGACGACGAGCTTCGCGCCGCCATGGACACGATGTTCTTCGGCGCCGTGTCCGTCACGCGCGAGGCGTTGCCCGCGCTGCGCCGCCAGAAGAGCGGCACCATCGTCCAGATCACCAGCATGGGCGGGTTGATGAGCGTGCCCGGCTTCGGGGCCTACTGCGCAGCCAAGCACGCGCTCGAAGGCCTGTCCGAGGCGTTAGCCGCCGAGCTCGCCCCGTTCGGCATCCGCGTGTTGATCGTCGAGCCCGGCGCCTTCCGCACCCGGCTCTTCGGCGCCGCCTTCCGCCGCATGCGGGTGATCGAAGACTATGCCGCCACCGTTGGCCCCACCCGTGCCTACTCGGACACCGCACCGGGCAACGAGCCCGGCGATCCAGCCAAGGCCGCCCGCGCGATCGCCGACGCCGTGGACGCGGGCGCGCCGACCCTGCGCCTGCCCCTCGGCGCGGACGCCCTCGGCGCCATGCGCGAAAAGCTCGCCCGCGTCCTTGCCGACTTCGAACAGAGTGAAGCCGTCGCGCGCGCGACGGCGTTCGATGCGCCGTGAGGTTTTCCGGAGCGGGACACGAGGCTCGAACTCGCGACCCCGAGCTTGGGAAGCTCGTGCTCTACCAACTGAGCTAGTCCCGCTTAGGTTCGGGGAACGTAGCGCGGTTCGCGGGGGTTGAAAAGGGCGAAGCCGCGCGGGTGGCGCGGGGGGTTCGGCGAGGGCTTGACCAGGGAGCGGAGGCTCGATAGACCGGCGAATCATGAAGATTGCGACCGTTCGTTCCGTCTGCGAGTGCCAGGCCAAGCTCGGGGCCGACGTGGACGAGCAGTGCAATGCGCTCAAGGGCTGGGCCTGGGATACGCGCCGCCGGGTGTACTCGGCGCCGGCCACGGCCAAGAAGGTGACGGACCAGCGCTTCGACGTGGGTTGGATGTGCCCGCTGTGCACGCGCAACGTGCTGCGTTCGTTCGACGTCTCGGCGCTCGGCTATCGCGAAGAGCGCGCTGCAGTCTGAGTCTTACGCGGCGCGCGACGTGAGACCGTTGCCGAGCTCGACGGACGCGATCAGCGAGCGCAGGACGTTGGCGCGCGCGGCGTCGTGCGCGCGCTCGCGCAGCCACAGGGCTTGAGTCAGCGCCTGCCGCGCGTCGGCGATGCGACCCATGCGCCAGCTCTGCGCGGCGTAGAGCGTCCACAGGCGCGCGTCGGAGCCGGCTTTGAAGCAGGCTTCACGGAGCAGAACGAGCGCCTTGCGGTCGTCGCCGCGACGGCGCTGGCGCCGAGCCCGCTCCACGCACTGCTCGAGCTCATCGACCACGACGGGCTGCTCGGAGGCTGGGAAGCGGCGACGCTTGGACATGGTGCCTTCGCCGATGCGACTTGCGTGCCAGAGCCTGAACCTGGTCGGGCGCGGCGAAATTTCCCCGGGAACATCCGCGGCGAGCTCGGAATTTCGAAGAGATTCTGCGGGCACCCGGCGGCACCGGCGCGGGCGACAGGGCTTTGACGGCGGAGGAGTCAGCGGCGCCGGTGTCGCGAAGAGGACACGCTTCCGGACAATCTTGTCCGGATCGGCGCGCGGCACAGTGGCGAAAACGAGTGCGAGTCCGAACCAATGCGGGGCCCGCAGGCCCCGCACGTGGGGGCTCGAGACGGCTACTCGCAGGTCTCGAGGCTCGGCGTGTCGTCCGGGTAGAAGCAGATGCCGCGGTGACCGAAGGACGTCAGGAACTGCTGCGGGTTCTCGGTGTACTCGTAGCACTTGTGCTCGCCGAGGCAGTCGGCGTCGCAATCGCAGAGCGGGTAGCAGAGGCCCTGATCGCCCTCGCCTCCCTCTTGGAAACGGGGGAAGCAGATCCCGGGCGCGGGCTCGCTTTCATCTTCCCAACCGCACTGGCCCGGGGCGGCGAAGGTGCATTCGGACACGCAGATCGACTCGATGTCCATGTCGTTATCGTCCACGAACGTCGCGCAGCGGCCGAGGCAGCTGTCTTCGACCGCCTCGCCGTCGCACGGCGTGCCGTCGACGTCGCCCGTGACCTCTTCGTCCCCACAGGCGCCGCTCTCGGGATCGCAGAACATCGCGTCGGGGCAGTCGTTGTCGCTCGCGCACTGCGGATAGCAGGCCGTGGTCGGCTTGCGGCACTGCCCGTCGACGTCGCAGAGCTCATCGGCGCCCGGGCAATCGGCGTCGGCTTCACAGGCCTCGCCCGTGATCAGGTAGAGGAGCGAGCAGGCCATCTCGGGGCGGTTGTGGCACTTGGCGTCGAGCGCCGTGGGCGTGCCCATCGTGCAACCCTCGAGGCAGATGCCGGCCGGGCCCTCCTCCGTGTCGAACACCAGACAGACGTCGTTGGCTCCCGGGCAATCAGCGTCGGCGACGCAACCGGCGGTGCACAAGCCTTGCGGAATGCCCGAATCCTCCGCCGTCAGACACTCGAGGTCGCCGCAGCTCGTGTTGTTGATGCACTCTTGCCCGACGCTCACGGCCGTGCTGCTCGAGCCGCCGGTCGTTGCCTTGCCGCCGGTGCCCGGCCCGCCCGCGGCAGTGCCGCCGACGCCGCCCGTCGGGGCTAGCCCGCCCGTTGCGCCACCGCTGCCGCCGTTCGACGAGCCGCCGAGCAGGGTGCCGGACTCGCCAGCGTTCGTGTCGGACCCGCCCGTCCCGCTCTTGCCGCCCTTTTCATCGTCGTCGCCACCGGTTGCTTCGTCGCTGCCGCAACCGGCAAAGAGCGTCGAGACGCCGACGATCGTGCACAAAGCCAGCCAAGCCCGTTTGGTCATGTTCCGAAAGCCTCCTGCCGTCTTCAAGGAATCGAAAGCCTGTCCATAGACTTGGTGTCCCGAAGCTGGCCTCGCGGTTCAAGCTTTGCTCGGGGGCCCACTGTGAAGCAAGCGGGATCGCGGCGTTTGCACCGAATGCGCTCGCCCGCGAACGCCGGCGGAATTTTCCCGGCTGGGTCCCGCCTCTCGCGAATCTTTGGTGGGTCGACTGGGACTCGAACCCAGGACCAACGGATTAAAAATCCGCTGCTCTAACCGACTGAGCTATCGACCCGTTTGGGCGGCGAGGTCTTTCACAGCATGCGCCCCGGGTCAACGTCCGCGGTGCGCGACCGCGAGTCCGGGCCGCCGTCCAACGCCCTTCTAGGGCTTGATGACGGCCAGCATCTCGCGCACGGACTTGAGGAGCGCGGCCTCGGCGCTGGCTCCGAGGGCGGCTCCGGCGCTGAACAAGGCGAAGCTCACGTAGTCGTGGAGCATGCGCTTCAGGACTTCGCTCGCATCGGCGTCGCCGGCGATGAGCTCGGCGTTGGCCGCGACCTTGTCCGCTGCGAGCTGGCCCTGGTCGTCCGGGCCGGCGCCTCGGAGCAAGACGTCGTAGACGCCGGCGCCAGACGCGAAGGCCGACAGGCTGGCGCTGACCTCGGCGCTCTTGCCGGCGGCGCCCGTGGCGCGAAAGACGGCTTCGAGCACGCCGTTGGCCGCGGCGACGATCGCGGCGGGGCCGCCCGTGACGCGCGGCGGACGGATCACGACGTGGTGCGACTGAACGAGCGCGAAGACCTGCTTCGTGGTTTCGAATTCGCCGAGCCCCGCGAGCCGGCCGATCTCCAAGATCGAGCGGCGCCCGTCGATCGCACCGAACACCCCGCCCTGCCCTGGCGGCGCCGCGTGTCCGTCAACGAGCGCGGGCACGTGCTCAGCGGAGGGGATCTTTTGACGGAAGAACTTGAGCTCGTCCATGCGCGTGACGCAGTCCATCAGCAGCGCACCGGCGTTGACGCTGTGCCGAACCGGCAGGCGCGCGTCGTCGAAGCCGTCGAGGAAATAAAAAGCGCCGTCGCTCACGCCCAGCGTCGCAAACAAGATCTCTTCGATCTGCTTGGAGATGTGGCGATACAGGGTTTCCTGCGAAACCATGCCCAGCATCACCACCACTTCGCCGAAGCGTTGACCCGGGCTCATGTGCGCGAGCGCTGCGTCGCGCGCCCGAGCGTCGATCGCGCCGAAGCGATACAAGATCGAGCCGATGCGCTCGTCCTCCACATCGGTGACGGCGCCGACGATCTCGCCGCGGTCGAAGAAGATGCTGCGCACGCTGTCGCCCGAGGCGACCGCGAGCTCACCGCGTAAGCCGGCCTGGCCGACCAGCGCGATCACGTCCGCGAGCGCACCGGGAGCCGTGATCTCCCCGGCGAGCCGCACGATCGCGCCGTCTTCGACGTCGCGGCGGCCGTCCTCGCCCGTGTAACGGAGAAACACGATGTGCGGCGGCGAGGGCAAGAGCCGATAGGTGCCGGCGCGGGCGCGCAGCCGCTGGCTCGCGACGGTGCCGATCGGATGCGCTTCCCCGCGGGAGTCGATCCGGACCAGCTCGGCGCGCGGTTCCCGCATGAGCGAAAACCCTACCACGGGCGGGCGCCGGACTCAGCGCAGCTCTGCGACCGACGTCCCGAACACGCGCTCGAGCCGGCCGAGCAGCGCGTCGGAGGGGGCAACCCTCGTGGCTTGCAGGTCGAGCACGGCCTCGGCGCCGTCGGCGAGCATCAGCACGAGCTCCACCGGGCACTCCCCCGGGGAGAGCGCGAGCAGATCCTTCAGCGCCACGAGATCGCGGCGCTGGGTGCGCTCCGCGTCCAGGCGGATCGAGACCGCGCGCGTGGCCCGAATCGCCACGTCCGACAAGCGCTCGACCTGGTCCACGAGCAGCGTCGGCTCGCGCTCCTCGTCCGTCGGCTCCTCGGTCATGGGGAAGCTGACCTTGCCGGTCAGGAGCACCGGATCGCCGCTCGTGAGCAACGGCGCGAATAGCTCGATCTTGTCGCCGCGGAGCTTGGCCTTGACTCGGCCGACCATGTCCTCGACGTCGAAGAACGCGGCGCGCCCGCCGGCTCCGCCCTTGAACAGCTTCTCCTGATAGTTCTCGATCATGCCGGCCACGCTGGCGATCGACCACGGGGTTTGGTCGGCGAGCTTGATCGTGCCGACGACGTTCAGGCGCCCGAGCTTGCCTTCGTAGCGAGACAGCGGATGCCCCGAGACGTAGCAGCCGAGCGCGGCTTTCTCGCGCTTCAAGAGCTCCATCCGATCCCAGGCCTCGACCTCGGGGTAGTCGCTCGATGCCACGCGCCCGCCGCCGCTCGCGGGCTGCGCGGCGCGCTCGAACATGCCGAACATGTTGGCCTGCCCGCTCTCGCGATCGCGGCTCGCGCTGCGCGAGCGTTCGAGCACGCGGTCGATGCAGGCGAACGCGCGCGAGCGGTGCACCGCGAGCGGTTCGATCACCGAGTCGAACGCGCCGCACTGGACGAGCGCCTCGAGCACGCCCTTGTTCAGGCGCTTGGCGTCGACCCGCGACGCGAAATCGAAGAGGTCACGGAAAGCGCCGCCCGCGCGCCGCGCCTCGAACATGGTCTCGAGCGCAGCCTCGCCCACGCCGCGCACGGCGCCGAGGCCGAAGCGGATCTGCGGGCCGTAGGGATCGCGCAGCTTGCCGGAAGCGCGGGCGCCCTTGCCGTCGGGGTGCGCGTACACGACCGTGAAATCGGTCTCGCTGGCGTTGATGTCCGGCGGCAGCACCGACACGCCCCAGGCGCGCGCCTCGGCGACCGTGCGCACGACCTTCTCGATCTTGTCCTTGTCGGCGGTGAGCGCGGCCGCGAAGAACTCGGTCGGATAATGCGCCTTCAGGTACGCGGTCTGATACGTGACGAGCGCGTACGCGGCCGAGTGGCTCTTGTTGAAGCCGTACGAGGCGAAGCCCTCGATCTCCTTGAAGATGCTCTGCGCCTTCTCGGCGGGCACGCCGTTCTTCTCGGCGCCTTCGATGAAGGTCTTCTCCTGCTTCTGCATCTCCTCGGCTTTTTTCTTACCCATCGCGCGGCGCAGGAGATCGGCGCCGCCGAGCGTGTACCCGGCCAGGCGCTGCGCGATCTGCATCACCTGCTCCTGGTAGACGGGCACGCCGTAGGTCGGCGCCAGCACCTCGTCGACCAGCGGGTGCAGCTTGCGCGTCGCGCGGCGCCCGTGCTTGCCCCCGACGAAGTCGTCGATCATGCCCGTACCGAGCGGGCCCGGGCGATAGAGGGCCACCACGGCCACGATGTCCTCGAAGCAGTCGGGTTTGAGCTGCCGCAGGAGCTGCTGCATCCCGCTCGATTCGAGCTGGAACACGCCCGTGGTTTCACCGCTGCTGATGAGCTGGTAAGTGCCCCGGTCGTCGAGCGGCAGGGCGGACATCCGGAGCGGCGAGGCCTTGCGATCGGGGCGCGCGTTGACGAGCTTTTCGGCGATGTCGATCACCGTCAGCGTCTTCAGCCCCAAGAAGTCGAACTTGACGAGACCGGCGGCCTCGACGTCGTCCTTGTCGTACTGCGTGACGATCGTCTCGTCACTGCGGAAACACGGGACGTGATCGGATAGCTTTCCATCGGCGATCACCACGCCGGCCGCGTGCATGCCGGCGTGGCGCGTGAGCCCCTCGAGCTTCTTGCTGTGCCGGATCAGCTCGCCCACGCGCGGGTCGCCCTCGGCCAGGTCCTTGAGCTTCGGCTCGACCTCGAGCGCCTCCTCGATCGTGAACATCTTGCCCTGGCCCTTTTCGGGCACGAGGCTCGCGATCCGCTGCGCTTCGGGCGCGGGCATCCCCATCGCGCGCGCCACGTCCTTGATCACGCTGCGCGCTTTCAGGTTCTGGAAGGTCGCGATCTGTCCGACGCTCTCCACGCCGTATTTCTGCGCGACGTAGCGGATCACCTCGTCGCGCCGCGACATGCAGAAATCGATGTCGAAGTCCGGCATGCTGACACGCTCGGGGTTCAGGAAGCGCTCGAACAGCAAGTTGTACGGGAGCGGGTCGATCTCGGTGATGCCGAGCGCGTAGGCGACCAGCGAGCCGGCGCCGGAGCCGCGCCCGGGCCCCACCGGGATGCCCATGCTCTTGGCCTCGCGGATGAAGTCCCACACGATCAAGAAGTAGCCGGCGTACTGCATGCGCTCGATCACCGAGAGCTCGGTCTCGAGGCGCTCCTTGTACGCGGTCTCGTTCACCTTCTTGTTGCTGCGGATGAACTCGGCGAAGCGCGCGGCCAGGCCCTCGCGCGATACGTGGCGGAAGTAGCTGTTCGAGTCGTAGCCCTCGGGCACCGGAAAGCGCGGCAGCATCGGCTTGCCGAGCTCGAGCTTCAGCTCCGAGCACATGTCGCGCACGAGCAGCGTGTTCGACAGCGCCTCCGGCAGCGCCCGGAACTTGGCCTCCATTTCCTCCGGGCTCTTCAGGTACATCTCGAAGCTGTCGTGACGCAGCGGCTGGGCCTCGTCGTAGGTCCGCCCCTGCCGCACGCACTCGAGATAGACCTGCGCCGTGCCGTCGTCCTTGCTCGTGAAGTGGACGTCGTTGCTCGCCACCACCGGCAGCTCGAAGCGCTTCGCGGCCTGAACCAGCAGGTCGTTGACGATCGGCTGCTCGGGGAAGCCGTGATCCTGGAGCTCCACGAACAGCCGCCCCGGCTCGAGGCGATCCCTGAGCTCGCCGAGCGCGCGGTCGGCTTGTTCGGGGCCGAACTCGAGCACGCGCTGCGCGACCACGCCGCCGAGACAGCCCGTGAGCACCACCAGGCCCTCCTTGTGGCGCTCGATCTGATCGAGGCTGATGCTCGGCGCGACCTGGCTGGTCGGCGACAGGTGTCCGTCGGACACGAGCTGGATCAGGTTTTTGTAGCCCTGGTTGGTCGCGGCCAGGAGCACCAGGTGATCGACCGCGCTGCCCGCGGAGCGCGCCACGTTCACCTCGCAGCCGAGGATCGGCTGAATCCCGGCGGCGCGGCAGGTGTTGTAGTGGCGGATCGCGCCGAACATGTTGGCGTGATCGGTGAGCGCTACCGCCGGCATTCCGAGCGCCTTCACCTTCGCTGCCAGGCCGCTCAGCTTCACGGCGCTGGTCAGGAACGAGTACTGAGAGTGAACGTGGAGATGGACGAACTCGGGCATCCGCGCGAGAGCCTAGCCCCGGAACCCGCCGCAGGTGAGCGGCCCAGCGGCCGGCCCGCGCGCCGCGATTGAAGCGTCCGCGAGGTCGTTCCGTCGATCAGGGACCTCGAGGCGAGCGCCGTCCTTGCCTCGGGATAACCACTTGGATTACCGCTTGAGCCCCGATCGCTCGTCGCTCGGCGGCGGCCGCCGACCTGAGCACCCCAGGAGAGGACGCATGACTTCGAAAACTTTGAGGACGCCCGCGTACACCATGACCGTGATCGCGCTCGCAGCGAGCACGCTGTGGGCGGTGAGCGCCTGCAGCGCGTCTTTCCAAGCAGGCGGCGCAGCCCAGCCGAGCGCAACGCCCCCGCCTCCCCCGCCTCCTCCGCCTGCGACCACGGTGGCTCCGGCGCCCACGCCGACCACGACCACTCCGGAGCCGGCGCCCACGACCACGACCCCGCCGCCGGCCGAGCCGCGCAAGTCGACCGTGAGCGTCAAGGCCGATCAGATTTTGGTGCCGGGCACGATCGCCTTCGACGGCACGACCGCCAACCTGCTCACCACGAGCGACACGGCGCTCGAGGAGCTGCGGCTGTTCCTCGAACAGAACCCGCGCGTGACCAAGCTCCGCGTCGAGGGCTACACGGACAACGTCGGCAAGCCCGAGGACAACGAGAAGCTCTCGGGTGAGCGCGCGCTCTCGATCAAGAAGTGGCTCGTCGCGAAGGGCGTGGCCAAGGACCGCGTGATCGCCGTCGGCTTCGGCCAGAAGAGCCCGCTCGCCGACAACGCGACGGCCGAGGGTCGCGCCAAGAACCAGCGCATCGAGTTCAAGCTCGCCGAGCTCGGCGGCAAGAAGTACCCGGGCCGCGCCCTCGACGGCGGCGGCAAGGTCTTCGACTACTGAGCGCATTGTCCATTCGGAGTCATCTGCCGGTGCCACGACTTCGGGCGTCACTGCTCGCGCTCTCGCTCGTCTGCGGCTGTAGTCGCGAGGCCAGCGATCTGCGCGAGTGGAAGCCGAGCGATCACGATCACACCTCGAACCCCAGCGCCGCGCAGGTCGAGGTCAAGCAGGACGCCGCCAGCCCGCTCGCGGTCTACGGCATCGACGAGGTGACCGTGGTGGCGTGGGAGCAGTCGTGCGCGACCTGCCACGGAGCGCAGGGTGCCGGCGACGGGCCGCAAGGGCCGATCACCAAGGCACGTGACCTCACGGACGCTGCATGGCACGCGTCCGTGAGCGACGAGAGCATCGCTCAGACGATCCGCAACGGGCGCGGAATGATGCCTCCCTCGCGCTTGCCGGAGGCCACGATCCAATCGCTCGTGCGGCTCGTGCGCTTGCTCGATCCGCGGCGCCGCGCCGAAATCGAGGCCAAGGCCAAGGCCAACCCGAGCGCGGCACCCGCAGCGTCGGCGGCGCCGAGCGGCGCGCCCCCGGGCTCGGCAGCACCGGCTCCGCCTCCCGCGCACGCCGCACCCGCCCACGCCGCCCCCACGCAGACGGCCGCACCCGCGCACGCGGCACCCGCGCAAGCTGCGCCCGCACGTCCCGCGCCGTGAACGAGCCCGCACCGCGCCGCCGCTGGTTCGGCGGCACCGAAGACGGCGCGCGACATCGCAAAAAGGGTGCGCTGTTGATCCTCGCCGTCGGCTTTGCACTCGTGCTCACGACGCTGGGACCGGATTTGCCCAAAGATCAGCCGTTGAACTTCCGGCTGCCGGCGGCGCACTCGGGCGGCCCTCTGCGTTTGCAGGTGTCGTTCACTCGAGTTGGCGCCGCGCGCGCACTCCAGGGCTTCACTCTCGAACTCGATGGTTCGACGCGCAGCGTGCGACATCAGCCACGCCTTCCGGATGGCGACTACCTCGTCACCATCGAGCTCACTTCCACCCACTCATCGGGGCGCGAGCCCCCCGCGAAGATGGAGACAACCGAAGTCCGTCGAGTTACCCTCGCTGGTCAGGAAACAACCATCCTGATCGAAGGGGAACAGTCGGAGTGACGCAACCCTCACAATCCGTAGAGCCCTCGACTCGCGCGCACGGGAGCATTCCACCCGTTCCCGACGAGCTGGTGCTGTTGGTCGTAACCGGCTCCGCACGCGGCCGCCGCGTGAAATTCGGAGAGCGGGTGTCGATCGGCAAGGCGCCCGACAACGATCTGGTGCTCTCCGACGACACGGTCTCGAGACATCACTGTGTGCTCGAGCGCGGGCCGAGCGGCATCGTCGTGCGCGACCTCGGCTCCACGAATCACACGCGCGTGGGCCGCACCACGGTGGCCGAGGCCACGATCGAGCCTGGCTCCACGATCACCATCGGCAACGTCGAGCTGTTGCTGCGCGCAGAGCCGAATCGCGCGCAAATCCTGCCCAGTGAGGCGCCGCGCTTCGGGGACGTGATCGGCCCGAGCCTGGCCATGCGCAGCATCTTCGGGCTGCTCGATCGGATCGCCCCGACCGATGCCTGCGTGCTGATCGAGGGCGAGACCGGCACGGGCAAGGACGTCCTGTCTCGCGCGATCCACGAAAAGAGCGCCCACCGAGAGCACGAGTTCTTGGTCGTCGACTGTGGCGCCATCAGCTACAACCTGATCGAGAGCGAGCTGTTCGGGCACGAGCGCGGCGCGTACACCGGCGCCGTCGCAACCCGTCAGGGTGCGTTCGAGCTCGCCGGGCGCGGCACCGTGTTTCTGGACGAGGTCGGCGAGCTCCCCCTCGACGTCCAACCGAAGCTGCTGCGGGTGCTCGAGTCCGGTGAGTTCCGTCGCGTCGGCGGCAACAAGACGCTGCGCACCGAAGCCCGCATCATCGCCGCCACGAAGCGCAACCTTCGGGAAGAGGTCGAACGCGGCAAGTTCCGCGAGGACCTGTACTTCCGGCTCTCGGTCGTGCCGATCACCGTCCCGCCCTTGCGCCAGCGCCGCGAAGACATCCCTGCCCTCGTCGAGCGCTTCCTGGATCATGCGCGCCGCCGCGTCCCCGCCGCCGCGCAGGTCACCCTGAGCCGTGAGACGCTCGCGGCGCTCAGCGCGCACGACTGGCCCGGCAACGTGCGCGAGCTCCGGAACGTGCTCGACCGCGCCATCTACGTCGCGGCCGCCGGCGGCGAACACGAAGTCCGCCTGGTCGATCTGCCGGTCTCCGCGAGCCCCAACGGCTCCGCGCCCCAGGCTTACCCCGCCTTCGACGCCGACAAGAGCTACCGCGAGATCCGCACCGACTTCGAAGCCGACTTCGAGCGGCGCTACGTCTCATGGCTTTTGGATCGCCACGCCGGCAACATCAGCGCGGCCGCGCGTGAAGCCAAGATGGATCGGAAGCACCTGTACGACCTGGCTCGGAAGCACGGGTTGCGAGGGGAGCGAAGCTAAGAAACGGCGCTGAGCGGCGTGGACGGGGATGCAACAGGAAGACGGGAGACAAGAAGATCGGAGGGAATTTTTTTGGGGGGGGGACTACTGACGGGTCTCGCCGCTCCAGTTGGCCCTAGACGTTCCCCTTAGCCTTCCCTTTCCCCTTAAAGCCCTAGCCTCTCTCTCGGCCTTTAGAACTCGCTCTTCAGACCGAGGGACAGCAGCATGCCGAGCGTGTCATCTGGGTCTTTCCCTCCCCAGGTGAAGCGGTCGAGGCTGGTGTCGATGACGTCGAAAGCGGCGGTGGCGGTGAGGCCGAGGAAGATGCCGAGGAAGCGCGCGTCGCGCGTGGCGCGCTTGGCGTAGACGAGACGGCCGCCGTACTGGAGGTTGTGGAGCGCGGAGAGCTCGCGATCGCCGGTCCAATACTGGCCGTTGGGGCCGTCGACCGGCTCGCCGCCGGTGTAGTCGTCGCTGTAGAACAACGCGGCGGTCTGGGTGTAGTAGCTGCCGCGAGCTTGGATGCGTAGGCCCTCGAACAGGTAGCGCTCGGCGGCGAGCTCGTAGTTCTGGCCGAACATGTCCCAGGTATCGAGGTAGTAGCGGGCGCCGGCGCTGAAGGCGACCTGGATCGGGCGAACGTAGAGGCGGGCGCGCAGAGCCATGGCGGCGCGCCCGCGGTTGTCGGGGTGATTCTCGAGCGCCTGATCGCCCGCGGGAGCGATCACGACGGCGCGATACGGGTTCTCGAGGAAGCCGTGTTGGAGTGCGCCGGTCAGCACGAGCTGCGTCGCGAGCACGGGCGTCCAGGCCTGGGTCCAACCGGCCTGAAAGTTGTCGAGGGAGACGTCGCGCTCGGCGCGGTCATCGTCCTTGGTGAAGCAGCCGTCGGAGGCGTCGAGCGGGCTGCGAACGCTCGGAGCGTCCGATTGGGCGAAGGCCGTGGTGCAGACCGTGTCGAAGCCGCGCGCGTACGACAGGACGATTTCGGTGTTTTTCTGGAAAAAGTTGGTGCCCGCCGTGACCGCGAAGGCTTGAGAGCGGTAGTCGGACTCGGTGCCGTAGCTGTAGCTCACGGCGAGGTTGGTGTTCTCGCGGGTGATCGCCACGCCGCCGCTCGCGACGTGACGCACGTCGTCGAACTTGGTCGCGGAAGACACGATGTCGACCGTGGCCAGACGACCGCCCTTGATCGACTCGGTGGCGCCCGACACGATGTCGGCCTCGTAGTGGGCGTCGATCGAGACCACGCCGGCGATGTGGCCGGTCACGCCGACCGATGGGTTGATGACCGTCAGGTTGCTGGTCTTGGAGGGCTCGAGATAGACGTTCGTGCCGAGATCGAGGTCGAGCACCTGCGCGCGCGCGCGACCGCCGAGCAGCGACACGAGGGCGAGGGCTAGGGCGAGCAGCCCGAGTCCCGGGACTCCGTGGCGTCGACGTCGTTCGAGCAAGCGTTTCAAGGGCGTTCTCTAAGGGGGTTAGTTACAGCCGCAGCCGCCGCCCTTGACGGAGCCGCGCCCGTTCGAGCCCTCTCGAAACTCGAGCACGTGCTCTTTGGCGCGCGCGTCGGGGTCCTCGCCGTTGAACTGCATGACGGGATCGGCGAGGAGCTGGCGCTGCTCGGGGCGCACGGTCGCGCAGGCAGAGGACGCGAGCGCCGCGCCGCACAGCGCGATCAGGCACAGCTTCTGCTTCATGCGAAGGGTCTCCATCAGAAATAGGTCCCGAGCCCGGCGAGGTAAGCCTGGCGGTTCTCGTAGTCGTCTTCGGTGAAGAGCACGACGTTCGAGGCCTCGAGGCGAAACAGCAAGCGCAAGCGCAACGACACGAGCAAGCCGCCGCCCGCTCGGGCGTGGAACCAGCGACGATCGTCGGCGATGAATTCGTCGTTCGGGTTTTCGAACACACCGCCCGCGCCGATCTGGACGAACGGCGCGATCGCCCAATCGGGGGCCAGGTTCAAGGTGCCGGACGCGCCGTACAGCAAGCGCTTGCTGTCGAGCCGCAGCGCGACGCCGATGTAGGGCTCGAAGGCGATGGCCGGGGCGATCACCAGCGCCGGGCGGATCTCCGAGTACCCGTCGCCGTCGTAGAGACCGGCCATCAGCGCGAAGCCGCCGCGCGCCGTCTGCAGCGCCGGGGGTGCGAAGATGCCTGGCTTGGAGAAGCCGGCCTCGGCGTCTTCCTCGGCAGAGATGGCCGAGACGGTGTCGCCGAGGACGTACGCGGTGCGGCCGTCGGGCAGCAAGACCTGCAGCCAGAAGCCCTTGGTCTCCCGCGTCTCGATCACGAAGGTCTCACCGCGGACCGCGCGGTGGATGACGCGATACGAGACCCCGGGACCCGCGCGGAGCTCGGTCTCGGCCACGACGACGCGCGCGAACACGTCGGGGTCGTCCGCGGCTCGGGCAGGGGCCGCCGAGAGGGCGAGCGACAGCAGCGCCGACGCGGTCAGCGTGTGGAGTACTGCGTGGCCCATTGGCGAATCACGTCCGCTTCGGCGCTCTCCGGCTCGAACACGGTGCGCGGGTGCTGCGCCTGCCCCGTCGGGTAGCGCAAGAGCGGCGCCTGATCGGGGTTTCTGCGCATGCGCGCCTGCGCGGTTTGGTAATTCTGCGCCGCCGTCGGCGGGATGCTGACGCTCGCGGGGACGACGCCGTTGCAGGTGTCGGCGACGGGGTTCATGTACTCGCTGAACCGGAAACTGGTCACGCTCGAGTGGCAGCCGTTCGGGGGGTCGCCCGCAGCCGGGTTGCCCGGACCACACCCGCTCTGGAACAGAACCGGCTCGACACGACAGTAGAAGAAGCCCTGATCGAAAACGACCTCGGAGACGCTGAAGTCGGGGCCCTGATCGACCGTCGAGGGGAAAAGTCCATGATCGCCGCACCCCGCCACAGCGAGCAGCAGCAGCACGGCCTCCCAGGACGGACCCACGACACGTGGACGACTCACGTTAGCGAAACGCTACACCGTTCGAGAGCTGCGGGAATAGATTTTCCTGAGCTCTGCCGAGGGGTTGGAGCTCACCCGGCCTCGGACCCGCGAGCACCCGGGCGCCTAGTTACCTACATAAATAACTGCACGCTTCACGTGAGCCTTGAGTTCGCTCCCCGACCCCGTTAACAGTTTGCCCCGTCGGCCCGGCCTGTAGCATGATTGCCTACACCAACCTACGCTCAGTGCCCCTCGAGCGCAGGCGGAATGGCTGGGCGTCAGCTCTGGAGACTCGATCCTGATGAAGATCAACCCCTGGTATCTCGCGGCGCCTCTTCCGTTCTGTCTCCTCGCCGTGCACGAGGCGCTGGGGGCCCAGCTCCTGGTGCTGGGCGTGACCCTCGGGATCTTTTTCGGAACCCTCTCGCTCCGGCGTCCCGCTGCTGGTGACGCCACGACGACGCACCACTGATCGATCCCGAGAGCGAACCGCCGCGCTCGAGTGAGCGCATCTCCACGCTGCCGAGCGCGCCGCGGCTGAAGCGTCTCGACGACTTTGGTCTGCCCGACATCGAGGCCGTCCGGCTGATTTTGACGGGCAGCTCGGTCATCGACTGGCACCGGCTCAATCTGGCGGATCCGACGCTGGCGCGCCGCTTCATCGAGAACCACGAGCTCTACCTCGATCAACCGAAGGATCGCGCCTTCATGCAGCAGGTTCAGCGCGATAGCGTGAGCTACCTGCGGCGGCACTTCAACTTCAAGATCCCGAAGCCGATCGAGAACGCTTCGATCGAGCAGCTGCTGCAGATCGCGTCCGGATACGGGCACCGCCAGGTCTGCGCCTGCACCGTGCTCAAGGCGATGCAGATCATCAATCACATGGCCGGCCGCGAGCTCTTGTTTCGCTTGCCGGTCAGCGACCGTGACCTGTTCCACCTCGTCGAAGAGAAGGTCTACCGCATCGTCGGCACGATGCTGAGCGAGGGCTTCCCGATCACCGAGTTCATCGGCGGCCGGAAGAACCTGGATTCGACGTACACCAAGCTGTTGTCCCGACCGGAGGCCACGGCCGCGGCGCTCTACGACAAGCTCCGGTTCCGGATCGTCACCCGCACGCGCGACGACGTGCTGCCCGTGCTCCTCTACCTGACGGAGCAGCTCTTCCCCTTCAACTACGTGGTGCCGAAGCAGAGCACCAACACCATCTTCGACTGGCACCAGCTGTTCAGCGACCACCCGAACTGGGATAAGGTCAGAGATCGGCTGCAGACGCCGCTCGAGCTGTCGTTCGCGCCGAACGACAACCGCTTCACGGCGCCGAGCTACCGCGTCGTTCAGTTCGTGACCGAGGTGCCGGTGCGGGTTCCCCCCCACCTGATGGAGCTCGCGCCTCCCGGCTCCGAGAGCCTCGGCCCGATCGTCTACGTGCTCTGCGAGTTCCAGATCCTCGACGCGCAGAGCGAGGCCGTGAACGAGACCGGCGATGCGAGCCACGACCGCTACAAGGCGCGCCAGAGGAACGCCGTGTTCCGCCGCCTGCGCGGGGGCGACCGCCCCAGGGGCCCGGCTTCCGATCGCTGAAAGCCGGCTGTAATTCGCCGGTTTGGCTGGGAAAATCGTCGCGGGCGCCGATCTTTGGAAATGCGCCTGCAGAAATCCCCAGAAATGGGTTAGTGAAGCCGACCATGCGCATCTACAGCGCCAAGGTTCCGAAGCTTTCGGCCGCCATCGTGACCGCGGTCACACGCGAAAACGACGTGGAGGTGACCTCACCGAGGGAGGTTCAGCTCGATGTCGAGGCGGTGCTGAACCAATACGTCAAGGACGAGCAGGAAGTCGCCGAACGCGCGAAGAACCTGATGGCGCAGCGCAACCTGCCCCAGACCGAGTTCAACCGGATCAAGAAGCTCGTCGCCGACGAGCGCAAGATCAAGATCGGCGACGACGCCATCGACTACATCCTCGATCAGCTGGTGGAGATGCTGATGCACTCCGCGAACGTCGAGGAGATCTTCGCCGAGGACTACGTGCTGCGCCGCAAGATGCGCGAGCCGCTGCGCGCCGAAGCCGCCCAGGAGCAAGAGCTGCAGAACGAGGTGCGCGCTCAGCTCCGGCACGTGCAGGAAGGCACGTCGAAGTGGGAGGTCGAGTACCATCGGATGATGGACGACCTGAAGCGCCGCAAGGGGCTCTAGTCGTTCACGAGCCGCGCGAACCCGACCACTCATGAGAAGCATGACCGGATTCGGCGCGGGGGAAGCGTCGTTCGGCGCGGGCCGTCTGACGCTGGAGCTCCGCGCGCTGAACCACCGTCACACCGAGATCCGGGTGCGCATGCCGAGCGAGCTGCTCGACCAGGGCGGCTTCGTCGAGCAGCTGGCACGCGAGCGGCTCGGCCGCGGCCGCTTCGACGTCGGAGTCCGGCTCGCGGGAGGTGACGTCGCTCACGCCCGCTTCTCGCGCGAGCGCGCGCGCTCGCTGTACTCGTCCCTGCTCGAGCTGCGCGACGCGCTCGCTCCCGGGGCCGAGGTGCCGTTCACGGCCGTGACGGCGCTGCCGGAGCTGATCACGACGCCGCCGGACCTCGACACGGAAGGCCTGCGCGAGGCGCTGCGCGCGGCGTTCGAGTACGCGCAGGCGGACCTCGACGCGATGCGCGTCACGGAGGGTCGCGCGCTTTCGGCGGACATTCGCGGCCACCTGGAGCGCTGCCGGAGCCTGTCACTCGAGATCGGGCAGCGCGCAGCGGGCCTCGTCGAGGCGCAGCGGGCGCGGCTCACGGAGCGGCTGCAGCGCCTGCTCGACGGCGCGAACCTGAAGGTCGACGCGGCGCGGCTCGAGCAAGAGCTCGCCATCTACGCCGACAAGAGCGACATTGCCGAGGAACTTTCGCGACTTACGAGCCATTTCGAGTTCTTCGCCGGCGCCCTCTTGGGCGACGGAGCCATTGGCCGGCGTCTGGAATTCGTGCTTCAGGAGATCGGGCGCGAGTCGAACACCATCGCCTCGAAATGCCAGGATGCGCCGATCGCGCAGCTGGTGGTCGAGCTGAAGACCGAGATCGAGCGGATCCGCGAGCAGGTACAGAATGTCGAGTGAAGAGCCGCTGCAGCTGATCGTGTCGTCGCCCTCGGGCGCGGGCAAGACGACCCTGACGACGCGCCTGCTCGAGCTCGTCCCCGGGCTGCGCTTCAGCATCTCCCACACGACGCGCAAGCCGCGCCCGAACGAGCAGGACGGCCGCGAGTACCACTTCGTGGACCGCGACAGCTTCGTGAAGCTGATCCGCGACGAGGCCTTCCTCGAGTGGGCCGAGGTCCACGGCAACCTGTACGGCACGGCGCGCGCCGAAATCGACCGTTCCAGCAGCGCGCGCGGCATCATCTTCGATGTCGATCACCAGGGCGCGCGGCAGATCAAGAGCTCGTCGCCGGACGCGGTGGCGGTGTTCATCCTGCCCCCGAGCATGGTCGATTTGGAGCGGCGCCTGCGCGGCCGGCGCAGCGAGGACGAGGCCACGATCACCCGGCGCTTCCGGGCAGCGCTCGAAGAGATCGCCCATTACGGCATGTTCGACTACGTGCTCGTGAACGACGACCTGTCGGAGGCCACCACGCGCCTGGTCTCGATCTTCCGCGCCGAAGAGTGCCGGCGCCGCCGCGCCGCGGGCTGGGCGGAGCGCCTGCTCGCCGAGGGCCGCGGCTTCGGCGGCACGCAACCGCCCTCGCAGTCGACGTGACCCGAGAAGCTCGTGCCCTGCCCCTGAAAAGACCCGCAATGTCGAGGAACCTGATGAACCCGAATTCGAGAAACCGCGCCCAACCCCTGCTGATCGTCGGCTCCGTGGCATTCGACGATCTCGAGCTGCCGAGCGGCTCGTTCCCGAACACCCTGGGCGGGGCCGCGACTTACGCCGCGCATGCCGCCAGCTTGTTCGCCCCGGTTCAGGTGGTGGGCGTGGTCGGGGAAGACTTCCCGGAGTCCGTGCTGGAAGGGCTCCGCTCGCGCGGCGTCGACACGGCGGGGATTGAGCGGCGCGCCGGCAAGACCTTCCGCTGGGCGGGGCGCTACGCCGACAACCTCGGCAGCCGCACCACGCTCGATACGCAGCTGAATGTGTTTGCGGATTTCCGGCCACGCTTGCCGGAGAGCTACCGCGACACGCCGTTCGTGATGCTCGGCAACATCCAGCCCGCCCTGCAGCTCGAGGTGCTCGCCCAGGCGAAGTCGCCGCGGCTCGTGGCCGCCGACACCATGAACTTTTGGATCTCCGGCGAGCGCCCGGCGCTGTGCGAGGTGCTGGCCAAGGTCGACCTGCTCGTGATCAACGACGAGGAGCTGCGCCAGCTCGCGGAGGATCACAACATCAAGCGCGCGGCGCGCTACGTGATGGGGCTCGGGCCGAAGCGGCTGATCGTGAAACGCGGTGAATACGGCGCGCTGTTGTTCGACCAGAACAGCACGTTCTTCGCGCCCGCCTACCCGCTCGAGACCGAGGTCGATCCGACCGGCGCCGGGGACACCTTCGCGGGCGCGCTGCTCGGCTACCTCGCGCAGTCCGACGGCCTCGACGAGGGCACGATCCGGCGCGCGGTGATGATCGCGGCGACGGTGGCCTCGTTCTGCATCGAAGACGTCGGGCCGAAGCGGCTCGCGACGCTCACGCAGACCGAAATCGCTCAGCGGCTCGAAGAGCTCTCGTCGCTGGTCCGGCTCTAGTGACCGGCGCTACGCCGCGTTGAGGTCGGGAACCGAGGCGCGGCTGGCTCCGAGGGCCGGCCCGTCCACGGCTGCGCGCTCCGCGGCGACGATCTGGAGCAGCTCCCGCGCCTCGACCAGGCCGGCCTCGAGCAGGACGCGCATGTAGCCGTCCACCAAGCCACTGGCGCGGGCCAGCCGGGCGTAGGTCGAGCCCTCACTCCGGAGCCGGAGCGCCTCCCGCACCAAAGATCGCAGGGTTTCGAGCATCTCGACTTTCGACTTGTTGTGCATGGGGAGACAGCCTCGGTTCGCCCCTGTCGGTATCGACGATTGCGCTCACAGGCCAAGTTTCCTGACCCACCCCCGGCTTTGACGAGAGCCGGACGCGGCCTTATGTTCCTCGAGTTGCGCAGATGGACCCGCGATCGGGCGGGCCGCCATGCGGCAACTTCCGAGGAGCTCCTGTGAAGCTCACCCTGTTCAAGTCGAAAATCCACCACGCCACGGTCACCCACGCCGACGTGGCGTACGAGGGCAGCGTCACGATCGATCGCGATCTGATGGACGCCGCCAACATCCTCCCGTTCGAAGCGGTGCATATCTGGAACGTGACGCGCGGCACGCGCCTGATGACGTACGCGCTCGAGGGCCCGCGTGGCAGCGGCGCGATCTGCGTCAACGGCGCCGCCGCCCACCTGAATCAGCCCGGCGATCAGGTGATCTTGGCCACATTCGCGGAGATGACCGAGGAGGAGGCGCGGCGGCACGTGCCGACCGTGATCCGCCTGGACGCGAAGAACCGCAAGCGTGCGGTGGGCCCGGAAGCGCCCGGACCGGTCCTGGATTCTATCGGTCTTTTGACCTGAATCGGGGCAATTTTCCGTTCTACCGTGCCGCGATCGATGCTTCGCGAAGGCGCGTTATTGCCCTCTTTTCGCTCGAGGGTGGTAAGTAGGGCCCGGTAATGAGCGCTGAGCCCGATGCAGCGGATCTCGTGCGGGAGCTGTGGGATCATCCGCACACCGGAACGCTGGCCAATGCCGTGAGGCAGTGGTCGAACGCGCTGTGGAAGCTCCGGCGCAACGCGCCCCTCGAGGCGATCTCACTGCCCATCGATCTGCTCCAGCCCTCGCAGGCGGAGACGCCGCACGGCAACCTGCAGAACATCCTCGATCGCGGACCTCAAGGCTCGCGCGAGCGCGCGTTCGTCGGTGCGCTGCTTGCTCTCTCGCTGCGTGAGCGCCCGCCGGCGAGCGACACGGAAGCGGACGACGTCGGCTGCTCGCTGGTCTGGCTGGCTGCACGGGCCGGCTGCGACGCGCTGCCGGCCCTGGACGCCGCCCTCGGCGAGCAGGCGGGCCCGATCTGGCACGGCGTCGCGCGTGTGCTCTTGATGCCGAGCAGCCTGCCCGATTTCGGCACGGCCGAAGCGTTGGTCGCCGCCGCCGCGCTTCAGCACAGCCCCGCGCCCGAGGCGCACCGCCTGAGCCTCGAAGCTCGCGGGCTCACGCTCGACCCGGCGGTGCAGGCGCTGCTCGCGCCGGTCACGAGCTTCGACGACGAGCTGCGCGGCGAGCTCGCGCCCGCGCGGAGCCCCTGGCTCACGGCGCTGATGGCCGTGACGCTGGTGCTGTTCGTGGTGTCCGGCGTGCGGCTGTTCGCCCGCTATGCGCTGCTGTACCGCAGACCGGCGACGCTACGACTCGGTCCGCAGGGGCTCGAGCTGTCGTCGCAGACGCTGCTGCTCGGCAAGGTCTTGCGCAACCGCTCGTTGCGGATCCCGATGTCCGGTATCGGCAGCCTGACGCGCGAGGTGCGCTACAGCGGGCTCGCGCTCTATGCCGGGCTGCTCGCGCTCGCGATCGGCACGTACTACGGGACCGGCCTGCTCGTGGACTTCCGGCGCGTCCGCGAGATCGATCCGCTCGCCGTCGGCGTGCTCTCGATCATCCTGGGGCTGAGCCTCGACTTCTTGCTGACGAGCCTGGCGCATTCGGTGCGCGGGCGTTGCCGGGTGCTGATCGTGCCGCTACGCGGGCGCGCGCTGTGCGTCGGGTCCCTGGACGTGCACCGCGCCGACGCCCTGCTGGCCGCGGTGGCGGCGCAGACGCGTCGCGCCGTGACCGTCGAGACGCCCGCGCCCGCGACCCCGGCGCCCGCGGCACCTGCCACCACCTGAGCCGTGTCCGAGCGCCCACGGGGCGCGTCTGGCGCGACACGCCCGTGCGAGGCGAATTCCCGAGACGCGCGGGGAGATGGGACCCGCCGGCTGTGGTACGAGCCTCGCATCCGTCGAGAACTGGCCCTTGCCGTGTCCGTTATGAAAAGTACACCGACAAGCTCGATGCTCCGCCGCCCGTCGCTGTTCCTGGTCGCCTGCGCCGCTCTCGGCGCCACCCTCGGGTGTGATCGCCAGGCGCCACCCGGAGCGCAGCCTGCGCGCGTGACGAGCGTCTCCGCGCAGCCCGGAAAGCCCGAGCTCCCGCCCGAGTTGACGCCACAGGCGAGCGCATCGGCTCCGGCGCCCGCGCCCGCTCCGACGCCGACGGCGGTCTCCGAGCCGCCCGCGTTTCCGCCCGACTACCAGGGCACCTGGTTCGCGACCACGTCGCTCAGCGCGGGCGTTTACGCCGAGCCTCGCTTCGAAGCCACCAAGCTCGGCTACCTGCGCAACGGCGGGCGCGTGCCGGTCGAGAGCGAGCCCGTGTCGAAGAAGAACTGCACGCGCGGCTGGTACAAGCTGCTCTCCGGCGGGTACATCTGCGGCAACCTCGGGACCACGAACATGAACCACCCGGAGGTGAAGTTCGCGACCAAGCCGCCGAACCTCGAAGAGGTGCTGCCCTACGCCTACGCGCGCAACTCGAAGAACGGCACGCCGCTCTACCGCTCGGTGCCGTCGCGCGAGCAGATGGAGCGCTACGAGCCGTACCTGGTAAAGCCCAAGGATCCGCCGCCGGCGACGTCCGCCTCGGCTTCGAAAGCTTCGAAGCCCGCGTCCGACGCGGTCTCTGCGGCCTCCAAGGTCGCCCCCGGTCCGGCTCCCACGCCCGGAACCGCCACGCCCGGAACCGCGCCGGCAGCCGCGCCGGCTACTACCCCCGCGGCTTCACCGGTCGCGGCCGGCGCCGACGCTGCGCCCGCGGCCGCGGTCGGCGCCGCCATCGCCGACGGCGGGCTCATCACCCCGGCGGCTGCGCAAGATCCGGCTCCCGAAACCCCCTGGTGGCAGCGCGAAGACGCCAAGGAGCGTCTGCACGAGGTCAAGCTCGAGCAACTCGAGCAAGACTCGGACGACGTGCTCGCCAAGCGCATGGTCACCGGCTTCTACGTGGCCGTCGATCGCACGTTCAGCTGGTCGGGGCGCTCTTTCTACAAGACGACGAAGGGCCTGCTGGCACCGAGCGATCGCTTCTGGCAGACCGCGGGGCCCAAATTCAAGGGCGTGGTGCTCGACGGCACGGAGCTCAAGCTGCCGCTCGCCTGGGCCGTGGGCGGTCGCAAGAGCGTCGGCACGTACAACATCGATCCTGCGACGAAGAAGCTCTCGAACGCCAAGACCTACGCGCGCTTCGAGCCCATCGCGCTCGCCGACGAGACGCAGGAGATCGGCAAGACCACCTACCAGAAGCTCGCCGACGGCAGCTGGATCAAGCAATCGCAGGTTCGGATCACGAGGCCGAGCGCGCTGCCGGAGGGGCTACAGCCGGGCGAGCGCTGGATCGACGTGAACCTGAAGACTCAGACCCTGGTGGCTTTCATCGGCGACAAACCCGTGTTCGCGACGCTGGTTTCGACCGGCAGGGAGTCGAAGGACAAGGAGAAAGATCACCGCACGCCGCCCGGGGAGTTCCGGATCCGCGAAAAACACATCACGACCACGATGGATGGCGACGGCACCGCCGCGGGCGATCTGCCGTACAGCATCGAGGACGTTCCCTACGTGATGTACTATCACCGCTCGTACGCGCTCCACGGCGCCTTCTGGCACTCGAACTACGGCATGCAGATGAGCCACGGCTGCGTGAACCTGTCGCCGCTCGACGCCAAGTTCCTGTTCTACTTCGTGACACCGGTGATTCCGGCGGGCTTTCACGGCTCCTGGTCGAACGAGCAGGACCCGGGTACACGCATCGTCATCCACGAATGAGAAGAGCGGACTGGCCGGCCAAGAGGTCCGGCGGTTTTCGAGCATGATCCGCAGCGCCGAGGGCGCTCCCCGTCCGATGGATTTGACAGCGACCCCACATCGAGACCACACGTTCGAGGACCATGGACCAGTTCTCGGCGCATCTCGACCGCGGTTGGGACCTCGTTCAACGGGGTGACCCGCGAGGCGCCGAGGTCTCGGCGCGGCGCGCGCTCGAGATCGACAGCCAGTCGCCCGAAGCCTACAACCTGCTCGGATACGTGGCCGCGCTCAAGGGTGAGTTCGAAGAGGCCATCGATCACTACCGCCAGGCCATCGCTCTCGACGACACCTACCTCGAGGCGATGCTGAACGCGGCAGAGCTCTACATTCACCCCCTCGCCGAGTTCGACGAAGCGATCAGCATGTGCGATCAGGCCTTCGAGCTCGCCGAAACCGACGACGAGGTGGTCGACGCGCTGCTCCTCAAGTTCGACGCGCTGCTCGGCAAGGGCGAAGTGGAGCAAGCGAGCGTCGTCTCCGAGCGCTTCCCCGCGGGCCCGTTCGAGAACCCGAACCACGTCTTTTTGGTCGGGCGCGCCTACTACGAGATCGGCGACGTGGCGCGGGCAGAGCCGCTGATCGAAGAGGCCGCGAAGCGCAGCCCCAAGAACCCGGAAGGGCACTATTACCTCGGGTTGGTGCGGGACGAGCGCGGCGACGCGGCCGGCGCGACGATTGCTTTCTTGCGCTCGCGCGAGCTCGACCTCGAGGTGCCGCCGCCGCCCTGGACGCTGTCGCGGGAGACCTTCGAGCTCAGCGCCAAGCGCGCCGTGATGAGCCTCGAGGAAACGCTGCGGCGCTACGTACAGGACGCCGAGCTCTACATCGCGGACGTGCCCGGGGTGGAGGTCGTCGTCGACGGCGTGGACCCCCGCGCGCTGCTCCTGATCGACGGCGTCGGCTCACCCGACACCACGCTCACGACGCGGCTCTTCGTCTACCAACGCAACGTCGAGCGCCTGGCGGGCTCACTCGAACAGGTCGAGCACGAGATCGTGCTCGCGCTGGAGCGGGAGGTCACCGCCACCTTCGTCGAGCCGGATCAACCCGCTCAGGTCGATAAGCAAGCGCTGAATTAGGGGCCGTCAGCCTAGTGGGCGCGCGCGGTGAGCTCGGTCGCGACGATTTCGAGCAAAGTGCGCGCAGGGCTCGGGGCGATCGAGCGCAGTGACTCGAGGCCGAGGCGCGTGTGCTCGCGGGCACGGCGGCGCACCTCGTCGCACGCGCCGGATTGCTGCACGGCCGCGCTGACGCTCGCCACCGGCTCCGAGTCCCCCGCATAGATCCGCTTCAGATCGCGCAAGAGCTCCGGCTGCTCTTTCACGGTCAGCACCAGCGGCAACGTGAGCTTGCCCTCGCGCAGATCGGCGAACAGCGTCTTGCCCGAGGTCTCTCCGGCGTAGTCGATGACGTCGTCCACCAGCTGGAACGCGAAGCCGAGCCGCTCCCCGAAGTCGGCGAGCTTCGCCTGATCTTCTGCCGATGCGCCCGCCACGGCTGCCCCCGTGCGCGTGGCCCAGGAAAACAGCGAAGCCGTCTTGTCGAACAGGATACGCTCGTAGGTCGCCTCCGAGACGTCGAGCTCGGTGCGGCCGCGAAGCTGGATGATCTCGCCATCGACCAGCCGCCGCAGCGTGCGGATCAGCTCGGTCATGCACTGGGGTGCGAGCCGCTGGGTTCGTTCGAGCCCGTTGACCAGCAGCAGATCGCCGGCCAGCACGCTCACGGCGTTGCCCCAGACGAGACGGGACGTCGGCAGGCCGCGGCGCGTGTCGCCCTCGTCCACGACGTCGTCGTGAAGGAGCGTCGCGGTGTGGACGAGCTCCGCGACCACGGCCAGCTCACGCGCCGCTTCGGGGATCTTTCCGTAGCAAGCCGAGCTCAGGAGCAGCGCGATGGGACGGATCCGCTTGCCGCCGCTAGCGACCAGGTGCCGGGCGGCCTGCGTGCCAGGGGCCGGCCCGTCGGCGGCGACCTCGAGCAGCGCGGCCTCGATCCAGCGCAGATCGTCGGCGAGCAGGCCCTGCACGTGCGCGAGCCGGTCACTCACCGGTGGAGCTGCGTTCGCGGCGGCGGCGGTGGCTGCCAGCGAGCCGACCGCGGTGTCGAACGGCACCGGCGAAGTCTCTTCGAGTTTCTGAGCTTTCAAATTCTTGTGAAAGAACTATGTCGGAGGCTGTGCCCCAGGTCAACGCGCCCCTGCGGCCGCTTCAGGCGATCGGCCTCATGGCCGATCGCCGTCCGGTAGCATTTGAATCGAGTCCGGTTTGACGGGACGGAGCAATCCGGGCAAATGCGGCGCATGCGGGATGTGGTCCCCTTGCCCCGGATCAACCGGCTGGGCCGGCGCGCGGGGATCATTGCCTTCGCGATCCCGGTCGCCGGAATCACCGCGATTTGGTCGTTGCAGATCCTGACTGTCGTGTTCGGCTCGCACCCTGCGGGCTCGGTTGGCTGCCGCGAGGGGCTGATTGGGCTGGATCGAGCGGTCTCGCGAGCTCGCGAAGCCGCCGCCCGCGAGCCCAACGGCGAGCGTGCCGCGCTCGAGCGCTTCCGAGCTGCGCTTGCCCCCGAATGGGACGAGCGCCCCGGGCTCGAGGCAGCTTGCCGCGGCGACCAGCGCGCAGTCTCCTGGCTGCGCGAGATCGATGCGTTGCGCTATGCGGAGGAGCACGCCGTGCGCTATGAGGCCGGGGCCGTCGCGGACCAACGCCGCCGCACCGGCGATCTCGTGCGCGAGCTCAAGAGTCTTCCTTCCGAGTGAATCGAGGCAATCGAACGATGGACGCCGCTTCCGATACGACCCCTCCGGCCACGTTCGACGTGATCCCGCTCTCGCCCGACGTGCGGCGCGCGGTGGACGACGCGGGCTACACGCACCCAACTCCGGTGCAGCGCGCGGTGTTCGAGTCCGCTTCGCGCGGGCGGGACCTGGTGGTTCAGGCCCGGACCGGCACGGGCAAGACGGCCGCCTTCGGCCTGCCGCTGATCGACACGCTCGTCCGCAAGAAGGACGCAGTGCAGGCGCTGATCCTGTGCCCCACGCGTGAGCTGGCGCTGCAGGTGACGCGCGAGCTCGATCGGCTCTCGAAGCACCGCGGCACTCGCGTGGTCGCCGTCTACGGCGGCGCGCCGATGCCGCGTCAGATCGAACAGATCCGGGACGGCGCCCAGATCTTGGTCGGAACGCCCGGGCGCGTGCTCGACCACCTGTCGCGGGGAACGCTCGACGCCTCGACGATCCGTTGTCTCGTGCTCGACGAGAGCGACGAGATGCTGTCGATGGGCTTCATGCCCCAGATCAACGAGATCCTCTCGTACCTGCCCGAGTCCCGGCAGACCTTGCTGTTCAGCGCCACGCTGCCGCCCGACATCAAGCGCGTCGCCGAGACCAAGCTGCGCGATCCGGAGTTCATCACGCTGAGCGGCGACCACGTCGGCGCCCTGCAAATCCGGCATTTCGTTTACCTGAGCCGCGGCGACAAGCTGAACGAGCTGCTCCAGGTGATCACCGCCGACAACCCCGAGAGCGCGGTGGTCTTCTGCAATACGCGCGACGAGACCAAGCGAGTCGCCGCTGCGTTGCAACAAGAGGGCTACGCCGCCGATTGGTTGAACGCGGACCTGGCCCAGAACGACCGCGAAAAGGTCATGGCCGCGACGCGCGAGAGCCGGCTTCGATTCCTCGTGGCCACCGACGTGGCCGCGCGCGGCATCGACATCTCGCACCTCACGCACGTCATCAACTTCGACTTCCCGGAGTCCGCCGAAGCGTACGTGCACCGCACCGGGCGAACGGGCCGCGCAGGCCGAACCGGGACGGCGATCTCGCTGATCGAGCCGAGCGACATCGGCAACCTGTACCTGTTGCGGCTCACCTACAAGCTGCGTCCGATCGAGCGCAACCTGCCGACCGAGACCGAGCTCAAGACGCGCGCCGAGACGGATCTCGTGCGCTGGTTCGTCGACGGCCTCGCTTCGCGCAAGGTACACCCGGAGGATCTGGCGCTGGCTCGGCGGCTGCTCAGCCACGAGCGCGCCGAGCTGGTGGTGGCGGCGCTGCTCCGCGATCACCTCGGCGCGCGACCCGAGGCTCAGGACGAAGCGGCCGCGGCCCGGCGCGCCCGCACCCCGCGCGCTGCCGAAATCCAGCCGGAAGAGCGCCGAGCGCCGCAAAAGCGCGCGGAGCCGCGACCGCCGCGCGCCGAGCGCGCTGATCGCCCCGAGCGCGCTGCCGTCGAAGCCGCCCCCAGCGCCCCGGAACGGCCAGAGCGGCGCGAGCGCGCCGAGCGCGCTGATCGCCCCGAGCGCGCCGATCGCCCCGAGCGCGCTGATCGCCCCGAGCGACGCGAACGCGGGGAGCGCCCTCCGCGCGCACCGCGCCCGCGCCACGACGACCCGGTCTCTTACACGGCCGAGCCCTTGCCGCCGGAAGCGCGCCCGCTTGCGCCCGAGCCGCGCGTCGAAGCACGCGAGCCGCGCGTCGAGGCACGCGCGCCGCGAGTCGAAGCACGTGAACCGCGCGTCGAAGCACGTGAGCCGCGCGTCGAAGCGCGAGAGCCACGCGCCGAGGCGCGCGAAGCGCCGGAGCGGCGTCGCGCCGCCGAGCCGCGTCCGGAACCGCGACCGTCCGAAGCGGATGACGCCGCAGTGGTCGAGCTGTACGTGAGCGCCGGACGCCGTCAGGGAGCCAAGCCGAGCGACTACGAGCGCCAGCTCAAAGAGGCCGGGCTCGGCCCCGAATCCGTGGCTTACGTCCGCGTGCGACACAGGAACGCCTTCGTCGGAGTCGAACGCAGCGTGGCCGAGCTCGCGCTGTCCGCGCTCGACGGCGCAACCATCGCCGGGTCGCGAGTCAAGGCCGAACTATCGCGAGGGCGTTCGTCGACCGAAAACGACGCCCCCGAGCCCGTCGCCGAGGAGTGACCTTCGCGACAATCGCCCGCTCCCGAGCAGGATCCGGGTTGAAATGTCCGCACGCTCAGCAAAAATAGCCGACGGACGATGCGCTTAGAGCTCGAACGCCTGGTTGGCGACGTTGAATGGGCAAAGGCCCAGCGACTCCCGGCGCGCGATCTCGTCCCGATGTTGAAGCGGCTCGTCGCCGTCGCGCCCGAGGGTTCACCCGAGCGCACGCGCGCGCGGCGTGACCTCGCCGAGCAGGTGCTGCCGACCAACCCGTGGCAAGCAGCGCGGCTCGCGCGGGACGTCTTGCGGAGCTCGGAGGACCACCGCGCCTACGGCGTGCTCGGCCTCGCGCACACCCTGCTCGGCAACTTCAAGGCCGCGGCGCGCGCCTACCGCAAGGCGTTGGCCCTGGCACCCGGCACCCCCGAGTACGACCACAACCTCGGCCATCTGCTGGACGTCGCCTTCAACCGGCCCCTGGCGGCGATCCCTCACCTGCGGCGGGCGCTCGCGGCCGTGCCGGCCGAGGCGGAGTTCGAGAGCTCGCTCGCCCACGCGTTGGTGCGAGCCGGCCGACGGGAAGAGGGCGAGGCTCTGCTGCGCTCGGCGCTCGACGGGGACCTCGACCGGACGCAGGAAATTCTCCGGTCCTGGTCCGAGCCCGGGCCTCGCTGACCGAGCGGCCGCGCTTGCGGCTCGGCGCGATGGGCTCTATCAGCACGGCCATGCTGATTCAGCGCCTTGCCTGGCCCTTGTCGTTCCTCCTGTCCGCCGGTTGGGCCGCCGCGCAGGCGGCGCCCGTAGTTCCGCCTGCCGGTCCCGCTGCTCCGGCTGCGACGCCGCCCGGGGCCACTCCCGCGGCGCCCGCCACCGCGACGCCCCTCGAGCCCAAGCTGCCTGAAGTCAGCGATCCGATGCTCGAGGACCCGGCTCCACCCACCCGGGTGCTCAGCACCTGGCGCGACACGCTCGCCATGTTGCGGCGGGACTCGACCAACCTGCGCGCGACGCGCGCCCGCATCCAGCAAGCCGACGCGCAGGCCCGGGTCGCCCTCGCCCCCGCCCTGCCCGATCTGCGCGCCGACGCCGGCATCACCCACCACCTCCTCACCGGAGAACAGGCCGGCATCGGCACGGTGCCCGATCCGCGCACTACCTGGAACGCCCAGCTCGGCCTGCGCGTGCCGCTGCTCGCTCGCAGCAGCTGGTACGAGCGCGAGACGGCGCTCGAGGCCGTGAACGTCGCCAAGCTCGACGCGGTCGAGGTGCAGCGCCAGGAGATCGCGACCGTCGCCAACGCCATCGTCACGGTCGTCACGGCCGAGCGCCTGGCAGAGGTCAGCCGCGTGTCGCTGCGCACTGCGCTCTCCACCCTCGAGTTGAACAAGCGCCGCGCCGCGCTCGGCGCCGCCAGCGCCGTCGATGTGTTGCGCACGGAGCAAGAGGTGTCCGCCTCGCGCGCTCAGGTGGTGGCCGCCGACGAGAGCCTGGCTCGCGCGCGCGAAGCGCTGGGCGTGGCGCTCGGATCCACCGACCCCTGGGGCGTCGCCCCACAGATCCGCCTGGACACGCTGACCGCCGACGCGCGCATGGTCTGCCGCCCGGAGAACCGCATCGAGGCCCGCCCCGACGTGAAGGCGAGCGAGGCCGGGCTGCGCCTCACCGAGCGCACCGTGAAGAGCGTGGACTACCTGTACTGGCCGACGGTCGATGCGGTGTCGAACCTCACGTACTGGTCGCACGAGCGGACGAGCCCGAACAACGAGTACCTGACGTGGACGATCGGCGGCGTGCTCTCGTTCCCGATCTACGACGGCGGCGCGCGCTCGGGGACGCGCGAAGTGAACCGCGCCGAGCTCGCTCTGGCGCGCGAGCGGCTCACCGAGACCAAGCGCCGGGCGAACGTCGAGGTCGCCCAAGCCCTGCGCTCCGTGCGCGTGGCCGAGGCGAACCTGAGGGTCTCCGCCAAGAGCCGGGAGATCGCGCGCGAGACGGCGCGGCTGACCCGCATCGCCTACCTGAACGGTAGCGGGACGAGCTTCGATCTCGTCGATGCCGCGCAACGCCTGCGCCAAACCGAGCTCGATTTCGCGATTCAGGAGTTCGAGGTCGTCCGCGCCCAGATCGCCGCCCTCCTCTCGCTGGCGACCTGCAGCGTCTAACTCGCCCGCGCCCCCCGGGGAGCGAAGCGAAGCCCTCCCCGGCCGACAGCTGACAGCCCTCTCCCACCGGAGACCCATCGCCGGGCATTTTCTCCCAGAAAGCCCCGCGACTGATGCTACCTTGCCGCGCATGCGAAACCGGGGTTTCGAGATCCTACTCGCAGTCACGGCTGCGTCGTTCGCATACCTCATCTGGTTCGTCTTCCTGGTCGCGCCCGAAGCGCAGCCGGCAGCCGGCGGCGTCGCCCAGAAGATCCTCTACTTCCACGCGCCGGCCGGCTACGCGATGTACCTGTGCGGCGCCGTGTGCGGGATCCTGAGCGGCGCTTATCTCTATTCGCCCACGGACAAGCGGGACGCCTGGGCGCGCGCCGGAGCGGAGTGCGCGCTGGCCTTCGGGGCGATGATGCTGGTGAGCGGGCCCTTCTGGGCGAAGAAGGCCTGGGGCGTGTACTGGACGTGGGATCCCCGCCTCACGACCACGTTGCTCAGCGTGCTGATTTACGCGGCGCTCGTGGTGCTCCGCGCCTTCAGCGGCGGCGGCGAGGCCGAGAAGCGCTTCGCCGCGGCGCTCGGCGTGCTCGGCACCGTGAACCTGCCGATCATCCACTATTCGGTGCAGAAGTGGGGCGGCAATCACCCGACCGTGATCGGCAAGGGCGGCGGCGGGCTGCAGCACCCGGACATGCGGATGGCGTTGTTCATCGGTTTCTTCACCATGACGCTGTTCGCGATCGTGCTGCTGATCACGCGCGCGCGGCTGGCGCTCGCCAACGCCCGTCTCGAACGCATCGAAGAAGTGGCGATCGCCCGTGGCGCGCTCGAAACTTGAACGCCGAACGAACAACGGAAAACTCGTAAATGTTGGCAGACGGCACCGCGCAGAACCCCGAAGACCGCTCCACCCAGTTCGTCCCCGTCGAGGGCGGCGAAACCACCAGCGCCGGCACCATGCTGGTGGTCGCATATCTGCTGATGTGGGCAATCCTGATCGGCTTCGTGCTGACCTCGTGGATGCGGCAAAAGAAGCTGGATGCGCGGCTTTCCGAGCTCGAGCGCTCGCTCGGCCCCGGCCCGAAGAGCTGACGGCGCGAAAGGTCGCGCGGCCTCGAGATATCGGCGGCGAGCATGACGTTCGAGCACATCATTTATATTCCCGGGGTAATCTTGGTCGGCATGACCATCGGATACTTGCTCGGCGCGCGCGCCGTGCGGGAAGAGTACGAACGGCGGAGACGCCGAGCGAAGGAGTGAGTCGATGCTCGATTTCTCGTTGAGCGACGAGCAAAAAGCCCTGGTGGATACGGCGCGGCGTTTCGCGCGTGAACGAATCATCCCGGTCGCCGCCGAGTGTGACCGCGAGGCGCGCTTCCCGCGTGACGTGTTCGAGGCCGCGCACGCGATCGGCCTCGTGAACATGACCGTGCCCACCGAGTACGGGGGCGCCGGGCTCGGCGAGCTCGACAACGCGATGGTGGCCGAGCAGCTCGCCTACGGCTGCACCGGCATCCAGACCAGCATGCTCGCGAACACGCTGGCGCTCACGCCGATCGTGCTCGCAGGCAACGACGCTCAGAAGAAGAAGTACCTGGGCATGCTCACGGACGCCCCGCTGTTCGCGAGCTATTGCACCACCGAGCCGAGCGGCGGCAGTGACGTCGCCGGCATGCGCACCACCTTCACCAAGCACGGCAACGACTACGTGTTGAACGGTGAAAAGTGCTGGATCACCAACGCCACGCTCGCAAGCTTCTACGTCGTGTTCGCCACGGCCGATCCCAGCAAGCGGCACAAGGGCATCGGCGCGTTCATCGTCGATCGCGAGTCGCCGGGTCTGCGCGTCGGAAAGCACGAAGACAAGCTCGGCCAGCGCGCGAGCGACACGGCCGCGCTGCACTTCGAAGACGTGAAGGTTCCGGCTGAAAATATGCTCGCGCCCGAGGGCGAGGGCTTCCGGCTCGCGATGGAGACCTTCAACCAGACGCGGCCAGACATCGGCGCGATGGCGACCGGGCTGATGCAGCGTTGCCTCGACGAGAGCGTGGCTTACGCCCGCCAGCGCAAGGCCTTCGGCGTGGCGATTGGCGAGCACCAGCTGGTGCAGGCGATGCTGGCCGAGATGGCGATCGGGATCGAAGCCACGCGGCTCATGTACCAGAAGGCCGCGTACAACCTGGTGAACGGCGTGCGCGATCCGCTGGCTTCGGCCTGCGCCAAGGCCTTCGGTGCAGACCGCGCCATGCAGACGGCGCTCGACGCGGTGCAGGTCTTCGGCGGCAACGGCTACGTCCGCGACTACCCGGTGGAGAAGCTGATGCGCGACGCCAAGGTCCTGCAGATCTACGAGGGCACGAGCCAGATCCAGCGCCTCGTGATCGCGCGGCAGCTGCTCAAGGGTGGCGACTGAAGCGCCGCTGGGGGGCGGCGCTTCGTAGCTGTGCGCTCGCGCTGAGCGTGCTCGGGGGCTTTCGCTCCGACTGGGCGGGAGCCGCTGCACCTTGTGCCCCGGCAAGGCAAGCGCCGGGAGCGCGCGCTCTCGCTCCGGGCGATCCCTTGCCGAAGCGGGCAGCGGGGCGCCCGGGCGATTTCCTGCTCTCGAACGCTGCGGCGCGTGCCGTGGTGCGAAGCAACGACGGCATGCTCGTGGACTTCTTCCGGGCACCGCTGGCGGCGGCGACCAATCCGCAGCTCGCCACGGAGCGTTACCTGGACGGGCTCACGCTATTTCGTCCCTTCATTCAAGCGGGGGCGCGGCGCTTCGAGCTCTCGTCGGCGCCCAAAATCCAGGGCACGCGGCTCGAGGCCAGCGAGGAGCTCGCCGTCGCAGGCGCCAAGCTGCGCGTCACGACGAGCTACGCCCTGCTCGCAGACGAGCCGCAGCTCGAGATCACGACGCGCGTCGAGCACCTCGGCGGGCACGAGCTCGAGACGCTGAACGCCGGCGACCGGATCCGCTGGGGCAACAGCGACTATTTCTTGGACGGCCGGCGCGGCAGACCGTCGTATTCGGGTCGGGCCTTCGAAATCGGTCGCAAGGGCGCGGGCGGCGATCTGGTGTTGCTGCCGGGCTCTGGAAAAATGGCCGTCAACTACAGCTCGACCCAGCCCGGGTTGATGGGAGAGCTCTCGACGTCCTACGGGATCTTTCCGCTCAAGAAGGGCGATGTGAAGGCGGTGCGGCGCGTGCTCGCCTACCGCGCGCTCGCGGAGGCGCCGCGCGCCGAAGGCACGGCCGTGCTCGAAGTGAAGCTCGAGGACGAACGCGGCCGGCCGCTCGCCGGCAAGCTGTCGTTCCGCGGGCTCGGCGGCACGCCGGATCCGGATTTCGGTAACGACGGCGACGAGCGCGGCGCGAATCGCTTCGTGTACTCGGGCAACGGGCAGATCCGGCGCCCGCTGTTCCCGGGAAGGTATCGCGTGATCGCGACCTCGGGCATCGAGCGTGATCTGGCGACGTTCGACGTGACGCTGGCCTCCGGCGAGACCGTCTCGCGCACCGCTCGCTTGCCGCGCGTGATCGAGACCCCGGGCGTGCTCGACGCGGATCTGCACCTGCACCAGGCGCGGAGCCCCGACGCCGACATCGCCGATCGAACCCGCTTGATCTCGATCGCCGCCGAGGGCCTCGAGTTCGCGGTGGCGAGCGACCACTACGCGGTGGGCGACTTCGGGCCCGCCCTCGACGAGCTCACTCGCAGCGGCGAGCTCACGCGCCGGCCGATCGTGATCCGAGGCAGCGAGATCACCACGACGGGCCACGATTTCGGCCATTTCAACGTGTTTCCGCTGGACAGCGTCGAGGGCATTCCGTTCGAAAACACCACGCCCAAGGCTCTGTTCGGCGCCGTGCGCAAGCTCGCACCCGGCTCACTCCTCCAGGTGAACCATCCGCGCTGGCCCAAGAGCTACTTCGCTCGCTACTCGCTCGATCCAGGCCGCGCCGTGGTGCGTCCCGAGTTCCGCGACGAGTTCTCGGAGGACTACGACGCGCTCGAGGTGTTCAACGGCTTCGACGCCTGGAGCCACGCGCTCGTGCGCAACGTGCTCCGCGATTACCTGAAGCTCATCGCGCGCGGCAAGCGCTACACGGCCACCGGCAACAGCGACTCACACGGCCTGTTCTTCGTGGATCCCGGGATGCCGCGCAACCTCGTGCGCTACGGCACGGCCGCGAGCGACGACGCCGATCTCGAGGCCGAGCCGGCGCGCGTGATCGAAGCCATCCGAAAGGGGCACGTGCTCGTCACCAACGGCCCGATCATCGACGTGTCGATCGACGGCGTGGGGCCCGGGGGCACGCTGAAGACGGGCCGCAAGCGCGTGACGCTGGCGATCGAGGTGCGGGCAGCGCCCTGGATCGACGTGAGCGACGTGGAGGTCCTGCGCGGCGGGGGCGAGCGGATCCGCAGCATCCCAATCGCGCCGACGCGGGACGTCACTCGACTTTCGTACCGGGCGACCCTGAACGGGGACGGTTCCACGTTCTTCGTGGTGGTCGCGCGAGGGAAAAAACCTCTGCCCAATGTGTACCGTCCCGGAGTGAGGCCCTTCGCATTCACGAATCCGATTTTCATTACTCCTTAGGCGGTACCGTTGCGAAACCCCGCTAGGGTTGCTGTTGCCGGGGCCCCCCTTCGAAGGTAGGTTCTGGGCGTGTTAGGTCTTTCGTTCACCGAGATCCTCGTGATCGCCATCGTCGCTTTGCTGGCGGTCGGTCCACAGAAGCTCCCGGGCTTGCTGCGGACACTCGGGATGTGGGCACGAAAGATCCGGATCATGAGCACCGAGATGCGCGCGCAGAGCGGCATCGACGAGATCCTCAAGGCCGAGGGGTTGCACGGCGGCATCACGGAGCTCCGCTCGCTGATGCGCGGCCAGGCGAACCTCATCACCTCGGCCGTCACGACTCTGCCAGCGCCGCGCAAGCCGATCGAGGCCGCCCCAGCGCCGCCGCCTCCGGAAGCGGAACCCCCGCCGCCCGCACCTGCGGAGCCCGAGCCCGCTGAGGAAGACCCGTACGCGAACCTCGACGTCGACACCGTGCTCGAGTCCCCACCCGAAGGCCCCGACGCCTACGGCGCAATCCCCGACGACCTGCTCGACGACGGCACCTCCGAGCCAGAACCCGAGCTCGAGCCGGAGCCGGTTCCCGCTCCGCTTGCAGCCGCGCCGCTTCCAACCGAAGCCGAGCCCGCTCAAACCGAGCCCGAGCCCGTCCCCCTGGCCGCCACGCCCGAAGCAGCGCCGCCCAACGCCGAAGCGCCGCCCAACGCCGAAGCGCGACCGCCCGAGCCGGAAGTGGCTTCCGCTCCGTTGACCGCCGAGCCCCCCGCCCCCGAGGCGCAGACCACCTCCCATGAGCGCTGATCCAGAATCGACGACGACGAGCGAACCCTCCCCGAGCGCTCCTCCGCCCGCCGCTCCAACGACCGACGTCTCGGCCAAGCCGTCGTTCCCACCGCCGGGAAGCGCGTCCGGTCCCGTATCCGCGCCGCCGCCCAAGGCTTCGGCTCCGGGCGGCTCGGCTTCGAACAACCCTCCCCCGCCGCCGCCCGAGGATGCCGCCGGCGAAGAGGGCCACGCGATGACCTTGTGGGAGCACCTCGAGGAGCTCCGCAGCCGTCTGGTCCGCGCGATCCTCAGCTTCCTCGTCGGCGGCGTCGTCGCCTGGATCTTCAAGGACGAGCTCCTGAAGTGGCTGCTGATCCCGTTCGCCGAAGCCTGGCCCAAGGAGCTGAACCTCGGTGATCCGGCGATCCACTTCGAATCGCCCGCGGCGTTGTTCCTGGCCTACATCCGGATCGCGGCGATCAGCGGGCTCGTGTTCGCGATGCCGTTCATCCTCTACCAGATCTGGGCGTTCGTCGCGCCCGGCCTGTACTCGCGCGAGAAGAAGTTCGCGGCCCCGTTCGTGATCTCGTCGTGTGCGCTGTTCGCCGGCGGCGGCTGGTTCGGGTGGAAGTTCGCGTTCCCCGCAGCCTTCAAGTTCTTGCTCGAGCTCGCGCCGCCCGCTACGGCCGAACACGGCATCAAGGTCGAACCGACGGTGATGATCGGCTCGTACCTCGAGTTCGTGACGCACATGCTCTTGGCGTTCGGGTTCATGTCGCAGCTGCCGATTCTGGTGCTGTTCTTGTCGATCGCCGGCATCGTCAATCACCGTCACCTGATCAAGTTCTTCCGCTACTTCATCGTCCTGGCCTTCGTGATCTCGGCCATCATCACCCCGCCGGATCCGCTGAGTCAGCTGCTCCTGGCCGTGCCGCTGATCGGCCTGTACGGCGTCTCGATCCTGGTCGCGTACTTCTTCGGCAAGAAGGATCTCGCGGTTTGAAGCGAGCCGTCACTCCTCGCGGGCGTACGGTTCCCCGCGCAGGATCGTGAACGCGCGGTAGATCTGCTCGACCAGGATCAGCCGCGCCAGGCGGTGCGGCAGCGTCATCGGCGAGAGGCTCAGCCGGAACGCGGCGCGCGCCGAGAGCTCGCGCGGTAGCCCCTCGGCGCCGCCGATCGCGAACGCGACGTTGCCCTTGCCCTGCGACGTCCAGCTCCCGAGCTTCCTGGCGAGCTCGCTGCTCGACAGCGCGGCGCCGTCGACCTCGAGCGCCACCAGCAGCGCGTCCTTCGGAATCGCCTTGTCGAAGCCGTCGGCGCCCTTGACCTCGAGCTCCTGCACGCGGGTATAGCGCCGGATCCGCCCCAGATAGTCGTCGCAGAGCTCGCGAAAACCGCGGTCTTTGAGCTTTCCGTGCGCGACGACGACGATCGACAGCTTAGCTTCCGCCGGACGCTTCGGGCACGTTCAGGCGCCGCGCATCCATCCACAAGCCGTCGAGGTCGTAGAGCGCTCGCAGCCTGTCCTGGAACACGTGCACGACCACGTCGACGAAGTCGATCAACACCCATTCGCCGCGCGGCAAGCCCTCGACCGAGATGCTGCGGTAGCCCTTCTTCGAAAGGGTCGAGTCGACCGACTCGGCGATCGACGACACGTGCCGCTCGCTGGTGCCGGTCATCAACACCAGGTAGTCGGCGTAATCGACCTTGCCCGTCACGTCGATGATCTCGACCTCCGACGCTTTCTTGTCGAGGCCGGCTTCGGCCACGAGCAGCGCCATCTTCTGGGCTTCCTTGTTGGTCTCGCGCAGCGTTTGAACGGCTCGGGCCGGCTTGGGTTCGATGCGGGTTACTCGCTTCGGGCTGGTCTTGGCGCGTTTTTTCGTCACGTTCCTCCGTGGTGCGCGGGGTTTCGAGCAGAGCGGCTCAACCCCGCACCTGCCCTTCACCGAGCACGATCCATTTCTCCGTGGTCAGGCTCTCGAGGCCCATCGGGCCGTAAGCGTGGAGCTTCGACGTGGCGGTGCCGATCTCGCAGCCGAGACCGAGCTCCCCGCCGTCGTTGAGGCGCGTGGAAGCGTTGACGAGCACGCAGCTCGCGTCGACCTCGCGCAAAAAACGCTGCGCGTTGGCGTAGCTTCCAGTGCAGATCGACTCGGAGTGATTCGAGCCGTAACGCCCGATGTGCTCGAGCGCCGCGTCGAGGTCGGCGACCACGCGCACGGCCAGGACCTTGTCCAGAAACTCGCGGCCGAAATCATCGTCGGCGGCGGGACGAATCGCCGGCACGAGCTCGCGCGAACGCGGATCGCCGCGTAGCTCCACGCCCTGCTGGAGCAGCGCCGCTGCGACGCCCGGCAGCAAGCGCTCGGCGGCCTCGGCATGGACGAGCAGGCACTCGAGCGCGTTGCACGTCGCGGGCCGCTGCGCCTTGGCGTTGACGGCCAACGCGCTGGCCATCTCGAGCTCGGCGTCGCGATCGAGGAACAGGTGATTGACCCCCTGGTAGTGCTGAATCACCGGAACTCGCGCGTTCTCCGCCACGAAGCGCACCAGGCCCTCGCCGCCACGCGGGATCGCCAGATCGATGAGCCCGCTCAAGCTCAAGAGCTCTTTGACGGACTCGCGATCCGTCGCGGGCACGACCTGCACCGCTTCAGCGGGCAGCCCGGCCGCCGACAGCGCCGCGCCGAGGATTTGACCGAGCACCTGGTTGGTGTGGCCGGCCTCCTTGCCGCCGCGCAAGAGCACCGCGTTGCCCGACTTGAGGCACAGCGAGGCTGCGTCGATCGTCACGTTGGGACGCGACTCGTAGATCATCGCGATCACGCCGAGCGGCACGCGCTGGCGCCCGACCAGGATGCCGTTGGGACGACGTTGCATCGCGCCGCGGCTGCCGATCGGATCGGGCAGAGCGACCACCCGCTCGACGCCGCGCGCGGTGGCCTCGGTGATCTTCGGGTCCATGCGCAGCCGATCGAGCATCGGCGCGCTCAGCTGGCCGCGGCCGGCCTCGAGGTCGCGGGCGTTGGCCTCCGCGATCTGTGCGCTCTCTGCTCGGAGCCGCTCCGCGACGTTGCGGAGCGCCCGATCTTTGGTCTCGCTCGATGCCAGCGCCATCGCGCGGGAGGCGCGCCGGGCGGCTTTCGCGAGCTCACTCACCGAAGAGGACATGCCCCTCATTGTGCCAAAGGCCCACCGTCATTCCAGCGTGTTTGGCGGTTTTCCAAGCACTGCGTCCCCGCCATGACCCGCCCAATCGGCTAGTGACCGGTTCCGCCCGCCCCGCTCGCGGGCGGAAGTGCTGGCGCTGCGCCGCCCCCTCCCGAAGGCGCGCCGGCGACCGGTGCGGGCGATGCGGGAGCGACGGGAGCGACGGGAGCGACGGTCTGCCCGCCGGCTCCGCCAGCACCTGCCGTCGCGTCGGCGGGCAAGCGGGGGGGTTCGTACTCCGGCGGCGGCAAGCCTTGCGGCAGCTGGGGCGCGCCGCAACCCAGCAGAAATGCGGCGAGCACGGCCGTGCGCGTCACAGCTCCACCGAGCCCGGATCCGCAGGCGGCGGGGGCAGCGCCGCGCCGCCGCCGCTGCCTCCGTGCACGCTCGGCGGACCGTCGGGATACGGGATGAAGTCGCCCCGGTCCGGATCACTGTCCTGAAATGCCGACGGATCGGGGCGCGGGGCGCCGTCCGTCCCGGCGGCGAGCGCGCCGACTGCATGCGCCGCGGCGGACGGCAGCTCGGCCTTCGATACGGGCGGAGGCGGATCGGGCACCGGCGTCTGGCAGGCGACCAGCGCGATCACTCCCGAGAGTTTGGTGAGCTGCGACGACCAACGCATCTTCAATCGACCCAGCGCTCTTCATCCACGGCCGACAGCGTCGCGCCCAGGTCGTGACGGGGAGCATAACAGAGCTCGCGGCGAGCGCGCGAGTCGTCCACCATGCACACGTAGCGGATGAAATCGAGCTCGGCGGCCGGGAACGAGGTCACCCGCCAGCGAAACAGCCGATCGACCGCGACGCGCGCCAGCCCGTGCGGCAAGGGCACGGTCTGCCGGCCGAGCAGCTCGATCGCCTGGGAGAGCGCCACTGGCGGCGGCCCCGAGATGTTGAAAATGCCGCGCGCGCCCGGCGAAAGCGCGCGCACGATCGCGGACACCACGTCGTCCTGATGCACGACCTGCATCATCGGATCGAAGCCGAGCAGCGTCGGGACGCGCTTCATGCGCAGGTAATTGCTGGGCGCGTTCTTGACCGTACCGAGGATGTGCGACGGGCGCAGGATCACCGTCTCGGTCGCCGGGTTCCGGTAGAAGAAGCCCTGGGCGAACAGGTCGAGCTCGACCAGATCCCGGATCTCGCTGAAGCGCCCGGCCGCGAGCAGCGGCGCGTCCTCGCCGAGCAGCTGCGGGTTGTCCGGGCGCGGGCCGTAGACGTTGGCGCTCGACAGCAACACGAGCTTCGGGATCGCGAACTCTTCCACGCACTCGAAGAGCCGCCGCAAGGTCAGCATGTTCCAGCCGTGGTGGCGCTCGACGCGAGCCCGCGGATCGTGGAGCACGCCCAGGTGAACCACCGCCACGATCCCCGGGCGTTTCAGCAGATCGCGCACGCGCTTGCTGGCCAGGTCGAGCGCGTGGTGCTCGACGTCTGGCGGAAATCCGGACGACTCGCGGTGATCGAGCCCGATCACGGGCATGGTGCGGTGGAGCGCGCGCACGAGCCGCCGCCCGAGCCGCCCGTCGGCCCCGGTCACCACCACTGCTCCCGGCAGCGGCTGCGCCGGCACCGGGTCGAGCGCCATCAGAAGAACACTCCGCGTCGCTCGGAGAGCCCCTTGGCGAGCAAGTGCTGAATGCACTGACGTACGAGCCAGACCTTGTCGGCGATCACCGCGTCGTCGTCGTCCGGATCGCCGTGGAAGCGCATCGGCTCACCGAAATGCAGACGGTACTTGGTCGGCAGGGGCAGCTGGCCCCCGGGCACCGCGAGCTGCGGGACCAGCGGAAAAACCGGGATATCGAGCGCCCGCGCCGCCCAGCTGAGATTGCCGAGGCTCACGTACTGCTCTTCCGCGCCGATCACCGCCACCGGCACGATCGGCGTCGCGGTCTCGATCGCGATCCGCATGAAGCCGAGCCCGAACTCTTCGAGCTGGTAGCGGCGGCTGAACGGCTTGGCGATGCCGCGCGTCCCTTCCGGGAACGCGAGCAAGAGCTCCTCCATTTCGAGCAGCCGCCGCGCGTTCTCGGGCACGCCGACGACCTGCCCGACGCGGCTGAAAAACGCCGATACGAAGGGCAAGGTCGGGATCCACTTGTCGACCATCGCGCGCGTCACGCGCGGCGGATTGGCGTCGAAAAACATGGCAGAGCCGAGGATCGCCGCGTCGATCGGCACCTGGCCCGAGTGGTTCGCGATCAGCAGCACGCGGCCCTTCGGCACGTTCTCGATGCCGAAGACCTCGGTCCGAAAGTAGAGCCGATGAAAGAACGCGCAGACCGTGGCGGCCCGCCGCGCCGTCACGGTCTCGAGGCCGAACGGATCCGGCGCCACCCGGTAGCGCTCTTCGAGGGTCGCGACGCGCTCCTCGAAGTCGGGGCCGAGCACCTTGCGCCCGATCTCGTCGGCCACCCGCCGGGCGCCCTGATAGAGGCGCGCGAGCAACAGACTGCCCGCGGAAGCACCGTCCTGGATGCGTACCAGCGCCGTTTTGGGGTCCATGCCGCGCCGCATCCTTAGCAGGAACCGCGGGTAGTTCCGAGACCGACTCGATTCCGATGACCGTGGAATTGCGGGCCCGGCGACCGGTCGCCTCCGCAGGTCCACGTTTTCGTCACAGGAAGTTCACGAAAGGGGCCAGCCTCGGAGGGTACTAGGAGGGCGCCAACGTGACCCCGTCCCACTTCGAAGAGACCCTGCAGCGAGACATCCAGCGCATCCGCGGCAAGGTTCGGGAAATGGCCTCGCTGGCGATCCTGTCCTTGAACGGGTCGATGGCGGCGCTGGCTCAGAAGAACCGCCAGCTCGCCTACTCCGTGATCCTGCGCGACCAACGGATCGACGAGCTCGAGAAGGAGATCGACCGGCTGTGCCTCGAGTTCATCGTGCGCCAGCAGCCGGTGGCAGGGACGCTGCGCTTCACGTACGCGGCGATCAAGATCAACTCCGACCTCGAGCGCGTCGGCGACTACGCCGAAAGCATGGCGCGCCAGGTCTTGAGCCTCGAAGGCGTGGAGGTGGACGTGCCGATCGAGCGCTTCGACGAGATCGCCGGGCACGCGATCCCGATGCTGCACGACGCAGTCGAAGCCTTCGTCACCCAGGACACGGCCCTCGCCAAGCGGGCCATGGAAGCCGAGGAAATCGTCGACAAGCAGCGCCACGCGCTGAACGCCGAGCTCGTCCAGCTGCGGCAGGAGCACAAGATCCCGCTCGAGTCGCTGGCGCCGCTGATGTCGATCGTGAATCGCCTCGAGCGCGTCGGCGATCAGGCCAAGGCCATCTGTCAGGAAGTCCTGTACATGTGCACGGGCGAGTACACGAAGCACTCGGGCAGCGAGATGTTCCGCGTGCTTTTCGTGGACGAGCACAACTCGTGCCGCAGTCAGATGGCCGAAGCCATCGGCAACGCGCTCGGGCAGCCGAAGTTCGTGTTCTCGAGCGCCGGCCTCACGCGCAGCTCGCTCGATCAGACCGCCGCCAATTTCCTGGCCGGCAAGGGGATGGATCTGTCGCGCCACACCTCGAAGGGCATCGACCAGATCCCGCACCTCGACCAGTACCAGATCCTGGTCGCGCTCGCGAAAGAGGCCAAGTCGATCTTTCCGCCGCCGCCGACCAAGGCGGTGTGCCTCGACTGGTCGACGCGCGACCCCTCGACCGTGCAGGGCACTGCCGCCGAGGTAAACGCGGCCTACGAAGAGACGTACCAGTTCTTGCGCGGGCACATCCGCGACCTGGTCGAAGCGATCCTCGGAGACAAGATCGAATGAGTCGCCTCCGGCTCTCGCTGCTGTGCCTGTCGCTCGCGACGCTCTCGGCTGCGGGTTGCAAGAAGACGCAAGAGGCCGGCGCCGGCCAGGGTCTGCGCATTCAGGATATCGGGTCGGACACGATGGTGAACCTCGCCCAGGCCTGGGCCGAGGCCTACGCCGCGGTTCACCCCGAGGTCTCGGTCGAGGTCTCGGGCGGCGGCTCGGGCGTGGGCATCGCGGCGCTGATCAACGGCACCGCCGACATCGCCAACGCCAGCCGACAGCTCGAGCCCGCGGAGCTCGAGCGCGCCAGGCAGGCACGGCGAGAGCCGATCGAGCACATCGTCGGCTTCGACGGGCTCGCGATCTACGTCCACAAGAACAACCCCCTCGAGCAGATCAGCATCGAACAGCTGTCGCAGATTTACGCGGAGAACGGCAAAATCGACAGCTGGTCCGAGCTCGGGGTGAAGGTGCCCGGCGCCAAAAGCGACGAGATCGTGCGCGTCAGCCGTCAGAACAACTCCGGCACGTACGCTTACTTCCGCGAGCACGTGGTCGGGAAGAAGAGCGATTTCAAGTTCGGCTCGCTCGACATGAACGGCTCGAAGGAGGTCGTCGAGCTCGTCGGCAGGACGCCCGGAGCGATCGGCTACAGCGGCTTCGGCTACGCCACCTCCGCGGTGAAATTCCTTCGCGTCTCGAAGACCAAGGACGGACCCGGCGTGCTCCCCAGTCTGCAGACGGTGCAGGACAAGAGCTACCCGATTTCTCGACCCATGTTCATGTTCACTCCTCCGAACCCGGCCCGGCACGTGACCGACTATTTGAGCTGGATCACCTCCGGCGCCGGGCAAAAAATCGTCGAAGCCACCGGCTACGTTCCGCTGTCGAAGGGCTGAATCCGCCGATGGAAGAGGACGCGATCAAGGTCTCGCCCACGAGCACGGAGCTCGCGGAAGCGACGCCGAGCGGCCCCGAACCGCCGTGGCGCCGCCGCCCGCTCGAGGCCTATGCCGAGCTCGCGCTCGAATGGTTGATCCGGCTGTGCGGCGTGAGCGCGATCCTGTTCGTGTTCGGGATCTTCTTCTTCGTGTTCCGCGAGGGCGCGGGCATGCTGTTCGGAAAGCTGGATCTGCTACGCTTTCTGTTCACGAAGGAGTGGTATCCGACCTCGCTCAGCAACGTGCGCTACGGCGTGCTGGCGCTGATCATCGGCACCGGCAGCGTGACCGTGCTGGCGATGGCGATCGCCGTCCCGTTCGGGCTCGGCGCCGCGATCTTCGTCTCCGAGTTCTGCAGCGGCCGCGTCAAGGAGACCCTCAAGATCGTGATCGAGCTGCTCGCCGCGATCCCCTCCGTGGTCTGGGGTTTCATCGGCATTTCGGTGATGAACCCGCTGATCCAGGAGCTGTTCGACGCCAGCATCGGCCTGAACGTGTTGAACGGCGCGCTGCTGCTCGCGCTGATGAGCGTGCCGATCATGGTCAGCATCGGCGAGGACGCCTTGAAGGCCGTGCCCGACTCGCACCGTGAGGCCGCGCTCGCGCTCGGCTCCACGCGCTGGCAGACCATCTACCGCGTGCTCTTGCCGTCGGCGAAGAACGGCCTGTTGGCGGCGGTGTTGCTGGGAGTGGGCCGGGCCGTCGGCGAGACGATGGCGGTGTTGATGGCGACCGGCCACTCCTTGAACATCCCGCGCAGCGTGCTCGACCCGGTGCGCACGCTCACGGCGACGATCGCCGCCGAGCTCGGCGAGGCGTCGGTCGGGTCCGACCACTATCAGGTGCTGTTCGTGATCGGCATTCTGCTGTTCACCATCACCTTCTTCGTGAATCTCGCAGCTGACCTCGTGGTCAAGGGGATCAAGAAGCAATGACCACCTTCGCCGAGACCCCGTTCGTGCGCGCCAGAAAGCGCAACGAGCTTTTCGCGAAGCTCGTGTTCGGCGCGATGGCGGCGCTGCTCGTGACGCCGCTGTTGTCGATCGTGGCTTACCTGGTGATCCAGGGCGCGCCGCTCTTGTCGCTGGATTTTTTGGTCTCGAACCCGTCGAACGGGATGCGGGCGGGGGGGATCTGGTCCGCGCTGCTCGGCACGATCTACCTCGTGACCCTGTCCCTGTTGATCGCCGCGCCGATCGGCGTGCTGGCGGCTGTCTATCTGAACGAATACGCCGAAGACAACTGGTTCACGCGCGTGATCAACCTCGCGGTCGTGAACCTGGCGGGCGTGCCCAGCATCGTGCACGCGCTGTTCGGCCTCGGCGCCTTCGTGCTGGCAGCGGGCATCGGGCGCTCGGTGCTCGCGGCGTCGCTGACGCTGTCGATCATGACGCTGCCCGTGATCATCGCCAGCACCAAGGAGGCGCTCTCGTCCGTCCCCCGCGCGTTCCGCGAGGCGTGCTGGAACGTCGGCGCCACGCGCTGGCAAACGATCCGCGGCATCGTCCTGCCGAACTCGGTGAGTGGGATCCTGACCGGCGTGATCCTGCAGGTTTCCCGCAGCGCGGGCGAAACGGCCCCGGTGATGTTCACGGGTGCGATCTTCTTCCGGCCCATCCCCGAGGGCGACCCCTTCGCCTATTCGATCTTCGACCAGTGCATGGCGCTGTCGATGCATCTGTTTTCAGTGACGACCCAGGTCAACGGCGCGCCGCCCGCCCTGCCCTACGCGACGGCGGTGGTGCTGCTGGGCACCGTATTGGCCGTGAACGCCACCGCCATCGGCCTGCGCGTGTACCTGCGGTCGAGGAAGAAGTGGTGAGCGGCTTGGTCAGCGCGAGCGCGCCCCCGCCCAAGATCGAGGTCTCCGGCCTCGAGCTCTACTACGGCAAGAAGCGCGCGATCCACGGCATCTCCTTCGAGGTGAAAGCGCACGAGATCTTCGCGGTGATCGGCCCCGCGCAGTCCGGCAAGAGCAGCTTGCTCCGCTGCCTGAACCGCACCATCGAGTTCGTCCCCGGCGCGCAAATTCGCGGAAAAATCGCGGTAGACGGCCAGGACACGGCGCGCGTGAAGAACGTGTTCGAGCTCAGGCGGCGGATCGGCATGGTCGCTCCCCTGCCCGTCGGGTTGCCGCTCAGCATTCACGACAACGTGGCGTTCGCTCCGCGCGCCGCCGGCCTTCGTGATCCGAAGAAGCTCGAGGAGCTGGTCGAGCGCTGCTTGCGCCAGGCCGCGCTCTGGGACGAGGTCAAAGATCGGCTGCACAGCCTCGGCACCAAGCTCTCCGGTGGACAACAGCAGCGCTTGACGATCGCGCGCGCTCTCTCGCACCGGCCCGAGATCCTCTGCCTCGACGAGTTTTCGATCGCGATCGACCCCGTGACCACGATGCGCATCGAGGACGTGCTCAAGGAGCTGCGTCGCGAGATGACGATCGTGCTGGTCACGAACTTGGTCCAGCAAGCGCGCAGGCTCGCCGATCGCACGCTCTTCCTGTGGAACGGCGAGGTCGTCGAGTGCGACCGAAATGACGTGATTTTCTCGGAAAAACCCGGAAATCGGAAGACCTACGAGTACGTGAACGGAACGTTCGGATGACTCTCCCCGCTCGCGCCGCCCAGGGCGGCATCACCACTCGCGAGCTCAGCCTCTGGTACGGCGACTTTCAGGCCCTGAAAAGCGTCACGCTGACTCTCCAGCATGGCCTGATCACTTCACTGATCGGCCCGTCTGGTTGCGGCAAGACCACGCTGCTCCGCTGCTTCAACCGCGTGAACGAGCGTTACGGCTACGTCACGACCCGCGGCGAGATCAAGATCCTCGACAAGAACATCTACGACGAGGACGTCTCGCTCGAGGAGCTCCGGCGCCTGGTCGGCATGGTGTTCCAGCGCCCGAACCCGCTGCCGCTCTCGGTCTACGAGAACGTGGTGTACGGCCTGCGTATCCACAGTCCGCGCCGCGATCTCTCCAAATCGAGGCTCGACGAGGCAGTCGAGCGGTCGCTGCGCGAGGTCGGTCTGTGGGACGATCTCAAGGACCGGCTCGGGGCCAGGGCCACGGGCCTCCAGCTCGAGCAGCAGCAAAAGCTGTGCATCGCGCGGCTCCTGCCGATGAAACCCGAGGTGATCCTGATGGATGAGCCCTGTTCGGCGCTCGACGTCGAGGGCACGCGGGCCATCGAAGAGCTGATGTGGACTCTGCGGGGGAAATATACGATCGTGATCGTCACCCACAACATGGCTCAAGCCCGGCGCGCCAGCGACGAGTGCGTGTTCATGCTGCTCGGTGAAATCATCGAGCACCGGCGCACGGAAGATCTGTTCCTGCATCCGCGCGACCCGCGTACCGCCGAATACATCGAGGGCCGCTACGGCTGAGGGCCTGCTGATCCCGCCCGCGCTCAGGCCCGGCGATCCCGTGCGCGTGATAGCGGCCTCGAGCCCCTTCGATCGCGCGCTGTTCTACCGCGGCGTGGGCTTCCTCGCCGAGCGTTACCGGGTCGAGATCGCGCCCGGGACCCTGGAGCGTAGCGGGTTCCTCGCCGGCAGCGACGAGGCCCGCCTCGGCGCGCTGAACGACGCGCTGCTCGACCCCGGGGTGCGCGCGGTGATCGCAGCCCGCGGCGGCTACGGCGCCTTGCGCATCGCGCACCGCGCGCGCTGGGACGCGCTCATCCGGGATCCGAAGTGGCTGGTCGGGTTTTCGGACGTGACGTCGCTGCACCTCGAGGCGCAGCGCGCCGGCGTCTGCTCGCTCCACGCCGACAACGCGGGCGGCCTCGGCCGCGGCGACGCCCACGCGCGAGCGCGCTTCGTCGCCGGGCTGGAATCGGACTCTCCCCGACCTTTCTCCGGCCTGACCACCGTCTGCGGCGGCCGCGCCGAGGGGCCGCTGCTCGGCGGCAACCTCACGGTGCTGTTCTCGGCCCACGCCGCGGGCCGGCTCCGGCTCCCCGAAGCCGCGGTGCTGTTCCTCGAAGACGTCACCGAGGCCTCCTACCGGATCGACCGGATGTTGACCGCGCTCCACCTGTCCGGCGCGCTCGAGCGCGTGAGCGGCGTGGTGCTCGGCGACTTCACCGATTGCTCGGCGGCGCCGCACGGGGTCCCGGTCGAGGCCGTGCTCGAGGAGCGGCTCGGCGCGCTCGGGCTTCCCGTGGCCAAGGGGTTGCCCGCCGGCCACGGCGCGCTCAACTACCCGCTGCGCCTCGGAGCGAACGTCGCGCTCGACGCGTCAGCCGGGACGCTGCGCTGGCTCTGACGCCGTTAGCTCCGATCGTCGATCAGCTCATCGTCATCGACGTCCGCGGCCGGCTCGCTCGCCTCGTCGTCGGTGTCCGCGCTGCCGGCGGCTGACGCGCGACGGCCGTTGCGGCCCGGCGGCGGCGGCGTGCGCGACTTCGAGCCCTTGCTCTTACCCTTGCCCTTGGCCGGAGCGGCGGGCTCCTCGTCGTCGTCCACCAGCAGCGCGCCCGGCATGGTCTCTTCGGCGGCGGGCTCCGACGGCGTGGGTAAGGGGCCGGGAGCGGGGTCGGTGTTCCAGGCGGTCTCGAGCGGCTCCGGCTCCGGAGGCAGCTGCGAAGCCAGCGCTTCGTGCATGCGCGCCGCCGTGCCCGGGATGGTTTCGTCCTCGAGCGAGGCAGCCTCCTCCTCTGGCTCGTCTTCGCCCGGGAAAGCCACGAGTGGCGGGCCCGCGGCAGTCTCCGTGTCTTCGACTGCTTCGGGCGCAGCGTCGCCCGCGGCCTCGAGCGGCTCGTCCGAGGCAACCGGCGAGGACTTTTCCGGCGGTGTCAGCGGCTCGGGAGAAGCCTGGACCTCGCTCGGGCTCGGTTTGGCCGACTCTTCTCTCGCCTTCTTCAGCATCTGAGCCTTGGCCCGCTCCAAACCTTCGCTGGCCTCCGGGTCCCCGGCCTTCATGCGCAGCACGCGACGCCAGGCGTCGGCGGCTTCGCGCGAGTCGTGGAGCTCCTCTTCCCAGACCCGCGCCACCTTGCGCGCGAGCTCGGCCCGCTGCGCCGGATCCTTGCCGCGCAGGATCTGGTCTTCGTAGAGCGAGACGATGCCGCGGTAGTCCTTGAGCTCGGTGTAGAGCTCGAGCAGCTCGTCCATCACCGCCGTGTCCGACGGGGAGAGGTCGTGCAGGCGCTTCAGATCAGCGGCCGCTCCCGGCGAATCCGAGAGCTTCTGGCGGCGGAGCTGGGCGCGGCGCGCGAGCAGGCGCCGCACCAGCGGTCCGTCGAACACCTCTTCGAGGGCTCGTGAGAGCACGGCCTCGGCGCGCGTCGGCTGTCCGACTTCGCTGGCCAGCGCCTCGAGCGCGTCGAGCCGCTCTTCGTCCACGTGCGCGACGATCGCGTCGCCGAGCCACGCGAACGCCTGATCGACGTCCTTCAGGTCGGCGAACGCGAGCTGCGCCGCGCGCCCCAACATGGCGCTGCGCGTGCGGCCGCCGTCGCGCGAACCCTGGCCGCCTGCGGCGAGCGCCTCGGCCAGCGTGCGCTTCAGTTTGTCACCGGGTCGCTCGAAATCGCTCTCGCGCGCAGCCTGCTCCAGGGTCTCGAGCGTGTCCTCTAGCAACGCGCCGGACAGCGCGAGATCGAAGAACTGCCGCGCGCGGTCGAAGCTGTCGTGCTCGGCCGCCACCTGAGCTGCGCGGGCCAGCGCCGCGAGCCTGTCGCTCGGCGTCTTGCAGCGCGTGACCTGCCGCTCGTACAGATCGATGATCGCCGCCGGGGTGCCGGCGATCTTTGCCAGGCGCTCGAGCAGGGGCTGCGCGTCGGCAGCCGGCACGCTGGGCAGGCCCTGCTCACCGTGCTGCACGGCTTCCTCGATCTCCACGCCGGCCTCGCGCAGCACCTCGGCTTGTCGCACGAGCTCTTCGGCGCGCGGTGGCCCCGAGAGCGCCTGCGCGAGCAGGTCGTGGGCGACGGCGAGCGCGTCGAGATCTTTGAGCTTGATCGCGATCGCCTCGAGCTTGTGCGCGAGCTCGTCGTCGGCCCCCCGCGAGCGCGCGAGCTCCTTCGCCACCGCGGCGGCGTCGCTGTCGCGACCCACCTCGAGGAAGCGATCGAAGGCGCCGCGCAGCGCCTCGTTGCGGGTCTGCCCGGCGGGCGACTGCGCGTACCACTCGACCAGCTTGCTCGCGACGATGCCTTTCCAGCCGAGCTCGTCGCCGAGGCGCACGTAGTCCTCGCGGCAGGGCTCGTCGCCCTGGTCGGCGACCTGCATCAGCGCGGCCAGGGCCTCGTCGCCCTTGCCCACCTTTTCATGCAGGATTTCGGCCATGCGCCGGGTCATCCGGCTGACCTCTTCCTCGTCGCCTTCGACCTCGATCAACACGGCGATGAGCTCGGCCACGCGCGGCCAGTCCTCGAGCTTCTCGAGCAGCTCGCTCAGGCGCTGGACCGCGTCGAAGTTCTCGGGCTCGAGCTTGCGCACGATGTCGAGCACGCGCACTGCGCCCTTCGGATCGTCGAGCTCGCCCTCGTAGAGCTTGGCCAGCGCTTCGGCGGTGGCGACCTTGTCCTCGCCGTCTTCCTGCAGCGCGAGCACCTTCTCGAGCGCGGCCGCCGTCTCGCGCAGGTTGCCGTCTTTCTCGTTCAGCTCGGCGATCGCCTGCAACGCGCCGATGTGCTTCGGATCGAGGTCATCGAGGATCCGCTGGTAGCGATCGATCGCGCCCTCGCGATCCTCGAGCCCCTCGGCGAAGAGCTTGGCTTCTTTCAGGGCGTATTCGAGCTTCTCGGCGGGGTCGGTCGCGACCTTGACCAGGCGCGCGTAGTAGTCGACCGCGTCCGAGTTCTCTTCCGCCGCTTCGGCGTCGCCCGCGAGCCAGGCCAGCGCGTCCTTGTCGTCCCCGTCCTCGAGGATCGACTTCATGGTGTCGCGCGCGGCCTCGATGTCGCCGAGCGATTTGTTTTGCAGCTCCGCGGCGCGGCGGCGCAGTGCGACGCGAGCCGAGCGCTCCGACAGCTGGCTCGCGCGCTTGATCAGCAGGCTCGCCAGATCGCCGAGCCGCTCGGCCTTCTCGTAGAAGGCCTCGAGCTTCTGAGCGTGGGCGTCGCTCTCGGGGTCGAGATCGGTCGCCTGCTCGAGCCGCACCACGGCCGTAGCCTCGTCGCCCGCGCGCACCAGGTAGTCCGCGCCGGCCGCGTACAGCTCGGCCTGCTCCACCGGCGACCTCGCGAGCTGCGCGCGCTCGTCGGCAGCCGACGCTGCCTGAGCGAACGCTTCGGCCGCGACGAAAGCCTTTTCGGCGGATTCCCAGAGGTTTGCCGAGCGCGAAAGCGTGGCGCCCTCGGCGAAGGCTTCGCCCGCCGCGAGCGTCTCACCCACGGTCAGGCGCAGCTCGCCGAGCTTTTCGAGCAGCGACGCGCGCGTGCGGTCGCTGCCGATCGACTGCAGATTGTCGGAGATCACTCGCGCCGCGAGCTCGGGCCGCTCGCCGCGTTCGAAGTGGCGCACCGCCGTGAGGATCGCTTCCTCGTCGTCGGGAGTGAGCGTCGCGATCCGCGCCCAGGTCTCGCCGGTCGCGATCGGGTCTTTTCGCTTCTGCTCGTGCAGCTTGGCCAGCGACTTTTCGAGGGAAATCCGGGCCTCGACGTCCTCGGTCTGCTCGGCTTCGGTGGTCAGCACCTCGGCCAGCACGTCCCACTGCGCCGTCTTTTCGAGCGAGCGCTTGAGCTGCGTGCGCGAGTCGTCGTCCTCCGGATCGAGGCGCACGATTTCCTTGAGCGCGAACACGGCGCTCGCCGGATCCTTGAGCTGGGACTCGCAGAGCGTCGCGATCTCGCGCAGCCAATCCTTGCGCTGCTCGAGGTCCACGTCCTCGCTCTTGCTCGCTGCGAGCAGCATGTCCCGGAGCTCCACCAGCTTCCGGGTCTGGCGGTAGTGCGGCTCGAGGAAGCCGATCGCGTCCAGGTTGTCGGGGTCGAGGCTCAGCACCTCGCGGAAGCGCGCCGTGGCCTCGACCTTCTTGCCCTTGCGCGCGAGCGCCTGGGCGACCTCGATCAGGCTGTCCACCTGCTCGGAGATATCGGCGCCGGGCGGCGGGCGCAGCGCATCGAGCAGCGCGTCGTCGCCTCCGAGCTCCATCGCCTGCGTCACGACGCGCCGGGCATCGGCTGCGAGCGGGCCGCTCGGGTTCGCGCGCAAATAGCCGGCGGCCTTGGGCGCCGCTTCCAGGGCGCGGCCGAGCTGTTCGCCGTAGTAAATCGCGAGCTGCATCGCGCGATCGAGGGCGGGCGACAGCTCGAGCGCGCACAGCGAGTACGAAAGGCCGTGCTCCCCCGGGTACTCCTCGGCGAGCTCCACGAACAACTGCGCCGCCTCGGCCTTTTCCTCTTCGCTCAGGGCTTCGCCCGCTTGCGAGCGCTCGAGAACGAGCGCGGCGATCTGTTGCTTCAGGGCCGCGTCGCTACCGCCGTCGTGCGCGCGGGCGTTGCGTAGGGCCTGGGTCGCGCCGGGCAGATCGCCCGCACTACGGCGCACCTCCGCCTCGTCCTGGTAGAGCTGCGCGGCGCGCTCGGGATCCGAGATCAGGCGCTGCTCCGCCTCGAATAGCGGCAGGGCTTCCGCCCACTGCGCCTGGGCCTTGTAGACCTCGCGCAGCGAGTACACCGAAAATTGGCTGGCGGGGTCGAAATCGAGCGCGCGCCGGTAATTCTCGATCGCCTTGCGCGGCTGCGACAGCGGCGGCTCGGACCAGAGCCGCCCGAGCTCCTCGTGGATGGCCGCGATCTGCGGGCGCAGCCCCGGATCGCGAGCCAGGAGCGGGGCGAGCGCCTTGGCGCGCCTCTCGAGCAAGGCGACGAGCGCCTTGATGTCACCCTTCTCGCGATACAGCTCGGCGAGCCGCTCGGCGGCCGTGGCCTGCGTCGGGTCACGGTCGATCGCGATCATCAGCGCGCGCGCGGCACGGTGTGCATCACCGAGCGCCGCCGACCACACGTTTGCGGCCTCCGTCAACCAGTGACTGGCGAAAGCCGGATCGCCCGTGGCGGTCCCAACCTTTTCCAGCAACATCGCATACGAACGCGGGTCTGCTTGACCTGCCTGATGGGCGGTGAAGACAGCATCCTGGTCGTGTGGGTTTTGGACCAGGCGCTGTACCAGCGCTTCCATCTCCCGGGCTTCCATGTTGCAGTCACGCTATCATTTGGTCTCCGGGCCCCGCAATGCGTACCCAGCGAGATCGCCCGAAGTTTTATCGCGAAACGCCCCGCGGCCGGCCAGTCGCCTTCCTACCGCGTTGCGTCAGATGGCGCGCCTCGATTGAGGACCCGGCTGCGCCTTGGACCGCGCGCGGCCGTATAGTTTCGAACAGATGGCTCCGTACCCCGGCGCACGCACCAACTCGACGGCGCTGGCGGCCTTCTGGATCGGTCTGCTCAGCTTTTTCTGCCTGTTCGGGACGGGCGGCGTCGTCGCGATCGTGCTGGGCGCGCTCGCTCTGGGCGAGATCCGGCGTTCCGAGCCGCGGCAAGACGGCGCCGGTCTGGCCAAAGCCGCGATCGGCCTCGGCGTCGTCCAGCTCGCGCTACTCGTCGTGTTCTTCGGCGGGATGGTGGCCATGATGTACGGCTCGGCCTCCAAGAGCGGGTGGACCTCGAGCAGAGCGCCGCCGAGCTTGCCGGCGCCTCCTTACGTCATCCCTCCGGCTCCTGCGCCGAGCGCCGCCAGCCCCCGAGCCACGCTCGCCACGCGGAGCCACGAGCAGGCCGTGGGACGTATCACGCTGGTCGATCTCGGCACCGACGCGGGACCGCTCGCTCGCGCCCTGACCCGCGAGTTCGACAAGGCGCGCGCCAGCAACGGCCAGGCGATTGTGTTCGTGGTCGGTCCAGATTGCTCACCGTGCAACGGCGTGGGGCTCGCGCTGCGCGACGCCCGTCTGCAAAAAGCGCTCGCGGGCGTGCGGCTCGTGCGCGTCGACGCGACCGAGCGAGCGGAAGAGCTGGAGTTGCTCGGCATCCCCACCGACAGCATCCCGGGGTTCGCGCTGCTCGCCGCAGGTGCGCGGCCCGAAGACTACCTGCACGGCGGCGAGTGGGACGCCGACATCCCGGACAACATCGCGCCCGTGCTGATCGACTTCGTTGCCCGCGGGCACCGCGCCCGCCGTTATCCCTGGCAGGGCTTGCGCCGTCCGGATGAGACCGCGCTGTGAGAATCCGACGGGAGCTGCTGGAAAAGCGTGTAGTTACCAGAGGATGAGCCGGAATCGGCGTCAATTCCCCCTACATCCGCGGGAGGAGTGGGAGTTCTGTCCTCGCTGGAAATGCTGGCAAATCGCTCGCCGATCCCTGCTATCCTCGGCCACCCTCGGATGACGCTTCCCCAGCAACATCTCGCCACCCCCCTCCCCGTCGGCGCCAGCGTGCACGCCGGCTCACTCCGCGCGCGCATGGAAGAGCTGCGTGGCCGTGGGGGCCGCCTGAACCTCCAGCAAGCAGTCGGCATCATCGTGCCGCTGTGCGTTCAGGCCGCCGAGCTCTCACGCAGCGGCCAGGTCTTATTCATTCACCCGTCGTCGCTGGTGGAGGACCCGAGCGGCTTCTTCCGCGTGAGCCCGGAGCTCGCGAGAAATCCGCCGATCTTGCCGCGAGACCGCGCGTGTCTCGCGCCCGAGGCGCGCTCGGGGAAAGCCACCGGTGCTCGCGCCAGCGTCTTCGCGATCGGCGCCATTCTCTACGAGTTGCTCACCGAGCAATCGGTGGGGCCGGGCATGCGCCGGCCGAGCGAGCTGATGCCGGGTTTGCCCCACGCGCTCGAGGTCGTGCTGTCGAAGGCTCTGGTAGCAGACCCGGCTCATCGCCCGGACGATCTGCTGGCGCTCGCTCAGGCGCTGCATCAGTTCGCCCCACCCGGCTCGGTGGCGCCGCCACCCCCGGCAGATGTGACCCACCTCGATCACGACGGCGGCTTCGACGTCGACGTTTCGATGTCGATGCTGCCGCCCGAGCCGGTGGGCCCGCTGCCGAGCGTGCGGCAGAACCCGGTCCAGAGCTCCAAGCGCGGCGCCGGCAAGCCCGACGCCACGAGCGAGCTCGCCTCGCTCAAGGCGCGGCTCGAGAGCGACCCCCGCCCTCGCTATGTCGTCGTGAAGGACGGCATGGATCACGGCCCGTTCAACGCGGTCGAGCTCCTGCAGCAGATCGCCAACCACACCTTCCACGATTCGGACGTCGTGCGCGACACGCTCAGCAACGAGGAACGTCCGATCCGCGACTGGGACGAGTTCGCGCCGTTCGCCGAGCACGCCAAGCTGCACCGCGAGATCAAGGCCGAGAAGGACGCGATCCACCGCGTCGTCGCCCAGGAAAACCGCAGCACCCGCGGCAAGGCGCTGATCGGGCTGTTGCTCGTCGGCAGCGTGTTGATCGCGGCGGGCATCTGGTTCTTGACTGATCTCGGCCGCAAGAACGACGAGGTGGCGGTCGTGGGCGAGAGCGCTCAGAACGTCGAGGTCGACGCGGGGCTCGACACGTCGAAGCTCAAAAAAGGCGGCGGCCGCCGGGTAATTGGCAAGAGCGGCGGCATCCCGATCCTGGGCGGCGGCATGAGCTGCGAGGGCGCCCAGGCCGCGTACGTCGAGGAAATGAACGTCGGCGGGCCCCGCGGTCAGGCCGACATCACGGCCAGCCAGTACTCGTCGGTGCTGAATCGCGGCTCGTACTTCGGGCACTGCGGCGTGCCGGACTCGATGGGCGTCAATATCTGCGCGGCCGTGCAGAACGGGCGCGCGGTCGGTGTGACCGTCAGCACGCGGCCCCCCGATCGCCGCGCGCAGTCGTGCATCGCGGCCGCCGTGCGCGGCCTGCGCTTCCCGAGCAATCCCAAGCTCGACGTCACGCGCACGCAATTCTGAGCCGAACGGTGATATGAGGGTTCCGTGGCCGCGGAACCTGGAGGATCTCGGCGCTCGGGTGCGCGCTGGCTCGCCGCTTGGATATGCGCGGCGAGCACGGCGTGTAGCGTGCCGATCGCGCAAAACCTGGACGAGGCGGACGCCAATCAAGCGGTGGTCGTGCTCGAGCGAGCCAGCGTCGGCGCGACGAAAGAGCGCGACCCGGAGCGCGAAGGGCGCTTCCAGGTCAGCGTCTCACGGCAGGAGTCATCGACGGCGATCGCCCTGCTCGCCCGCGAGAACCTGCCGCCGCGCTCGAGCCCCGGCGTGCTCGAGGCGCTCGGAGAGTCGTCGGTCGTGCCGAGCCGCCTCGCCGAGCACGCGAAGTGGAGCGCCGGCATCGCGGGCGATCTCGAGCGCTCGCTGCGCGGCATCGATGGCGTGTTGTCGGCTCGCGTGCACCTCGGCGTGCCGGCCGAGGACCGGCTGGATCTCGACGAATCCGCGCCCAAGCCGACCGCGGCGGTGTTGCTCCGCTACCGCGGCGCGGCGCCGCCCGTCGCCTCCGCCGAGGTGCAACGGCTCGTGGGCGGAGCCGTGCCCGGCCTCGCTCCGGAGCAGGTGAACGTGGTGCAGGTGTCGAGCGCCTGGCCCGGTTCGCCCGAGTCGAGCCTGATGCAGCTCGGCCCGATCAGCCTGACGCGCGGCTCGGCCGGCGCGTTCCGCTGGATCGTCGCGGCCGTCGCGCTTTTGGCGCTCGGCCTGCTCGGGGGGCTGATCGCCTTGTGGGCGCGGCTACGCCGGGCCGAGGCCGCGCTGTCGAAGAGCCGCGTTGATTGAGCTCGAGGGCGTCCACAAGAGCTTCGATCGCCCGGTGCTCGCCGGCGTTGACCTGGTCGTCCCGAAGGGTTGCCTGTACGCGCTGCTCGGACCGCCGGCAGCCGGAAAAAGCCTGATTTTGAAGCTCGTGAGCGGGCTCTTGCGCCCCGATCGCGGGCGGATCCGCGTCGCGGAGCGCGAGATCGAAGCGCTGACCGAGATCGAGCTCGCCGATTACCGCCGCGGCGTCGGCATGGTGTTCCAGAACAACGCGCTCTTCGATTTTCTGACCGTGCGCGAGAACGTGGCCTTCCCGCTGCGCCGCCTGTTCCAGCTGCCCGAGCGCGAGATCGAGCGCCGCGTGGCCGAGCGGCTCTCGCGGGTCGGGCTCGAAGGCCTCGAAGCGCGCTTGCCGTCCGAGCTGTCCGGCGGGCAGAAAAAACGCGTCGCGCTGGCGCGCGCCACGGTGTCCGGGGCGCCCGTCGTGCTCTACGACGAGCCCGCCGCGGGCCTCGATCCCGTGACCAGCCAGCGCATCTTCGAGCTCTTGCGCGCCGAGCACCAAGCCGCGGGGGCGACCGCGATCATGGTCTCGAGCGACGTCGATCGGCTGCTCAGCGTGGCCGACCGAGTGGGCATGCTGCACGACGGCCAGCTCGTCTTCGACGGCACCAACGCCGAGGCGCGCGCTACGAGGGAGCCAGTGGTGAGGCAGTATCTCGACGGGGGGCTCGAAGGGCCGCTGTGACGCTGCGCGCGTCGCACGGCGCAGCGCTCGTTCGCCACGACTTTTAGCGTCCTGGTGCAGTGATCGGGCAAGTGCCTAATCCTCGTCCAAGGGCGGCGGGATCGAATCGCCCGGTGGGCGCGGCCAGATCCGAACTTTGACGACCCGGCGCTCGGTCGCTTCTTCCACTTCCAGGCGCGCGCCGCTCGGCGCGGTGAAGGAGTCGCCGACGCGGGGAACTCGGCCGGCCAGTGAGGTGATGAAGCCGCCGACGGTCGACCACTCTCCCGTGTCCGGCAGCTCGAAATCTGCCTTGCGGTTCAGGTCGCGGATCGTGGTGTCACCGGGAGCTGCCAGCGAGCCGTCCGACAGCTCCTTTAGAGGTTGAGCGCTCGGGCGGACCGTCTCGCTGAAGGTCTCTCCGAGCAGCTCTTCGGCCAGATCCTCGACCGTGACGATGCCCGAGGTGCCGCCGTGCTCGTCGACCACGATCGCTAGCGGGATCCGCTTCTGGCGCATGTTCTGGAGCAGCGCCGAAGCGGGCATCGTCTCGGTCACGAAGTACGGAGGGCGTATCAGATCCTGCAGGACCACGAGCTGTCCGCTCCAGGCCAGCGCCAGCATGTCCTTGACGAGCACGTAGCCGGCAGTGTCGTCGAGGTCTTCGCGGTACACCGGGTAGCGCGAATATCCATGCTCGAGGGTGATCTCTTTCACCTCTTCGGCGGTCGAGTCGATCTGAATCGCGACCACGCGCGTGCGCGGCACCATCACGTCCACCGCGGTGAGCTCGGAGAACTCGATCGCGCGCTCCGCCATCTCACTCGTGGTCGCGTCGAGCGAGCCCGCCTCCGCGGCCTCGTCGAGCAGCTGATAGAGCTCGCCCTTGGACACCCGGCTCTCGGAAAAGGTGGTTTTATCGCCGAACAGCCAGAGCACGGCGTTCGAGCAGCTCGTCAAAAACCAGACCAGGGGGCGCGCCACGGCCGACAGCACCATCAGCGGGCGCGCCATGAACAGCGAGTAACCCTCGGCGTGGCGCAGCGCGAGGGACTTGGGTACGAGCTCGCCCGCGATCAACGACAGGAACGACAGACCGCTCACGATCAGTACCAAGCTGACGCTCTGCGCGTGCTCGCCGATCCACGGCACCTTGGCGAGTATCGGCGCGAAATGACTCGCGAAGCGCGCGCCGCCGAAGGCACCCGCCGTGGCTCCGAACACCGTGATCCCGATTTGCACGGTCGCAAAGAAGCGCTCGGGATGGGTGCGCAGCTCGTAAACGGCGCGCGCTCGCCGATCACGGCGGTCGACCAAGTGCTTGAGTCGCATCTTGTCGAATCCGACGATCGCGATCTCCGCCCCTGCGAGCACGCCATTCGCGATGACGAGCCCGAACAGGATCGCGAGTTCCCAGAGCATGGACGCAGGATGTTGGGGGATCGGCGCCCGCAAGCCAAGCGAACGCTTATTCCCGCAATTCAGCCGCTTTTGGCGCGCCGGCCGCCCTGCCGGAGCTCGTTCTGCACACGCTGGAAACCCTCAGTGTCGAGCGGCAAGTCGATCGGCCCCTCGCGCAGGCTCGACCAGAGCACCGCATTCGCGAGCTCGACGGCGTTCCGAGCCTGATCCGCGGGGGCAAGCAGCCGCGCTTCCCCGCGGATCGCCTGGACGAAATTCCCCAGCACCGGCGCTGTCGTGCGCTCTTCCGGGGGGAACACCACGCGCTCGACCTCGGCTCGCGGCCGGCCGCTCGCCTCACGGCGGCGGAAATCCCTCACCGACTCCCGGGTGCGGTGGACGGTCGCGGTGTCGCCCTCGAGCACGAGTTGGCCGCGGTCGGCCGAGATTTCGAGCCGGGAGCTGCCGGGGGCCTCACCCGTCGAAGCCACGAGCAGCGCAGTCATGCCCGACGCGAACTCGAAATGCGCCGTCATGTCGTCCTCCACCTCGATCTCGTGGAAGCGCCCGAATCGGCAGATGCCGAACACGCGCCGCGGCATGCCGAACAGCCAGGAGAGCGTGTCGAACAGGTGCGGCGCCTGATTCACGAGCAGCCCGCCGCCCTCGCGAGCGAAGCTGCCCCGCCACGGGCTCTCGGCGTAGTAGGCCTCGGTGCGGAAAAAGTTCGTGGCTTGCCAGACCACGCGCTCGACGCGGCCGAGCTCACCGCGCCGCAGCAACGAAGCAATCCAGCGAAAACGCGGGTCGGCCCGGTGGTCATGCACGACGCCGAACAGCGGCCGCAATGGCCCGAGCTCGGAGTAAGCCTGCAACGTCAGGTCACACCGGCCAGCCTCGACCCCGAGCGGCTTCTCGACCAGCACGTGCCGGCCTGACCGCAGCGCGAGCTCGGCCAGGGCGAGGTGCGACAGATGCGGGGTCGCGATCACGACCGCCTCGACTCCCGGCGCGACCACCAGCTCCTCCGCCGAGAGCGGGGGTGCGTCGAGGCCTTCGACGCGAGCGGGATCCAGGTCGGAAACCGCCGCCAGCCGCGCGCCTTCGACGGCGCCGCTCTGCAAGGCGCGCGCGTGTCGAGCCCCCGCATGGCCGATGCCAATCACGCCTACGCCGAGGGTTTTGCTCACGAGGGGCGCGAAACCTACACCGATTTTCCGAGCAAAGGTCGCAAAAAAGTTGAAAAGACGGCCGGAGAGCGGGACACACGGGTCAGTGCCGGAAGCCGCCACCAGAGCACCGCTCGCCGCGCTCGGCCGGGCCGCGGCTTCCGTCGTGGGCCTGGTCGGTCAGATCGCCCTGCTCGGCCGGCAGATGCTGAGCTCGCTCCGGCGCGGCCAGCTCGACCGCACCGAGCTCGTCCGGCAGCTCTACAAGATGGGCTGGCAGAGCCTGCCCGTCGTCGCCGCCACGGCGCTCTTTACCGGCGGCATCATGGTGATCCAGGCCGCGCCGATCGTGCAGCGTTACGGGGCGCACGGCTTGCTCGGATGGGGCGCGGGCTTCGGTACGCTGCGCGAGATCGGCCCGCTGCTCACGGCGCTGATGATCTCCGGCCGCGTCGGCGCCAACAACACCGCCGAGCTCGGCACGATGGCGGTCACCGAGCAGATCGACGGTCTGCGCGCGCTCGCGATCGACCCCTTCGGTTACCTGGTCTTGCCGCGGTTTCTGGCGATCATCGCGTCGGCCTTCTTCGCCACCGTGGTCGCGGACGCGCTCGCGCTGGTGGGCGCGGCCTACGCCGGCTCGTGGCTGCTCGGCGTCGAGCCGGGACTGTTCTATTCCGGCCTCACGAGCGGCTTGCTCGGGTTTTCGGACGTGGCCCACGGCCTGATCAAGAGCGTGGTGTTCGGCGGGCTGATCGCGCTGTCCAGTTGCCACCACGGCATCACCACGCAGGGCGGAGCACCGGGGGTGGGCCGGAGCGTGAACGCCACCGTCGTCACCAGCGCCGCGGCCATCTTCGGCGCGGATTACCTGCTCTCGTTCGTGATCCAATGACGGACCCCGGCCCCGACGAGCCGCTCGAGCACGAGCCGAGCCTGCCTCCCCCGCCCCGGCGCGCAGAGCTCGGCCGGCTCGGCGAGGCCGCGATCGCCTCGATTTTGGCCGCGCGCGACACCTACGGCCTGTTCGTGCGCTCGCTCTATTACACCGTCCGCGGGCGGCGCGAGCCGGGAGCGGTGGTGCGGCAGATGTACGAGATCGGCAACCGCTCGCTGGTCTTCGTGTGCATCGTGATGGGCTTCATCGGGATGATCCTGGTTTACCAGGGAGGGTTACAGACCAAGCGCGTGGTGCCTGATCTGTCGCAGCTCGGAGCTACGTTCCTCGAGGTCCTGGTGCGCGATCTGGGCGCCTCGATTTGCGCGCTGATGCTGGCGACGCGTGTCGGCGCCGGCATCGCCGCCGAGCTCGGCTCGATGGCGGTGACCGAGCAGCTCGACGCGCTCCGGCTGTGCGCGGCCGACCCCGTCGATTATCTGGTAAAACCGCGGTTTTTGGCGTCAGTCGTGATGGTGCTGGTGCTGACCGTGATCTCGAGCAGCGCGGCCTACGCGACCGGCATGTTCGGGGCTCAGCTGTTCTTCGGCATCAACCCCCGCACCTTCGTGAATTTCGCGCTCGTCGATGCGGTCGACGTCGCGACGGGCCTCACCAAGTGCATCGCCTACGGCGCAGCCATCCCGTTGATCAGCGCCCAGGCCGGGTTCGCCGCGACGCGCGGCTCGGAGGGCGTCGGAACCGCGACCACGCATGCCGTCGTGCGCTCGTCGCTGGCCGTGATCGCGCTCGATTTTCTGATCAGCGGCGCGTTCTGGGTGGCGTTCGGGGACGGCTCCGAGTGATCGCGTTTCGCGGTATTTCGAAGGCGTTCGGCGAGCGGCGGATCCTCGACGACGTGAGCTTCGAGGCCGAGCGCGGCGAGATCTTGTTCGTGATCGGCGCCTCGGGGGTGGGCAAGAGCGTGCTCATCAAACAAGTCGTCGGCTTCATTCGCCCGGACAGGGGCCGGATCCTGGTCGACGGCGAGGACGTGACCGACTTCGAAGAGCGCGACTTCGCGCGGATCCGCAAGCGCTGCGCGATGGTCTTCCAGCACGCCACCTTGTTCGACGCCATGACCTGCGTCGAAAACGTGGCGCTGCCGCTCGCCAAGCACCGCCGGCTCGACCAGAGGCAAGCGCTGTCGGAGGCCCGAGCGCTGCTCGCGCGGGTCCACGTCGAAGCCTTCGCCGAGCGTTACCCCGGCGAGCTCGGGGACGGCCTGCGCAAGCGCGTGGCGATCGCCCGCGCCCTTTCGCTCGAGCCCGAGGTGATCCTGTTCGACGAGCCCACCACCGGCCTCGACCCCGTCAACGCGCGCCGCGTGGACCGGCTGATCGCCGAGCTCTCCGAGAAGGCCCGTGTCACGAGCCTCGTCGTGTCCCACGATTTGACGTCGATTTTCACGATCGCGCACCGAATCGTGATGCTGTACAAGGGTAAGGTGCGGTTGATCGGGAGCCCGGAAGACTTTCGCCAGAGCACCGACGCCGTGGTCCGCCAGTTCGTCCGCGGCGAAGCCCAGGGTCCTTTCGAGACATGAGCCAGCGCTCCATCGAGGTCAAAGTCGGGGCGTTGATCCTGGTGGCGCTCGGGTTGCTCGGCGCGTTCGTGGTGGTGATGGGCGGGCTCAGCTTCGAGCCGGCCATGACGGTCAACGTGAGCTTTCAGAACCCGGGCGGCCTGCAAACGGGCGCACCCGTGCGTATCTCGGGGGTCAAGGTCGGGCGCGTCTCCGCGATCGAGTTCCGCGGCGGCAAGCTCGATCCGGCGACGGGCAAGCCCGAGCCGGTGATCCGCGCGGTGGCCGAGATCGAAAAGCGCTACAGCGACGCGATCCGCCAGGATTCTCGCTGGTTCGTCACGAGCCAGGGCGTGCTCGGCGAGATGTTCCTGGCGATCGAGCCGGGGCCGCCCGACCGGCCTCCGCTCGCTGACGGCGCCGTGGTCCAGGGCATCAGCCCTCCCCGGCTCGATCTGCTGCTGGCCGAGAGCTACGAGCTCCTTCACCGCGCGTACGTGGGGATCACCAACAACGAGCAGAAGATCCAGGAGACCTTCGACGGCCTGCACCGAACGCTGCGCGCGAGCGGCAATTTCTTCGAGCGCAACGAGCCCAAGCTGAACGGCATGATCGACGACCTGTCGGCGCTCGGCGGGGAGACGCGCGACACGTTGAAGGCGGCCCGCGAACGCTACGTGGACGGCCCGCAAGTGCAGCGGATCCTGAACGACATCGAGCGCACGGCGCAGTCCACGAGTCAGACGCTCCCGCCGCTGCTCGAAGACAGCCGCAAATTCGTGACCGATGCGCAGCGCTTGACGGCGGCGCTCGCGAGCGAAGGCCAAATCGAGCGCTACAAGGCGATCACCAAGGACGTGGCCGACGCCGCGGGCGTCGCGAAATCCGCTGCAAACGACGCCAAAGCCGTCGTCAGCCAGGTCCGGCAGGGCAAGGGCACGCTCGGCGCTCTGGCCATGGACGAGGCCGTCTACGACGACCTTCAGGAACTACTGCGCGACCTCAAACACAACCCCTGGAAGTTCTTCTGGCGCCAGTAGCGCGCGGATCAACCGCTCGCGCCAGCCTCGGCCGGGGCGCCTCCCGCCGGTTCCTCCGAGGAGCCGCTACCACCGGTGCTACTCGGTGCGCCCGCGCTGGACGCTCCCGCACTGCTCGGGGTGCCGCCGCTCGGGGAGCTACCGCCCGCGGCGGGCTCGGTGCCGCCGGCTCCGACGACACCACCCGCGTCGCCGCCGCCTGCGGTCGTGCCGCCGTTGGCTGCGCCGCCGGCAGCCGCTCCACCGCTGGGCTCGGCGGCAGGCATCTCCGGCATGTAGGTCGAGACGAGCTCGGTCACGTTGCCGGTGCAGGTGCGCTCCCCGCTGCCGACGGCCGCGCAGACCAGCCCGAACGCGCACTCGTCGTCTCGAAAGCAGGTCGCGCCCTGGCTACCTTGCTCCTGCGGGCCGCCACAGGCCGCCGTCGCGAGAAGTAGCGCCGTCCCGAGCGCCAATTTTCCCATGCCCCGAAACGCTACGTGATCCACCCTGTGCGTCAAGCGCCGCTCAACCTGAAATCAGGGAGGTTTCTGGTGATCACCACTTTTTGTGGGCGCGTGTGGGATCGGCAGCTAACGGGTGCTCAGGCCGGCTCGAGTCGAAGAAGTACTTCTCCCTCCTCGACCGCGGCTCCAGGTTTCACCAAAATAGCGCTCACGGTTCCGCCCTCGGGGGCTTCCACCGGCATTTCCATTTTCATCGATTCGAGAATCACGAGCACCTGCTCGGACTCGACACGATCGCCCACCTCGACTTCCACCTTCCACACTGTCCCCGTGATGTGTGCACAAACGTCGATCGACATGGCGCACCATAACCTGTCGTCATTGCGTTCGGCCACGCGCAGCATCACCTGGCCCACTAGCCGATCCAAGCGTCGCTCCAATCCGCGTGTCGACCTTCCCGCCCGAGTGCCAGCCAACTCGTCTTGACTCCCACAATCCGCGAATGGTACCCGCGTGAAGCGCGGCGCGTCTGTCCACGCCTCCCCCTCAGGAACCCCAAAAATGGCCGAACAGAAGGAAAGCTCGGTTCTCTTCTCTCTCCGCGAGCTGATGAATCTCGAGGAGAATCGCATCAAAGAAGAAGAGGCTGACCGCGAACGCCGCATCCGCGAAGAGGCGGAAGCGCGAGCTGCCGCCGAACGGGCGCAGCGCGAGGCAGAAGAAGCGCGCCTCCGCGAAGAAGAAGAGCGCCGCCGCGCCGAGGAGCTCCGCCGCAAGGAAGAAGCCGCCCGTCTCGAAGCGATTCGTCACGGCGAGATCGAGAAAGCCAAGGCCGAGGCCGAGCACCGCGCGCGGATGGAGGCCATGGCCGCACAGCAGTCACACGAGCAGCAGCTCGTCGCGCTGCGCACCGACCAGACCAAGAAGCGCCTGACCATGATCGTCGGCATCGGCGGCGTGGTGGTGGTCGCCGCCGCCATCGGCGTGTTCATGCTCGTCTCCAAGTCGAACGAGAAGGCCGAGCGCGAGCGCGCCGCGCTGCTCGCGGAGCAGCAAAAGTCTGCTGCCGAGCTCGCGCAAGTCCGCGCCGAGATCGAGGAGAAGCAGAAGAAGGAAGAAGAGCTGAAGCGCGCGCTCGAAAGCGCCAAGGACGAGGCGACGCGCGCCAAGCTCGAGTCCGAGCTCGCCTCCGCCAAGAAAGAGACCGAAGCCGCGCGCACCCGGGCTCCCTCGGGCGGCGCGGCGCGATCGAGCGGTGGCGGCAGCAAGCCTCGCCCCGCGGCCGCCCCCTGCAACTGCCCGCCCGGCGATCCGCTCTGCAACTGTCTCTGATTACATGACCCGAACGCGCGGGCGTGAGCTCGACCGACGCCCCGAGCGCGCACCGGCCCCCGAGCTGCCGGCTGGAACGCCACGGCTGGTGCTCGGGATCCAGGCGGTGCGAGCGGCTATCCGCGCGCGCGGCGCCCAGCTCGGAGCGGTGCTGCTCGAGTCTTCCGACGGCGGGCGGCTCGACGCCGTGGCGCGTTTCGCCCGCGACCAGGGCGTCCCCCGGGTAGACGTGGTCGGCCGCTCGCTGCTCGATCGGCTTTCGGCGGGCGTGCAGCACCAGGGTGTCGCGGCCTTCGCTCCAGCGCTCGAGCTCGTCCCCTTCGACGCGCTACGGACCGATCCCCGGCTGCTCGGCGTCGCGCTCGACCGGATCCAGGACCCGCACAACTTCGGCGCGGTGATCCGCAGCCTGGTCGGCCTCGGCGGCAGCGCGCTGGTCTGGGGGGAACACGCTTCGGCTCCGCTCAGCCCGGCCACCCAGCGCGCAGCGGCCGGCGCGCTGGAGTTTGCGACCCTGTGTCGAGTGCCGTCGCTGCCGCGGGCGCTCGGGGAAGCCGTCGAGGCTGGCGTCACCGTCGTCGGGCTCGACGCTTCGGCGCCTCAGGCTCTGAGCGCGATGCCGCTGCCCCGCCCGTTGCTGCTCGTGATCGGCAGCGAGCACAGCGGGATGACTCCAGCCGTCCGTCGCGCCTGCTCGGTGCTCGCGCACATCGCCGCGCCCGGCCCGGTCGAGTCCTTGAACGCTTCGGTCGCCGCGGCGCTTGCCCTGTATGAGGCGACGCGAGTTTCCGAAGTAATTCCGGCGGAATAGCTCTAGATCTTTTATCCAAATTCTGGAGCGTGACGAACCACTGGACGCGCGCTCAGCCAAAGGTGGATTTGGTTCCATTCAATGGATCAGCCGCCGCGCCCGATGCGCTCTCCGAATTGCCCGGCGTTTTTCACGGGTTGGGTCGCACCTCGCAGGCCGCGACGGAGCTCTTCCCTCGGGAGTGAAGCGTTGGGCGAGGCGTCAGCGCGGGCGCACGCCGAGCGCGCGCAAGAAGGCGTCTAGAAGCCGTTCGCCGAACTCGGGCGTCGCGTCTTCTCCGAGGCTCACCCGCACGGCTTCGAGCGCGCGTGCCTTGCCGTGCATGGCCGAGATCACGGGCGAGGGCTCGGGCGTTCCGGCGCTGCAGGCGCTGCCGCTCGACACCTGCACGCCGCGCAGGTCGAGCGCGGCGACGAGCTCGTCACCGCGCACGCCGCGGAACGAGAGGTTGCTGACGTGGTCCATCCGCTCGCCCTCGCCGTTCACTTGGGCGAATGGTCGCAGCGCGCGCTCGAGCGCGTCGCGGACCGGTCGGACCGCCCGCCAGCGCTCGGGGGCCGAGGGGCAGAGGGCGAGCGCCGCGCGAAACCCGGAGGCCAGCACCGGGTCGACGGTTCCGGGTCGCAGCCCGCGCTCCTGCGCGCCCCCGAGCAACACGGGTGACGGCGGGGCGCCGCGGAAGACCAGCGCGCCGATGCCTTTCGGGCCACGCAGCTTGTGCGCGGCAACGCTCAGCCGGTCCGCCGTCGAAAACGCAGCCGGCTCGCCCTTGCCGAAGGCCTGCACGGCGTCGACGTGGACCTTGAGCCCGAGCCCGCGAGCCCGCTCGATGAGCGCGGCGATCGGCTGGATCACCCCCGTCTCGTGGTTGACGGCCTGCACCGATAGCCAGGAGCCGGCCGGCAGCCCCGCTGCGCTCCCGAGCCAGGACGGATCGAGGCGGCCGTCCGGTGCGACCGGGAGCCACTGCACCGGCACGCCGCGGCGCTCGAGCGCTTCGGCGACGCGCACCACCGAAGGGTGCTCCAGGCGGCTCGTGAGCAAGCCGGGCGCCGACGACAGCGCGAGGTTGTTCGCCTCGGTACCGCCCGAAGTCAGCACCACGTCGCGGGGCTCGGCCCCGAGCAGGCCGGCCAGCTCCTCGCGCAGCGCATCGACGATTTGCCGCGCGCGGCGCCCGGCAGCGTGCACGCTCGAGGGGTTACCCCAGGCCGTTTCCGCGGTCTCGAGCATGGCCGCCAGCACCGACGGATGCGGCGGAGTCGTCGCGTTCCAATCGCAATACAGGCCGCCCGCGGCGGTGCTCGGACTCGCCGCCACGGCCGCGTCTCAGGCCAGAGCCATGCCGCGAGGCCGCGTGGACTCCGGCGGCTCCGGTATCTCGGCGAGCACGAGGTAGACCGCGGCGCCGTTGAAGCGCTCGCCGAGGATCTCCTCGTTGGCCGGCGAAACCAGGCGCACGTCGCCGCTGTGGCCGCGAGCCACCCCGCGGCTGATGGCGAGGCCGATGCCCGTGCCGCCGTGCTGGCGCGTGGGCGAGCCGTCGACCTGGTAGAACGGCTCGAACAGCCGCTGCGCCTTCTCTTGCAGGACGCCGGGGCCGGTATCGGCGATGCAGATCTCGAAGTGCCCGGACTGCAGCCGCCGCGCGCGCACACCGACCGCGCCGCCGGGCGGGACGAACTTCGCGGCGTTGTCGAACAGCTGGTCGAGCGCGCGGCCGATGCGATCCACGTCGCCCATGCCGGTGAGCGTGCCGCGCTTCGGCAGATCGGCAACGAGGCGCAGCTTGCCGGCGTCGAAGGCCGGCTGACGGCCGATCGAGGCGCGCACCACGTCCCCCAGATCGTACTCGCGCGGCGCGAAGCGCATGCGCCCGGTCTCGAGCGCCGTGACGTCGAGCAGGTTATCGATCAGCCGCCGCAGGCGCTGCACGCAGTCGTCCATCGCGCGCAGCGCCTTGCTCTGAGGAGTCGTCAGATCGCCGAGCTCGCCGTCGATCAAGAGCTTCAGGTAGCCGACGATCGGCGTCATCGGCGTCGCGAGCTCGTGCGAGATGTTCCGGTAAAACTCCTTCTTCGCCTGGTCGAGCTCGACGAGGCGCCGGTTGGCACCGGAGAGCTCCGCGATCTTCTCCTCCAGATGAGAGACGATGCGCTGGCTCTGCAGCAGCAGAGTTTGGCTCGTGGCCTCCGACGGGCTCTCGCGCCGTCCCTGCAGATAGCCGCGCACGGTGTCCGCGAAGGAACGCGCGTCGATCGGCTTCTGCAGATAGCCGTCGCACCCCACCGCCAGGCTCGCCTCGCGATTTCCCTCAGCGGTGATGGCGACGATCGGCACACCATGTAGGCTCGGCTCGCTGCGCAGCCGCAGCGTCACCTCGTATCCGTCCAGACCCGGAATGGCGAGATCGACGAGAACCAGGTCAGGATGCTCGACAAAAGCCTTACGGACGCCGTCCAACCCGTCGACTGCGTCCACTACATCGAACCCAGCGGGCCCGAGCAGCTTGCGCACGAGAAGCCGGTTCGCCGGGTCATCCTCGATATGGAGGACCTTGGGCATGTGCGGGGACTATGGCCCCAGAGCTCCGGCTCGGCAACGGGGAATCTCGTGCTAAACATGGAAGACTCTCGTGAGCGCGGCAGGCAGTCAGGAAGAGCGTCGGAAACGCATTCTCATCGCCGAGGATGACACCGCGATCTCCGCGCTGCTCTCACGCGTGCTCAGTCGTTCGTACGACGTCGTCTGCGCCGATACGGGCACGCAAGCGTTGCAGCTCGCGCAGGAGGGCCCGCCGCCCGATTTGTTGCTGCTCGACGTCATGATGCCGGGCATGGATGGGTTCCGGGTTGCAACCGGCGTTCGCTCGCTGCCCGGACTGAAGAGCGTACCGATCATCTTCCTGACCGCGAAGACCTCGCCCGCCGACATCATCGAGGGCATCAAGCACGGCGCCCGTCACTACATTCACAAGCCGTTCAAGATCGACGACGTCGTCGCCAAGGTGAAGAAGGCGATCGGCTGAGGGAGCCGTTCCGACCTGGCTGTAACGTCGGTCAAACGAATAACGAAGCGGCGCGCTCCGTAGAACACGTGGACTCCGGCGACTGAGCCGGCCGTCGCCGAATGCCCCAACTCCTGTGTTTCTTGCCAGCGGAAGCGCATGCCCGGCTACCAGCCGTGCCTCGATCTTCCGTCGTCAGCTGGAACTGCGCGGGAAAGTGTGAGATCAAAGCGGGCACGGGGAACGGACAGATCCTTCCACGAGCGTCTTAGGCAGGGAGAACGACCATGAAAGCTTGGCTGCGTCTGGTTTCGGTTGGTGTGATCGGTGGCCTGATGGCATCCGCGTGCGTGATCACGAGCGATGATGGCGACGACGAGAACGGCGAGGGCGGCGAAGGCGGTGACGAGAGCACCGGCGGCCGGCGGCCCACCGGCGGCGCTTCGACCGGCGGTCGCGCCACCGGCGGCACGGGAACCGGGGGCGCCACGGGCGGCACCAGCACCGGCGGAGCCAGCACCGGCGGAGCCGCGACGGGCGGCACCATCAACGCCTGCGACGTCGACGAGTTCGAGCCGGCCGACACGTGCGAGTTCGACGACAGCGACGCCTGTTCGATGTGCCTCAGCAGCAACTGCTGCGCCGAGATCAAGTCGTGTTACGCCGACGACCCGGTCCAAAACCGCTGCGGCTACGGCATCACGGACGACTCCCTTTCCGAGTTCGAGTGTGCGTCGCAGTGCCTGCTCGATATTGGCGACATCCCGACGCAGGACGACATCGACGACTGCGTTGGCAGCTGCATGACGTGCGCCGACGTCAGGACGCTCGACACCGCGAGCCTGACGCATTGCCTGGCCGACAGCTGTTACGAGGAGTGCCTGGCCCTGTAGGCGCCCCGGATCGAGCCCGACCGGCGCGTGGTCCGGACTCGACGAATTGCGAGACGCCTCAAACAAATCCGGCGCCGAAAGCAGCTTCGGCGCCGGATAAACGCGCCCGATGCGGCCCCCGGGAAGGCGCGGCCGGCTTCGGTGTGTTAGGTTCGGCCCGCCATGCTGGTCGTCGGATGCGCGGGTTTTGCGGTTCCCGCGACACGCTATTTCAAAGAGTACCTGTTCGTCGAGGTTCAGGAGACTCAGCTCGCGATCCCCGGCCCCGGCACGCTGCGCCGCTGGCGCCGCGAAGCGCCGAAAGGCTTCGATTTCGCGCTGCTCGGCCCCCGAGAGATCGCGCAGGAGGGCTTCCGGGACGGCAAGGTCGTCGAGACGGCGCTCCGCACGCTCACCGACGTCGCCTCGGAGCTGTCGGCGCGCACGGCCGTGTTCGTCGCCCCGCCAGATTTTCCGAACACCCGCGCCAATCGCACGGCCCTGCGCGACTTCCTGAAGAGCGTCCGCAAGCTGTTCGACGGCATCGTGTTCGAGACCGGCCCGGCCTGGAAAGCGGACGAAGCCGACGACCTCGCCGAAGAGACGGACACGCTCGCCGCGCGCGACCCGCTGCAGCAGGGCCTCTCGAAGCGCCAGCGCGCTTACTACCGACTCCCCGGCCCCGCCGGCCACAAGTCCCGTTACGAAGATCCCGCGATCGAAAAGCTGGCCGACATCGCCCGCGGCGGCCTGACCCAGGACGCGACCTACGTGTTCACGAACGTGGACATGTTCTCCGACGCCAAGCGCTTTCGGAAGGTGCTGGGGCTCTAGTCAGCGACGCCGCGTTGGACTGAGCGGCCGTTCAAGGACAGGCCAGCAGCCCTGAACGCGCGCTGCTGAGGAAATGGACCGGGATGGGGACTAGCTGTGTGCCCGTCCCCGTGGCCCGCCTTGCGTTCCCCGCGAAGTCTTTCACGTGAAGGCGTGGCTGGGGGAGTGAGAGGGGCTTGGGCTAGGCTAAGGCCCTGAGTGGCGAATGGAATGCATGCAGGAGGCGAAGGCCGGAGGCGGAGGCGGAGGCGGAATGCTTCGCTTCACGTGAAGCGCGACGCAGCTGCGCCTTCCCTCCCATCCCACCCAACCAACGCACGCCTCCGCCCGAACGCTCTCCCCGCCCTTGCCCCTGTCCAGCTCGCTGCGACGACGATTGACGTCGCCGTCTCAAAAAATCGTCGCCGAAAACTTGGCCCTTCGTTTCACGGGAAACAACACTCTTTCCACATCCGACCGGGCGTTCAGACGTGACGCTTGGACAGGGGGCCGGCGCGCAGTGGTCCTGGCTTCGTCTGAGTCACCCCATGGGGGTGACTCAGACGAACTCTGGAGCGATGCAGGCCCCGCTCAGGCGACGATGAAGTTCAGGACGCGGCCGGAGACGTAGATCAGCTTCTTCTCGGTCTTACCCGCGAGGAACTTCTGCACGTTCTCGTCGGCCGTGGCCGCGGCGCGCGCGTCGGCTTCGGTCGCGGTGCGGGCGAGCTGGACGCGGCCCCTCACCTTGCCGTTCACCTGGACGGCGATCTCAACGGTGTCGTCCTCGATCAGCGCGGGGTCGAAGCTCGGGAAGGGCTGGTTCGCGATCGACGGCGCGTGCCCGAGCTGGCTCCAGAGCTCCTCACACAGGTGCGGGGCAAACGGCGACAGGATCAAGACCAGTTTTTCGAACGACGCCTTCGGCACCGCTTCGAGCCCGTTCAGGTGGTTGGTGAGGATCATCATGGCGCTGATGGCCGTGTTGAAGCGCAGCCCCTCGATGTCCTCGCCCACCTTCTTCACGGTCCGGTCCACGAGCTGGGCCGTCTCCAGGGCCGGAGCGTCCGAGCCCAGCGGGCGCTGACCGATCGCGTGGACCCGATCCAGGAAGCGACGAACGCCCTGGATGCCCGCGGTCTGCCAGGGCTTGGTCTGCTCGAGCGGGCCCATGAACATCTCGTACAGGCGCAAGCTGTCCGCGCCGAGCTCGTTCACGACGGTGTCGGGGTTCACCACGTTGCCGCGCGACTTGCTCATCTTCTCCGCGACCGGCACGAGCCGCACGCCGTGGTCGCGGTGCACGGGGCGGTTGTCCTTGAACTCGACGTCCGCTTCGAGCACCCAGCGCTCTTCCACCGGTAGCTTCTCGGGCATCGAAAGGAAGCGCGGGCCCGCGTTGTCCTCGTTCGGAACGACGGCCTTGCTGTCGCCGTCCAGCGCCCTCACGAGCTGACCCTCGGGTCCGAGCACCGCGTACCAGCGGTACGCCATGCCGAGCACCATCCCCTGGTGCACGAGCTTCTGGAACGGCTCCGGGTGGCTGACGACGCCGACGTCGAACAGCACCTTGTGCCAGAAGCGCGCGTACATCAGGTGCAAGACAGCGTGCTCGGAGCCGCCGACGTACAGATCGACGGGCATCCAGTCCGCGTAGGCCTTCTGGTCGAAAATCGCCTGATCGTTGCGGGGATCCAGAAACCGCAGGTAGTACCAGCAGGAGCCCGCCCACTGCGGCATGGTGTTGGTCTCGCGCGCGTACCAGCGGCCGTCCTTCTGGAAGAAGCGCCAGTCGAGCGCCTTGGCGAGCGGGCCCTGCACGTCACCCGGCTGGTAGTCGTCGAGCTCGGGCAGCCGCAGCGGCAGCTCGGATTCGGCGACCGCGATCGGCTGGCTGTAGTCGATCTCGAAGGCGTCTCCGCGGCGCGGATCGCCCGCGGTGGAGACCGGGAAGTAGATCGGGATCGGCTCACCCCAGTAGCGTTGCCGCGAGAACACCCAGTCGCGCAGCTTGAAGTTGACGCGGCGGCGGCCGATTTTCTGAGCTTCGAGATCGCGGATCACGTTCGACTTCATCTCGGCGGTGCGTTGCCCGTCGTAGGGGCCCGAGCGCACGGCGATGCCGTCTTCGGTGAAGGCTTTTTCCAGCGCGTCGTGCGGCTTGCCGTCCGGGCTCACCACCTCCACGATCGGCAGGCCGAATGCGCGCGCGAACTCGAAATCCCGCTCGTCGTGGGCGGGCACGGCCATGATCGCGCCCGTGCCGTAGGCGCCGAGCACGTAGTCGGCCGTGTAGATCGGGATCGCGCCGCCGGTCAGGGGATTTTTGGCGTAGGCGCCGGTGAAGACGCCGGTCTTGCTGCGGTTCAGCGCGGTGCGCTCGAGGTCGCTCTTGCGCGCCGTCTCCTCGACGTAGCGCGCGACCGCGGCCTGATGCTCGGGCGTCGCCAGGCTCTGCGTCAGCTTGTGATCGGGCGCGATCACCATGTACGTCGCGCCGTACAGCGTGTCCGGGCGGGTCGTGAACACGGTCAGCGATTCGTCGCGATCGACGAGCGGAAAGTCGACCTCGGCGCCTTCGCTACGGCCGATCCAATCGCGCTGCTTTTCGCGAGTTTCCGGCCAATCCAGCGGCTCGAGCTCCGAGGCCAGCCGCTCGGCGTACTGCGTGATCCGGAGCTGCCACTGGCGGAGCGGCATGCGCACGACCGGGTGATCGCCGCGCTCGCTTCGCCCGTCGATCACCTCTTCGTTCGCCAGCACCGTGCCGAGCGCGGGGCACCAGTTGACCGGGACCTCCGACTGGAACGCGAGGCCGCGCTCGAACAGCTTGAGGAAGATCCACTGCGTCCAGCGCACGTAGCCGGGGTCGGTCGTGTCGATCTCGCGCGACCAATCGTAGGCAAAACCCAAGGCTTTCAGCTGTCGCCGGAAGACGGTGATGTTCTCGGCCGTGGTGATGCGCGGGTGCTTGCCGGTCGCAATCGCGTGCTGTTCGGCGGGCAGCCCGAACGCATCCCAGCCCATCGGGTGCAGCACGTCGAAGCCGCGCATGCGCTTGTAGCGCGCCAGGATGTCCGTCGCCGTATAGCCCTCGGGGTGCCCGACGTGCAGGCCCGATCCGGACGGATACGGGAACATGTCGAGCACGTAGAGCTTCGGGTGACCGCTGCGACGGACTGCGCGGAACGTCGCGTTCTCTTCCCAGTACTTCTGCCAGCGCGGTTCGATGCTTCGGTGCTCGTAGGCCATGACTCTTACTCGGCCTTGCTAATACCTCCTTTTGCGCCCGACTTCTCGAATTCGTCGCGGATCCGTCGCAACGGCGGGCGCAGAGCAGCAGCGGGCGCGCGATTATCCTGCACGAACGTACAAGAGCGGCGGACGCGATTTGGCTAGTTTCACCGAGACGCTCGAAGGAAGGGCGTCGCGAGTCGAGTTCGTGGGAAGCCGATGATCGCTCGAGAGACGAGAGGCGGGCCGTCCGCGCCGGAGGGCGCGTGTTCGGACAACGCAGAGTTCGCGGGCCGAACCGCGGGCCAGCCCTCCATGCTGGGTGAGCGGGTTCGGCGGCCGCGGCGCGTCGGCTCCGGGCAACGAGTGCAATGCGGTGTGCCGTCCCGCCTGCTTCAGCGAAAGGCGGAGGAGCTCCTCCGGCGCGAATGCCCGTGATGGAACCGCAACTTTCACCGGGCGAGGTCCTGGCCGGCAAGTACCGCGTGGAGCGCGTGCTCGGGCAGGGCGGCATGGGCGTGGTGGTGCTCGCCACTCACCTGCAGCTCGCGCGCCGGGTCGCGGTGAAGTTTTTGGTCTCCGACGCGCTGTCGGCGGAGGGAGGGATCGACCGCTTCTTGCGCGAGGCGCGCGCGGCCGTGCAATTCCGCGGCGAGCACGTGGCCCGCGTGATCGACGTGGGCACGTTCGCCTCGGGCGCGCCGTTCATCGTGATGGAGTACCTCGAGGGGCTCGACCTCGGGAAGCTGCTCGACACGCGCGGCCGGCTGCCCGTCACCGAAGCCGTCGACTACGTGCTGCAGGTCTGCGAGGCCCTGTCCGAGGCGCACACCACGCTCGGCATCGTCCACCGCGATCTCAAGCCCTCGAACCTGTTCTTGACCCAACGGCCCGACGGTTCGCCGCTGGTCAAGGTGCTCGACTTCGGGATCTCGAAGATGCAGCACACCCCCGATTCGAGCTTCGGGGCGATCACCTCGGCCACGGCGGTGATGGGCTCGCCGCTGTACATGTCGCCCGAGCAGGTGACGAGCTCGCGCGACGTCGATCACCGCACGGACATCTGGTCGCTCGGGATCATCTTGCACGAGCTGCTCGTGGGCTCGCCGCCGTTCCGCGGAGACAGCGCCGCGGCCGTGCTGGTCGCGATTTCGGTCGGGCTGCCGCCGCCGCTCACGAGCGAGCGTCCCGACACGCCGCCGGAGCTCGAGGCCGTGGTGCGCCGTTGCCTCAACAAGGACCGGGAGCTGCGGTTCCGCGACGTGTCGGAGCTGGCCCAGGCGCTCGAACCGTTCGCCTCACCCGCCGGCCGCGGCACCTCCGAGCGGATCGCCAAGACCTTCGGCCTCGAGGCTGCGCGCCCGGTCGCGGCCACCACGCGCTCGCTGCGCGAGATACGCCAGGCAGAGGCCGACGACGATCCGGATCTCTCCGAGCCGACGGTGACGATGAACGCCTGGCAGAGCTCCGGGGTCGCGATCTCGCGCCCGAGCCTGCAGACCGCGGCAAAGTTCCCGCTCCTGTGGATCGTGCTCGGAGCTGCTGCGGGGTTCGTGCTGCTCGTCGGCACGGTGGTCACGCTGGTGGTGCGGAGCTCTACCCCCGACCCCGTCGCGCTCGCGTCCGCCGCGCCGGCGAGCGCGGCCGCGCCGCCGATCCCCGAAACGAGCCCCGAACCCGAGCCAACCGTCGCGGTCCTCCCTCCCCCGGCCGAGACGAGCACCGCCGAGGCTCCGTCGCCCGCGCCCATGCCCACCCTTCCGCTGAGCGCACTCGAGGTCGAGGCCCCAGAGCCGCGTCTCGAGCGGCCGCGCCCTCCACCGCGACGACCGAGGCGGGCCCAGAACCCTCCGCCGCGACCCGCATCCCCTGCCCCGAGACCTGCCGGCCAGAACGGCGCCACCTGGCGTGAGGTGTTCGATGACATGGATTGAAAGGACAGCGATTGCAGCGGCGCTCTCGAGCGCGTTCGTGCTTCAAAGCCGGGCCGCGTTCGCGCAAAACGACGCGGCCACGGCGCGGACGCTGTTCAACGAAGCGCGCGCTCTCGCCAAGAAGGGCCAATACGACGACGCTTGCCCCAAGTTCGAAGAGAGCTTCAAGCTCCGCCCGGGCGAAGGCACGCGCTTCAACCTGGCGGATTGCTGGGAGCACATCGGCAGGACGGCCAGCGCCTGGGCCGAGTACCTCGAGGTGGCATCGAGCGCGAAGCTCGCGGGTCGTCAGGATCGCGAGCGACTCGCCCGCAAGCGCGCCGATGCGCTCGAGCCGCAGCTCTCGAAGCTCGTGATCCGGGTTCCCGCGGACGAGGCCGGAATCGCCGTCAAACGCGACGGAAACCCGGTCGGGGAAGGCGCGTGGGGCACGCCCGTCCCCGTCGATCCGGGCCAGCACACCATCGAAGCCAGCGCCCCGGGAAAGAGCACCTGGACCGAGGAAGTGAAGGTCTCCGGCGCCGAGCCGGTGGTGGTCGAGATCCCGAGCCTTGGCGGCGGTTCCGGCGAAGAGCGACGCGCCAAGCGCAAAAGGAAGAAGCGTCGCGCGCAAGACGACGAAGAGGCGGAGCAAGAGTCTGGCGCGGTCGCGTCAGCCAGCTTGTCGAGCGACTCGATGTCGAGCGCCGGCAGCGGGAGAACCCTCGCCTACGTCGCGGGCGGCGCCGGCGCGGGGTTTGCCCTGCTCGGAACGATTTTCTATCTCGATTTCACGTCGAAGAACGACAAGGCGGCGAGCTTGTGCCAGGTCGAGCCGTGCCAGCTGAGCGAGGTCGACCGCCACAACGGGCTCGTCGACGACGCGCAGCGCGCGCGCACCCTGAGCTACTTGAACTTCGGCGCTGCGGCGCTGTGCTTCGGCGCGGGCGTGGTGCTGTACATGACCTCGGATTCGCCGTCGGTGGCGAAGCGCGACGTGGAGCTCGCGCCGGCGCTCGGGCCCGGGCTCGCGGGGCTGTCCGCGCGCGGGCGCTTCTGAATCAGCCTTTTTGAAGCTTCTTTTCGAGCCGAGCACGCCGTCGCTGGCTCGCCGCTTCCGTCTCTCCCGTGCCGCGCTCGACCAGCTCGAGCGCTCGCAGCGGCGTCTTGACGAAATGCTCGTAAAGCTTCGCGAGCTCGAGCCGCAAACCGGGGTCGTCGAGCTCGTCCACCAGCGTTTCCAGATCCGTCAGCGCGCGGGCGCGATCCCCTCTGGCCTTGCTGATCTCGACGCGGGCGCGACGCGCGAGCGAGCCACCGCCTCGTGACAGCGCGGTGTCGGCGACCTGTTCGGCGCGTTCGAGGGCGCCTGCGCGGCGCAGCGTGCGCGCCAGGCCGACCAGATCTTCGGGGTGCAAGAGGTCGATCGGCTCGCCGTAGAGGCCGACCAGCGCGGCCATCGTGACCACGTCCCAGGCGTTGTGCTCGACCACCCCCGCGAGCGCCGCTTCGTCGCCGGTGCGCAAAAAATGGCCGTAGCGCGCGGCGCACTCGGCGCCCTCGATGTCGGGACCGCGCTCGAAGCCGAGCACCGAGCGCTCGAGCGAGATCAGCCGGCACTGGCCGAGCCGTTGTTTGTGCAGCCGCCGCGCGATGTGCAACAGGTCGAGGTGCGGCCGTTCGGGCAGCGCCGGCGCGCGGTTCATCACGCAACGCGCGGACAAAACCGGCAAATCGAAGGTCTTGCCGTTGTACGTGACGATCACCTCGGCTGCCTCGATGCACTCGCGCAGGCGGTCGATCATGGCCGGCTCGTCGACGAGCTTTCGGACCAAGAGCTGCTCGATGTGGAGCTTTCGCTCGCGATCGAACCAGGCCATGCCCACCAGGAAGGCCACGACGCCGGCGCCGGCGCCGAGCCCCGTCGTCTCGGTGTCGAGGAACAGCGCCCGCTCGAAGTTGCAGCCGGACAGCTTCGGATCGAGCGCGAGCAACGCCAGGAGCTCGCTGCTCGCGGCCGCCGCCGAGTCCACGGGCATGCGCCCCACGTGGTGCGAGGCGCGCAGCGGCTCGAGCCTTCGGTACAGCGTCCCGCGCTCACGCAGCTCGCGTGCGAAGGGCAGCAGCGTGTCGCTCGGCTCCGCGCGGCGCGGCTCCGGAAACTCCTTGCCCATCACCTCCGCGATCTTCGCGCGCAGATCGGCCAGGGTCAGTGCTCGTTCCGAGGCCACGGGCGGGGCGTCCGCCACCCGCAGGGGTGGTGCCGCTGGCGGAGGGGTGAGCCGCGCGAGTTTCTGCCGCAGGTCCAAGGGCCGCCATCCTAGCTGCACGGGCGCCCAGTGAACACCCGAACAAGCTTTTGGCGGTGCGAACCGCTCAATTTCCGAACAAAGCGGCGATCACGCCCTCCCTGCCGCTCACCAGCACGCTCCCGTCGGGGGCGAGGACGGGCGTCGCGAGCTCGGAGTGACCCAGCTGCTCGCAGCCCCGGATCCGCCCCTGGACCGTCACGGCGAGCAGCGCCCCGCCAGCGAGCGGGACATACGCGCTGCCATCCCCCGACACGGCCGGCGCCGCGCTGATCGCGTCGGGCAGCGTCACCCGGTAGAGAGGAGTGCTGGCGCTGCCCTGGTAGAGCGACAGCGTGCGTTCGTCGGCCACGACCGCGAGGAACTCGCCGTGTGACGCGGCTCGCCGCGCCGGCACGCGAAACCCATCGCCGTCGCCCAGCACCTCCAGCAGGCCGCCCGCGACGGCACACACGCGCCCGCCGGGGCAACCGAGCACCTGTTCGACCGGACGCTCGAGCTCGTAGCGGCTCACCCCGGAGGTCGCGCTGATGAACACCAGGCCGCTGCGGCTCCCGCCGACGATCGAACCGTCCGGTAGCGCCACCGGCAGCGCGGACCACGGATAGCTCGCGCGGACGTTGCGGATCAGCGCGCCGCGCTCATTGAACTCGAACAGCCGCCCGTCTTCGCTGGCAAAGCGGATCTTGCCGCGACCGTCGCGCATCAAATCGCCCTGCAGCTCGACCGGGCTGTGAAACTCCCAAGAAAGGCTGCCGTTCGGCCGCAGCGCGTAGATCGAGCTCCGGGTGGGCACGAGCAGCCGCCCCGCGGAATCGACCAGCGAGCGACCGATCACCGGCCCCCGCAGCGTGTAGCTCCAGCGGTAGCTGCCGTCCGGGCCGAGCGCGTGGACGATGCCATCGACCGTGCCGACGTACACCTCGCCGCGCGGGCCGAGCGTGGGTGGGGCCGCGGGGCGCGCTCCCGTGCCGAACCGGAACTTCACGCCGAGCGGCAACAACGTGTCGCAGACGCCCGTGCGGGGCACGGCCTTGGGCCGAGCGCTGGCGCCGGGGGCCAACGTGACGAGCACGAGCCAGGCGAGCCACCGGCAGGACCGAACCGACACGGGGCGAGCATTTCTCGAACGTGTCGCGCGCGCAACCAGCAATGCCCGCACGGCGCCGCGCTATGCTCGCGGACGTGGCGATCCGAGTTTTTGGGCTGACCGGGGGCATCGGCTCGGGTAAGAGCAGCGTCGCCGAGCGCTTTCGGGCGCGCGGGCTGCCGGTCATCGACGCCGATCTGCTCGCCCGCGAAGTCGTCGAGCCCGGCTCCGAAGCGCTGCGCGAGATCCAGGCGCGGTTCGGCCCGGACGTGATCGCCGCAGACGGACGCCTCGATCGCGCCGCCCTCGCCACGCGCGTGTTCTCCGAGCCGGCAGCGCGCCGCGCCCTCGAGTCCATCACCCACCCGCGCATCGCCGCCCTCGCCGAGCACAAGCTCGACGAGCTCGCGGCCCGGGGTGAACCGCTCGCCGCGTACATGGCCCCGCTCTTCTACGAGAACGCCCTCGAAAAGCATTATTCGCCCGTGGTGGTCGTGACCGCAAACGAAGCGCAGCAGCTCGAACGCGCCGCGCGCCGCGACGGCGTCTCCGCGAAGGACATCGAGGCTCGCCTCCGCGCTCAAATGCCACTCGCCGAAAAAGCGGCCCGCGCCGACTATCGAATCGACAACTCGGGCACACTCGGCGAGACCTGGACGCAGGCCGACCGCGTACTCGACGCGATTTGCAGCCGATTCTCAGTTCCGCTCGAGCGCTATCCGGTGCTGCCGTGAAGCGTTCCGCAACGACGCTGGTCCGACGCGAATCACGGGGGGACGACGACCACCTGGAGCCGGTGCGTACGCGCTTCGTCGCCTCCGCTGAAACGGATGTACTCGGCCCTGTCTTGCTCCTTCACGGCGCTGATGCTGACGCCGACCGCGAAATTCTTGCCGCGAGCGCTCGATACGGGAGTGATCGCGCCGCTCATGAGAATCGAGCGAACCATTCCGACGGTGGACGTGCTCCAGCCATTCAGGTTGCCGTACGACGTTCCAGTGGCGAGATCCTGATAAATGGTCTGGTTGGCAGACGTGGCAGACGTGGTGCCGATAAGCGTGTCGATCGGGGTGCTCACATCGCGGACGGTGACGATTTCGCTGGAATCGGGCGAGTCATAGACCTCGTGCTCGAGCTGTAGCGTCACCGAGCTCACGTTCCCGGTGAAGTTCGGGATCGGGAAGACGAAGTACGAAGAATACATCCACGAGCCTCCCCAGCCCGTGGTCGTAAAGCCGCCGCCCGGGGGTAGCCAGTCTACGTCCGCGTAATATCCCCGCGCCGTGGCGTCGATCGTGAGCGTTGCGTTCTGACAGGTCGAGCCGCTCCACGGGGCCTTGCAGCTGCAATTGTACATGTTGGTGCCGTTCTGACAGGTGCCGCCGTTCTTGCAGGGGCTGCTCGCACATTCATTGATGTCGACGCAGCCCATCTCGCCAGTTCCCGTGTACCCGGGGGGGCAGTTGCCGCACTTGCGGGGACCGCCGATCGTGTTGGTGCAGGTGGTGAGCGGGTCGCAGCCGCCGTTGTTCGTGGCGCACTCGTTGATGTCGGTGCAGCCCGTCAGACCCGTGCCCGCGTAGCCCGAGGGGCAGTCGCCGCACATGAACCCGCCCGCGGTGTTCGTGCAGGTCGTGAGCGCGTGGCAGGGGTCTTCGCTGCATTCATTGACGTCGACGTCGCAGTCCGTGCCCATGTAGCCGGTTCCTGCGCAATTGCAGGTGTACTGGTTCTTCCCGTTCGTGCATGTCCCGTGCTCGCAGGGATTCGGGGAGCACTCGTCGATGTCCAATTCACAGTTCACGCCCGTCGCGCCGGTTCCCGTGCAGTCGCACGAACGCGCCGCCCCCATGTCCGTGCAGGTCCCGCCGTTCAAGCACGGCGTTTGCGCGCAGTTCTGGATCCGGGTTTCGCAGAGCTCGCCGGTGTAGCCGCTGTCGCCGCAGTCGCACTGGAACCCGGCGACCGCATCGACGCACTCGCCGTTGGTGCAGGGGTCGCCCTCGCAGTCGTCGATGTTGATCTCGCAGTCGTCGCCATCGTAACCGTCGTCGCACTCGCACTCGTAAGCGTCGCCGTCCGCTGCGCAACTCCCGTGCACACACGGGTTCGGCTCGCACGGGTCGTCGTCGCCCGATCCGGGATCCGGCTCGCTGGCGGCCCCTGCGGCGCCAGGCGCCGTGCCGCCTGTTTCCGTGGGCCCGGCCCCCTCACCAGCACCGGAGAGAGGTGTGCCCCCGGCGCTCGAAGCGCTCCCACTCATCCCCCCGTTTGCGCCCTTGCCGCCCGTCTCGCTCGAGGTGCCCCCCTTCCCGCCCTTGCCGCTCGTGCCCCCCGCACCGCCGGAGCGACCGGCATTGCCCGCCGCGACGGCACCGCCGTTTCCGCTGTCGTTGCCGCCCGTGCCGTCTGGCCCGCGGAACTCGCGCTCGTCTGCGGAACAGCAGAACGCGAGGCCGGCAACAGAGCCCAGAAGACAGATCGATTCCCACCGAATCCCAGATACCCACATCACCCGCACAGTGTAGCGCTGGCCCGCCGGCTTGGGGGGTGGCGTTTTTGTCCCCCCTCCCCCATAGACAGACCGCCGCTCGGATACACGCTTTCCGTCATCGAGGACGGTCGTGGCCTCGGGCGTGGGCCGGCCCAGCGAGGGGGCCACGCGGGAGAGCCGTGGGCGTGCGTGGGCGTCGGTCTCGCGACGCTGGTGCGTGCTGCTCGCGTGCATCGCGGCGATGCTGTGCGAACGCCTCCGCGAATCCCGGCGTGCTCGATCGCTCTGCCCTGGCCGCGCGCGTATTCTCCGATCCAGCCGCGCACATGGCCGAGCTGTTCTACGAGAACGCCCTCGAGAAACACTATTCTCCGTGACCGCGAGCGAAGCGCAACAGCTCGAGCGCGCCTCGCGCCACGACGACGTCTGCGCGAAAGACATCGAGCGCGCCTCCGCGCTCAACTTCCGCTTTCGAAGAAGGCCGCGCGCGCCGGCTATCGAATCGACAATTCGGGCACGCTCAGCGAAACCTGGGCGCAAGCCGATCGGTGCTGGACGCGATTTGCAGCCGATTTTCGGTTCCGAGCGAGCGCTATCGGGTGCCCTAAGGGCAGCGCGCTTCGATTTCTTATCCCATGAGGCTGGCCTAATTGGCCTGCGCAAATGACGAGGGCGTCTTCGCTCTGAATTAGCGTTGACGAATCGCTTCCGAGGCAATGTCTCGCGACGAACTTCACTCCAGAGAGGCAGTGTCGGGTTTGCGAATCAAGCCAAGCACTTGAGGCCAGGCCGCAGGCCCGAATTTGGTCACATTGCAAATTCTAGAAACGCTTTGCGACGGACTGATGTATGAACCGCAGCTGCCTCCGGCGTGCGACGCGGGGCTATTCGGGAGTACGAGCCTCTCACGCGGCGGAGCTGTGCCCGCGGCTCGCGAGAAAAAGGGGACTGTTGATGACTGGTGCCTGGATCCGTCAATTGTTTGTGGGAGTTCTGGTGGTCGTGGGCGCCTGCGGCGACGACCGACAGGCGATTAAGGAAACCGAGCAAAACGAGTCTGTCGGCTTCCAACGTCAGTCACTGACAGCGGCACAGACCCGCATCCTCGGTTTCGAGGGCACTATCGGGACTAACGGCGATTGGCGAGCTCTCACAGGAAATGCCAGCTCGACCACGGTTCACAGCGAGGGCACTCGTTCCCTCTCGCTGTCCGGCAGCACCAGCCCCAGCGCACGTAGCACATCGATCTCCACTCTGGGCACTCTGGCTTCACAGGCCGGTATCGACGTTCAGGTGCCGACTTCTCTGCAAGGTCAGAGTTGGCTTGGTCAAGTTGCCCTCACGTTCAACGCGCCGTCGGCAGGCGTGCACAACATCAACGCCGGTGCCGCCGCCCTGTCCGGCCCGGTCGGAACCTTTCGCCGCTACACGATCGCTATCCCCTCATTCGTCCGTACTGCCCTCAACACGCACACGTATTCAGACCTCACCATCACGGTCCAGCTCACCGTGCCCAGCACATCTGGTGCTTTCCTGCTAGACGCCCTCACGCTGACCCCAGACGGTGGCGGCGGTTCTGGTGGCGCCGGCGGTACAGCTGGCGGTGGCACGTCCGGCGGCGTCAACGCCGGCGGAGGGATCGGCGGCAGCGGCGGCA
>JAICQO010000186.1 GCA_025937835.1 Polyangiaceae bacterium
CTCCGCCTTTCCGCGCCCGCACCCTGCAGGCACGGCGCCTCCGCGCCTGCGCGCACAGGCGGTGTCCAGGCTGCCCGAAGGGCACCGGCGCCAGCCGGCGCGCAGCGGCCTGGACGCCGCCGAGCACGCAGGCACAATCGAAAAGCCAGCAGCAAGCAATCCGCCCTTGGCGAGGGCGATCACTGACGCGAAGGCGATCGCTCACGCGAAGGCGATCGCTCACGCGAAGGCGATCGCTCACGCGAAGGCGATCGCTTACGCGATGGCGATCGCTCACGCGAAGGCGATCGCTCACGCGAAGGCGATCGCTTACGCGATGGCGACCGCCCAAAGCCATCGCGATCGCGCTCGCCCAAGCCCTTCGCGATCGCGATGGCAGTGGCCGCAGCTGCGACGGTCCGCGTTCGGCTGCGCGCCGGCTTTGAGTACCTGCTCGATCATCGCTTCACGCCTGTGTTTATTGCTCCGGAGCCGATGCGAGGCGTTCCCTGCGCAGTCGCTCTCTATCGCGGATGAGATGAGCTCGATCGTGCCACCGTCCTCGATGAATTCGGTGTCCAAGAAGTAGAGCTTCACGAGCCCTTGCTCCCCCGCGCCTCGAGATCAAAGTCCTCGACCAGCTCCTTGGTAAGCCCTGCGCGAAGGAAGCGCGCGAGGTGACTGGTTCCGATCAAGACACTCTCGGCCGCCTCGCGGGGTTCGTTGGTCCAGGCATTTACAAGGTCGAAGGAATCCTCGTCGCGTCCAGCGAAGCACACCACGAGAACCCCGCGAATGGTCTCGTCGGGCAACTGGTTCAGTGTGTCACAGAGGACTTCGTCTGGGCAGTTCTCCTCCCGGAGACGGATGAGGCAGTGAGCACCCGCGTGAATGCCCCAGTTTCCGGCAGTGACCAATCGCCTGTCTTCACCGCCCAGTGGTGACCGTTCGAGCAGCTGTAGTCAGTTCTCCCGGGTGGCTCTTTCCGCTGAAGCGGGTTCCCGTCCTCGTCGTACTGCTGCGGGATGTAGACGGCGGCCACGGTCGAGCCGCCCTCCGTGCGATCGACCGCTGCCCCTTTTGCTCGCAGGTCGGGCACTTCATCAGGAAACTCCTGCCAGCTGCCCGCAGTCCGGCGCATCACCGAAACCAGCCGCTTCCACGCCCATCAGATTCAGCACTGTCGTCCCGAGCCGATAGTGCGGCTGCTCGCCTTCGTCGATCAGTCCGCTCTTCGTAAGACGCCCGACGGCGCGCCCGATCATCGCAACCGGGAGCGGCGCGAGGCTGTGGTAGCCGGTGGCGTTCTCGTTCGCCCAGACCACGAGGGAGTTGTCGAGCGCCGAGCCGTTGCCGTCCGGCGCCGCCTCGAGTCCGTTCACGATGCGGGCGACTTGCTCGGAGTACCAGCGGCTGATCTTGATCATCGGCTCGTGGAATTCGGTGGCTTCCGGCTTCGCGTGGTGCGCGATCTCGTCATGCGTGTCCTTGTCGATCCCGAGCCAGCGGCACCGCCACTGAACACCGCAGTAGCCGAGCTGGTACGTCACGATCTGGGTGAGGTTGCAGGAGAGCGCCGCGACCACGAGGTCCGACATCAGCTCGGTGAGCACCGGTACCGAATCTTCGTGCCGCGGGTCGAGCTCGGCAGCGGGCGCGTCGGGTCGAGCACACGCTGCGCCGGGACCTGCAGAAGCGAGCGTCAACCGCTGCTCGTACTCCCTGAGCGCCGTCGCGTGCGCGTCCAGCTTCTTCCGCTCCGTCGGCCCGAGGCGCTTCTCCAGGTCGGAGAGGTCGCGTGCGACGTAGTCCAGCACCGACTTGCGCATGGCCATGCGTGTCTGTAGCGCCCTGCCCTGGTCGCTCGCGCCGGGCTCGGGGAATAGGCTCGCGAAGAGCTGGCGCGGGTCGGTCTGCGTCGGAATTGGCTGGCGTGCATCGAGGTAGCTGAACGACGTACGGTGCGCGTTCTTCGCGGGCACGTCCGCCGCGAGCACGCCGACGTTCAGCGTCGGGAAGAAGCTCCGCGGACCGAGCTCGCGCTTGACGATTTGGTCGAGCGACGGCCCGCCGGCGAAGCAAGCCTCCGAGCGCCCGACAGGGTTCCGGCCCGTCCAGAGCCCCGTGAAGCCGAGGTCGTGCTGATTGCCCGGCCCTGTCGTCAGGAGCCTGATGCCGCGCACCAGCGCCGTCTTCTGCTTGATAGCCTCGTTCGCGAAGAGCGGTTCCAGGATTGGGGATGTACCGGTTTCCGGGTCTGGCCAGAACGCGGGTTGATGCGTGCCGTTCGGCTGCATCAAGATCAACAGGCGCGGTCCGGTCTCTTCCGGGTCCGCGAAAGCCTCGCGGAGAAACGCCGGAACGCAAAGGCTGAAGCCGGCGACACGAAGTAACGCGCGGCGATTGAACACGGTGGACTTCACTTCTCTACCTTCCGCGCGAGCGCGCCGGGGCGCACCGCAATCTCGACCGCGAGTGCGGGAATCGTCTGGCGCCCCTCGGCGAAGCGCTCCTGGATCGGGGCCAGCTCGCACTTGTCTTCGGGTCTCTCGCTGCGCCCTTCGACGAAGCGGAACATCTGCTGCACGAAGCAGTCGCGCACCTGTCGGCTCTCGAGCAAACGCTCGGCGAGCTCGGCGGGGCCCTCGAACGGCCCGTCGACGTCGGTGCTCATGAGCTCGCCTGAGGAGTCGATGGGCTGGCCGCTCTCCATCGTGCGGTAGCGGCCGATGCCGTCCATCATCTCGAGGCCAAACCCGATCGGGTCCACGTACTGGTGGCAGCTGCTGCAGGCCGGATCTGCCGTGTGCTGCTCGAACTTCTGCCGGGTCGTGATGACGTCCTTCTCCGGGTCGACGCTCGGTGCCGTAGCGAGCGCTTCGGCAGGCGGCGGCGGAAGGCTCTCGCAGAAGAAGCGCGTCCGGATAGCGATGCCACGGTCCACCGGGCTCGAGCGGTGCACCGGAGAGTGCGCGGCAAGCCAGCCGCCGAGGGAGAGCACACCGCGGCGGAGGTCCGTCCCCTCCGGGTCCTCCGAGTAAATGAAGTCGACCGCCGCGTTCGGCTTCGCGCTGCGGGGCGCACCGAGGAGGCTTTCCAGGGTCCCGTCCGCCGCGAGCACGCCTTGAATGAAGCCGCTCAACTCTTCGTCGAGCGCGACCTTGGTCTCGTCGGAGAAGCCGCGGAAGTAGGCTGGCACCTTGTAGACGTTCCGCACGTCCGACACGCCGAGCCAGCTCCGGAGGAAACGCTCGATGTGGGCGCGTCCCAGGTCGCTCGAGACGAGCCGTTCGGCGTCGTCGCGGAGCGACTCGGGGTCGAGGAAGTCCGGATCGCTTGCGGCGTCCTCGATCAGGTCCGGTTCGGGGCGACTGCCAGTGAGCGCGAAGGCGATGCTGTTCGCGACCTCCGGCGGGGTCAGCGCCACGACCTCCCCTTCAGCCTCGTCCGCTCCGAGCTCGAGTCGGTAGAGCACGTGGGGCGAGCTCAACACGGCCTGAGCCAGCAGCCGCACTCCCGCCTCGTGGGTCTCCTCGGCGCCGGCGTCGTACACCGAGAGCAAGCGATGGAGCTCGTCGCCCTCGATGGGGCGACCGAAAGCCCGCGCCCCGAAGTCCTCGGCGAAGGATTCGGCGCACGCGCGACCGTTGCCGCTGCAGCCCGGGGGCTCGAGCGCGAGCGCGGCTGTCTCCGCTGCCTGGACGAAGGTGTCGAAGTTGCCGCCAGAGACCGTCAGCACCTCGGACTGGTTGTCGTAGCCGTTCTCGAGCGGGTCGGCTGCGAAGAGACCGGCGAGTGCTACCGGCTTGCCGACGAGCGAACTCACCAGCTGCTCGTACTCCGAGATCGCGATGCGGCGCGCGCGGCGCTCGGTCACCGTCGCGCAGCCGCTCGGCTGGGGTTCGGCGGGCTCCGGGGCGTCCGTCGCTGGAGGGGCGGGCGGCTTGGCCGACGCGGTCGGCTCGGGTGCCGGTTCTGACGGCTCCGACGGCTCGGCCGAGGGCGCCGGTTCCGGTGCTCGGTCAGGGGTCGTCGAGCTCGAGCAGCCGCCGAGCGCGAGCGCCACGGCGGCGGCGACGGCGGGCCATAGAAGCCGGCGGGTCACTTGAACAGGTCCCCGAGAAAAGCAGCGACCTTGGAACGTAGCTCAGTCTGCGCCTGCATTGCGGCGATGTACGACCCCGAGTCCACGACGTTCGCGCGTACGTCGGCGACGCCCTTGAGCTGACGCACGGCCGCGAGCAGCGGTTCAGCGTCGTCGACTCGGGTATCGCGCTCGAGCGCCACCCAGAATCCGTTGATGCTATCGGTCACTGCGCGCCCTTGAGTGCTGCGACGACTTCTTCGTGCGAGACCACGCGCCCCGCGGCAATGTCCGCGCGCCCTTCCGCCGTCGCCTGGTGCTCGGCTTCCGTCTCCGGCTCGTCGCTCTCCGGCAGGCTCTCGAGGTAGCGCTCCATTTCGGACGCAACGGCTGGCGCCGGGGCGCTCGGCCCGGCGGGGTCGTAGCTCATCGGAAAAGGTTGTGACATTTCGAATCTCCCGGCAATGGGGACCGCCCTAGTAGACGTCTCCCCGCTTTTCGACCCAGGTAACAGTCAGTCGGCCCTCGCGGACCGCGACCTCGAGGCCCACGCGCCACGAGCCGACTCGAATCTTGTGGCCGGAGCCGTTCTTCATCTTCTCGACATGCCCCGCGCCGGTGCTCGCGAACGCCTCGACCGCCGCGACCACGCGCGACTGCATTCGTCGGTAGTGTCCTAATTAGGACACTGCCATCGCGATCGCCCAAGCCCTTCGCGATCGCGATCGCCCAAGCCCTTCGCGATCGCGATCGCGATC
>JAICQO010000151.1 GCA_025937835.1 Polyangiaceae bacterium
GCCGAGAACCTGTTCCAGGAGCATCGCTTTCGTCCGCGGCGCGTCGTCAGCGTCGATCGCGAGGACCTGATCCGGACCTTGATCGCGGGCGGCGCCGGCGTGGGCCTGCTGCACGAAAAGACTGCCAAACAGGCCGAGAGCCGCGGTGAGGTCGAGCTCTTGTACCGCGCGCCGGCGCGGGTGCGGGTGCTCTTCGCACGCCTCGCGAGCCGTGCCCGGGACCCGCTGCTCGAGGCCGCTGCGGGGATCATCGAGGGAGCAGCGCCAGGCTCGCGTGCGCGCTGAGGAACAGCCCGAACCCGAACACCACGTGCGTGACCAGGCTCTTCAGGCTGTTGAACACGGGCCTTGGAGTTTTGAGTGACAAGATGCCCGCCCCCAACGCCGGTTGCAGGACGAACAGCGGGGCGACCACCGTGACGACCCCGACCGCGAGCGCGGGCAACAACGAAGGCGAGCGCGCCCAGTCCAGCCCGAACACCACGAGCAACAGGGCAGAGAAGGCGATGCCGATCGAATAATGCGCGCTCCAGCCGAGCAGCCGCTCTCCGCGGACCGGGCTTGCCTTGGCGATGCTGGCGTGGACCCACTGACCGTCGGGCAGGTGGCCGATGAAGCGGCCGAGCAGTCCGAAGTCCAGCGACGGGACGCCGAGGCGCCGCAAGAACAGCGCCCAGGCATCCATCACCAGCGTCGCGCCGGCACCGATCAGCAGCGTTCGCACCAAAAATTCGACTGGGTAGCTCATGGTCAGACTGTGTGACCCGCCCCGGCTCTTCACCAATCGATTGTTCCGAGGGGAGCCCTCGGGATGGTCGAGGCCTCGCTCACGCGCACACTTCGCGGACGTCGATCTCGTTCACCTTCACGACCTCGCCGAAGCGCAGCGCCCACTCGATCGCGGCCGCCTTCGAGGGCAAGTTCAGGATCGCGTAACCCGCAACCAGCTCCTTCGATTCGGCGAACGGTCCGTCGATGATCGAGGGCTTGCCGCCGACGTAGCGAATGCGCGCGCCGCGCTTGGGGCTGGCGAGCCCGCCCGTGGCTTGCAGCACGCCGGACTCCTGCATTTCCGCGATCAGCTTGCCCATCTCAGCCACGAGCTTCGGATCCGGCGGAGCGTCGTCATAGTCGCCCGGGCGCACCTGGTGCATCGACAGCACGCGCAGCGGCGGGTTCTTGGGTTTCGGCATCATGCCGAGGTCCCACGGCTCCACGACCGGTCCCATGTACAACTCGACGTCGCCGAGCACGGCCGCGAACTTGTCGCACCACGAGATCGCCTCCTCCATCGAGCGCACCCGCAGCAAACCGAAGCCGGCGACCAGCTCCTTGGCCTCGGTGAACGGGCCGTCGGTGATCCGGCGCTGGCCGTCTTTGTAGACGATGTGAAGGCGCTGGGACGATGGCTTGAGGCCTTCACCCGAGACGAAGACCTGGTCCTTCACGCCCTCGCCGATCAGCTTGCCGACCCCTTCGATCTCGGCCGGATCCGGCGGCAATCCCTGCTCCATCTCTTCCGTCATCTTGTGCATGACCATGAATTGCATCGTGTGTTCTCCTGTACCGGCGACGAACGAGGTGGGCCAGAATCGACAGCGGGCACCGATTTTTTTTCGAGTGCCTGGTCGCCAAGTCAAATATTAGCAACGTTTTCGACGGGTTAAGGGCGTACGTTTTGGCCCTCGCGGAGCGCTCCGAGGTTGCTCGAGCCGACGTCGAAGCCGTCCGAAGAGTGGATCAGCCGCCTGCGCGCGCGGAGCTCCGGAGGCAGCGCGGCGAGCGCAGCGTAGGGGGTGTGCGCCGGGCCGAAGTTCGTCTCGTGGATGATCAGGTCCGCCGCCATCGAAACTCGCTCAGCTCCGGATCGAAGGCGGTGTCACTCGACCAACCGAGCGTGCGGCCGACCGACGAGCAGCGCGCTCGTGGGCACAGGGTGGATGGTGCGCCGCGCTCGGATCTCGAAAGGCACGATTTCCGTTGATACCGGACGCGGCCCCGGCGGGAAAGCCGTGCGCACGGCGCGGGCGTTCGTGATACGTGGGATCCCATGCAATCGACCGCCCCCGATCGCGACGCCGCGCAAGTGCTCGATAGCCTGCGCCGCCTGGTGCGCGAGCTGCGGCTGACGTCGCACTCCGTCGAGCGCGAGCTCGGGATCAGCGGGGCGCAGCTGTTCGTGCTGAGGGAGCTTGCCCGCGAGTCAGGCTGCTCGATCCGCGCGCTCTCCGAGCGCACGTTGACCGATCCGAGCTCGGTTTCAGCGGTCGTCTCGCGATTGGTGGACCGAGGGCTGGTCAGCCGCAGCCGGGACCCGAAGGACGCCCGGCGCAGCGAGCTGTCGCTGACGGCTCGCGGGGTCCGGGTGGTGAGCAAGGCGGGGGAGCCGTTCCAGGTGCGGCTCGTGCGTTCGCTGCGCTCGCTGCCGGCCGCGCGCTTGCGACGGCTCAGCGCCGATCTCGCGGCCGTGGTCGAGAGCGCCGGCCTCGCCCGCGGAACCGCCCCGATGTTTTTCGATGACGAACCCAAGAGGAGAACCCGTGCCCGCTGAACCGACCGAACCACTACCCCGTCACAGCCCCGCGACCGAGCCGATGGCGCTCGGAGACTTCACCGCCAACTCTCGTGTGCTGTTCTTGGCGGTGCTCGCGATGCTGATTGGCCTGCTAGCGACGTGGGTCGCGCGTGTGCTGTTGGCGTTGATCTCGCTGTTCACGAACCTGTTTTATTTTCAGCGCTTCTCGTTCGAGAACGCATCGCCGGCCGATCACGGGCTCGGCGTGGCGAGCGTGCTCGTGCCGGTGGTCGGGGCGCTGTTGATCGGAGTCATGGCGCGCTTCGGCTCGGAGCGCATTCGCGGTCACGGTATCCCGGAAGCGCTCGAGGCGATCCTGACGCGCGGCAGCCGGGTGGAGCCGAAGGTCGCTTTGTTGAAGCCGCTCTCGTCGGCGATCTCGATCGGCTCCGGCGGGCCGTTCGGCGCCGAGGGACCGATCATCATGACCGGGGGCGCCTTCGGCTCGATCATCGCCCAGTTGTTTTCGCTGACCGCCGCCGAGCGCAAGACGCTGCTCGTCGCGGGCGCTGCGGCCGGGATGTCGGCGACCTTCGCGACCCCGCTCGCGGCGATCTTGCTCGGGGTGGAGCTGCTCTTGTTCGAGTGGAAGCCGCGCAGCTTCGTCCCCGTGGCGCTTGCGTGCGCGACTGCGGCCGCCGCCCGCTACTTCGTGCTCGGCGAAGGGCCTCTGTTCCCGATGCCGCCGCACCCGGCCTTCGCGGGCAACGCTGCGCTCGCCTGCTGCGTGCTGGCTGGGATTGCGGCCGGGCTCTTGTCGGCGCTGCTCACCGCTGCCGTCTACGCTTTCGAAGACTTATTTCAGCGCTTGCCCATCCACTGGATGTGGTGGCCGGCCCTGGGCGGGCTCACGATCGGCGTCGGAGGCCTGTTCGCGCCGCAGGCGCTCGGCGTCGGCTACGACGTGATCGCCGAGCTCCTGGGCGGTGGCTTCAGCGTGCGTGCAATCCTGGTGCTGGTGCTGGTCAAGGCGGTGATCTGGTCCGTCTCGCTCGGCTCGGGGACCTCGGGCGGCGTGCTGGCTCCGCTGTTGATGATGGGCGGTGCGCTCGGTGCGCTCGAAGCGCAGGTGTTTCCTGCGGCGGGCATCGGGTTCTGGCCGATCGTCGGCATGGGCGCGATCCTCGGCGGTACGATGCGCTCGCCGCTGACGGGGATCGTGTTCGCGATCGAGCTGACCCATGATCTGAACCTGCTCCTCCCGCTGGTGATCGCCGTCTCGGTCGCCCACGGCTTCACGGTGCTGGTCCTGCGGCGCTCGATCTTGACCGAGAAGGTGGCGCGGCGCGGCTTCCACGTCAGCCGGGAGTACGAGGTCGATCTGCTCGAGGTCCTGTTCGTTCGCGACGTGATGAAGACCGAGATTTGCGTATTGCAGGCCGCGGAGCGGCTCGTGAGCGTGCTCCCGCAGCTGGAACGGCCTCGCGACGACCGCAGCCAGCACCTGTACCCGGTGCTCGACTCGGACGGGCTGTTGATGGGGGCGGCGACCTACGCGGAGCTCTCGGCCTGGGCAACGGACCCTGCGCGCCGCGAGCGCCCGCTCGGCGAGCTGGTGGAGCGCCCCGAGTTCACCGTGTTCTCGGACGAGACGCTGCGAACCGCCGTGCAGCGCATGGCGCACACCAACGTCACGCGCTTGTTGGTCGTCAACCCGGCGGATTCGCGGCACCTGGTCGGGAAGATCGCGCTCCACGACTTGCTCGCGGCGCGTTCGCGCCACCTCGAAGAAGAACGGCGGCGCGAACGCGTGCTGCCCTGGGAGTACATCCTGCCGCCCCCACTCCGGCCTCGCGTCGCGCGTTGAGGCGGCGTTCTACGACTCTTCCACCAGCCGTCGCAGGCGCCCGATTGCCCGATCCCAACCGGCGGAAATCCCGTCGAGGAAGGTTTGCGCGTCCGCGAGCCGCTGTGTCTCGAGCGAGTACAGCACCTCGCGTCCGCGCTTCTCGGGGCGGACGAGGCCCGCCCCCTCGAGCACGCGCAGGTGTTTGACGATCGCCTGGCGCGTGACCTTGGCCCCGTCGGAAAGCTCGGTCGCGGACTGGGCGCCGGCGCTGCCGAGCTTCCTGACGACCGACAAGCGTGTTCCGTCGCCCAGCGCGAAGAACACGGCCGCCGCCGCGCGGTCATGTGCCTTCGACATACTTCTTGATGTTCTCGGCCTGGGCCGCCCAACCTCCCTCGTTCATCAGGAACGCGCGACGGCGGCGGTGCGCGGGGACGCGCTCGAAGCCGGACTCCACGATCGTGAGCTCCGTACCGTCCGTGACCGCCTTCAGCTTGAACTCGACGAGCGTGGTGGGCTCGTTTTCGGGATCGCACTCGACGTCGATGCCGTACGGGATCCAGCGGAAGCTGAAGTAGCGCTCGGGTTCGACGCTCTCGACCGTACAGAACACCTCGTTCGGTTGCGGCTGCCGGATCTTCGACGGCTCGACTCCGAGGCTCTGCTGGTGGGCGAGCACCATCGCCTCGTCGATCGTCTCCGTGAATTTTCCGCGGAGCGTGGCGCCGGGCGTGAACCGGCCCTCGAGCTCGAAGCCGAACCAACGCCCGAACTCCTCGGCGTCTGCGATGGCCTGCCACACACGCGCGAGCGGTGCCCGCAGCGTGACCGTTTTCTCGATTTTATCGCTGCTCATGTGCAACCTCGTGGTTGCACTATAAGCGAGGGCGCGAGAAGTGCAACCGAAAGGTTGCGTCTGAGCGGTGCCCGTCGCGGCCAAGCACCGTGGCCAGTTCGTTGATGCGCGACTTCCTGTCTCGAATCGCGACGCCTGGCGCCTCGAGCGCGTTTTCACACAGCTTGCGGCGCTTGAGGCGGCGCGACGATCCCGATAGCTTGGTGTCTCGAGGAGCCGTGACTCGCGGCTGGGGCGTCAGCAGCGAGGTGACGTCCGTTGCTCGAGGAGGAGAGCGCGTGCATTCCGTCGATCCGTCGCCGATTCAACACCTGATGCGCGAGATGGGCATCGACGAGGCGAGCGTCGAGTACAGAAAGCGAATCGTCGGCATCGAGGCGCGTGATCTTGAGCGGATTGGAGCGGTTCGCGAGCTCGTCGTACAGAACGCCGAACGCCTGACGTCCTCGTTCTTCGATTACCTGGCGGGTCTGGAAGAGGGGCGGGCGCTTTCGGGGGATCGCGTGGTCTTGGCCCGTGCCCGCGAGCTGAAGCGCGAGCACCTGGTGGCGATGGTTCAGGGCAATTACGGGCTCGAGTACGCGCGTCAGCGGCTCGAGCTCGCGCTCTTGTACAACCGCGTCGGCCTGGATCTGCGCGTATTTCTGGCGGCTTTTCACCACCTGCTCGAGCGCGCGGGAGAGATCTTGACGCGCCACTCCGGGCTCGCGCCGCTCGAGGGGTTCGAGACCTTCATGTCGCTGAAAAAGGTGGCCTTCTTCGACATCGGGCTGATCGTCGATGCCATCGTGTTCGAGCGCGAGCGGCTGATACGCCAGCAGCAAAGCGCCATCCGCGAGCTGTCGACGCCCGTCCTGCAAATCCGAGATCGGATGTTGCTTCTGCCGATCATCGGGGTCATCGACACGGCGCGGGCGCGCCTCGTCACCGAGAGTCTGCTGCGGGCGATCCGCGACAACCGGGCCAAGGTGGTGGTGATGGACATCACGGGTGTCGCGACCATCGACTCGCGCGTGGCCAATCACCTGATCCAGACCGTCACCGCCGCGCGCTTGATGGGAGCGTCGGTGATCGTCACCGGGTTGTCGGCCGAAGTAGCGCAATCTCTGGTCGCGCTCGGCATCGATCTCACCAAGCTGAACACCGTCGGCGATTTGCAAGGCGGAATCGAGGAAGCCGAGCGCAGCCTGGGCTATCAGGTCCTGCAGCGCGAACGGCCCGCCATTGCACGAGGCGAATGAGCCGATGGCCGTGCCGATCCTGAAACAAGGGGAGTTTCTGATCGCCTCGATCCAGGCCGCGCTCTCCGATCACGATCTGGTCGACCTGCGGGACGAGCTGGCGGGACGGATCGGCCGGTTCCGGGCCCGCGGCGTGGTGATCGACGTGACCGCGCTGGACGTCCTCGACTCGTTCGGAACCCGAACGCTCCGCGGCATCGCGCACACGGCGCGGCTGCGCGGCGCGAAATGCGTGGTCGTCGGCATCCAGCCCGAGGTGGCGTTCGCCATGGTGCAGCTCGGTCTGTCGCTCGACGGCGTCCCGACCGCGCTCGATCTGGAGGAAGGGCTGTTCTTGCTCGGGGCCCGAGGCGGTGATGGCGCATCAGCCGTCTAGCGTGCCGATCGAGCGCGAGCTCGACATCGTGACGGCACGTCAGAAGGGGCGGGAGCTGGCGGCGCGGCTCGGGTTTTCGAGCACCGATCAGACGCTGCTCGCCACGGCCATCTCCGAGCTGGCGCGCAACATCGTCGCGTATGCGGGGAGCGGGCGGATCGAGCTGTCGCAGGTCGAGGAGCCAGGCCGTCGCGGCATCGAAATCGTGGCGCTCGACGCCGGGCCGGGGATCGCCGACGTCGAGCTCGCGCTGAAGGACGGCTATTCCACGGGCAACAGCCTGGGCGTGGGGCTGCCCGGTGCGCGCCGGCTGATGGACGATTTCGAGCTGCGGTCGAAGCTGGGCGTGGGGACCACCGTGACGGCGAAAAAATGGCTGCGCTGAGCGAACCGGAGGGCGCGCTGTTGGAGTGGGCCTGGGCGGGGGCCGCGCTCGAGGGCGAATCCGGCGACACCTTCGTGGTCCGGATCCACGCGGGCGGCGCCGTGTTGGCCGTGATCGACGGGCTCGGTCACGGCGCCCACGCCGCCTGCGCCGCGAGGCGCGCGAGCGCGATCGTGAGCGCGAGCCCCGAGCGTGAGCTCGGCGTCGCGGAATTGTTCGGACGCTGTCACGAAGGGTTGGTCGAGACGCGCGGCGCGGTCATGAGCCTCGCGAGCTACGACCACGCGAGCTCGAGCCTAAAATGGGCGGGGGTCGGCAACGTGGAGGGCGTGCTGCTGCGCGCCGTGGTGGCGCCGGGCTTCGCGGACATGGAGCTCGCAGCGCGCGGCGGGGTGCTCGGGTTTCGTATGCCGGAGCTGCGCGTGTCGAGCCTGCCCGTTTCCCGGCGGGACCTGCTGATCCTGGCCACCGACGGCATCCGCGGGGAATTCTGGCGCGAAGTGAACCGTCACGCCGCGCCCCAGGCGATCGCGGACTTCGTGTTGTCGCGTTTCGCGCGGCGTGACGACGACGCGCTGGTTCTGGTAGCGCGCTACCTCGAGGCCGCGTCGTGACCGAGTTCCGCGAAGCGGAGGCGCTGGCGGCGGCCGCCTCGCACATTCACCGTCAGACCGAGGAGTCCCTCAGCGCGGCCTACGAGCTCGGGCGGGACGCGCTCGCGTCCGGGCTCGGGATCCTCGACGTGTTCGCGATCCTGGAAGCGGCTTACGCGGCCCTGGTGGTGCCGGTGTCCGAGGCGGAGCGGCGCACGCACGCCGCGGCGGTCGGCAACTTCTTCCGCGAGCTGCTGTCACCGTTCGAGATGAGCCTGCGTGGCCACCGCGACGCGAACCGCGAGCTGCTCGCGGCGAACGCCGAGCTCAAGCAGGCTTACGGCGCGCTCGAAAAGAAGCAGGTGCAGCTCGTGCAGGCCGCGAAGATGGCCTCGCTCGGGGAGCTCGTCGCCGGGGTCGCGCACGAGATCAATAACCCGCTGTCGTTCGTGGTGAGCCACCTGAACACCGCAGTTTCGAGCCTTTCGAAGCTGGACGCCGAGCTCGCCGGCAACCTCTCGCCGCCGGCGGCCGAGCACCTCTCGCGCTCGCTGGATCGGATCCGGCAGTGTCAGGGCGGCGCCGCGCGTATCAGCGAGTTGGTGTTGAAGCTCCGCACGTTCTCACGGCTCGACGAGGGTGAGCAGAAGACGGTCAGTATTCGCGACTCGGTGACGTCGGTGCTGTCGATCCTCGAGCACAAGAGCCGCGGCCGCATCCGCTTCGAGCTCCGGTTCGGCGAGCCGGATCAGGTCGAGTGCTTCCCGAGCCTGTTGAACCAGGCGCTGATGAACCTGATCGCCAACGCGATCGACTCGATCTCGGATCAGGGCGTGATCGAGATTGCGACCTTTCGCGACGGAGCGGACTACGTGATCTCGATCGCCGACACCGGTCATGGCATCCCGGAGCACCTGAAGGAGCGGGTGTTCGAGCCGTTCTTCACCACCAAGCCGGTGGGCGAGGGCACGGGGCTCGGTCTCAGCATCACCCACTCGATCGTGGCGCGACACCGGGGCACGCTCAGCCTCGCAGCGGCGCCGAACGGCGGAACCGTGGCGACGATCCGTTTCCCGCTCGACGACTGAGCCGCGGGTTCAGCGTTTGGCGGGTGCGCCGCCGGCCAGGCGCAGCGCGCGCGACTCGACGCGCAGGTCGAAGCGCAGCTCGACGAACAGCTCGCGCTTCGAGTTCCAGGTGCCGGCGCCGATCTCGTGGACCTTTCGGCTCGCGCTTCGCGTCATCCGCGCGAAGCGAACCTTTCCGGCGCGAGGAACCGGCTTTGCAGTGGAGTTGATCCGATCCCCCGGACAAGTTCGTAAGCACTATGCAGTTTCCGGTTCGCGATCGCAAGCCTCGAAAGAGGAAGGCGTCTCGTAGCCGAGCAGCGAGTGCGCGCGGCGGCGATTGTAGAAGAC
>JAICQO010000067.1 GCA_025937835.1 Polyangiaceae bacterium
GATCAAGCCGACGCTCGCGATGCGCAACCTGGTCGCGGACATCGCGCCGACGGTGCTCGTGATTAGCCTGGTGTTGGGGGCGGCTGCGGCGTTGGCGGCCGCCTTCATCGGGCGCGCGATCGCGGAGCCGATCGAGGCGCTCACGGCGTTCAGCGAGCGGGTGAGCGCCGGCGAGCGCACGGCGGCGCCGCCGTTGGCCTTCGGTCGCGAGGTGACGCGCCTGTCCCGGTCGCTCGACTCGATGCGCCGGCAGCTCGAAGGCCGCCCTTTCGTCGAGACGTTCGCGGCGGATCTGTCGCACGAGCTGAAGAACCCGGTCGCGGCTATCCGCGCCAGCGCCGAGGTCCTGGAAGAGAGCGCTCTCGACGAGCCCGTCGAGGCGCGCCGCTTCGTCGCGCGTATCCGCGAGGCGGCCGAACGCATCGAGCGCTTGTTGTCGGAGCTCTTGAGCCTCGCGCGCATCGAAGCCCGCGGCGCGGAGGTGTTCGCGCCGGTGGAGCTCGGCGCGGTCGCGCAACGAGCGCGTGCGACGCTCGGCGACACCGCGAGCCGCGTCGAGCTCGTCCAGGACGGAGACCTGCACGTGCGCGGCGACGCGATCTGGCTCGGGCGGGCCGTCGCCAACCTGGTCGAGAACGCTCTGGTGCACGCAGCCAGCGGCTCGGCCGTGCGCGTTTCGCTGGCGCGGACCTCGCAAGAAGTGGAGCTCCGCGTCAGGAACGCCGGCGAGATCCCGCCGTACGTCCGGGACCGGTTGTTCCGAAGGTTCGTGACCACCCGCGCCGACAAGGGCGGAACCGGGCTCGGCCTGGCGATCGTGCGGGCCGTCGCGGAGGCCCACGGCGGGCGGGTCGAGCTCGTCAGCTCGGGTCCCCCGGACGTCGAATTCCGGCTTTCTCTGCCCACGGCCTGACGCGCGGCACCATCCAGAAGGGTGATGTGACGCTTTCCGAGCACTTGGGGGCTATGGCCCCCGCGATTTCGGGTCCGGTTTCCTCGAAACCTCCTCAATGGCGCGGCCGTCTTCGTGGGAAGACATCACCGGAAACGCGCGACGGTCGACCTTGGAGTAGATCGACGCGGTCACCTTGGATTTGCGGAGCTCTGACACGTGAAGAACGGCATCAATGGTCTCGTGCGCATCCCCCGTCACGTAGCGATCATCATGGACGGCAACGGCCGCTGGGCGAAGAGCCGCGGCCTCGAGCGCATCGAAGGACACGCTGAAGGCGCGCGCGCGGTGCGCGATGCGGTCGAGACGGCGAGCCGTAACGGCATCCAGTACTTGACCCTGTACGCGTTCAGCGTCGCCAACTGGGCGCGCCCGCGTGCCGAGGTGGAAGCGCTGATGGGGCTGCTCGTCGAGTTCGCGCAGAAAGAGCGCGCCGAGCTGCGCCAGCAAGGCATCCGCGTGAACGTGATCGGCACGCTCGAAGATCTGCCCACCGCCACGCGCCACGCCGTCGAAGACCTGATCCGCTACACCGCGGAAGGCGATCGCATGACGCTGACGCTCGCGCTGTCGTACGGCGGCCGTCAGGACATCGTCGAAGCGGCTCGTTCGCTTGCCGTGCGCGCCAAGGCCGGCCTCGTGCTTCCCGAAGAAATCGACGAGACCTTCTTCCACCGTCACATGACGACGCACGAGCTGCCGCAGGTGGACCTCTTGATCCGCACCGGCGGCGAGACGCGCGTCAGCGACTTCCTGCTATTCGAGTCGGCCTACGCCGAGCTCTTGTTCCTCCCGATCATGTGGCCCGAGTTCCGCCCCGAGACCCTGCTCGCCGCGATCGAAGCCTACGGCGGCAAAGAGCGCCGCTTCGGCATGATCTCCGAACAAGTCCAGGGCCTGCTCCCCATCCAAGCCTTCGACCCCCTCGACCGCATCCAAAGCTAACCCCCCCCGACGGCCTTGACGACTTCTGTCGCCAAGGCGCCAGGAGACGCCAAGAGTCGCCAGGTTTTTGGGGGTTGCGGTGCGTGCGCAACCACGGCTTGGGGCGCGCCGAGAGGGGGGCATGCTGCATGAACCGGGTGAGAGATTGGATCGGCTGGCTCGGGATGTGATCCGGGCGGCGTTGGAGGTCCACCGAAACCTCGGGCCTGGCTTTCCCGAAGGGGTCTACGAGCGCGCGCTGGCGCTCGAACTAGCGGAGCGGCGCGTTCCCTTCGAGCGACAGGTATCTCTGGCGGTGCAGTACAAAGGGAAGTGCGTGGGCGAATGGCGTGCGGATTTGCTCGTCGGAGGCGCGCTCGTGGTCGAGCTCAAATCAGTGGAGCAACTCGCTGCGGTCCACGTGGCCCAGCTCGTTGCGTATCTGAAAGCAATCGACTGCCGCTTGGGACTACTCATCAACTTCGACGTCCCCCTGCTTCGTGATGGGATCCGCCGCGTCGTCCAATCGAGCCACTAAACCCCAGAAAAATCTGGCGGCTCTTGGCGTCCCCCTGGCGCCTTGGCGACAAAAGCCGTCAGGGCCGTTGGGGAGGTAGGGCCGTTGGGGGTTAGAAGTTGTATTCGATGGTGTTGAGGGACTTCACCTTTTTTTCCCAGGTGATTTCTCGGAGCTTGCCTCTGATGCAGTCGGCGAGCTTGTCGTTCTTGGGTGTGACGGTGAGGTCGATGCCGACGGCTTTGCCGTCCCAGACGGCGATGCGCATTTTGACCTTGGCTGCGCCGGGCTTGCACGACTCGTAGAGCGACAGGTCTTGGAGTGGCTTGGCGAGCGTCTCGGGGTCGATGTTGCGGCGCTCGACGCCCTGCGGCACGGCCTTGATCGCGTCGTCGACCGAGGCGTTCTCGGGGAAGGTCGGCTCGGGCGTCGATGTCGCGGGCGCGGGCTCGCTCGGCGGCTCGTCCGTGGCAGTGCTCTCCGCAGGCGGGGGCGGGGGCGGCGGCGGTGCCGCTTCGGTCGCTTCGGGCAGAGGTTCTGCTTCCGGGCTCTCAGCCGCGGGGGTTGTGCCACCGCACGCAATCAACAGAGTAGCCAACCCAAACACTGGAAATGAAATGCGAGACACCGCCATGTCGGGAGTCTACTCACGTCTCCCTCGACGCGACTAGTGCCCTCGAAACACGCGGGTGACGGAGCGGACTAGGGAGAACCGGACTACGGCTGAGGCGGCGTGGTCGGATCGACGGCGGGTGCGGCGGGTGCGGCGGGTGCGGCGGGTGCGGCGGGTGCGGCGGGTGCGGCGGGTGCGGCGGGCGCGGTCTCGGGCGGCGCCGGGGTGTCGGATGGTGCGGCGGTCGGCGGGGGCGCGGCTTCGGCGGGCGGCGGCTCCGGCGGGATCACCGGCGCCAGGCCGCGGGGGATGCCGGTCGTGTCCGCGGGAGCGGGAGCAGGGGGCTCTCGGAGCTGGGCGGTCACGTCGCGGAGCAGTGCGTCGCTGCCGCGGTCGACCTCGAAGACTCGAGCGGCGGCCGGAGCGACCACGGCGCGGTACACGCGACCCGCCTGGGCGTCGAACTCCACGCGAAAGGAGCCGGCTTCGGGCGAGGCGGTGCCGGCGACGCGAAGGGCGTGCCGCCCGGGCAAGAGCTCGATGTGCAGGCGCGTGTCGTCGGCGATGCGCGGGTCCGCGAGCTCACCGTCGAGGCTGACGACACGCGTCGTGTCCGCGCCATTGATGCGCAAAATCGCGATCGTCTCCGAATCACGAACAGGCCCATCGTACTGCTGAACAATGAACACCTGCGGACCGCACCCAACAACGCCCAAAGCGAAAATGCAGGAAAACACCAACATCGCCCGCAGTCTTGCCCCCATCAGATCACGATCGCCCCAAGCAGCCACAACCCCAGAAAAAAACCGGCGAGACCGGCGCGGTCTGTTCTCGGTGCGCGAACGACGCGAGGCCTTACTGACACCGAAACCGAACATCAGATAGTATCCCAAGCAAACCGTTCGGCGTCGAAGGCGTGATCCGCCAGGGACTTGATCTGTTCGTCTTCGTTGGCGTCGATTTCCGACACGTTATTGCGGATGCGGCGGCGGGCCTGACCGGCGAAGGTGTGGACGATCTCGAGCTCGTGCGCCGCGGCTTCCGGGCTGGATTTGCGGATCGAGGCGTCTACCCGGGACAGTACGCAGGCCAGCACGAACAGGTCGATCATGATGTCGCCGAGGCGCTTGGTGGCGAACTGCTTGTCGATGATGTTCCGGCCGTGCTTGCGCAGGATGCGGTCTACCGCCGCGGCGAGGTCGCGCGTGCCGTCCTCGAACAGGGAGGCGTACTTGGCGAGGGCAGGGTGCAGGCGCGTGAAGTTGGTGCCTTCGCGGCGAATGCCGGTCGCGATCGCCGCGCGGCGGGCCGCGTATTCGCTGATCACGCCGAAGCCCTTGATCGGGTCGTTGAACACGCCCTCGAGCGACTTCGAAAGCTCGCGCAGGTGCTGGCCGACGTCGTTCATCGCGTTGAGAGCGATGAACAGCCGCAGGATCTCGTTCGTGCCCTCGAAGATGCGGTTGATGCGGCTGTCGCGCACCACCCGCTCGTAGGGGTACTCGGTCATGAAGCCGTTGCCGCCCGCGATTTGCAGGGCTTCGTCGGCGGTGCGGTTCAGGGCTTCACTGGCGAAGACCTTGCTGATCGCGGCCTCGACCGCATAATCCTCGTACTTCTGGTCGATCAGGCCCGCGACCATCGAGACGGCGGCTTCGGTCGCGTAACAGTCGACCACCATCTGGCCGACCTTCTGCTTGATCAAACCGAACTCGGAGATCGACTTTCCGAACTGGACGCGCCCCTTGGCCTGGAGCGTGGCGAGGGCGATCAGCCGCTTCATCCCGCCGACGGAGCCGCCACCCAGGCCGGTCCGGCCGGAGTTCAGGATCATCATCGCGATCTTGAAGCCCTTGCCCTCCTCGCCGAGCAGGTTTTTCGCGGGGACCCGCACGTTTTCGAGCGTGATCGTCGTGGTCGAGCTGGCGCGGATGCCCATCTTGTCTTCGTGCGGGCCCGAGGACACGCCGGTCATGTCGCGCGTGACGAGGAACGCGCTGAGATGCGCGCGCTGATCCTTACCGCCGGTCTTGGCGAACACCGTGAAGAAATCGGCGATCCCGCCGTTGGTGATCCAGATCTTGTCGCCGTTCAGGATCCAATCGTCGCCATCCTTGACGGCCGTGGTGCGGATCGACGCGGCGTCGGAGCCGCTGCCGGGCTCGGTCAAGCAGAAGGCGGCGATCATCTCGCCCGTGGCAAGCTTCGGGTAGTAGCGCGCGCGCTGCTCTTCGGTGCCGAACAGGAGCAGGCCGCGCATCCCGATCGAGCTGTGGGCGCCGATCGTGACGGCCGCCGACGCGTCGTACTTGGCGACCTCTTGGAGGGAGCGTGAGTAGGCCGCGCTGCCGAAGCCCATGCCGCCGTGCTCTTCGGGGATCACCAGGCCGAACAGGCCGAACTGGCGGAGCTCCTCGACGAACTCGGGCGGGAACTCGCCCTGCCGGTCCCAGCGGCGGAAGTCCTCGGAGTGCGGGCGGAACAGCTGCTCGAGCGACGAGATCACGCCTTGCAACGTCTCCTTCTCGGCGCTCGAGATCTCCGGGAACGGCAGCAGGATGTCTTCCTCGATTTGCCCCATGCACAGGGAACGCATGAAGCTCGCGGTCTTCTTGTCGATCACTCGCTCTCCTCCTGGCTCTCCCGAGACCGCCGCTCGCGCGGGATCCGCAGAATATCGGGGGACTATGCGGGGCGGCCCGCTGCGGCGCAAGGGGGCTCGACAGCCAGGGCTCCCGGGTCAATCATGGGCGGTGCGTGTCCCCGTCCGTGCTCGCGCCGCCGCCGACGAAAGGGCATACGTCGATCGCGCGGCTCCATCGCTACTGGTACGTGGCGTGCCGTAGCAGCGAGCTTTCCAACCGGCCGCTCGCGCGCACCTTGCTCGGGGTGCCGCTGGTGCTGTTCAGAGACGGCGAGGGGCGCGCCGGGGCGCTGCTCGATCGCTGCCCGCACCGCAACGTGCCGCTCTCGCTCGGCCGCGTGGCGAGCACCGGGCACCTCGAGTGCGCGTACCACGGCTGGCAGTTCGACGGCTCGGGGCAATGCCGGCTCGTGCCCGGGCTGCAGGGCGGCGGCGAGAAAGAGCGGCGCTGTCCGAGCGCCGCGCTGCGCGAGCAGGAAGGCCTGGTGTGGGTGTGCCCGGCGCTCGGAGAGGAGCCGGACCAGCCGCCGTTCCGGATCGGCCTCGAAGCGCTGTCGGGCCACTCGATCGTGGAGCACGAAGTCGAGGCGCGCGGGACGCTGCACGCGACGCTGGAGAACGCGCTCGACGTGCCGCACACCGCGTTCCTGCACCGCGGCTTGTTTCGCGGAAAAAAACCGAACGAGATCCGGGTGCGGGTCAAGCGCACGCCGACCTCGGTCGAGGCCGAGTACATCGGCGAGCCACGGCCGGACGGGCTGGTCGGCAAGCTCCTGTCACCGAGCGGCGGCATCGTCGAACACTGGGACCGCTTCTTTCTGCCGTCGGTGGCGCAGGTCGAATACAAGCTCGGGACCGAGTCGCATTTTCTGGTGACCGCGTTGTGCACGCCGGTCACGGATTTTCTGACCCGGCTGACGGCGGTCGCGGCGTTTCGCACGCTCTTGCCGAGCTTCCTGCTGCGGCCCATCCTGCAGCGCGTCGCTCTCCGGATCTTCGCGCAGGACGCGGTGATGCTGAAGGCGCAGAGCGACAACGTGGAGCGCTTCGGCGGCGAGCAATACATGTCCACCGATCTGGATTTTTTGGGACCGCAGATCTGGCGCCTACTCCGCCAGGCGGAACGCGGCGAGCCCGGGGAAAATGTAGTCGAGCGCGAGCTGAGGTTCTTCGCTTGAACGCGGAGGAGCCGAAGAGCTCGAAGGCGCGCGGCCCCCTGCCGGAGCGCTACGCGGCGGTGCTGTTCGGGGCCGCCGCGCTCGTGTTGTTGGTCCTGCCGTGGCTTCCGGGGAAGCTGCGGCCCTGGCTCTCGCTCTTCGGCGGAGCTTCGGCTGCGGCGACGCTGGCGTTGTTCGCGTTTCAGCAGCGGCAGTTCGCCGCGCAGCGCGTCGAAAAGCGCGGCGGCATCGATCGCGGCGGGATCGTCGAGCGGATCGACGGCGAGGGCCGCGTCGTGCTGGAGTTGCCGGGGCGAGGTCTCGAGCCGTGGGGCTCGGACGCCTGGGCGATGCTGCTGTTCACGCTCACGCTGGTCGGGATCGCGCTCTCGCTCGATGCCTGGAGCTTCGCGTTTTCGGTGTTGATCGGCGGGCTGATCGCGGCGCTCGGCCTCAGGCTGCGGGCGGCCGTGCGCGACGTGATCCGGATCGAGCTCGACGATCAGAGCTGGTCGATCTTCGCCCTCGAGGGCGGACGCAGCGTGAACATCCAGGGTAAGGCGGCGCTGTTGCCGGAGCTGCTTCCGGAGGCGCTGTTGCTCTGGTCCGATCAGGGGCGGATCGGCACGATCCGCTGGGAGCTCGCCGCCGAAGAGCGAGCCTGGCTCGCCGAGCGTTTGCTGTCGCTCGCTGCCGAGCGCCGCTCACTCGGCGAGGCTGGCCACGAAGTGGATCAGGCCGAGCCCGATCACGACCGGCAGCGCCAGCAGCGCGAGCACACACAGTAACGCGAAGCCGACCACCAGATAGTCGACCGGGCGCGGCGTGAGCGGCGCCGTGCCGCCGTGGCGCTGCAAGAGCTCGAGGTTCTTGCGCGCAGCGCGGTGGAAGGCATCGAACACATCGCCGAGCACGGGGATCGAGCCGATGACGGCGTCGATCGTCAGGTTCAGCAACATGCGCAGCAAGATCACCGTCGGCACGCGGCGCTTGAAGCCTTCGAGGATCAGCATGGCCGTGGCGATGCTGGTGAGCGCGTCCCCGGCGCCGGGCGCGACCAGGCCCAAGATCGCGTCCATCCCGACGCGCACGCCGGTTCCGGGGATCACGAAGGCGTCGTCGAGCAACCGCGCCAGGGCATGCGTCCACTGCGGCAGCGGGGCGCGCGTGTCGAGCGGGAGATCGGTGCGGTGATCGGAGTTCGAGCGGGGCATCGGGTCGTGGGGCTGGTCGGAGCGGCGAGAGTCTGACACGCTCCGGGCCATGCGTGCCGTGGTTCAGCGGGTGAGCCGTGCTTCGGTCACGGTCGACGGCGCCGTGGTAGGCCAGATCGCTCGCGGATTGTGCGTGCTGATCGGCGTCGGGAAAGACGACACCGAAGAGGACGCCGCGGCGCTTTCGGACAAGCTCATCGGCCTCCGGATCTTCGAAGACGACGCCGGCAAGATGAACCGCGCGCTGCCCGAGATCGGCGGCGGGCTCCTGTGCATCTCGCAGTTCACCCTGTTCGCAGACACGAGCCGTGGCCGTCGCCCGAGCTTCATCGGCGCGATGGAACCGGGTGAGGCGCAGCGCTTGTTCGAGCTCGTGTGCGAAGCCGCTCGCGGCCGTGGTGTCCCGGTCGAAACCGGAAAATTCCGCGCGCACATGGATGTCGAGCTCGTGAACGACGGCCCCGTGACGCTCTGGTTGGACACCAAGGCCTGATCCGCCCGCGAGCGGCCGCGCGCAGCGCTACTCACTCGGCTTGGTCGAGATTTCCCTGAGCTTGCTGACGGCCGTGAATCCGAAGGCCACGTCGCGCGCCTGGAGCCGGCCGTTCTCTTGCAAGATCTGGTGGCACTCGGCGGTCCAGCCCGTGGTTTGGTAGCTGGTCTTGAGCTTGCGGCGGACGCGCTTCTTCACCTTTTGCGCCTGGACCGAGACGCTGCAGCTCTCGTTGGTTTCGAGCAGGCCGGACGCAGCTTTCAAGCCTTCACCAACCATCTTCGAGAGCTGGGCCGCGGTCTTGGTCTGGCCGTCGACGAGGATCTTGGGCTCTGAAAGAGCCTCGAAGCCGCTGGCGTCGCGTTGGTTGATCACGCGCTCGAGCGCCAGGATGCGCTCCGCCGTGGTCTGCAGGTAGGCCTTCTGCAGGTTGTCGGTGGTCATGGCGATCGCGCGCTCGCAACACAGGCCGTAGCGGCTGGGCTGGCGTTCGTCGAGGCGTGCCGACAGTTTGTCTCCGCAGACCTTGCCGCCGCGCACGCTTGCACCCTCCGCCGTGGAGCTGGTGGTCCAGCTCGCGGCGCCGGCGATCTCCGGGAAGGCCGCGCAGGCTCGCTCCCACTGGAGCTCGGTGCACAGGGCGAGGCCCACGTCGGCGCAGATCGCGGTGGCGCCCTGGTAGTCCTCGCCGAACGAGCCGTCGCGGGCGAGCACGCGAAACGCGCCGAATACGAACTCGCCGTGCGCACCGGCGGGGACGTCGCGCTGCGGCACGCCGCTCAGAGGGACGGGACGCGCGTGCGCAGGGCGCGCTGGAGCCGTTGCGGGCGCGTCGGCAGCGGGCTTCGGAGAGCCCTCGGCGTTGGCGCCCGCGGGCTCGCCCTCGGCGACTGCGGAAGAAGCCGGTTCGCCCGTCACATCGGGCTCGTCCTTGGGCTTCATCACGATGAAGACCGTTGCAGCCGCGCCGATCGTGAGCGCGCCGATGCCCACCGCCAGCAGCGAGCGCATTTGCGAGCTCCGCGGGCGGGCGGAGCCGAGCGCGGTGCTGGAGTTGAGCTCGGTCGCGGGCGGCGCTTCCAGACGCGGCGCTTCGGCGCGCGGCGCGCTCTCTGCGTGGATCGTGGAGGCGTGCGCGGGATCGGCCGTCAGCGATTCGAGCCGGGGCCGCATCGGTAAGCCCGATTCGCGAGCCACGGATTCGAGCGCGTCCCAGAAATCGCCGGCGTTGGCGAAGCGCTCGCGTGGATCCACCGCGAGCGCGCGGCGGAGCACCGTTTCGATGCCGTCCGGGGTGGGGACGCCGAAGGCCGCGAGCGTCGGCCGGTGATCGGGATCCGCCGATTGGACGAAGAGCTGTGCGGCGTCGGCGCCTTCGAGCGCGGGACGACCCGCGACCACCTCGACCAGGACCAGCGCCAGCGCGAACACGTCCGTCCAGGGGCCGGTCGCGCCGTAGCGACGGCTGAATTGCTCCGGGGCGCCGTAGCGCGCGGTGAAGGCTTGCAACGACGCGCCCGTCTCTTCGAACGCGCGCGTCACGCTCTCGGTCTCCGCCATGACCTTGGCGATGCCGAAGTCGAGGACCTTCAGCACGTCGCGGTTGCCGATGCGCGCCAGAAACAGATTGGGCGGCTTGATGTCTCGGTGTGCCACGCCCTGCGCGTGGGCGACCGACAGGGCACGCGCGGACGGCTCGAGCAGCGCGATCGCCTCGGCGAGCGGTAACCCACCTTGACCCGCGGCGCGCCGCGCGGCCAGAACTTGCGAGAGCGGCTCGCCTTCGAGCCACTCGAGCACGAGGTACGGCGTCCAATGCTTGTTCGGCGACACGGCCGCGCCGAGGTCGAGCGCCTGCACGATGCCGGCCGTGGCGCGCGAGAGCTGGTGGAGCAGCCGGCCCTCGGCCAAGAACATCTCGCGGAAGTGCTCTCGCTCCCCGCTCGTGAGCTGCTCGGGCACGCGCAGACACTTGAGCGCGACCTTCTGCTCGAAGCCGAGGTGGTGTGCGCGGTAGACGACGCCGAAACCGCCCGAGCCCACGACCGCGTCGACCCGGTATTTACCGTCGACCGTACCTCCCACCCAGCCGAAGCGATCGGGCTCGTCGCGCATTTTCCCGGGCTCCCAGCATCCCACAAAACACACGGCGTCGCACGCCTCGGTCCGCGCGGGCGACCGGTATTTCTGGTTGCGAAGCCGGGCGCAGGGCGCTATCCGAGCGCAGAGTGCCCACGATCGAATTTTGTGCGAACACCATCGGCCGCATGAAGCGCGTGGAAGCTCCCGAGGGCGGTGAGCTCGTGGACATTTGCGATCACGTGCTGGCGCCGATTCCGTTTTCTTGCCGGTCGGCGAGCTGCGGCACCTGTCACGTCGAGGTGCTCGAGGGCGCGGACTCGCTCGAGCCGCCGAAGCCCGAGGAACAAGAGCTGCTCCGGCTCCTGGGTGGTGAAGGAACCTACCGCCTCGCGTGTCAGGCACGAGTCCGGCCAGGGCCCGGCCTGATTCGCCTGCGCGCGGTGCTCTCGCCGTAGCGTGATTTCCCGGCTACGCGACTCGGAGCACGATCTTGCCGAGGTTCTCGTTCTGTTCCATGCGCTCGTGGGCGAAGCGCACCTCGGCGAGCGGGAAGACGCTATCAATCCTCGGCGTGAAGCGACCCTCGTCGAACCAGCCTAAGAAGTCGCGCCGAAACGCTCGGACAATCGCCGCCTTTTCCGTCAACGGGCGCGAGCGCATCACGATGCCGCGCACGGTTTGTCTCTGCCCGAGCAGCCGGGCGAAGTCGAGCGTACCGCGCGTGCCGCCGAGCAGCCCCACCACGATCCAGCGCCCGGCCGTCGCGAGGACGCTCTGGTTTCGTTCCGACAGGCTCGCACCCACGAAGTCCACGATCACGTCGGCGCCGCGCCCGTTGCTGGCCGCGCTCACGACCGCTGCGAAATCCTCGCGCGAGGTGTCGATCACCTGGTTCACGCCTAGCTCCGTCAGCCAGGTCAGCTTGTTTGGATTGCGGGTGGTCGCGAACACGTACGCCCCGAGCTCGCGTGCCAGCTGGACCGCGGCAGAGCCCACGCCACCCGCCGCGCCGTGGATCAGCACGCGTTCCCCGGGTGCGAGCTCAGCGGCGCCGATCAGCGCTTCGTGCGCGGTGAGGAACGCTTCCGGGATCGCCGCCGCCTGTTCGAACGAGAGCGCTTCCGGGATGGGCAGCACCAAGCTCTCGTGGACCCGCGCGCGCTCGGCGTAGCCACCGCCCGGCAACAGCGCCATCACGCGCTCACCTGCGGCGAGCGTGGTCACTCCGGCGCCGAGCTCTTCGACGATGCCCGCGCATTCGAGGCCGAGGATCTCGGTTTCTCCGGGCGGCGGCGGGTAGAGCCCGCGGCGCTGCAGCAAGTCGGCGCGGTTCAGCGCCGTCGCGTGCACGCGGATCACGACGTCGTGATGGGAGGCTTTCGGGTCGGAGACCTGCCGGAGCTCGAGCCGTTCCGGCCCTCCCGGCTCGCTGACGACGACGGCCAACATTTGCCGACCAGACTACCTCTGGATGCACACGATCGGTGCGCGGATTTCGCAGTAGCCTTCGTCCTCCGGCGCTGAAACGCCGCACGAGCGGTCCCAGTCCGGTGCGCTCCAATCGCAAAACGAAGCGCCGAGCGCCCCCGTGGACTTCGAGAAGTCGGAGCAGGTGTTCTTACCCACGCCGGTGACGGGCGCATTGCACCACACCAGCGACTTCAGCCGGCGTTCGCGGCAATTCTCGACGAGCTCGGCGCGCCCCGCGTCGCTCAGCGCATCGAGGTCGGGCTCGCGCGGAGAGCTGCCGAGCTCGGTCAGGTCGAGGGCGCCGAGCGCATTGCCGAGCTCTTCGAAGTGGTTCGCGACGATCGTGCCGTCGGTGAGCTGGTAGGGGCCGCCGTCGCCGTCGAAACGGTCGAAGATCGTGCGCCCCGGCTCGTTCACGAGCGCCAGGAATTGCCCGGAGATGCCGGCGCGGTCCGCGAGCTCCTGACATTTTTCGTCGGCGCCGGACACGCCGCCCAGGTTGCCGTCGAAGAGCTCGGACGTGACGAAGATCACCTTCGGGAAGGCGTCGCACGTACCGTCCGTGCAGGACTGCCCGCGCCCACACTGGTTCGTGACGAACACGCCCTGGTCGTTACAGGTCTTTTGACTCGGCTTGCCGCTGCCCGTGCACAGGCGAGCACCGGGCGCGCATTCGCCCGTGCATTGCGTCCCGACGCACGCGTTGGGGCAGGACTCGGGCGGCCCCCACTCGTTGTTCGAGCCGCAGGTCTTGAGCGTGGTTGGCGAGGCGCACACGGTCGCGCCCGTGAGACAGGTGACGCAGGCGTCGCCCGAGCAGGCGCCGCCTCCCGGGCACGCTGACGCGACCCACTGACCGTCGGCGCTGCACACTTCGAGATCGCTGTCCGTGCTGCCGCAGCGCCGCGCACCCGGACGGCATTCGCCGCCGCAGTTGCGCTCGACGCAGGCGTTCTCGCAAGTCGTCACGCGGTTCCACTCCCCGGTCGTCGAGCACTCCTCGAGGTCGGCCCCCGCGCAGCGCTTTTCGCCGGGTTTGCACTCCCCAGCGCAGACCCCGTCCCGGCACACGTGCTCGCAGGCGGTTCGCGCTCCGAAGCTGCCGGAGCTGCCGCAGAGCTGCACTTCCGTCTCGCTCGCGCAGCGCGCCGTCCCGGGTTCGCATTCTCCGCCGCAGGCTCCGTCGATGCACGTGAACGCGCAGGGGGTCGGGGCACCCCACAGATTGTCGGCGCAGGTCTGCTCGGCGTTCGCGGACACGCATTGCTTGTCGCCATCGCTGCACGTTCCCGTGCAAGCCCCGCGCTGGCACATCACGCTGCACGCCTGGCCGTCGGTGATCCACGCGCCGAGGTCGTTGCAGCGCATCGGTTGCATGCCGTCGCAGCGACGCTCGCCGGGTTGGCAATCGCCCGCGCACGCGCCCGCGCGGCACACGAACGGACAGGTCTCGGTTTGCCAGCTGCCGGAGTCGTCGCAGGTACGAAGCACCGCGGCGACGGCGTCGCAGCGCGCGCTCCCCGGCTGGCAGCCGCCCGGGCTCGAGGTGCCTGAACCCGACGCAGCCGCGCCGTCGCGACCTCCGCTCGCGCGCGTTGCACCGCCGCTGCCAGAGCTCGCAGCGCTCGCGCTCCGCCGCCCCGACCCCGATTTGGCCGCGCTCGCAGCGTCGTCCCCGCCGGAGCCCGAGGAGCCGGCCTGGCTCGCGCCGAAGATCACCGGCACGGGGCCGTTCAGCCCCTCGTCTCGTTCGTAGCTGCAGGCGCCCCCTGCGAGCACCGAGCCAAGAACCCACAACACCGGCGTGCGCGACATCGCTCGTCGCTTGGTTTAGAGCGACGGCGCTCGGCGGTATTGTACGTTCGTGCAGCCCGTTACAGCGTCGTGAGGTAGGCCGCGCCGATGATCCCGGCTCGCTCCCCGAGGCCGCTCACGAGCAGCGGAACCTCCGAGAGCGGCGGAGCGAACGTGTAAGTCTTGAGAGCTTTGCGCACGTACGGCTCGATCAGATCGAAGGACGCTGCGACACCGCCCGAAAACACGATCGCGTTCAGGTCGAGCAGGTTTTGCACCGCCGCGACGCCACGGCCGAGCCCCTCGCCGAGCATCTCGAAGGTCTGGACCCCGGCGGGTTCGCCCTTGCGCGCGCTGATCGAGATCGCGAGCACCTCGTCCGTCTCGCCGCCGCCGAGCTCCTTGAAGCGGCGCACGAGCGCCTTGGTGCCGGCGAACGATTCGACGCAGCCGCGCTGACCGCACGCGCAGAGCGGTGCGTCCGAGCCGCGATCGACGTTGAGGTGCCCGAACTCCGCGGCGAAGCCGTTGGCGCCCGGATACAACATGTGACCGAGCACGAGCCCGCCGCCGATGCCCGTGCCCAGCGTCACCATCAGGAAGCTCGGATGTTCGCGGCCGTGGCCGTACAAGCGCTCGCCGAGCGCAGCGCTGGTCGCGTCGTTCTCGACTGCGATCGGGCAGCCGCCGAGCCGTCGCGACAGCTCGCGCGCTACGTGAATGCCGGCGAAGCCGGGCACGTTCGTGAGCCGCCAGCAGCGACCTTCGGAATCGACCTCGCCGGGGATCGCGATCCCGACGCCCTGGGGCGTGGGTGAAAGCGCGAGCACGGCCCCAGCCAATACGTCGAGAATCTCCTCGGGCGCCGAGCCCGCGCGGGTTGCGGCAGACGTGGAACGGATCACTTCGCCGCCCTCGACCACTCCCGCCTTGACGTGGGTGCCCCCGAAATCCACTCCGATCAACATTGCTTGGACCGCTCCAGTCGTGAGCTCGATCGACGATGAGCCTAGCATTCCTCTTCGCACGTCACGAACGAACTTCGTCGACTCGTGACGCTCTCGTGAAGGACGAAAGAGTATAGTTGCGCACGTGAGCACACTGCGCATCGCCACCCTGAACGTCTGGAACAAATCGGGCCCTTGGCCCGCGCGCCTGGAGATGATCCGGTCCGAGCTGTCGCGCTTACAGCCCGGGATCCTTGGACTTCAAGAAGTGCTGCGTTTCGCTCCCAACGGACTCGACGCATTCGACGGGCGCACCGAGCACTGCCAGGCGCTGCAGATCGCCGAGGGCTTCGGCTACGAAGCCGTGTTCGTCGAAGCTTGTGACTACTCGGGCGGCTTGCGGTTCGGAAACGCGCTGCTCACCCGCTGGCCGATCCTCGAGAGCCGCTCGTTCCCTCTACCTTCGCTGGACAGCGGCGAATCCCGTGCGCTCCTCTACGCATTGGTCGAGACGCCCTACGGCCCGTTGCCCACGTTCGTCACGCACCTCAACTGGAAGCTGCACCATGGCTCGGTCCGGCTCGAGCAGGTGCGCTACATCGTGGAGCGGATCTTCGAGCTTTCGCCGGTGCAAGGCTCGCTGCTGCCGCCGCTGTTGATGGGCGACATGAACGCGGATCCGGACTCGGACGAGATGCGCTATCTCCGCGGGTTGAAGGTGTTGGACGGCAAGAGCGTGTACTTCACGGACGCCTGGCTGTACGCGGGCGACGGGAGCTTCGGCGCGACGTTCGATCGCAAGAACCAGTTCGCGCGCCGCTCTCACGAGCCCTCCCGGCGCATCGACTACGTGTTCGTCCGCGGGCCCGACAAGCTACTGCGGGGCGAGCCGATCCGCACCGAGCTTGCCTTCGATCGCGCCGACGCGAGCGGCTCGATCTGGCCCTCGGACCATTTCGGTCTCGTGACGGATCTATTTTTCGAGCCCCGCAGTCCCTAGCCGGGCCGCGGCGCGAGGTGCGCGTTTTTGCCGCACGCTACCGGGCTTCCCCATTGCCGCGGGATGCGCCAAGATGGGCGCCAGCATGAAGCACCTCGTTCATCACGGCCTCGGCCAGGATCGCGCCAAGCAGGTCGCCGAGTCGGCGATCAAGAGCTACGAAGCCAAGTTCGCCGAGTACTCGCCGCGGTCGACTTGGAAGAGCGCCACGCACGCCGACATCTCGTTCAGCGTGAAGGGCATGACCTTGAACGGAGCGCTCGACGTCGGCGAAAAAGACTTCGAGCTCGACCTCGACGTCCCGTTCTTGCTCCGCCCCTTCAAGGGCAAAGCCCTGTCCGTGATTGAAGACGAAATCAAAAAGTGGGTCGAGAAGGCCAAAACCGGCCAAGTCTAACCACCCCCATCCCGTCGGGGCGAGGGGGCCCCGCGCGGCGCGGGGCGGGCGCAACAGGGAGACAGAGAGACAGGGAGTTTTCATTTTCTGAGCGTTAGGCGGCGAAGCCCTCGTCGCAGAGGAGCTGCGTTGAAGTTGACCAAGAGGCCGGTACCGATGCCTGTCAGCTTCAGGTAGGTGAGGAGCTGCGCCTGGTGCAAGGGAAGCAGGGTCTCGACCGATTTGAGCTCGACTATGAGCTCGCTGCGCACGACGAAGTCCAATCGGTAGCCGCACTCGAGCGTCACGCCTCGATACGCGATTGGTAATGGTCGTTCGCGCTCGTATTGCACACCGCGCGCCTCGAACTCGTACGCCAGGCAAACCGCGTACGCGGATTCGAGCAGTCCCGGTCCCAGTTCACGGTGCACGGCAATGCACGCGGCGATGACCTCACCCGAGCAACCCCCCAAAGAAAACCTCCCTGTCTCCCTGTCTCCCTGTTGCATCCCCTCTCATCGACGCATTGCGACTTCAGTTGCGCCGAACACGGCGACCAGGACGGAGTGGGTTGAGCCGAAGTGGCGCACACTGAACAGAAGAGCGGGACGTTCGACGACGGTGGAAGCGGCGGCGTTGCAGGGGTTTCTTCGAACGGAAACCTGTGGGTGCGTGCGTGCGAAAGATTCGCTTTTCGCGCGATACAGCAGGCGTTGTGAGCGGCAAAGAGCTCTATCGAAGCGGCGCTCGAGCTGATATGCCAAGTGTCGTGACCTCGGCAAAGTACAACATTCCCGCCCCAGAGCTGTTGCTCGACGTGAAGTCACTGCGCGAGAGCTTCGTGCAGCACGTGCAGCACAGCCAGGGCAAGCATCCGAGCGCCGCGACGCGGCTCGATCATTTCGTGAGTGTTGCGCGCACCGCGCGCGATCGCATGTTCGATCGCTGGACCAGGACCTGGCACCGTCGCGAGCTGCAGCAGCCGAAGGTCGTGTACTACCTGTCGCTCGAGTTCTTGCTAGGCCGGTTGCTCGAGGACGGCCTCACCAATCTCGGCCTGCTGGAGCCGATGCGCGACGCCCTGAACGGGCTCGGTATCGACCTCGATCAGGTGCTCGCGCAGGAGCCGGACGCGGGGCTCGGAAACGGCGGCCTCGGCCGGCTCGCAGCCTGCTTCCTGGATTCGATGGCGTCGCTCGGTATCGCCGGGATCGGCTACGGCATCCGCTACGACTACGGCATCTTCCGCCAGGACATCGTGGGCGGCACCCAGACCGAGGCGCCCGATCCCTGGCTCCAGTACGGTAACCCCTGGGAGGTGGCGCGTCCCGAGCGCGTGTACAAGGTGCGCTTCGGCGGGCGCGTGATCCAATATACGGGCAGCTCCGGCCGGCTCACGCACGAGTGGGTGGACACGCACGACGTGCTGGCGATGGCGTACGACGTGCCGATCCCCGGCTACCACAACAACGTCGTCAACACGCTGCGCTTGTGGTCCGCGCGCGCCACGCGCGACTTCGACATCTCTTCCTTCAACCGGGGCGACTACATCAAGTCGGTCGAAGAGAAGCTGTCGACCGAGAACATCACGCGCGTCCTCTACCCGAACGATCACCAGCCGGCGGGCAAGGAGCTGCGGCTCAAGCAAGAGTACTTCCTCGTCTCGGCGACGCTGCAGGACGTGCTGTCGCGCCACCTCCGCTACTACCCGGATCTGCACAACCTGCATGATCAGGCGATCTTCCAGATGAACGACACGCACCCGGCGCTGGCGGTCGCCGAGCTGATGCGGTTGCTCGTCGATCTGCACGGCTTCACCTGGGACGCGGCCTGGTCGCTCACCCGGCGCTGCCTCGCGTACACCAACCACACCATCCTGCCGGAGGCGCTCGAGCGCTGGCCGGTCTGGCTGATGGAGCGCGTGTTGCCGCGCCACCTCGAGATCATCTACCAGATCAACCACTGGTTCCTGAGCGAGGTGAGGCGCCGCTTTCCGAGCGACGATCAGCGCATCGGGCGCATGTCGATCATCGAAGAGGGAGCGGAGAAGCAGGTGCGCATGGCGAACCTGGCCGTGGTCGGCGCGGCGAAGGTCAACGGGGTATCGGCGTTGCACACGCAGCTCCTCAAGGAGCGGCTGTTCCGCGATTTCTACGAGTTCGACTCGACGAAGTTCTTGAACGAGACCAACGGCGTCACCCCGCGGCGTTGGATCCTCAAATGCAACCCGGGTCTGGCCAAGCTCATCACCTCGCGCATCGGCGACGGCTGGGTGACCGACCTCGATCAGCTCGAGCGCCTGATCCCGCTCGCGAGCGAGCCGGAGTTCCAGGGCGAGTGGCAGGGCGTGAAGCGGCAGAACAAGGAGCGCCTGGGGCGCCTCTTGAAGCGCCAGTACGGCATCGATCTCGATCCGTCCCACCTGCTCGATTCGCAGGTCAAGCGCATCCACGAGTACAAGCGCCAGTTGCTCAACATCCTGCACGTGGTGGCGCTCTACCTCGAGTACCGCCACAAGCCGCCGGAAGACACGGTCCCGCGCACCTTCTTGTTCGCCGGTAAGGCCGCGCCTGGCTACGACATGGCCAAGCGCATCATCCACCTGATCAACTCGGTGGCGCAGGTGGTGAACAACGATATCCACGCGCGCCAGTTTTTGCGCGTGATCTTCGTGCCGAACTACAGCGTCAGCCTCGCTGAGGCGATCATCCCAGCGAGCGATCTGTCCGAGCAGATTTCGACGGCGGGCCTCGAGGCATCCGGCACCGGGAACATGAAGTTCTCGATGAACGGCGCGCTCACGATCGGCACGCTCGACGGCGCCAACGTCGAGATCCGCGAAGCGGTGGGCGAGGAGAACTTCTTCCTGTTCGGGTTGACGGCGGAGCAGGTGATCCACGCGCGGGAGAGCGGCTATAACCCGCAGCACGTCTACTACGCCGAGCCCGTGCTGAGAGCCGCGGTCGACGCCGTGGCCTCGGGCCTGTTTTCGCCGGACGATCCCGGTCGCTTCCGCCCCGTCACCGACGCGCTGCTCTACGGCGGCGACACGTACATGGTGCTGGCGGATTTCCTCGGCTACTTGCACTGTCAGCGGAGCGTCGCCACGGCGTATCAGGACCGTGTTGGCTGGACGCGGCGCGCCATTTTGAACGTGGCGAACATGGGCCGGTTCTCGAGCGATCGCACGATCCTCGGCTACGTCCAGGACATCTGGAACGTGTACGTCCCGCCGGCCACGAAGGAAGGCGTGCACCCGCTCCCGACCAGCCAGCCCATGTCGAGCAGCATGCCACCGGTGAGCGGGCAGTCGCCTGTGTCGATCATCCCCAGCATTCCGAGCACGCGTTCCGGCTAAACCGCGTCAACCGTCATGCGGCGGCTTGCGGGGGGCGGGCCCAGGTGGAAGGATTGCCCCACGCCGTCGCCGCTGTGCGAGGCGCCAATCGGAGCCGCAAAATGAATGCCCTGGAGCAGCTGAAGAAGTTCACCGTGGTCGTTGCCGACACCGGCGATATCGAGGCCATCAGCAAGTACCGTCCGCAGGATGCGACCACCAACCCGTCGCTGCTGTTCAAGGCCGCCCAGCTGCCGCAGTACCGCCCGCTGGTCGAAGAGGCGATGACCTTCGCCACCGCGAACTCGCCCGAGGGCGCGGCGCGCACCGAGCTGTTCATGGACAAGCTCGGCGTGAACTTCGGCACCGAGATCTTGAAGCTGATCCCCGGTCGCGTCTCGACCGAGGTCGACGCGAGCCACAGCTTCGACACCGAGGGCACGCTGAAGAAGGCCAAGGAGCTGATCGCGCTCTACGCCAAGGCCGGCGTGGACCGCGAGCGAGTGCTGATCAAGATCGCCAGCACCTGGGAAGGCATCCGCGCCGCGGAGCGTCTCGAAAAAGAGGGCATCCACTGCAACCTGACGCTGCTGTTCAGCTTCGCTCAGGCCGTCGCGTGCGCCGAGGCCAAGGTCACGCTGATCTCGCCCTTCGTCGGACGCATCTTCGACTGGTACAAGAAGTCGAAGGGCGTGGCCGACATCTCGATCGACGAAGATCCGGGCGTCGCGAGCGTCTCGCGGATTTACACGTACTACAAGAAGTACGGCTACGCGACGCAGGTGATGGGCGCGAGCTTCCGCAAGGCGGAGCAGGTGCTGATGCTCACGGGCACGGATCTGGTGACCGTCAGCCCCGAGCTGCTCGAGAAGCTCGCGGGCTCCGAGCAGTCGGTCACGCCGCGGCTCACGGTCGAAAGCGCGCGCGCGGCCGACGTGCCGAAGATCACTCTCGACGAGAAGGCCTACCGCTTCCTGCACAACGAAGACGCGATGGCGGTCGAGAAGCTGAGCGAAGGCATCCGGCTCTTCTACGCCGACGCGCGCAAGCTCGAGAAGTGGGCGCAGACGACGCTCTCCAAGGCGAACGCCGCCTGACGGGTGTCCTGCGCGAGAGCGCGCGCCCGCGACATTTGCGCAAAGAATAGCGCTCGACTTGGCCTCCCGAGGGGGTAAGCCTGGTTTCCCCTCGGAATGTATCGCCGCTTCATCAAGCCGCTTCTTTTCTTGATGCCCGCTGAGCGGGCCCATCGGATCGCCTTCGGCCTGCTCCGGGCGTTGATGGCGCTGCCGTTCGTGGCAGCGCTGGTCCGCCGTTGGGCCTCGCGCGGCGTGCCGCCGCTCACCACGCGCGCGCTCGGTCTCGAGTTCCCGAACCCGATCCTGCTCGCAGCCGGCTTCGACAAGAACGCCGAGGGGTTCGAAGCCCTCGGCGCGCTCGGCTTCGGCGGTGTGGAGGTCGGAACGGTGACGGCGGAGGGGCAGCCGGGTAACCCGTTACCGCGCCTGTTCCGGCTACCGGCCGATCGCGCGCTGGTGAACCGCATGGGCTTCAACAACGACGGCGTGGAGCGCGTCGCTGAACGCCTGGCGCGGCCGCGGCGCACGCTGGTCGGCGTGAACCTCGGCAAGACGCGCAAGGTCGACGACGAGCACGCGATCGAAGACTACGTGAAGAGCGCGCTGCGGGTCGGACCTTACGCGGACTACGTGGTCGTCAACGTGAGCTCGCCGAACACGCCGGGCCTGCGCGGCCTGCAAGCGACGGAGCGGCTGCGCCCGCTCTTGCTCGCGGTGCGCGAGGCGCTGACTCAGGCTCGCCCGGAGCGGCCACCGGCGCTGCTCGTGAAGATCGCGCCGGATCTGGGCGAGGACGCGATCCTGGCGATCGGCGACATGGCGCTCGAAATCGGGTTGGACGGCATCATCGCCACCAACACCACGACCTCGCGCGAGGAGCTACGCACCGACGCGCGCTCGCTCGAAGCCATCGGCGCGGGGGGCCTGTCCGGTGCGCCGCTCAAGGCGAAATCGCTGACGGTGCTCGAGCTCTTGCGCGCGCGCGTGCACGATCGCGTCGTGCTGATCGCGGCCGGCGGCATCGAGACCGAGGACGACGTGTGGGATCGGATCCGCGCGGGCGCGACGCTCGTGCAGGTGTACACCTCGTTCGTCTACGAAGGGCCCGGCCTGCCGCGAAAGCTCGCCAAAGGGCTCGCAGACCGGCTCTCGGCCTACTGTACGACGCTCGAGGAGGCCGTCGGCAGCGGGCGGAGCTTCGATCCGCGCAGCGTGCGCTCCTCACGGCCGCCGAGCGCCGCGTAGGCCGGCGGGTTTCGGGTAGACTGCGGCGGTGGACAGCCCCGTCGCCCTGTTTCTGTTGTCCGTGGCCGGGATTTGCCTGACCGGTGCGATCGGGGAGATCGTGTTCCGCAAGACGCAGATCCCGGACGTGCTGTGGCTGTTGGCCGTCGGGGTCGCGCTCGGACCAGTCACCGGTATCGTCCACCGCGACCAGCTGATGGCGATCGCGCCCTACTTCGCGGCGCTGACGCTGGTCGTGGTGCTGTTCGACGGCGGCAGCCAGCTGAAGCTCGGCGGCCTCTCGAGCGTCGGGGGACGCGTGGCGGGGCTGGCGCTGTTGTCGTTCCTGCTCTCGGTCGTGGCCGTCACCGGAGTGAGCTTCTTGCTCGGGCAGCTCGGGGTGTTGCCCGCGAGCTGGACGCTCAACCACGGGCTCTTGCTCGGGTCGATCCTCGGCGGGTCGAGCTCGGTGATCGTCATCCCGTCGATGGCGCTGGCGCGGGTCGAGCCCCGGACCGCGAACCTGGTCGGGCTCGAATCGGCCTTCACCGACGCGCTGTGTGTGGTCGGTGCGAGCACGATGATGAGCATCCTGACCTCGGCGGAGGCCGCGAGCGAGCCGCTTCACCTGGCGTTGACGCGCTCGTTCGGGGTGGGGCTCGGTTTCGGGCTGGCCGCGGGCGCCTGCTGGATCCTGATGCTCCGCGCGCTCAAGGGGTCGAGCCACGCCTACCCCGTGACGCTCGCGGCCTTGCTCGCTTTGTACGTCGTGATCGAGCGTTGGCGCGGGAGCGCGGCGCTCGGCATCCTGGCGTTCGCCGTCGTGGTCGGCAACGCGGGACCTATCGCGAAGAAGCTCGGCGCGACCGGGGAGATCGATCTCGGGCCGGGCGTGCGCGGAGTGCACGCTCAGATCGCCTTCTTCATCAAGTCCTTCTTCTTCGCCTTCATCGGCGCGATGCTGGGGCCGCCCTGGGGTCTGTTTGCGCTCGGCGCGGCGCTCTCGCTGGTGCTGCTCGGTGCGCGCTGGCTGTCGGTGCGCGGCGCCCTGTGGAAGAGCAGCATCGACGCCGTTCACCGCCGGTTGGTCGTCGTGGCGCTGCCGCGCGGGATGGCCGCGGGCGTGCTCGCCACGCTGCCCGCCGCGCTCGGCATCGCCGGCACGGCAGAGCTCTCGGCGATCGTGTTCGCGACCGTGCTGTTCACGATCCTGATCTTCAGCGTCGGGTTCCCCGTGCTGCGACGCAAGGCGCCCGTATCGGAAGTGCAGCTGCCGCTCGATCAGATCCCGCTATCCGGGCCGATCCCGAGCGAGAGCCCGAGCGCGAGCCCGAGCCCCAGCCGCAGCGAGACCTGGATTTCGGGGCAATAGGCCGAGCGCCTGTGCTCACTCGTACGCGTGGCGCGACAGCGTGATGCGGAAAGCACTCCACGGGCGGGGCCCATCGGGGAGGGGCGCATCCTCGAGGTTGACCGGATTGAGCGGATACCCGTGCCCGACGATGACGAGACCATCGTCCGACATGGCGGTCACCGAGAAGCTGTGGAACGGCAAGTTCGCGCCGTCTTCTACCAGGACGTGGCGCAGGACTCGAAGCCCGTGCCGCTTGGTCCACACGAGAGGCCTCCGCGCGTTCAGAAGCAGGATGTTGCCGCGAGAGCTGATGTCCACGACCTCGCAGGGGTCATCGGGCGGGCAGGCCACCTCGGTCAGCCCGGAGCTCGGCCGGTAGATGCGCGCGAAAGACAGGGGCTGCATGCCATTGGGCTGCGGGACCAGGCGCGTGTCTGCAAATGTGCTTCCATCGGAGCTCATCAGCTTGGCTGGCGCGCCGGGGTAGATGGTTTCGTTGGGCCGCCCCGTGGACGTGAAGAGGTGCTCCTGGACCCCGCAGTTGGCGGCTGCGGCCGGGTAGTTGCAGTGGTCGGTCAGTCCCGCAATCAGCCCGCCGTCGAAGGTGATGTGGAGCGCCATGCGCGGCTCTTTCGGCCACAGGTAACTGGCGACACCGAGATCCGTCCAGACCACCGGATCCATTCCGAAACCGTTCCAGGTGTCACCGCGGTAGGCCAGGTTGCCGACCACGCGTGTGCCGTCCGCTGAAATGCCGCTGGGTTCCGTGGCCCAATTGCCTTTGCCAATCAAGATCACGGGAGCGTGCCCCGCCCGTTTGATGAAACCGTGCAGGCGATCGTAGCCGCCCGCGACGACGGTCCCGTCGCAGTTGATGACAGCCTTCGTCGAGACCGCCTCCGGCACCACAGTCTGCCAGTCCGAACCGTCGGTTACCACCGGTCGACGCAGGTAGTCGTCGGTCACTAGATCCCATACCGTCGTGTAGCCGAGGACGACTTCGCCGTTCGCGCTCACACCGGTCACGAACTCGGGCCAGTAAAGGCGCTCCCACGGCAGGGTTTCGGACGTGCCATGCTCGGGCCGAACGCCCGCGTCGCAGCCTAGAACGGGCTCGTTCGCCGGATCTTCCGGATCGCCGTCATTGCCGCCCGTGCTGGCTCCCCCGGTCGCGCTCCCGCCGGTTTGGTTGGCGGTTCCGCCCGTTGCGCTCGCGGTTCCGCCGGTTTCCGAGCTCTCGCCCGCCACGCCGCCGCTCTCGTCGGGCGGCCACGGCGTTCCGTCGCACTGAGGTGGAAGGAAACCGCTGACGGCAAGTGGCCACGCGATCAGGATCCGGCTGCTCATGGGGGACCTCCTCGGCAGCGCCAACGCGCCGTCGCCAACCTGTTTATCAGAGTTCGAATTTGTTTCGAACTCAAATGGCAATTGGCGAAGTACAAAGCACTCGAAGCGCAGCGTGGAATTAGACCCAGGATGCGTCGCAATCCTGGAAGGCGACTATGACAATTCCCCCGTCGACGCTGACGTCGAATTGCTATAGCGATGATGGCGCGACGCTGAGTCGCGGAGGTGACTGCAACATGTTGCGAGGACTTTCTATGCGCGCGGCCCCGCTGGCGTTGGCCGTGATGTGGCCGCCGTTCTGCGATCTCCCTCCGCTGCCCGGTGGTGGAAGCGGCGGCGGGCATACGGGCGGCAACTCGAGCCAGGGCGGCGCGACCGGCGGTGGCGGCGCAGACACTGGCGGAAGCTCCGGCGAAACGGGCGATCCCGTGCTCGGCTGTTCCGCGCCGGAGTGGCCGTCGAAAGCCGAGCTATTGCCGCTGCCACCGGTCGCGTTCGACGACGGCGTGGGCGAAGCAGACCTGCGGAAGCTCAGCGCCAACGGCGAGGTAGTGATCGCCGACTACCTCATTGCCCGCGGCGACCTCTATAACGAGCCCGACGGCCACCGTCCCATTTTCTGGAACGGCGGCGACTGGCAGCGGGTCGATGCCGACACGACCGGCATCTCGACTGCGGTCAACTGCGACGGGAGCGTGATTGCCGGACGTCGGTCGCGCCTCGACGGGTTCATCAAGACGCCCGGCACGCCGCTGGTCGTTCTACCTGGCGAAGAACCGTGGGCGCCGATTCCGGAAGCCATGTCGGCGGACGGGAAGCGCATTGGCGGCAACCTGACCAAGGTCGAGGATGGGCCACGGGACGGCGAAACCATTCCCGTGTGGTGGACGCTTGCGGGCGAAATGTGGTTTCTCGATCCGCCAGAGCCGCGGACCCTGCGCCACGTGAGCTACGACGGCTCGCTGGTCGCTGGGCACCGAAATATCTGTTTGCGGAAGGTCTGCGACTCGCTCGCGAGCTTGTTCGTCTGGTCCCCGACTTCCGACGGGACGTTGTACCAGGACATGCCCTGGGGCGTCATGAGCTCCGACTTGTCGACGTCGACCGGCGCCACTTTGCCGCCGCGTTACCACTGGCCCTTGGAGTCGAACGAGATGTCGTTGTTTCGGATTCCCGATCAGCTGACCCAGCTGCCTTGCCCGATGGGAGCGGCGTGCGACGCGGTGGCACTCAGCTCGCGAGGCAACATCGTGCTCGTGAACACTTATTCGCACGCGTACGTGTGGACTGCCGAACGCGGTTTCCAAGATATCGCCGAGTTGCTCGCCGCGGACGGCGTTCCCTTCAGCGAGCTCAGCTTCAACGCCGTCGACATGTCCGACGACGGCCGCGTCATTCTCGGTTCAGGCACGATTACCCACGAAAACGGCGAGCAGGAGAGCGGGTGGTTCCGCGTTTTGCTGCCGCGCCGGGTTTACGAAATCCCGGAGGGGATCAGCGACTCGGGTTCGACGGACGTGAACGCGCGACGCTGAGTCGCGGAGGAGAGGGAACATGTTGCGAGGGCTTTCGATTCAGGCGGCGCCGTTGGCGATGCTCGGTGTGCTGTGGCCTCCTTTCTGTGACCTTCCAGACTGGCCCGGCGGCGGTGGGGGCGGCGGCGGAGCGCCGAGCGGCGGGGCGACCACGGGTGGCGTCGCGGGGGGCGTGGCGGGAGAGGGCGGAGACGGGGGATCGGGAGGAGCGGTGCCCGAGGCAGGCGACCCCGTGCTGGGTTGCGCCGGCGGCAAGTGGCGGTCGTCGCAGGCGCGCCTCGAGATCCTGACGAGTATGGGCCCCGGCGGGGCGCAGCTGTGGAAGCTGAGCGCCGACGGTGAGGTGGTGATCGCCCACTACGTCGTCGACGAGGACCCCGCGTCCGAACCCGAAGGCCACCGCCCTGTCGTCTGGAAGGACCGCGCCTGGCACCAGCTGGACTCCGAAACCCTCGGCATCCCCACGGCCGTCAATTGCGACGGAAGCGTGATCGCCGGGCAGGCCACGTCCGTGGATGCCTTCATCAAGCGGGCGGGCGAGCCGCCGCTGATCGTGCCCGGGAAAGCGCCGACCTGGGCCGCCATTCCGTCGGACCTTTCAGCGGACGGAACCCGCGTCCTCGGTAACTACACCACGATCGAGCCTGGGCCGGACGCCGGCCAAACCATACCCGTGCTGTGGACGAGTGACGGCGACGAAACGCTCCTCGAGCCACCCGGCGAACCGCGTACCGCTCGCCATCTGCGCTACGACGGCTCGCTGCTCGCCGGGCACAGGAACGTCTGTTGGTCCTCGATGTTCTGTGCGGACCTGGCGGGTCTGTTCGTCTCGCCCGTTCCCCTGGACGAGACGCTGTATCCCGGCATGCCCTGGAGCATCATGAGCTCCGATCTGTCGACGTCGACCGGCGCTCGCCTGCCGCCAGGATTCTACTACGCCGAAGGCGAGCACGAGATCGCGCTGTTTCGACGACCCGATCAGCTCACGCTGCTGCCGTGTCCGACCTCGAGCCCGTGCGAGGCAGTGGCGATCAGCTCGCGCGGCAACATCGTGCTCGTGAACGATAACTCCACTCTCCCGCAGACATACATTTGGACGGCCGAGCACGGCTATCGAGATGTCGGCACGTTGCTGGCCCAAAACGGCGTCCTCACCCAGGACTTCGTGTTCATCGGCCTCGACATGTCCGACGACGGGCGCGTGATCCTGGGTCATGGAGAGATCACGCGCGAACCGAACAGCTCTCCAGAATCCCACCGATTCCGTATCGTCTGGCCCAGGAGCGTCTACGAGACGCCAGAGTCGCCAGGCGGCGATGGTGGCAGCGGCGGCGCCGGGGGCGCGGGCGAAGGCAGCGGCGGCGAAGCCGGGGCGGGCGGAGCGGAGCCTGAAGTGGGCGAGCCCGTGCTCGGTTGTGCCGCCGGGGAATCGCCGTCCCAAGCCCGCTTCGAGCGGCTGCCGGAGCTGCCTTTCGACGACGTCGCAGGACAGTTCGCGTCGTGGAAAGTGAGCGCGGACGGTGAAGTGGTGATTACCGACTACACCATCGACCCGGCGCTCTCTGGCGAGCCCGACGGCCATCGCCCCGTGTTCTGGAAAGGCGGCGTCTGGGACTGGGTAGACGCGGAAACCACCGGTATCCCGACCGCCGTCAGCTGCGACGGGTCGGTGATTGTCGGGCGGAAGGCGGGTCTGGATGGCTTCATCAAGAAGGCCGGTACGCCGCTCGTCGTCTTGCTCGGCGAAGAACCCTACTGGGCCGCCACTCCGTACGCCACGTCCGCGGACGGTACCGTCATTGCGGGCGATCTGCGGCGTGCCGAAGCCGGGACCGATGAGGCTCGGCCCGTCGTGTGGGCGCCCGACGGAGAGGACAACTACCTCGCGACCTACGAGCTGCGCTCGCTTCGCCACGTGCGCTACGACGGTGAGCTACTGGGTGGGGCGCTGAACCATTGCTACACGGGTTTAGGGTGCCCTGGCACCAGCGGCTTGTTCTTCACGCGCCTGCCTTTGAGCGTGCCATACGAAGAGACCGTGTACTCGGAGGCACCGTGGGAATTCATCAGCTCCGACTTCTCGACCGCGGCGGGCCACAACGCGCCTCCGCACTACAGCCATAGCTCCCTGGATTATGAAGTCCCAATCTTCCGACCGCCTCATGACCTCACCGTAGTGCCCTGTCCAGTTTCGGAGTTTTGCGATGTGGTGGCCATCAGCTCGCGCGGCAACATCGTGCTCGTGGACGACCACGTGTGGACTGCCGAGCACGGCTATCGAAGCCTCGTCGACTTGCTCGCCGCCGACGGAGTTCGGTTTCAGGACTTCAGCTTTTTCCCCGACGACATGTCCGACGACGGTCGCGTGATCGTGGGCTCCGGCTCGCTCACGTACGAAAATGGGGAGCACGAAGAGGGCCACTTCCGGTTGCTCGTGCCCCGCGACTTCTACGAATGAGCTCTCGCTCTCTCTCGCTCAGGGCGCGTTGCAGGCACGGAGCTCTCGGGAGGCGATCTCGGTCAGCTTACCGTCGGTCGCCGTCAGCAGGTCGACGAGACGCTGGCCCGAGCAATCCCCGCCGTCGTTCGCGCGAGTCACGCGCAGCGCGGTTCGCCCGTCGGGCAGGCGTACGAAGCCGGCGAGCTGGGTCGTGGCCGGCGACTCCTCGCCCGGGACTTCGAAGCCGTCGTAGCCGATGAGCCCCAGCAAACGCCATCCCGCTGAATCCGGAGTCGGCGGCACGAACGCCAACAGCGCCCGCGTGGACGTCACACCGCGGCGGCGGGCGGCCGCGCATGGCTCGGTCCCGGCGATGTAACGGATCTCGCCGACGACCTCGTCCCCCGCCTTGCCGTCGAGGTCGGTGGCGCACGAAATGCTCACCTGCTCGACGCAACCGCTCGGGGCCATCCAGTCCGCCACCGGGTCCCACGCAGCCCGCGCGGCCTCGAGCAGCGGTGCGCGCTCGGTCGCCGACAACACGCGCCGCACCCTGCCGCGCCCGACCGCAGCGCACGGCGCCGGCTTCACCGACGGCAGCGCCAGTGGATCGAGCGGCTCCGGACTCGGGCTCGCGCTCGAGCTCGAAGGCGGAGCCGGCGCTGCCGAAGGCGGGCGTAGCGGGGCCGACGAGCTCGACGACGCGCTGGGCCGCGTACCCGCGGTGGGCGCCGAGCGGCAGCCGAGCACCAGCAAGGTGCAGCACACGCCCAGAGCCGCTATCGCTTCCTGAATCCGCATCCAACCCCGAGTATGACGAACCTTGCCCGCGGACGCTCGCTCAACGTGGCCCGGCGGACTCGTACTTTCGCAGCTTGCGGTACAGCGTGGCCACGCCGATCTGGAGCTGCTCGGCCGCCGCGGCCTTGTTGCCGCGATTCGATCGGAGGACGGCCAGGATGTAATCACGCTCGACGTCCTCCAGCGTACGCACCTCGCCCGGTGCGTACGCGCTCGGGATGGCATGCCCGACTTCTTCGGGGAGGTCGTCGACATCGATGCGGCTGCCCCGGGCGAGCACGACGGCCCGCTCGATGGCGTTCTCGAGCTCGCGAACGTTTCCCGGCCACGCGTACCGCAAGAGCTGGTTGGCCGCCGCAGGGGTGATCCCGGTGACCTTCCGGCGCATGCGCTCTGCCGCACTTGCGAGGATGGTGCGCGCGAGTGCCAGGACGTCTTCGCGCCGTTCGCGCAGTGGCGGCACCCGCAGCTCCACGACGCGGAGGCGGTAGTACAGATCTCGTCGGAATCGCCCGGCTTGAACCTCGGTCGGGAGGTCGCGGTTGGTTGCCGCTAGCACTCGGACGTCGATGTTCCGGGTCTTGCTTTCCCCAACGCGCCGAACCTCGCGCTCCTGCAAGGTGCGTAGCAGTTTGACCTGCATGGTGTGAGGGACCTCGCCGATTTCATCGAGTAAGAGCGTGCCGCCGTTCGCGGCTTCGAAGATGCCGACTCGATCCTGGGTAGCACCGGTGAAAGCGCCCTTTGCGTGACCGAAGAGCTCCGATTCGAGCAAACCCTCGGGCACCGCGCCGCAGTTGATCGCGAGGAATGGTCCATCTGGTCGCGCAGACTCATCGTGGATCAGCCGCGCGATGCGCTCCTTTCCGACCCCGCTCTCGCCCGTGACGAGCACGGTCGAGTCGACTCGTGCAACGCGGCGCGCGAGGTCCAGGACGCGCAGCATGGCTGCGCTGCGGGCGACGAGCCCCGAGCGGTCGAGCTCCGGAGCTTCGCGACCGAGCTCCATTTTTCGAGCCCGCAGGCGTCGCTCGACGCGCTTGAGCTCCGTCGTCACTTGGCGGAGTGACTCCTCGAGCGGCTCCTTGTCGTAAAAATGCAGATGCGCCGCTACTTTTCCGGTCCAGTGCTCACGCAATCGACCGACGAGAGAACAGACGGCATCCCCTTTGCCCACGCAACGCTCCTCGAGGCAGAGGACCTCGCGACCGTGGCAGAACGAGAGATAGCCGCTAGCGAAACCCGTGAGGGTCCAGCACACCGGCTCCTCTGCGCGCCCGAGGTGGAGCAAGTGCTGCTCGGCCTCGTACGAGTCGTGCCAGACCGCTTCGACGAAAGGCTGCCGCCCGGAGGAGTCGTTCCGACGAGAAGCTTCGGCCACCACCATGCCTTGCAAGCTGTGTAGACGCGCACCCGCGTCTTGCCACTCGGACTCGTTGTCCCACGGAAAGGCGCTCTTCAGAGCCTCCGCGGTACGCCAGCCGTGTGCGTACCCGAAACGCGTCAGAACGCCGTGCGCTCCTGCCACGCCCAGGAGCTCGACGAGCTCGCGTCGCAGAATCCCGAGTGCGACCGCGTCCAAGAGCAGCGCGCGCTGCCCCGCGAAGCGCAGCACGCCTCCGAGGGGTTCGAACTGCAGCAGCTCGCGCAAGTCGAGATCGGAAGCTTTCATGGTGGTCCACTATCAATTCGAGAATAAACTTATCACTTTGATAGCGGAGGCCGCGATCCGTTCGCATAAGTAACTGAATTTACAGAGCGTCTCCGGTGGTACGGTGCTTGCTTTAGCCTGTATAAACGCCGGACGACGTCGCGCTGAAGGGAGACGGTCGCGCCGCGCAGGACCTCGATCGTTTGCGCGATCGCCTGCTGACCGGGTGTTCGTTGCCTCCGCCGCACTATCACGCAGTCGTGGCAGTGGCGCCTGAGTTCACCGACAGACGGAAGGAGAGAACAAATGGGATCATGGAAGGAGAGCATGGAGAGTGACCGCACCAGACAGAACGGCAGTGCAGACCGCGCTGCCCTCGCGCGCTGGGAGGGTGAAGGCGGCCGTACCCTCGACGAAGACCGCTTGCCGGCCAACGACGGACGAGCAAAAGACGAGCGTGCGCCTGCTCGACCGGGCCGTTGACCGGCGCTGCTCAGGTGACGAAAGGCATCGCGCAGCCTGCGATGCCGGTTGGATGAGTTTCGCATGCCTATCGAACGTCCCGAAAATTCTACGCCGCAGCTGCGCGAGCTCGCCGATCGCATGTTCTCGCGCGCCGCGGGCGCCGCGCTCATCGCTGGCAACCACGTGCGCCTCTTGGAGGATGGCCGCGAAAACTACCCGGCGTGGCTCGCGGCCATCCGCTCGGCACAGAAGCAGGTTCACTTCGAGAACTACTTCGTTCTGGACGACGAGGTCGGGAACGAGTTAGCAGAAGCCTTCACCGCCAAGGCGCGTGAAGGGGTTCGCGTACGCGTCCTCTACGACTGGCTGGGCGGTTTGGGCAAAACTTCCCGGGCTTTTTGGCGGAAGCTTCGCGCCGCTGGCGTGGAGGTCCGGGTCCACAACCCAGCGGTACTCTCGAGCCCGCATCGCTGGCTATCGCGCGACCACCGAAAGACGCTGACCGTCGACGGCGCCGTAGGGTTCGTGAGCGGCCTCTGCGTGGGACGAATGTGGGTCGGGGATCCGGCGAGGAACGTCCTTCCGTGGCGTGACACCGGCGTCGAGATCCGCGGGCCCGCCGTGGCCGAGATTGCGAGGGCCTTCGCGCGCAGCTGGGCGCTCGCGGGCCCTCCGCTACCAGAAGGCGACGGTGTCCTCGAGCCGCCGCCCCCGGCAGGGGACGTGAGCCTGCGTATCGTCTCGAGCGACCCCGCTACCGCCAGCATGCTGCGCCTGGACCAACTCGTCGCGTCGATCGCGCGCCGTCGCCTCTGGCTGACGGACGCCTACTACAGCGGCATTTCGTCGTATGTCCAGGCCTTGCGCGCCGCGGCCCTCGACGGCGTCGACGTGCGACTTCTCGTCCCTGGTGCGACCGATATCCCAATCCTCCAGCCGTTCTCGCGAGCAGGCTACCGAACGCTCCTCGAGGCCGGAGTCCGTGTCTTCGAGTGGAATGGCACCATGCTGCACGCCAAGACGGCCGTCGCCGACTGCCGCTGGGCGCGGGTTGGCTCCACGAACCTCAACGCCGCGAGCTGGCTCGGAAATTGGGAGCTCGACGCGGTCGTCGAGGACACCGCCTTCGCGACTCGGATGGAGGAAGCGTATCTGCGTGACCTCGAGAACTCGACCGAGCTCGTGTTGGACGAGCGACACAAGCTGTGCGCGCCCGGCCGTTCGCGAAAGCCGCGCGCCCCGATCAGACGCGGCTCTGGCAGCGCTGGTGCCGTCACGGCAGGTGCACTGCGCATCGGAAACGCGGTTGGCACCGTGCTGACCAGCCGCCGCGTGCTGGGCCCGACCGAGTGGCGGCTGACGAGCGGTGTGGGGCTGGCGCTGTGTGCGCTGTCGCTCTTGATTGCACTGTTCCCTCGCGCCTTCGCCTATCCAGTCGCCGCGCTGGGTCTGTGGGGAAGCGTCTTGTTACTCTGGAAGGCCATCCGCTTGCGGCAGGCACCAAAGCCACCTGCGCCCGTCAGCCAGGGCGCGAAGTGACAGAGCCGGCTTGCTCGAAGGCCAAGACTCGCGGAAGCTTGAGCGTCGGGCTTCCGCCACGCAACGCCCTGATAGAAGAGACATGCCTTCACCTGCTACCCCGCCTCGACGCCGCTTTCATGCCGTGGTCACGCTGTCGCTCGTGCTCTCCGCGGCGTCCGTGGGCAACGCGGAGCAGGCGCGCGGCTTGTCCTTGTTCACGATCTCGAAGAGCGAGAACAAGAACCAGGTGCAGTACGCGGTGCGCACGGACAAAAACTGTGCCCCTGCGTCGGCCGCGCCCGTGTTCGCCTACTGGCGCATGTTGGAGCAAGGTCCCAGTCGTGTGGCGCCGCTACTGCCGCGGGAAGAGCGCGCCTATGGCATCGCGAGTCAGAGCGTCGACGACAAGGGACGGATACGCTTGGTGCTCCGCGCGGTGCCGAACCGCGCGATCGTCGTGGAAACCGGCCGCGCCGAAGACGGTTCGTGCCAGGCCCTCGCGAACATGCCCATCAGCGGGTCCCCTGCGTACCTCTTCGACGTGTACGTCAAACTGAAGTGGCCTGCCACCGTCGAGTACTTGCTTCTACGCGGCTGGTCACGGGATCGCAGCCACGTGCTGACGGAAAAGCTGAAACGTTGAGCGCGGGGGGTGTCCAAGACCGAAAGTCACAGTCCGAATTCTGACTGTGGCTCAGGTTCGGGGAGTGCCCCAGAGCCGCTGCCCACGAGGCGGCCCACCGTCGCGCCACCACTTGGGCCGTGTGCGTCGTCCTCGATGCGACGGACGATGCGGGCCCGCGCGATCTCGGTGCGGGTCATGGGGCCGCGCAGGTAGGACATGGCGTGGCGCGGGCGCATCAGGACGGGTTGGGCGGACGCATGCGCGTTGCGGATCACGAACCAGCGGGGAGCCAGGCGCTGCAACGTGGTGCCGATGTCGGCCGAGGCCGGATCGGAGCTGTCGCGCAGGGCCAGGCCGTCGAGCACGCGCGCGCGGTCGGCGTCGGTTTGCAAACGCCCTAGACACCAGACGCCCGCGTTCGAGAGCGTGCGGTAGTCGAGATCCATCGGGTTCTGCGTGGCGACCACGACTCCGACTCCGAACGCGCGCGCCTGTTTCATGAGGGCGACCAGCGGGCGCTTGGTAGGCGGATTGGCCGGATGCGGCGGCAGAAAACCATAGACCTCGTCGAATACCACCAGCGCGCGCAGCCGCTGCGTGCCCGGCAGCGTGCGCACCCACGACAGCACCTCTTCGAGCAGTACGCCCAACACCAGCGCTCGCTCCTCGTCATCCAGGTGTGCGACGCTGACGACGACGATCGGCGTCTTTTCTGCTTTCTTCAGCCAATCGCCCACGTCGAGCGTGGTGCCGCGCCGCCAAGCGGCGAACGTGGGCGACGCCAGCAGCGTGTTGAGCGCGGCCGCGAGCGCGCGCCGCTCGGTCTTCTTCATGAACGAATCGACGGGCAAGGCGCCAATCCGAGAGATCGGGGGCTCGAGCACGTCTTGCATCAGGGCGGCGAGCTCGGCGGTGTCGCCCGCGGCGAGACGGCGCTCGGCGAGCACGCTGAGCAGCACATGCTCGCGGCTCTTCGCGGGGTCCGGCTCGCGCCCGAGCAGCCGCAGCACCAGCGATACGGCGGCGCTGAGCGCGTCCCGGGCAGACTCCGGATCCGCGCTCCAGCGCTCCGAGCGGCGCTCGAGCGAGGAGAGCATGTGCAACGCTTCCCCGGCGGAGCCGCCCGGCGTGAGCACGCGCACGTCGATGCCCGCGGCGTAGGCCGAAAGCTCGCGCTCCCCGATACCCGCCTCGGCCAGGGCCGAGCGGCGCTCCTCGGTGCGGTCGCGGCACAGCGCCTCGATCGCCTCGGGGCTCATTGTGTCCCGATCGATCTCGAGCCAGGGCTCGAGCCGAGCGGGCTCGAAGTCGGGGAACGCGAGCAGCAGGTTCGGCAGATCTCCTTTCACGTCGATGACCAGCGTGGGCACGCCGGCGCGGGCGGCTTCTTCGATCAGCACCGTGACGAAGCCGGTCTTGCCGCTGCCGGTCATGCCCACGACTACGCCGTGCGTTACGAGGTGATGAGCCGGCAAGCCCAGGTTGCGCCCGCCTTCGGTGCCGTTCAGGTGGCGCCACTCTCCCAGGTTCAATACCGGCTTCATCGTCGGTCTCCTTTCAGTTCGGGGTCCTCTTCGGGTCAATCGGCGTCAGGTCACGAACGGGCCTCGGTCATCCACGACGCGCGGCGCGGGCGCCGGTGGCAGGTCGGTCGCGGGCGAGAGAGGAGCGGTGCTCGAGCTCACCGGAGGAGCGGCCGGTTCCGGCGACGGCGTCACCACCTCCTCATCCACTCCGCGACGGCGCGCCTTGCCCGTGTACAGCGACGGCGCGATCGAATCGACGTCGCCCTCGTGCCTCCGCAAGTAGGCGATGGCGTTTCGCGCCTCTTCATAGGTGCGGATCAGCACCGTGAACGCCCGCGTCCGGAGCTCTGCCGCGGCGGAGAGCCGGGCCGGCGATTGCTCGCGAAGCCCCACGAGGCGCGTCAGACGCGCCGCGACCTGGTACGCCGTGGTCACTTCTTCCAGCGTCGTGTGGGCGTGGTCCGAGATCCGCGGCCATTCCTCGGTCAGCGTGTGGCAGAGGATGTCGAGATCGACGGCCAGGTTGTTGTAGCCGACACCGCCTTTCAGGTTCTCGAGCGCCTTCGCACCGATCAGCCCGAAAGTCTGGAGCGCCTTGATGTCCGCCAGCATTCGCTCGCGCAACCGCAACCCTTCCGCCGTCACCTCCTCGAGATCATCCGGCGGGTGCGTGGCCACGTTGTGCGAAGCTTGCGCGTACCGAAGAGCCCACACGTAGTCTTCGAGCTTGTCGAAGGCATCCGCGTCGAACTCGGGCAGCGCCTCGACGAGCCGCTCGCGCAGCGCCTGAATCTCCGGCAACGACCCCAGAATCGTGCGCGTCGCTGCTTGCACCTCCACGTTGAGCTGCCTCAGCTGCTCAGCAGGCACGGCCTCGAGATCCGCCCTCACCCGCGCGAAGGCCTCGGCCACGAGCGCTTCGTTCCTCAGCTTCTCCTGGATCGTAGTCATCGCATCTCCTCCTTCGTCGGCACCCACTTGACCGCCGACATGACTGCCATGTGTCGCCCACTCCCGATCTGCAACCCTTGCGATGTCGATTGATTCCGATCGCTGTCCGATTTTTCTCTCGACGAGATCCGCCAAGAATCTCCTCGAAATCTCCTCAATCCAAAGCGCTCGCGATGTGCAATGTTTGCTGCTTGTCCATCGGCCCGCGACGCACGACTCGCTGCGATTCGAAGCGCGATTCGAATCAATAGGAGTGCTTGCCAAGGCGGCTGACCCCCTCCAAACCGTTTCGAAAACCCTTTGGGGGGGGCGACAGTCCCGATGAAGGTTTCGAAAACCCTTTCGGCACGGTCGCACCCCCTCTTCGTGACGACTCGACGCGAAACCGAGGGGGGTGAACCCCCTTCGGACCCTTCCAAAAACCGTTTCGAGGGGGGATCGACCGCACGAAATCGATCTCGAAATCACTTTTCAAGCGGTCGACCCGCCCCAGACTCGCTTCCGAGCAGGGGGACGAAGGGGTCGAACCCCTCCCAGTGGTGCCGAAGCACGTCTCGAGGGGGTCTGACCGCTCTCACGCTCCGATCCGATTCTCTGCCTGCCCCGTACGAAGGAGGCGGCCGCGCCGGTCGCCCCAACCAGGATCGGATCATGAGCGAGAAAGACAACATTGCCCGCGTCACCCAGCTCTACGAAGCCTGCCCCCGCGGCGACTACCGCTCCCGCACCCACGGCACCGCCGCCGTCTCCAACTGGGTCTTCATCTGGAAGCTGCGAGAGGGCCGAGTGTACAGCTACGAGCAATTCCACGACGCGGAGCTGGCGGCGCTGTTTCGGTGAGTGGTGGGCGCGAATTATCGGTGCGCGACGGCAAGCAGATGCAACCGGTTCTCGAGCAGATGAGCTCCGACCTCGCGCTTGCCGGCTACGCGATCAGAACTCGAGCGACCTACCTGCACGCGGCACGCGACTTCGCTGCGTTTCACCGCCGTTCACCCGACGAGCTCGATCGCGCGGCGCTGCGCGAATGGGTCAGACACCTTTGTGCGCGCGGACTCAGCGCCCAGCGCCTCCGTCAGCACTACGCGGCCCTGCGCTTCCTGTTTGCGCGAACTCTAGGTCGCGCCGACGCAGTCAGTTTTCTCTCATGGCCGAAGGAGCCCGACCGGCTCGCTTCGGTACTTTCCCCCGAGGAAGTCTATGCGATCCTGAACTCCTTCCGAGAACCCAAGTATCGGACCTTCTTCACCGTCCTTTACGCCACCGGATTGCGCCTGCGCGAAGCCTGCTTGCTCGAGACGCGAGACGTCGACGCCACGCGCGGCGTGATCCGCGTCCGCAACGCCAAGGGCGGGCGAGAACGCCTCGTGATGCTCGGCCCGAGGCTCCTCGTGCTCCTTCGGCGGTACTGGAGCATCGTTCGCCCGCCCGCTCCGTGGCTGTTCGCGTCGTCTCGCGGTACCCCATTGCACCCCGAGGTCGCCCGCTCCGCGCTGACCGCGGTAGTCTCAAGCCTGTCCCTACGGGTCCCCGTCACCCCCAAGACCTTCCGCCACAGCTTCGCGACCCACCTTCTCGAGCAGGGAGTGAACCTGCGCGTCATACAGGTGCTGTTGGGCCACCGAAGCATCCGCACGACCGCCCGCTACACGCGCGTGTCGGCCGACGTGATTGCTCGAACGCCAAGCCTAATCGAACGCTTCGGTCCGCTCTGATGTTCGCGGCGGCACGAGCGGCCGCTCGGTTCGGCGTTCGAGGGCGTCGGAACCGGCGTTCACGTGCTTCCGGAATCGCCGTTCAAGTCGTTGCGGAATCAGCGTTCAGGCGCGTCCGGAATACGCATCCTCGACGAGCGGATCGCGGGGCCTCACGGCTTCAATGGGGCCACCGCGCGAACGCGGTGGAACGGCCCGCCGTTTACGCGGCGCGCGCTCGCGAAAACAGGCTTCAATGGGGCCACCGCGCGAACGCGGTGGAACGCGC
>JAICQO010000062.1 GCA_025937835.1 Polyangiaceae bacterium
CCTTGCTTCACCAGCTCGGCCACGCCCTCGATGAAGTAGCGCACCGTGGAACCGGTGCCGAGCCCGATCACTCCCGATTCCGGCAACAGCGCGAGCGCTGCACGCGCTGCGAGCTTCTTGCTGCGCTCGTCCGACATTTGGGCGGCCAGCATAGCTCGCGCAGGTCCGCATGCCAGGTTCTGTATTTCCTGGGTTCCGGTGACTGAGACGAGCGGCGGCATTCGAGGATTCACGACAGCCCGCGCCGGCCTCGCCGGAATTCGCGTTGGCTCCTCGCCGCACGCGCCGATCGTGATCTGCTCGTGCCGAGACTTTCTGGGACTTGCCCGGGGCGCGCCTGCTTGCGGTGCCGCCCGAGCGTCCTAACCTCTCCGAGTCGAATGCCCGAGCTGCCCGAGGTCGAAGTCACGCGCCGCCAGATCGAAAAGGTTCTGGTCGGACGCACCGTGCGCGGCGTCGTGACCACGAGGAAGAGCTACTTCTTCATCACGCCTCCCGGCGAGCTCCGCACGCGCCTCGTCGGTCGTCGGGTCGTCGCGCTGAACCGTCACGGAAAATACCTGGTGGCGGAGCTCGACGACGGCTCGCGCTTGCTCCTGCACCTCGGCATGACGGGCCAGCTCTTCGCCGCCGGCGCCAGGAGCCCGCGGCTGCTCTCCGCGGAACGCCGCGCCACGCTCTCACCCGAGAAGGCCGCGGCCTTCGAGCCCGACCAGCACACGCATCTGGTCCTCAGCTTCGACGAACCGGGGCCGAACCTCTATTTCCGCGACGTGCGCAAGTTCGGCAAGGTGGCGTGGATAGCGCGCGGCAAGCCCAACGGCCGCCTCGAAAAGCTCGGCATCGACGCGCTCGAAGCGACGGGCGACGCGCTCTACGACGCGACCCGGACCCGCTCGCTGGCGATCAAGAGCGTGCTGCTCGATCAAGGCGTGCTCGCCGGAGTCGGCAACATCTACGCGGACGAAGCGCTATTTCTCGCCGGGATCCGCAGCAAGCGCCGCGCTCGCACGTTGACCCGCGAAGAGTGCGAGCGCATCGCGGTCGCGGTGCGCAAGGTGCTCCGTCGCTCGATCACGCGCGGCGGCTCGAGCATCGACGACTACGTTCGTCCGGACGGCAGCGACGGAGGCTACCAGACCGAGTGCTTCGTGTACGGGCGCACGGGCGAGCCTTGCCGGACGTGCAAGACTCCGATCCGGCGGATCGTGGTGGGTCAGAGATCGACCCACTTTTGCCCCGAGTGTCAGCGGTGATGGTTTCGCCGGAATCGGCGTCTTTTCGAGGATATCATCCGCAGCATCGGGACTACGATGTTGGGAATGGAACGAATCTATCTAACTCTCATGCTGCTGTCGTGCGCGATAACCGGCTGCGGATCGTCGGCTACCGTTCAAACTCGTGATGGTCGGCTCTATGACGGCAGGATTACCGGCCATGACGCCCAGGCAATCTACATCAATGGCGCAACTGTCCAACGGTCCGAGATAACCGACATCGATCATCCTGGCGACGTAGCTGCTGTTCTAGGCACACTTGTCGCGAGTATCGGCGCGCTTTCGGCCGTGGGGAATTGCCGTCAAGACACCCGTGAACTGGAGCCGGCGCGATGTACGGCCAGCGGCATCTGGATCGCGACCGGCGTACCCATCGCGCTCTATGGCCTTATCGTGCATTCGGAAAGCGAGGATCGCGCAGGACCATGAGCAAGGGCGGACGGCTGTATTGCACGATACTACCGAACGCGCCTTCTTTCCGGCGCTCCGTTCTCAACTCCTCTTGGCCTTTACTGGGCGGAATGGGTGCAGGAACGCGGCGAGGCCCGCGGCGCTGCGCGTTTGGACCCAGACCTTGCCGCTGCCGGAGAAGTCGCAGACCAGGCCTTCGCCGCTGAAGAACAGGCCCTTGAAACCGCCGAACGCGCGCACGCTGTAAGCGAGGTGCTCGGTGAACGCGACGATGTGTGCGGTGTCTACGGTGTAGCCCTCGGGGCCGACTTCCACCTCGTGCAACGCGCCGTAGCTGCCGTAAAAGACGGTGCCCGGGCCCTGAATGCGCAGCATGAAAAAGCCGACTCCGCTGAAGAAAGACTTCAGTCCGCCGAACTTGGTGTCGATGACGAGCTCGGCGCCCGAGTGGGCCACGTAGGCTCCGCTCTGCAGGAAAAAGGATTCCCCCGCGGCCAGCTGACGGGCTTTCAAATCGCCCTCGGCTGCCGCCGACAAGTACAGCCTCTGCCCGGCGCGCTGCGAGGTAAAAGTGTTCTGAAACAGCGATTCGCCGCCCAAGAGCTTGCGCTTGGCCGCGCCCAGGAGCCCGCCGCGCATGCTGGTGGAGATCTCGATCCCCGAGTCCTTCGCGACCATGGCGCCGCTCTCCGCGACGACCACCTCGCCCGCGTCCAACACCACTTGCAGCATCGCAAAATCGGGCGAGTCCAGGATATCGTACTTCATCGGTTCAACCCTCTCGTGCGGGCAACATCCCGCCGACGGTCCGCCCGAACTCGCTCGGGTTCCGGCTCTGAATCCAGAGTCTTCCGCGCCCTCGCAGTCGGAGCACGAGGCCTTCGCCGCTCAGGTAGCTGGCTATCCAACCCTGACTGGCCTTGCCGATCGTGTACTCGATGCCCGAGGTGAAGGCGACCAGGTGACCGGTATCCAGGATCGCTTCTCCGTCGAGCTCGCGCATCTCGACTGCGCCGAATGCGTTCATGAGCACCGGGCCACGCCCGCTGGCCTTCAGGAAAAACAGCGACTCCCCGCTGAGGAAGGCTTTGAAGCCCTGGAACTTGGTGTCGATGTGGACGCTGTCGGGCGCGGCGACGTAGCTAGAGCCCTGGATCAAGAGGTCGACGCTCGGGTCGAGCTCGTGCACGACCATGCTGCCGCACAACCGAGGCGCGAGGGTCACGTGCGCGCCGTTGCCGCGAGCGGTGTACAGGTTCTGGAAGAAAGATTCGCCGCCCACGACGGCTCGGCGAAGCCCTCCCAGGATGCCGCCGCCGGCGGAGTGCCCCGCGTTGGTTTGAACGTCGATGCCGCGCGTCATGCTGACCATGGCCGAGGCTTCCGCCCGGATCGCTTCGCCCGCCTCCAGGTGGACCGTGGCCAGCGAGTGAGCCGGGTTGTATTGGATTTCAATGTGCATCGGAGCCTCCTTCAGGCCGGGAGCAGCCGGCTGAGCCAGCCGACGAGGGCTTTTAGGTTTCTCGACTGTATGTAGACGACGCCTCGGCCCGAGAACTCGCAGACCAGGCCTTCCCCCGACAACAACAGCGACTTCACGCCGCCCACGCTCTTCACCTTGAAATCGAGGCTGCCGTCGAAGGCCACGATGTGGCCGGTGTCGACGGTGAAGGTCCCGTTGACCTCCAGCGGCAGGACGCCGCCGTAGGAGTTGACCCAAAGCTCGCCTTCACCCGTGCACTCGAGCAACACCAAGCCCTCGCCGCCGAGCAGCGAGCGCAGACCCGTGAAGCGGACGCGCGTGTCGACCTCGCCCGTCGAGGCCAGGTACGAGCCGGTTTGCACGAACAGCTTGCTCGCCCCGTCGAGCCGCTTGTGGATGATCTGGCCGCTCAGGGCCGGGGCCAAAATCAGCTCGCCAGGGCCAGTGGAGCGGAAACGATTGACGAACATGGTCTCGCCGCCGAGAAACTTGCGTGCGAGCGCGATCAGGAACGCGAGCAGCGCGCGAAAGACTCCCGCGCGCCGGCCGGCGTTCAGGTGCGTGGTCATCTCGACTTGGGGGTCGCGACAGACCATGGCGCCGGCCTCAGCCTGAATTTGATCACCCTCCGCGAGCGCCACCTTCAGCCACGCGAACGAGGGCCCGTGTTCGATTCTGTAGTTCATTTCGGGAGCCTTCGCGGAGAGACGTTGCTATCGGTGCGCAGCGCTTGCAAGCTCACGCCTCGTGGCCTCCGAACTTCCGCCCGAGAACCCGGCGCAGGGCGAAGACATCGCACCGGCTCCCGCGCCACCCAGAGCGCCCGGCGCGGAGATGCCGGCCAGCGAGAGTCACGGCTTCAACCCCAAAGGGCTCCGAGTTTTCATCGAGCTGCTGCTGCTCTTGGCGCTGCTCGCCATTGCCGGCGTCTCGGCGCTTCGTGGTGGCGGCGCGCTGGCGTCGCTGCTTACCCCAGTAGTTCCGCTGAGCTTCGACCGCAAGCTCGGGCAAATTGCCGACGCAACGCTGGGCGCGCGCGATTGCCCCGACCCCTCGGCGAAGAAGTACGTCGAAGCGCTGGCGCAGCCCCTGCTCCACGCCGCGCGCCCGCTGGCGTTCGAGATGCGCTTTCGCGTCGTCGACGACCCGGCCGTCAATGCCTTCGCGCTGCCGGGCGGCTTCGTCGTCGTCAATAGCGGTCTGCTCGAAGCCGCGGAGTCGGGCGAAGAGATCGCGGGCGTGCTCGGCCACGAAATTCAGCACGCCCTGCTGCGCCACGGCACGCGCCGCATCTTGCGCGAAATGGGCGGCTCGATCGCGCTCTCGATCCTGTTCGGCGGTTCGGACTTGCAGAGCTACGCCGAGGTGGGGTCCCGCCTCACCGGCCTCCACTACGATCGCGCCGAAGAGAGCGAAGCCGACCGCGAGGGCGTCGCGCTGCTCGTGCGCGCCAGTATCGATCCCGCGGGACTCGCGCATTTCTTCGAGCGCTTGCGCAGAGAGAGCTCGAACCCGCCGCAGCTCTTGTCGACCCACCCGGATCCCGGCAACCGCGCCGCAGAAATCCGCGCCGCGCGGTTACCGGGCGCCGCGCGCGCGTTGCCGCCGCCCGACGGCGTCCGGTGCAGGAACGACTGAAGGCGAGTAGGCGGTGGCGCACCCTGCTCGTAGGGCGAGACCGCACTCCGCCCCGCGATGGACCTCCACGCCTTTCAACGCCGGCCACGGAAACGCTCGAGCAGGGAGCGCGCCGAGCCACCCCGGTCGAGCGTGGCTGAAAGCACCCGACCGCGCCCGTCGAGCTCCATGCGGAACGACAACGTCGGCGAGCCGTTCAGGTGGTAGCGCAGGTCAGCGATGGAAACCTCCGTGCCCGAGGGCCGGCGCGGTTGCTCGCTGACCATCGGAAAGCGCGCCCACGCGAGCGCTTCTTGCACGGTGCGGCTGGCGAGCGCCAGCGGGCTCAGTGCTTTTTCCGTGTTGCGCACGTGCGTTGCTTGTTCGTTCGGCTGCGCGAAGGCCGCCACCCGTCCGACCGCGTAGCGATCCGGAAGCACGGCTGCGTAGCGCCATTCGGTAGGGCCGAGCCACGAGGGGAAGACCTGCACGTGCTCGGCGGTCGGATACGCCCGCTCCACCCGCGCGGTGAGGTCAGCGCGGATGCCGATCCGTACCGCGAGGTAGGCGCACGAAATAGCCGCGCCCGTCAGCACCGCGCGGCGGAGCACGGTGCGTCGGCGTATGCCCCACAGGGACCCGATCAACAAGGGCAGCGTGAACAGTGGATCCACCACCATCATCCAATCGAGCGTCACACGCGCGTCCGAGAACGGCAGCGAAAGACGCGTGCCCCAACCGGTCCAGGCGTCCGCCAGCAAATGCGCGAACAGCACGCTGGGCAGGCTCCATGCGAAGATGGAGGCCACGGAGGCATGGCGGAAGGCCAGTTTCGCCAGCAGGGTCGCCGCCAGGGCCACCAGTGGCGCCATGACCACCGCGTGCGTCAGGCCGCGATGCGCGCGGAGAGAGTGCAACACCGAGTCGCCGGCCGGCCACAAGTAGTCCAGGTCCGGGAGCTCCGCCGCGAGCACACACCCGAGGAGCACCGCCGCGCGATCTCGCTCGGAGCGACGCAGCGCACCCACCGAAAGCCCGAGCAGACCATGTGTCAGTGGATCCATGCGAAGGCCTGGCCGCTGGCCGAGGAGCAACCAACGAGCGCTACTTCGACGGCAGACTCTCCGGCTTTCTCATCAAATAGAAGAAATCTCGGCGCGCGCGGTTTCGGATGAACTCGTCTTCCGAGAACTCGAAGCCCTCGGCGAGCGCGACCGCTTTTCGCTCGGGGCTGCCCTCTTTGGGCTCGAACAGCACGAACTTCGGGTACGACCAGTTCACGTCCATCTGCGCGATGTCGACGGCGCCGGCGTGCTTCAGGCCGTCTGCCAGCACGCGCGCGGTGGTGTGGTTGGTGATCGAGACGTACAGGATCTGACGATCTTCGCTCAGGCCGACCGCCGAGCGGCGGATCACGGTCTCTCCGTCGAGCGTTGCGCCCCACTTGAGGCCGCTGCCCGCGGTGAGCCCGGGGTGGATCTTGCCGTTCTCGTACATGCAGGAGGGCGCCTGGCGGTACCAGAGCATCTCCGGCTCGCGTTCGGCGATGCGCTTCCAGGTTGCGATCTGCATCGAGCCGTCCTTGTACTTCACGAGCGTGCAGACGTCGGGCTTCGGGCTCACGATCACGACGCCGTCCACTTTCATGCCGTAGCCGCCGTGCTCGGTCATGAAGCCGCCGTTGAACGCGGCGAGCAGCTCCTCGTGGTGTTCGGGCGGGATTTTCGCCTTGCGTTCGTAGGCGGGAGCCTTCTTCTCGTCCTCGAACTTCGGCTCGCGCGAGCCGGCGACGGCGTACAGATCGGCGCGCCGCAGATCGACGGCTACCACGAAGACCTCGGCCCAGCCGCGGTTGATGTCGGGGTGGAGCAGCGTCTTGTACATGTACGGCTGCTCCGACGGCCGCCGCGGATCGACGATCGGCACCCACACGCCGTCGCCCTTCGCAGACCAGCTCTTCAACGCGGGCCCCGGATCCCGAGGATGAAACGGCGGAAGCGCGGGCGCAGCTCCGCTCGCGCTCGCGGCTGCGGCGCTGCTCGGGTCGGGCGCGGGCGCCGATGCCGAACCGGGAACCGACCAATACGCTTTCGGCGCCTGGTCCTTCTTGCTCACGCGATTGGCCGCGTCCTCCACCGAGTACACGAAGTCCTCGAGGCGAGCGACGTTGTCGGCGCCGATGATGCTGCGCAGGGTGTTGGCCACGAGGGGCCCCATCCACTCGAAGCGATGGATGGCGACCCAGAGGCCGAGCACGGCGCCGCACGCCGCCCCCAAGGCGATCAACAGCCAACGCAGGCGCCGCTTCCGGCGTGGCGCCTTCTGCGCCGGGCGCCGGGAAGCGGAAACGGTCGCGCTGTCGCTCATGGTCTTTCGCGAACCTTCGGTGGTTCTCGGGACTTTTCGCATTGTGCGGCGGGTCGCGCAAGTTCCCGAACCGTACGGATCCGGGTTATGACGAGGCATGGGCTCGGGCCCGGTTCGGCTGTTCCTCGTGCTGTGGGCCCTTTTGCTGGCGGTGTGCCCGACCGCGGCGCGCGCCCAGGCCTTGCCCGAAGTCCCCGGCCTGATGGACGCGCCGTCGGTGGAGGCGCTCTACGGTAAGAATATCGAGCGCATCGAGGTCGTCTTCGATCCCCCGCGCTGGAAGACCCGCGTCGCGATTGCGCGGGTTCGCGCGGGGCAGATCTTCACGCCCGAAGCCGCCCGCCTGGCTCTCGACGAGCTCGCCGAGACCGGGCGCTATGCCGAGCTCGCCGCCGAGGCCGAGCCGCTGCGCGAGGGCGTCCTGCTCCGGCTCAAGGTCAGCGCGCGCCGCGTGATCTCGGCCGTGCGCGTAACGGGGCTGCCCGCCGACACCGAAGATTTGCTGCGCGCCACGGGCGTCCGCGTCGGCACCGAGATCGGCGCCCGCGACGTGCCGCGGATCGCGACTCGCCTCGAAGAGGAGCTCGGGCGCCGCGGCTACCCGAACGCCAACGTGCTGGTGCGCACCTTCGACGCGGACGACCCGCTGGCGATCGTCGTCTCGCTGGAGGTCGTGCCGGGCGTGCCTGCGCTGCTCTCCGAGCTCCGCTTCAAGGTCTGGCCCGATCCGAGTCAGCCGTCGCTTCCGTCGCTGCTCGCCGGCTACGACGTGGGTCTCGGGCAGCGCGCCGACTCCGAGGCAATCGACGCGGCGAATCAGGAGCTCGAGGCCGCGCTGCGCGTGGCCGGTTTCCACGACGCGCACGTCGAGCACGCGAGCACTCGCGTACCGAGCGGCGTGCGGCTCGAGGTCGAGATCTACGCGGGCTCGCGCTACGACCTCGAGTTCGAAGGCAACCGCAGCTTCGACGCCTACGATCTGCGCGCTCAGCTCGAGCTCGACAAGGAGGGCGATCGCGCGCCCCAGGCGCTCGCCGATCGGATCCGGAAGTTCTACGAAGATCGCGGCTTCCTCGACGCGCGCGTGCAGCCGATCCTGCGCGGAGAAGAGAACGCCCCGGTGCGCGCGCTGGTCCTCCGCATCTACGAGGGAGCGCAGGTCCGCGTCGTGGCCCGCGAATATCCGTGTCTCGGAGACCAGCGGGACCCGCGCGAGATCGGCAGCGAAATCGACAGCTTTCTTTCGGAGCTTCCGGGCGGCACGCTGATCGACGCGCCCGATCCCGAGCTGGTCGATGCGCTGCACGGCCCGCATCAAGTGACGGGTCACCGGCCGCGACCGCTGGCCTTGAATCCGTGGTCCGTGTACACCGAAGAGGCCTACGAGCGCGCGGTCGAGCACCTGCACGACTTGTTTCGAGCGGAGGGCTACCTGTCGGCAGAGGTCGGCCCGGTCGTGACGGTGCGGCGCGCCTGCGATCCACGCACGGGGCCGGACCAGTGCATTCCGCGCGGGGAGCGCAAGAGCCCGCCTTTTCAGTGCCGCTTCGACTCCGTGGGCGTGCCGGCGGAGGAGCCGGAGCTGCCGCCGCAGCAAGACTGCCGCGCCGATCCGAGCCGCGGTCTGCGCTGCGAGCCCGAGCTGCTCGTCAGCTTGCCGATCAAGCTCGGGCCGCGCGCGTTCATCCAGCACGTCGCGATCGACGGCGCGCGGGCGATCGACTCGCGGGCGCTGTTCGAGGCGGCCGAGCTCGAGATCGGCGCGCCGGTTTCGCAGGTCGAGATCGATCGTGCACGCCGGCGCCTGCTCGATGCTTACGCCGAAGAGGGCTTCGTGTTCGCGGAGGTCGACAGCGAGCTCGAGCTCTCGCCCGATCACCGGCAAGCGACGGTGCGCTTCCGGATCAGCGAACGGCGGCAGGTGCGCGTGTCCCGGATCGTGGTGCGCGGCGCGCGCATGACCAGCGAGAGCCTGATCCGCAGCCGCATCACCTTCGGCCCCGGCAGCGTCTACCGTCGTAGCCAGGTGCGCCGCACGGAAGAGCACCTCGCGACGCTCGGCGTGTTCGCCAGCGTGAGCGTGAACCTGGAGGACCCCTACGTCCCCGCCAGCGAGAAGGTGGTGGTGGTCGCGGTTCAGGAGCTCGCTCCGCAGCACCTCGACATCCAGCCCGGCTTCAGCACCGGCGAGGGCTTTCGCATCACCTTCGAGTACGGTCACCGAAACCTGGGGGGCCAGGCGATCCGGCTCACTTTACGCAGTCAGCTCGGCCTGTTGCCGCTGGCGCTGATCCTCGAAGACGACGTGCGCAAGAAGTACGGGGATCTCGGGATCGGGGAGCGGCTCGAGCGCCGCAACACCGCGACCGTCGAGCTGCCCGATATCGGCCTCGGCCCCGAGTTCCGCTTCAGCCTCGAGGGCGTGGACGTGCGCGACAACGCGCGCGACTTCGGCCTGACGAAAGACGCGGGCATCGCCACCTTTTCCTTCCTGCCGGAGCGGCGGATCTCGCTGCAGCTCGCCGGCTCGCTCGAGCGCAACAACGCCCTGATTTTCGGCGACGAGCAGAAGGGCGCGCTCGACGCCTACCTCGCGATGAACCCGGAGCAGCGCAATGCATTCCGCGTTCCCGAGGGCACGACGTTCGTGATCGCCGAGCGCATCGGCGCCACCTGGGACCGGCGAGACAACCCGCTCGGGGCAACCAGCGGCACCGTGGTCTCGGCGAGCGTCGAGCACGTGAGCGCGCGCCCGATCGAAGACGAGCCCACGGAGCCAGCCGGCGAGAGCGTGTTCGATGCCACCAACAGCCGCTTCTTGCGCCTGCAAAATCGCCTGGCGGGCTACGTGCGCCTCTCGCAGAAGGGCCTGTCGCTGGCGATGAGCTTCCGCTGGGGGCTAAACCAGCAGCTCGCGTCCGGTTCCCGGACTTATCCCGACCGCCTGTTCTTCCTCGGCGGGGTGGATAGCCTACGCGGCTTCCTCCAGGACTCGCTGGTGCCCGAAGATCTCGCAGAGAAGCTGCTGGATCCAGAGTCGGGCCTCGGCATCGACCAGGTCGTGATTCGCGGCGGCGACGTGTTCGTCAACCCCAGGGTTGAGCTGCGCATCCCGCTGACCGAGAGCGTCCAGACCGCGCTTTTCCTCGACTCCGGCAACCTGTGGGCGGATCCCGACTCGATCGACGTCTCGAAGCTCCGCTACGCGATCGGTAGCGGTGTCCGGATCGGGACGCCGATCGGGCCGCTCGTCTTCGACTACGGGTTCAACGTCCAGCGCGTGCTCGACAAGTTCGACTCGTCGCGGCAAAGGCAGCGCTACTGGGAGTCGATCGGCGCCTTCCACTTCAGCATCGGCCTATTCTGAGACGACGTCGAAGCGGAGATCGCGCGCTGCGTCGCGCGTACGACCCGGCCCCGTGCACGATCGTACAAGACCACCCGCAGCGTCTCGGTTAGACCGAGCGCTTCTGATCGAACCGCGCGCGTGCGGCCTTCGTATCGGGCAAACACCGACACCGTGCGCTTCCGAATCAGCCGCCCTGGAGCGCCTGTAAGTGCCCTTTCCTTCCGTGAGTGCAGCTCAGCGTCGTCTCCAGCTTCGGCCTATTGGCCGGTCCCCTGCGGTCGCCGCACGGATGGATGGCGCGAGCCGCTCGACGACAGCGGCAAACGCTCTAGATTCACGCCCGGTCATGCAGTCCCCCTCTTCGCATGTCCCGGCGAGCGTACCGACCGGACTGTGGAGCCAGTTTCTTCGCAACGGTCCGCGCTACGGAGCCGGGCTGGTACTGCTCGCCGCCTATCAGTTCGCTCAGTACCTGTTCGACACGCGCTTGCGTGAGGCCATCAACGCGGCGCTCGCGCACGAGCACGAGCGGGCGACCTGGCTCGGGCTCGGTCTCGTCGGTCTCGCGTGCGGCGGCCTCCTGGTTCGCGTGCTGTCGCGCATTTCGATCTTCAACGCCGGCCGCGCCGCCGAGTACGAGCTCCGCCGCGCGCTCCACGATCGCCTGCTGCTGCTCGGCCCCTCGTTCTACCGGCGCATGCGCACGGGCGAGATCATGAGCCGCGTAACCAACGACCTCACTCAGGTGCGGCTATTGCTGGGCTTCGGCGTGCTGAACGTGATCAACACCGTGTTCGCGCTGGTGAGCGCGCTCGCGGTTGCGCTGCCGATTTCGCACAAGCTGACGCTCGCCGCGCTCGCGCCGCTGCCGCTCTTGTTGCTGGTCACACGCAGCTTCTCGCACCAGTTCTACACGCGCACTCGAGAGAACCAGGACGCGCTCGGCCGCATGAGCTCGCGCGTGCAGTCCAGCGTCGCCGGCGTGCGCGTGGTGCGAAGCTTCGGTCTGGAAGAGAGCGAGCTTGCGGCGTTCGACGCCGAGAACCAGGGCTACCTGGACAAGAGCTTGAGGCTCGCCTACATCCGCGGCGCATTCGGCTTGGTCTTGCAGGCCACGATCGCGATCGGTGTGCTGGTGGTGTTCTGGTACGGCGGCACGCTGGTGCTCTCGAAGGAGCTCGACGCGGGCGGCTTCCTGGCGTTTTACCGCGCGCTCGGCCGGCTCACCTGGCCGCTGATCTCGCTGGGCTTCGTGGTGAGCCTGGTGCAGCGCGGCCGCGCCTCGCACGCGCGCCTGCAGGAGGTGTTCGAAGCCGAGCCCGACGTGGTGGACGGCAAGCTCGACATGGCCCGCACCGAGGGGCGCTTGTCGGTGCGCTCGCTGTCGTTCGGGTACGGTGAGCACCCGGTGCTCGACGGCGTCAGCTTCGAGCTCGAGCCCGGTGAGTCGCTCGCGATCGTGGGCCGGACGGGCAGCGGCAAGTCGACGCTCGCGCTGCTGCTCGCGCGGCTCCAGCCGACCCCGCATGGCAGCGTGTTCCTCGACGGCAACGACGTCTGCGATCTGCCGGTCGGGCTCGTGCGCCAGACCATCGGCTACGCGCAGCAGAGCGCGTTCTTGTTCTCGACCACGGCGGGCCGCAACATCGGCTTCCCGCTCGACGATCCGGACGGCAACCTCGAGAACGAGCGGATCCGCAAGGCGGCCGGGGACGCGCAGGTGCTGGACGAGATTTTGGCCCTGCCGGACGGCTTCGACACCGTGGTCGGCGAGCGCGGCGTACAGCTCTCGGGCGGGCAGAAGCAGCGCATCGCGCTGGCCGCGGCGTTCGTGTCGCAGCCCCGGATCCTCGTGCTCGACGACCCGCTGAGCGCGGTCGATGCGCGGACCGAACGCGGCATCCTGCAGGCGATCGAACGACAGAGCGCTCACCGCTCGGTGGTGCTGATCACGCACCGCGTCCAGGCGGCGGCGCTCTGTGACAAGATCCTGGTGCTCGATCACGGGCGCGTGGTGGAGCAGGGCACGCACGAAGCGCTCATCGAAAAAGACGGCTTGTACGCGACCTTCGTCGAAGAGCAGCGGATCGAGCGAGAGCTCGAGCAGCTCGGCGCCGCCGATACAGAGGGCGGACCGGAGGCGGCCGTGCCATGAGCCAACCAACCGCGCCCGCGTCGTCGGAACGCGAGAGCGACAGTGCTCGCCGGCGCACCGAAAAGATCCTCGAGGCGTTCCACGAAGAGGAGCGCTTCGGCCGCTCGTACGATCTTTCGCTGCTCAAGCGGCTGTGGCCGTTCTTTCGCCCCTACCGGCTGCTGCTCGTCGGCGCGACAGGCGTGATCATGCTGACCGCCACCGGCGCGCTCGTGCGTCCGCTCGTGATGCGCCACGTGATCGACGACGGCGTGATGACCGGCCACCTCGAGACCTTGATGCGGGGCGGCTTCGTGCTCGCCGGTATCATCTTGGTCGAGCAGATCCTCGGCTTCATCCAGCTGTATTCGACGCAGGTCGTCGGCGCGCGCGCGATGGCCGACGTGCGCCGCCATACCTTCCGCTTCTTGCACGGCCTCTGGCTCGGCTTCTTCGATCATCAGCTGGTGGGCAGGCTGGTGTCCCGCGTCACGAACGACGTCGACGCGATGCTCGATCTGTTCGCCTCAGGCGCGTTCCTGGCCTTCGGCGACTTGCTCAAGCTGGTCGGGATCGTGGCGCTGATGCTCGCGCTCGACTGGAAGCTGTCGCTGATCGGCTTCGCGGCCATGCCGCCGGTGTTGTTCTTCGTCGTGTTCTTGCGGCGGCGCATGCGCGAAACGTTCCGCGACATCCGCGCCAAGACGTCACGCATGAACGCGACCATGAACGAGCAGGTCACGGGCATGACCGTGATCCAGGCCTACGGTCGGCAGGGCGCCGCGAGCCGCGACTTCGACTCTGCCAACGTCGGCTACCGACAGGCCAACCTGCGAGCAATCCTGTGGGATGCGATGCAAGACGCGGCGATCGATACGGTCGCCGCGATCTGCCTCGCCTCGATCGTGGTCTCGCTCGGCTACCGGCCGGTGAGCTTCGGCACGGTCGTGGCGTTCACGGCGTACCTCACCCAGTTCTTCGAGCCGATCAGCACGCTCGCCCAGCGCTATACCCTGCTGCAGAGCGCGCTCACCGGGGCCGAGCGCGTGTTCCGGCTGCTCGACACGGACGCTCCCGACGCGCCGCCCGTGAAGGACCCGAAGCCTGCGGGCGATACGACGCTGGCGGTCGCCTTCGACGACGTGAGCTTCTCTTACAAGCCGAACATCCCGGTGCTGTCCCACGTGAGCTTCCGCGCCCGGCGCGGGGAAAAGATCGCGCTCGTGGGCCCCACTGGCTCCGGCAAGACCACCATCACGGGGCTCTTGCTGCGGCTCTACGAGGCCGACTCGGGCGCGATCCGCGTCGACGGTGACGACATTCGCGGTCTGTCTCGCGAGCAGCTCCGCCGCCGCTTCGCGGTCGTGCCGCAAGACGTGATCCTGTTTCCGGGAACGATCGCCACCAACGTCGCCGCGGGCGAGACGCCCGACCGCGCGCGGGTAGAGAGCGTGCTGCGCCGGATCGGCGCCGAGAAGCTCGCGCAGCGAGCGGGCGGGATCGACGCGCGCGTCGACGAGCACGGCCAGAACTTCTCGGGCGGCGAGCGCCAGCTGATCGCGTTTGCGCGCGCTCTCTACCGGGACGCGCCGATCCTGATCCTGGACGAGGCCACGGCCAGCATCGATAGCGACACCGAGAGCCGGCTCCAGCATGCCTTGTCGGAGCTACTCCGCGGCCGCACCGCGCTGATCATCGCTCATCGCCTGAGCACGGTCAGGGCAGCCGATCGCATCCTGGTCGTGCAGCGCGGCAAGATCGTCGAAGAAGGCAGCCACGAAGAGCTGCTGGAGAAGGGCGGCCTGTACACGAGGCTGCACGACCTGCAGTTCGCCCGGCACTCGGTGCCGACAGAAGCTGACCAAACGCCTGGCCCCGAGAGCGTGCGCGCCTAGTCGCTCGCTCCGGCCGCGCCGGAGTCGGGCGGAGGCTCGCCGGTTGCGGGAGCTGTCGCGACCACGCGCAGGTAGTAGGTCTCGCAGGTATCGTTTCTGACTCGGACGGTTTCTTCGTCCACGTACTCCATGATCACGATGTTTCCCGCGACCTGGGCGATGTTGCCGTTGCCGTTCGAGCCCAGGGGATACTCGTTGAAGCCGACGTAGGACGATACGGTCACGTGGCGGGTCCCGAGGCCGTGGCGGATGTCATAGGTGCGCTTCGGTGGAAAATGCAGGTACCGGCCGTCCCACGAATCGGATTCGTAATAGGTGAGCGCGTCGTTTCGGTAGCCGCCCTCGTAGAGCACGGGCGGGTCGTCGTACGAATCGCCGTCGTCGCACGAGGTGCTGCAGCCGCCGTTGGTGCTCGGCAAGAACGCGAGCACGCCGCACACCGCGACCCGCGCGAGAAAGGCCCGGTACGGCCGCTCTGCCAGGGCAGAAACGCGGCGATTCGGTGCGGGTTTCGGGTCCGGCATGGTCGCGAGCGAACCACCCCTCGCGGCGGATGGCAAGGCCGCGTCGCTGCGGCTAAGACACGCCATGGCCCTCGGCAAAGTGTGGCTGGTCGGCGCAGGCCCCGGCGACCCGGCACTGATCACGGTTCGCGGGCGCGAGGTGCTGGCGGCGGCCGAGGTCGTGCTGGTGGATGCGCTCGCGCACCCGGCGCTGCTCGACTATTGCCGGAACGCGGAGGTGCGCTTCGTCGGCAAGCGCTACGGAGAGGACAGCGCTTCGCAGGACGAGATCAACCGACAGCTGATCGAGCTTTCGTCTCAGGGCAGGCTGGTGGTCCGGCTGAAAGGCGGCGATCCGTTGCTGTTCGCGCGCGGCGCGGAAGAAGCGCTCGCGCTGGAAGCCGCGGGCATTCCCTTCGAGATCGTCCCCGGCGTTTCCTCGCCCGTAGCCGCCAGCGCCTACGCCGGCATTCCGCTCACGCATCGCGATCTATCGGGGAGCGTCACCTTCATCACCGGTAGCGACCGCGCGGGCAAGGAGTGGTCCGACGAGGCCTGGAAGAAGCTCGCGACCGCGACCGACACGATGTGCATCCTGATGGGGATGCGGCGCATCGAGCAGATCACGCGCGCAATCCTCGAAGGGGGACGCTCTCCGGAGACACCCGTGGCCGTGATTCAATGGGGAGCGCGGCCCGCGCAGCGCGTGGTCACGGCGCCGCTCTCGCGCATCGCCGAGGTCGTCCACGCCGAGGGTCTGAAGAACCCCGCGGTGATCGTGGTCGGCGACGTGGTCTCTCTGCGCGAGCGGCTGTCGTGGTTCGAGTCGGCGCCGCTGTTCGGCAAGCACCTGCTCTTGTTCCGTCCGGAAGAGCAAGCGCGAGAGACGGCGCGTCTCGTGCGCGAGCGCGCCGCCGAGCCCGAGCTCTTGCCGATGATCGAGATCGCGCCGCCCCCGGATCCGGCGCCGCTCGAGCGCGCGCTGTCACGCCTCTCGAGCTATGGCTGGCTGCTCTTCACGAGCGCCAACGGCGTCGCACGCTTCTTCGAGGCGCTGTTCGCCCGCGGGCTCGACGCACGCGCGCTCGGCGGCATCCAGCTCGGCGTGATCGGGCCGAAGACCGGCGCGTCGCTCGAACACTACGGGCTCCGGCCGGATCTGGTGGCCGAAGAGTTCGTCGGCGAAGGCCTGGCTCAGGCGCTGATCGCAAAGGGGCCGCCGCGCCCGGTCCTGCTCGCGCGCGCGCTCGTCGCCCGCGATGCGCTCCCCGAAGCGCTGCGAGCACACGGCTTCGACGTGGAGGTCGTCCCCGTGTACGAGACGCGCTCCCTGGCCGCGACCGCGAAATCACGCCTCGAAGCCGCGCTCCGCGAGGGCCGCGCCGATGCGGCGATCTTCACCTCGAGCTCCACCGCGCGCGAGGTCGTCGAAGCCCTCGGCCCCGAAGCCGCGGCGATCCTGTCGCGGATCACCGTGGCCAGCATCGGCCCCATCACCTCGAAGACGCTGGAAAGCGCCGGCATCCGCGTCGACGTCGCCGCCGCGCAGTACACCGTGTCCGGAGTCCTCGACGCGCTGTCCGACTATTACAGCCCTTGAACGTAGCCGATCGACGGTGAGATCGACAAATCCGGCAGCATCACGTTCAGCGTTCCAACGAGGCCCGACTCGTTGGTGAACGCGTACATCACCGTGAACGTAGGGCCCGCAAAGAACTTGGACCCCGAGCGATAGGCGGTCATTTCCTTGACCGTGGCTTGACCCGCATCGATCTGTCCTTGCGTGATCTGAGGCGCCTGAGCGCAGCTCCGGTTATCGCCGCAGTCGATGATCGTGACCTTGGCTTGCGTGTCGACTTGGGCCAACCCGAGGGCCAGGCCAAGGTACGGGCGGAGCCGGCGCTTCAGCGGATCGCTCTTCAGGGCGTACGCCACGCGACCTTCGAGGTGCAGCGGTAGGAAGCCCTCGGGAGCGCCGCGGAACGCCCAGCCTACCCGCGCGCCCGCGAGTATTCGGCCGAACGCGCGGTTGTACGAGAGCATCGCGCGCACCGTCGCCGGCCCGATCGAGCCGTCGACATTGCCGGCGTTGTTCAGGTTCGGAAGGCCGTCGTACTCGTCGCCGCCCTCGAAGCACGTGTAATTCTCGGCGTCGTCCGACTCGTTGCCGCACACGCCCACGGCCTCACCGCCGAGCGCGATGTCGACCCCGAGCTCCACGCCCAACCAGTTCAGCTTCGGCGGGCCGAGCCGCGACGCCATCTCTTCCGAGTCGGGAAACGCGCACTGGCCGTTCGAGCAAATCCCGGATTGGCACTCGGCGTCCGTGTCGCACTTGGGCGGGCTCTCGCAAGTGCCGGCGACGCACGCGAGGCCCTTCGAACACTCCTTGCTGTCGGAGCAGCTCGCGCCCCAGCTGCGTGTGCCCACGCCCTTCTTGGTTCCCGGACAAGCCGGCGAGCCCAACATGTCTCCGGGGCACTCCGACGGATCGAAGCAGCGCGCCGGCGGCTCCTGACCCGGGATCGACGGAGGCGGCTCGCTGGTGCTCTCCATCAGTTTGACGGTGACCGGTTCGAGCTTCCCCGCGGTCTTGCCCCGCTTGTTGCGGGCATTGATCGAGAACTCGAAGGTGCCGCTCTTGACCGTGGCGGAGCAGGGGATTTCCGCGATCCACTCCTCGCCCGCTTTCTTCATGTTGAGCGTCTTCCACTGGTCCCCGGGCGGTCGGTAACGGACCTCCATCGCCGTCACCGACTTCGAGGCGATCGTGCAGGCCAGGGGGATGGGTCGTCGCGTCTCGACCTCGGTCAGCTCGGGCATGCACTCGACCGGAACCGGAGGCTCTTCGGGCTCTTCGGGCTCCTTCTTGGTCTCGGCCTCGTCGTCGGCCCGCCGCTTCTTCTTCTTCCTTCTGGGGGCCGGTTCCTCGTCCGGCTCCTCGTCTTCGGCCGCTGCTTCGTCGGCCTCCTCTTCGGTCTCCTCTTCGGTCTCTTCGACGGTCTTCGTCTCCGAAGCTCGCCGTTTCTTCTTTTTCTTCTTCTTCTTTTTGGGAGCGGACTGGGACGGACCCGGAGTGCTCGAGGGGCCGGTGGGGTTCGGGGTCGGCTCCTCGTCCAGCGTGATGACCTCGACCGGAGGTGCGCCGAGAGCGGTTAACGGAAAGATGCAAGTGACGACCAACGCCAACATGCGAAGGACAGGGCGCAACACGACGGGCATTCCTCCAGCGGCAGCGAAATTTCCGAGTTAGTAACTCGGACCACTCAGAGCATTCGCGGAGTTAGGACGGGCGTTCCGCCGCAGCAAGAAGTTTTACCTGAGCGACTATTCTGAAGTGACCGTAAAACCGAGCAGCTCACCGCATTGGAACACTGTGCTGCTGCTGCTGCGCGCCCAGCCGGTCGCCGACTAGAGCTCGACGCGCGCCAGGAAGAACTTGTTGTTCTGCTCGGGCGTGGTGAGCTGCTCGAAGCGGCGCACGCGGCCGAGCTCGCTCTCGAGCGAGCCACGACGGCGGTGCTCGGTCATCACGAAGAACGTGCGACGGCCCGAGCGCTCGAGCTCGCGCAGGTAGTCGTGGAGAGGTTGCCCGCTGCTCACGAACACGACCACGCGGTTGCCCGTGTAGAAGTTCTCGCCCTTCCAGTTCATTTGATACGCGAGGACGGGCTCGGCGCGGTTCGCTCTCCGGGCGTAGTATTCGAGCAACAGCTCGCGCTGCCCGTAGTGCGGGCTCGCGAGCGGCAGGTAGCAGCCGACCAGGAACAGCGCGAAGCCGATCGCGCCGAGTAGCATCGCGGTGACGACGTGCCGCCGTAGCCGCGGCAAGAGCCACGCGGCGGAAGCGCAGGCGAAGCTCACCGCCACGACCCACAGCAGCTCTCGAAACTGCAGAGCCGGAGGCCAGGGGCGCGCGTAGTTGTACGTGAACAGATGCATGAAGCGCGCCTGCCCGTCGACCGCCGCGTTCACCGACAGGTCGCGACCCACCGCGAGCAACACCACGGCCGCGGTCAGCCCAGCCAGGCCGAGCGCCGCGGACCGGGCCGCTGGCTGCAAGCGGGGCGGAGCCCCGTCGGGCGCGGGCGAAGCGGCGCGCTCGAGTAGCACCCCCGCGAGCAGCGCGGCCGGCACGACCGCCGGCAGAATGTAGTGGTGGTACTTGGTGAGCGCCGCCGAGAACAGGGCGAAGCTCAGCGCGAACCAGAGCGCGAGCAGGCTCTGGATCTCCGCGCGAGCTCCGGCGGAACGCGAGCCGCGAAGGGCCGCCACGAACCCGAGCAGCGAAAGCCCGGTCCACGGGAACAAGCCGTAGCCGAGCTGCCACAGGTAGTAGCCGAGGCTCACGTCGTCGCCAGCGTTCGTGTCGTGCACGTGCGAAAAGGCGCGATCGATCATGTCGTGGCGGAACAAGCGATCGAAGAACGGCATGCCGTGCCGCGCGAAGGCTTGCGCGTACCACGGCATGGCCACGGCGAGCAGGATCAGCGCGAGCGCTGGCAACTCGAGCCGAGAGAGCTCGCGGAGCCGGCCTGCCGCGAGCAAGCTCGTCCCCGCCACGGCGAGCGGCAAGACCAAACCGGGAGCGCCCTTGGCGAGGAAGGAGAGCGCGACTGCAAACCAGGCGCCCACGAAGCACCAACGCTGAACACGCCGTTCGCCGCGCTCGAGCCAGACGAGCGCAGCCAGCGCTCCGCTCCAGACGCAGGCCAGAAGTCCCGGCGCCAGCGCGGGTAACTCGGGGCCGAGCGTCGCGCACGGCGCGTTGGAAGGCAGCGAAAGCGCGCAATTCCCGCCGCCCGAACCCTGGAGAAACCGATCGCTCTGGAGCGTCAGGCCCTGTGAGCCGAGCGAAAAATGCAGCGAAACCAGGTAGCCAATTTGAACGAGCGCGGTGGCGGCGACCGCGGCGAGCAGCAGCCGGGAGGCGTCGAGCCGCAGCGTTCGCTTGCCGAACGCGACCTCGTAGCTCGGCAAGCGAAGCTCCGGAGGGGCGCACAGGCCACAGCCGAAGAGTGCGATCGCGGCCGTGGCACACGCGACGTAAGGCATGTCGGTGGTGGCCTGCCTCGCGAGCAGCGACCAAAACGGTGTCGTGGCGAGCACCACGCCTCCGTAGAGCGCCGCGCGGCGGCCGAACCCGCGCCGCACCAGTCGGTAGCTCAGGTAGAGCGCGCCGAGCGACAGCAGCAACGCCGGCAAGCGCACCGCCCACTCCGGCTCGGCCGGCGCGCGCCCCACCGAATCCAGCAGGTGATCGGGCTCGAAATGCACTCCCAACACCGCAAACGACGCGGCCTCGAGCCAGATCGACAGCGGGGGCTTCGACCAGAAAAAGCCGTCCTGCGCCCACCAGAAAGAGATCCAGTCGTTCCTCGCCAGCACCTCGCGCGCGACTTCACCGTAGTGGGTCTCCCACGGATCGATCAGCGACGACCTCCCGAGCCATGGCGCGTACGCGAGCCAGGTGCCGCCCACCAGCCACAGACCGTGACGGCGCGACCAAGGTCGCGAAAGCCCGCTCTCGTCGAGCTCGAGCACACCGAGCCGAGCCAGGAACCAGACCGCGCTGGCCAAGCACGCGAGTCCGGCCGCGCCGATCAGCCCGCCCGACCCCAGCCACTCGGGCAGCGCACCGTGCACCGCTCGGCGCACCGCCACGACGAACGACAGAGCGGCCGAGAACAGCGCCGCCGCTGGAGCTCCGAGCGCCAGCGCCGGGACGCGGGAGCGCGCCGGCGGACGGGGGACGGGGCCGCGCGGGCGGTCGATCGAACGCCAAAACACAGTCAGAATTCTTACTGTGTTTCGGGGTTGGAAGGGCAAGGGCCGTCAGCCCTTTACCCCGCCCGGATCAACTGCCGACGACGCGGTTCCGGCCCTGGTGCTTGGCAGCGTAGAGCCGGCTGTCTGCCGCCGAAACCAGCTCTTCGGCCGTGGTCTCGTGGCTCGCGCCGAGCGACGCGGTCCCGACGCTGACCGTGACCCGGAGCACGCTCTTCGGCGTCTGGATGCGCAGCCGCTCGACGGTCGCGCGCACGCGCTCCCCGACAGCGAGCGCGCCCGCGGCGTCGATACCGCGCAGCACGATCGCGAACTCTTCGCCGCCGTAACGCGCGAACACGTCCTCGCTGCGCAGAGTCATCGCGACCGTGCGCGACAGCTCGATCAGGACTTTGTCACCGACCGGGTGACCGTAGGTGTCGTTGACCTTCTTGAAGTGATCGACGTCGAACAAGATCAGCGACACGTCCGCCTTGTGGCGGCGGGCGTAGCTCAGCTCCGAGCGCAGCTGCATGTCGAAGCTCTCGCGGTTGCGGGCGCCGGTGAGCGCGTCGGTGACGCTGGCTTCGAAGAGCTGGCGCAAGAGCGCCTCCTGACTCGCGTCCGTGATCGCGTAGCGGAACACGGCGGACGGGCCGAATTGCAGCAGGTCTCCGTCGGAAAGCGCGTGGCGGTGCACGCGCTGGCCGGCCACGAAGGTGCCGTTGGCGCTCTCGGTGTCTTCGAGCACGTAACCGCGGCCGTGCGGTACGAGCCGCGCGTGCTTGCGGCTGATGCCGTCGTCGTTCACCCAGACTTCGCAGTCCTGGCCCCGGCCTACGCGGGAGGGGGTCTGGGGTAAGCGAGTGACGTGCCCTATCTGTGCCCCGTTCAGGCGCACGAGCAGGTGACGGTCCTTCGGCTCTCGCCGGGTTACCGGTGAGAGACCCCGCAGATCTACGATGGCGGTCGAGTCTTCGTCGCCATTGTCCATCTCATAGGGTTGTATCTCGCGCGTTCCGGTCACCGAGTCCTAAAAAACCTAACGGACGCAATCGAACCGGGCAACGCGATTCCAGGATCCAGCCCGGCGATTGCACAACTCGTCCTGGAATTTCTGCGCACGTTTCGGCGCATGCGCGGGTTTTTCCCGACGAGCTTGGCGCGCTGCGGCGTCTCGCTCAGGCGAGCTCGTCGACGCGACTCAGGGCTTCGTTCAAGTGCTCGTGCTGCTTCTTCAATTGTTCGAGCTGACCGCGCGCTTCGCTCACGACCTCGGGTGGGGCGCTGCCGACGAAGCTCGGGTTCGAGAGCCGCTTCTCCAGCACCCCGACGTCTTTCTCGAGCTTCTTCAGGCGCCTTTCCAGTCGATCGCGCTCCTTCTTGGGGTCGACCAGACCACGCAGACCCACGAACACCTCCACGCCGGAGGCGATACTCACCACCGAGCCCTTGGGGCGCTCCGCGCCGGGCTCGCCGAGGCCCGCGCCCTCCGTGCCGACCAAGAAGTCGATGAAGCGCTTCTCCCGCGCGAGCAAGGCACGGGTCGCGGCATCCGCGCGCAGCTCGACCGGGATCTTGGCGCTCTTTTCGAGCTCGTGCTCGCTGCGGATCGTGCGGGCGGCCGAGATCACCTTCATCACCACGCCCATTTCCCGCTCGTCCTTTTCGGACTCCGGGCCGTCGCTGCGGGTGGGATAAGCCGAAAGCGCGACGGACGCCGGCCGCGAGGCGGGGCGCGGCAGGCGCTGCCAGAGCTCCTCCGTGATGAACGGCAAGAACGGATGCAGCGCGCGCAGCGTGGTCTCGAGCACGTGCCCGAGCGTGCGCTGCGTCTCGGCCTTTTCATGATCGGTTCCGGTCTGGAATACGAGCTTCACCATCTCGATGTACCAATCGCAGAGCTCGTCCCATACGAAGTGGTAGAGAGCGCCGGAGCTCTCGTCGAGCCGGAAGCCCTCGATGCCGCGCGTGCTCTCGGTCACGGCGGCGCCGAGCCGCGACAGCACCCAGCGGTTCTGCGGCAGCTCCGCGCTCGGCACGGTCTCGCTCGCGACGAGCCCGTCGAGGTAGGGCAGCGCGAAGCGGATCGCGTTGTAGAGCTTGTTACAGAACTTGCGGTAGCCGTCGATGCGCCCGGGAGACAGCGCGATACGCCGCGCTTGCGGCGAATAGCTGCACAGCGTGAAGCGCAGCGCGTCCGCGCCGCAAGCCGAGAAGCCCTTACCCATCTGAGCCGTAGAGGGGTACGCCTTCCTGAACTTCGTGAGCGCCTCCGCCTGCGGCGCGTCGGGCATCGCTTTCTGCACCACGGCGTCGAAGTCCGCGCCGTGGATCAGGTCGAGCGGGTCGAGTGTGTTGCCCTTGACCTTGCTCATCTTGTCGCCGGTCTCATCGACGACCATCCCGTGCAGGAGCACGCGCTTGAACGGCGCCTTGCCCATGAACTTGATGCCCATCATCATCATGCGCGCGACCCAGAAGAACAGGATGTCGTAGCCCGTCTCCATGTCGCTGGTCGGGTAGAAGCGCTCGAGCGCGACCGTCTGGTTCGGCCAGCCGAGCGTCGAAAACGGCCACAGACCGCTCGAAAACCAGGTGTCGAGCACGTCGGGGTCGCGCGTGACCTGGCTCGAGCCACAGTGCTGGCAGGCCGTGCTCTCGTCGCGCGTCACCGTCACCTTCGAGCACGCCTCGCAGTGGAACGCCGGGATGCGGTGGCCCCACCACAGCTGGCGCGAGATGCACCAGTCCTGGATGTTGGTGAGCCAGTGCTCGTAGGTCTTCACCCACTCTTCGGGGATGATCTGCGTGGTGCCGTTCCGCACTGCCTCGAGGGCCGGCTCGGCGAGCGGCTTCATGCTCATGAACCACTGCGTCGAGATCAGCGGTTCGATCACGGTGCGCGAGCGCTGGCAGCGCGGCAGCTGGATCACGTGGTTCTTCGAGCCGCGTGCCAGGCCCTTCTCCTCGAGCGCGCGCTTCACGGCCTTGCGCGCCTCGACCACGGTCATGCCTTGAAACGGGCCGCCCTCGGCGTTCAGCGTGCCGTCCTGGTTCAAGATGTTGATCTCGAGAAGGCCGTGGCGCTTGCCGGTCGCAAAGTCGTTGAAGTCGTGGCCGGGCGTCACCTTCACGGCGCCGGTGCCGAAGCTCATGTCCACGAGCTCTGCGTCCGTGATGATCGGGATTTCGCGGTCGACGAACGGGTGCTTGAGCTTCTTGCCGTGCAGGTGCTTGTAGCGGGGATCGTCCGGGTGCACGGCCACGGCGGTGTCGCCGAGCATCGTCTCGGGGCGGGTCGTGGCGATCACCAGCTCGGCTGCACCCTGTCCCGCGTCTTCCGCCGCGACCGGGTACGCGAACTCGTACATCTCGCCGTTCGACTCTTCGTTTTCGACCTCGAGATCGCTGAGCGCGGTGCGGCAGTCGGAGCACCAGTTGATGAGCCGCGTCGCGCGGTAGATGAGGCCGTCTTCGTAGAGCCGCACGAAGGCCTCCTTCACCGCGACCGACAGCTCGGGGTCCATCGTGAACTTCGAACGGTCCCAGTCGGCGGAGCAGCCGAGCACGCGCTGCTGCTCTGCGATGCGCCCGCCGCTCTGCTCCTTCCAGAGCCAGATCTGCTCCTCGAATTTCTCGCGCCCGAGATCGTGCCGCGAGATGCCCTCGCGCCGCAGCTTCCGCTCCACCACGGTCTGCGTGGCGATGCCGGCGTGATCGATGCCCGGCTGCCAAAGCACGTTGTAGCCCTGCATGCGCTTGTGGCGCACCAGCACATCCTCGAACGTCCCGGTCAGCGCGTGCCCCATGTGCAGCGAGCCGGTCACGTTCGGCGGCGGCATCATCAGCGCGTAGACCGGTCGCTCGTCATTCGGATCGACCGAGGCCTCGAAGACCCCGTGTTCGAGCCAGTACGCATACCAGCGGGGTTCGACGTCGCGAGGTTCGTAGGCTTTCGGCAGCTCGGCGGACATGAGGGCGCGAAGTTAGCATCGGCCGGGAGTTTGGGTTCCGGTCGCTGCAACGCCGCGGATCTTTGCCGGGCCGAGCCCGGGGTGGCGTCGGCAGGAATTCGGGTTCCGGTGGCTGGCTACGCCGCGCGATCTATCTGGGTGGGACTGGTGAGGCCTCACCCGACGCCTGGACGAGCGACGGCCTTGGCGGTCGAGGCGCTCCGCGCTCTCTCGCTTACTCCCCGGTGAGCCGCTTGATCTCTTCCTTGATCAAGCTCTCGGCCAGGACCGGGACCACTTCCCAGACCACCTTTTCGACGACCTCGCGGGACAGCAACAAAACCCCCGTGACCTGCTCCTGGGTCAGGCCCAGATCCACGAGCTTGTCCGCGAGCTGACCGTTGAAGGACAGGGCCGGCGGCGCGCCGATCGAGGACGGGCGCGGCGGAACGGCCACCGGCTCGGGAGGCGGCGCCGAGTAAGAGGGGGCCGGAACCGCGACGGGTGCGGGCGGAGCGGCCGGAGCGGGCGGCGCGGCGTTGATCTGACCGCCGAACGCGAGCGTTTGAGCGCGTGCCCGCGTCGGCGCTTCGGCCGCTTGCGGCATGGCGGCCACCGGCGGCGGTACCGCGACCGGTTGCGGAGCAGCGGCGCTCTTCTTCAGCGCAGCGCTGACCTTGTCGAGCAGCTGCTGCGTGTCGAACGGCTTGTCGATGTGATCGTCGGCGCCGACCTGGCCGCCGCGATTCCTATCGTACGGCTGCTGCTTGCTCGAGAGCAGAATCACCGGCAAGCCGGGGTTCTGACTCTTGATCCGCTCGCACAGCTCGTAGCCGTTCAAGCCCTCGAGCGCGGCATCGACCAGCACCACGTTGGGCGCCTCCGAGCCGAGCTTGTCGAGCGCATCGCTGGCGCTGCCCGCCAACACCGTGCGGTAGTTTTCCCCCGCAAAGGTGATCTCCAGCACCTTGCGCATGGTTTTGCTGTCGTCGACGCCAAGGAGCAAAGTCACAGATCCTCCGGTGCCCCGCGCGGAAGCCGTCCGAGCCAGGGACGCACGCAATCATCGGGGTCAGCCTCAAAACTGTCAAGGATTTCGCCGGCCTTCAAGCCGGGCCCGGCACCAGGAAGCGTGCCAAAACAGGATGGCATTTGACGACCCTCACGCCTTGAGGCCAAGTTTATGCTCGTGAATCCGCTGCCGAAGCGAGCGCGTTCCGTCCTCTATGCCCTGGTCACCGAGTTCATCGAGACCGGCGAACCGGTAGGAAGCCGCACCCTCAGCAAGCGTTCGGGCTTTTCGCTCTCACCGGCCACGATCCGCAACGTTCTCGCAGACCTCGAGGACTCGGGGTACCTGGCGCAGCCCCACGCGTCGGCCGGTCGGGTGCCCACCGCAGCGGCCTTCCGGCTGTTCATCGACGCGCTCATGAAGCAGCGCCCGCTACCCGAAGACGAGGTGAACCGCATCAGCGAGCACGTCACGGACCTGCCGCGCGGTCCCGAGTTTTTGAAGGGCACCGGCCGATTGCTCTCGGACCTGAGCGGTGCGCCCGCCGTCCTGATCCGCCTGCGCAGCGATCAGCGCACGCTCGTCAAGGTGCGGTTCATCCGCACTCGACCGCAGGAGATGCTGGCCGTGCTCGTGTGCTCGGACGGCACGGTCGAAAATCGCTTCCTCCCGCTCGAGGAGGCGATCGAAGACGCCGAGCTGGAGCGCCTCCACAACCTGCTCGAGGAGGTCGTGTCCGGCGCGACGCTCGCCCAAGTGCGCGATCACTTTGCGGATCGACTCGCGGCGCAGGAAGGCGATCTCAATCGACTGCGCACGCTCGGCCACAGTCTGTTCTCGGCTCCTGCGCTCGGCGCGAGCCCGGCGGACGTCGTGATCGAAGGCCAGTCGCGCCTGCTCGATCGCCCCGAGTTCGGCAGCCTGGACGCGATCCGCCAGGTGCTGCGGGCTTTCGAGGACCAGGAGCGCCTCGTGTCGCTGCTCGATCGAGCCATCGAAGCCGACAACGTCCAGGTGTTTTTGGGCGAGGACACCGCGCGGGTGGCCGGCTGCCCCGTGAGCCTCGTGGCGGCCGGGTATCGCGACGAGGACGGGGCCCCCGGCGGCGCAGTCGGCATCATCGGCCCGCAACGTATGGACTATTCCTTCGTCATGCCGCTGGTCGGGGCCACGGCGGGGGCCATCAGCGCGGCCCTGGCGAAAAAGCGGGACGCTTCCTAGGTACTGGCCGGCTTGACCGGGCTCGGCGGCGACGCTACGCCCCCGGCCCATGACGTCGTTCCGCGTATTTCAAGGTCTGTCCGCGCTTTCGTTGATGGTGGCCCTCGGACTTGGAGCCGCTCCGGCCGCCGCGCAGGCCCCGGCGCGCATCGCCGTCGTCGATACGCAGCGTGCGATCATGGAGACCGAAGACGGCCTGCGCGCTCAGGCCACGCTGAAGAAGCTCTTCGACAGCCGCCAGCGCGAGCTCGACAAGAAGCAGGACGATCTGCAGAAAGAGCGCGAGGACATCGAGAAGCAGAAGGACGTCGTCAGCAAGACCGCCCTCGCCAAGCGCATCGACAAGTGGCAGCGCGAGATGGTCCAGCTCCAGACCGTCTTCGTCGAATACAACAAAGAGCTCCAGAAGAAGCAGAACGAGCTCACCGCGCCGATCTTTCAGAAGGCGATGGGGCTCATCCGCCGCGTCGCGACGCAAGAAGGCTACGACGTGATCGTGGACAAGCAGGCCGTTCCGTACGTGCGCGGCGATCTGGACGTCACCGATCGACTCATCACCCTGTACAACCAGGGCGTCGCTCCGGAACCCGCGGGCGCAAGCGGCGCGAAGGCCGCTCCTGCGTTGCCGACCCTCAAGGCGCCGACGCCGACGCCGCCTTCACCGGCCGCGCCTGCCCCCGCAGCGCCCAAGCCGTAGTCTCGGGCGGCCAGCGACTCTGGCCGCCGGTTACAGAGCGCGCCGAAGCTTTCGCAGGTGGCGTAGCGTCACGTTGAGGACCACCCGCGCGGGCGGATGGCGCCAGGTCGCGGTCGGCAAGTGCTGGCAATAGGCGAGGTGCTTCGGCGTCTTGCTCCAACCTTCCTGGAACAGGCAGTGTGCGGGCAGCACCCGCACGTCGGGAAAGCGCTTCAGGAGCTCGAGCTCGCTGACCGCCCGAGAGACGCCGTTCGGGCCCGTCAGATCCAGCACGCGAGTTTCGCCAGCGCGCAATTGCCGCCCGATGAAGTGCATCAGCTCGAGCCAGATCGGATGGCCCGGTGCGCTGGCGAGCCAGGCTTGATGGACGCTGCAGTCGAACCGACTATCGCCGGTCGTCCAGGCGCGTTCGATGAAATACACCGAGGCGTCGGCGCTGAAGAGCTCGTCGAACGAGCGCAGCACGATCAGGTCGAGATCCGCGTACATGCCGCCGAACACGTACATCCACAGGTAGCGGACGAAGTCGATGCGCATGATCTTTTCGGGCAGCTCCCGATAGATCGCGGCGAGCTCCGGCAATGCGTGGGCGACGTGGTGCTCGACGAAAGCGTCGATATCGGCGTCCGTCCACAGCGAGTGCTTGAAACCCGGATGATGTTCGCGCGTGGAGCGGCGGCTGATCGGCGCATAGGGGCTGTGCGTAACCAGAAGGCGATTCCGCCAGGTCTGATGGACCAACGGAGTCACGCGGTGCTTGCCGGTCTCGATGCCCATTCTTCACCTGGCTTTCGAGCGCCAAACTAGGCTCGCCGCTAGTGTTTGCCTATCTGTGTTTCCCGCCGGTGTGGCGGGATCGACGATCCGCATTCGCGACGAGGCATGCTTTCGCGTGTTTTCACCCACCCGGGGCGACGAGTGGAGCGCCGACTTTACTTGCTCTCGAACAAGTCGTCGAACACGCGCTCGAAGTCGTCGTCGTCGCTGACGACGCGCGTGCCGCTGGCTTCGCGCACGGGGCGTTCCGCGCCGTGCAGCAAGGCCTGCATGCGATCTTGCACGTCGCGATAGCCGGCATCGCGCGCGGCGACGTTCTGATAGTGGAGCAGCGCGTCGCGGGGCTTGGCCTGCTTCTCGTAAGCCTTGGCGAGGTCGTACTCGATGCCGATCTCTTGCTCGGGCGTCTTGTGCTCCGCCTCGAGCGCGCGGCGATAGGCGGCGATGGCCTCGTCCAGGTGGCCCTGGTCGAAGTGGATCACGCCGATCATCGCGTAACACATGCACTCGCGCTGCGGGTCGCGCGCGGCGAGCTCCGCCTCTTTCAGCGCATCGCTGAACAGACCCATCTCCTTGTACGCGAGGGCCAGGTCGTAGTGCGTCGCGGCGTCGCTCTCGGACACGTCGGCGCGGATGCCGGCTTTCACCTTGGCGAACAGCTGCTCGACGTCGACGCTCGGCGGCAGAGGGCTCTTCCGCGGATGCTCCGGAGCCGGGTCCATCGAGTTCAGCGTGCCGAGCGGCGTGGAGCCGTCGAAGTTGCTGGGCGCCGCGACGGCCAGCTCGAGCCGATCGATCCGCGGGTTGGAGCCGTTTTCCGCGCGCTGGATCTCGATTTCACGGAGCCGCTCGAGGATCAGCCGGTGTCCCGGCGTGCGCGAGAGCTGCTCGCTCAAGATCGCGTGCGCGTCGCCGAGCAAACCGCGTGCGACGTAGAACTCGGCTTCCTCCAGGATCTCGTCGAGCGCTCCCATCGGCCGCGCTTGCTGTTCGGCAGCGGCTGCGGCCAGATCCTCGACCTCGGAGACCTCCGAGATCTCTTCGATCTCGTCGCCCATCGCGAACGGCGCCAGCGGTTCGGGCTCCGACATCTCTCCCAGCGGAAAGCTCGGCAGAGGGCCGGCGCGCATGCTGTCCGGCACGCGCGAGGGTTGCTGCGACACGGACAGCGCCTGGTCCGCCGACACCTCTTCGAGGTCGTACGACGGCAGCGGGCGATCCGAGCCGAACAGCTCGCGCGGCTGCTCCGAGGAGAGGCTGGCGGCGGTCGGGAAGCGCGAGGTCTGCGCCCTCGAAGCCGGCGCAGGGCTCGGGCTCATCTGCTCGAGCAGCGCCAGCGCGCCGTCGTGGCCCGGGTCCTGACGCAACACGTCGCGGAGCAGGGCTTCGGCGCGCTCGTTTTCGCCGAGGTCGATGTACAGGGCAGCGACGTTCACGCTTTCGCCGATGGCGCCCTCGCGATCGCCGGCCTCGTTCAAGATCTCTCGCAGCTTGGTGCGGATCTCGATCGACAGCGGGTCGACCTCGAGCGCGACGTTGAGCGTGCCCACCGCTTTCGAGAACAGGCGCAGGCGCCGGAACGACTCGGCGTCGGCGACCGCCTTGCGGGCGTGCGCGCGCGCATCGAATGCTTGCAGCACTGCGCTCGGCGACTCGGGTTGGAACGAAGTTTCGATCTCGACGTCGTCCGAGACGTGGCGCTTGCTCTGCGGCGGCTCGTGCGCGCGGCTCTGGGCGGCTCGAGACTGTGGCATCGGCTCGTCGCTGAGCTCGACATCGACCAGCTCCGGTTCGGGCAGGATGCTGGCCGGCATCAGGCTTTCCGGCGGAGAAAGCGGGGGAAGCAGGCTCTCCAGCGCGCGCACGTGCTCGTCGTCCGGCGCTGCTGCACGCAGCTTCGCGATCAAGCCCGGCATCAGATCGACGCGGCCCTGATCACGCGCGATGCGCGCCATCTCCTTGTAAACCTCGACGGCTTTCTCGCCCTGACCGATACCCGTGAAAGCTCGGGCCAAAAGACCCAAGGTCTCGAGGTCGCGCGGATCGGCCTGGAAGCAAATCTGGAGCTTGGCGAGCGCGAGCAGACCGTCGTCGCGCGAGCCGCGAGCGAGGTAGATCTCGGCGGCGGCGCGCGCCACCTTCGGGTCGGCGCGGAAATGCAAGATGCGGTCGTAGACCTTGAGCGCGTCCTCGGCGCGCCCCATGTCGAGCAACAGCTGCGCTGCATGGCTGAACGACTGGACCGCCTCGTCCAGCGCGTGCACCCGGCAGCACGCCTCCGCCAGCCGCAGGTGCGGGAGCGGGTTTTTCGCGTCCAATTCGACCATTTTCGCGAAGACTTCGATACCTTCGCGATCGCGCCCGGCTCGCAGCAGCCGCGTCGCGACCTCGTCCCAGGCCGCCAGCGCGTCGCTCGTGAGCCCGAGCTCCGTGTAGATCTCTGCCAGCCGCGGGCCGATGTAGGCGTAGCGATCGGCCAGGTCGGGCGCGTGCTTCCGGATGATCTCGCGGATCTGTTTGTAGACCGCGATCGCCTTCAGATGCAGTTGCTGCGCCGCGTAGTGCTGCCCGACCCGATCGTAGGTCGCAATCGCCTCGGGGAATGCCTGGAGGCGCGCCTGCAGGTCACCAATCTTGAGTAGCGTCCGCGCGTCGTTCGGATCTTCCTGAACGATGCGCTGATACTCGACGATCGCTCGGTCGTACCTCTTCCTCTCGATGTACTTCTGAGCGGCCTGTAAAGTTTTGTCGCGATCAATCGCCACGGGCAGCCGGAACCCCGAACACGGCATGCGAGCCGGCCCGTCGCCGATCGATACCGTGCTGGAGAGACGAAAGCCTAGACGCCGGGCCGAGGACCGTCAACCAACGCGCGGTAACTCCTAGGTATTTCGAAACCAGAGCCTCCCGAAGTCGCTTTTGCGCGCCGGATTGACGGCCGCGCCCGCGCCCGAGGCGCAGGGCTAGACTCCACGTCGTGGACCCGGGCGCGACGATCACACTGTCGGAAATTCGTGCGGCTTCGGAGCGCGTGCGGGGGCGGGTTACCGTGTCACCGCTCACCCACAGCGCGCGTCTGTCTGAGCTCACGGGAACGAACCTCGTACTCAAGCTCGAGAATCTGCAGTTCACCGGGTCCTTCAAGGAACGCGGGGCGTGCAACCGGCTGTTGTTGCTCTCCGACGCCGAGCGGCGCGCGGGGGTGGTGACGGCGAGCGCGGGTAACCACGCTCAGGCGGTCGCTCTGCACGCCGCACGCCTCGGGATCGCGGCCACGGTCGTGATGCCCGAGAGCACGCCGCTCGTGAAGATCGAGGCCACGCGCCGCCACGGTGCGCGCGTCGAGTTGTGGGGGCGAGGCTACGACGACGCTGCCGAGCGCGGCGCCGAGATCGCCCGCGCCGAGGGGCTCGTCTACGTCCACCCGTTCGACGACCTGGCCGTGATCGCCGGCCAAGGTACGCTCGGCCTGGAATTACTCGATCAATTCCCGGAGTTGGAGGCGGTGGTGGTGCCGGTGGGTGGAGGCGGCCTGCTCGCTGGGGTCGCCTGCGCGATCAAGGAAACCAACCCGAAGATCCAGGTCTATGGCGTGGAGTCCGAAGCGTTTCCCGGGATGCGCGTCGCGTACGAGTCGCTGGTCCCGCTGGCGCCGGTCGGGACGCGCACGATCGCCGACGGCATCGCCGTGCGCCGTGTCGGCGCGCACACGGTGCCGCTCGTGCGTCGCTACGCCGACGGCATCGTGCTGGTCGACGAAGAAGAGATCGCGGAGGCGATCCTGCTCTTGCTCGAGAAGGAGAAGACGGTCGCCGAGGGCGCCGGCGCGGTCGGCCTCGCGGCGTTGATCCAGCGCCGGCTCGAGCTCATGGGGCGACGCGTGGCGGTGGTCGTGAGCGGCGGCAACATCGACGTGAACCTCGTCGCGCGCATCATCGAACGCGGCCTGGTGAAGACCGGGCGCAGGGTGAGGATCCAGATCACCGCGCCGGACGCAGCGGGTACGCTCGCGCGCGTCACGCAGATCGTCGCGGGAACTCGCGCAAACATCCTCGAGATCGAGCACGATCGCAGCTTTTCCGGCGTGGATCTCGGACAGGCGCGGATCGACCTCGTGCTCGAGACCCACGGCTTCGAGCACATCGAGAAGGTGCAGCGCGAGCTCGACGCTGCGGGTTTTTCGAGCACCACGGCGACCGCGCCGGCCCCGCCGCCAGTCGTTTCGGCCAGCTTGCGGCCCTGACGGGGGCAGGCCATGAATCGTCCATGCCCTTGCTCGCTGCTCGCTCCCCATTCGCGCCCGGCGGGGCGCAGGCCATCGACGCCGAGATCTGCAGGAAGTTGCTGAGCGCTGCCCTGTCGCAGGGCGGCGACTACGCGGACCTGTTCTTCGAGTATCGCATCGGCGGCGGGCTCGCCTTCGAAGAGGGCATCACGCGCAGCGCCTCGCGCGGCGTGAGCATGGGCCTCGGCGTCAGGGTGCTGAAGGGCGACGCCACCGGCTACGCCTACGTGGAGGATCTGGAGTTCGAAGCGATGAAGCGCGCGGCCGAGACCGCGGCGCGCATCGCCAACGGCGGTAAGGTCGTGGCTCCCGTGGCGATCAGGCCGTCGGTGCTCGCCGATCGCTATCCGCTCGACGTCCCGTCGATCGACGTCCCGGGGCTCGACAAGCGCGCGATCCTGGAGCGCGCGAGCAAGGCGGCGCTCGCGGCCGACTCGAGGATCGTCAAGGCGCAGGCCTCCTTCAACGAGGCCCTGAGCGAAGTGTTGATCGCCACCAGCGACGGGCGCATGGCCTACGACGTACGGCCGCTGCTGCATTTCAGCGTGAGCGCCGTCGCCGAGCAGGGGACGAAGCGCGAGTCCGGTCGCAGCGGCGGCGGGGGACGCCTGTCGCTCGACTATTTCAACGAGCTCACGCCCGAGTGGCACGCGAAGAAGGCCGTGGAGCAAGCGCTCATGCTGCTCGACGCGCGCCCCGCGCCCGCAGGACAGATGGAGGTGGTGCTGGCGCCCGGCGACAGCGGCATCTTGTTGCACGAGGCCGTGGGTCACGGGCTGGAAGCGGACTTCAACCGCAAGGGCACGAGCAACTACTCCGGACAGGTCGGCAAGAACGTCGCGAGCGAGCTGTGCACCGTGGTCGACGATCCGACGCTGCTCGGCAGCCGGGGCTCGATCAACATCGACGACGAAGGCAACCAACCGACACGCAGCGTGCTGATCGAGAACGGCGTGCTCGGCGGCTACATGCAGGACCGCGTTTCGGCGAAACACTTCGATGTTTCACCGACGGGTAACGGCCGGCGCGAGAACTTCCAGTCCGTGCCCATGCCCAGAATGACCAACACTGTCCTGCTGGCCGGTCCGCACGATCCGGAAGAGATCGTGAAGAGCGTGCGCCGTGGAATCCTCGCCAAATCGTTCGGCGGCGGTCAGGTCGACATCTCGAACGGGGACTTCGTGTTCTCGCTCACCGAGAGCTATTTGATCGAAGACGGTCGGATCACGGCACCTCTGAAAAACGTGAACCTTATTGGCAACGGTCCCGAAACACTGCGCGAGGTAACGCTACTGGGCAATGACGTGGCAATCTCCGACGGGATTTGGACGTGCGGTAAGGACGGCCAGAGTGTTCCCGTCGGCGTCGGTTGCCCAACCATCAAGATCGCACGGATAACCGTCGGTGGCACTGAAATCTCCTGATTTTTCAACGCGGAAGGCCAAGAGTTTCGTCGCAGTCGTCGGGCATGGCCCGATGCTGGATCGAGAGGAGGGAGCGGCGTCTACGCTGCGCCAGCTAGGCGCGACGGTGAGGACGCTCGATCTCTGGGACGACCCCGTGAATCTCATCGCCGATGAAGACGATGACCTCGGGGTACGCCCCCGCGCGCTGGTGTTCGAGGCGCTGGATCGTCCCGATCTGGCACTCGCGGCGCTGCGCGCGGTCCGGAAGGAGCCTTATTTCGACAACGTCGGAGCGATCATCGCGGTGACGGTCGGGCAAATTGCCCGTATCGAGCCGTCGACGGGCTTCGACGACTTCGTGCTTCACCCCTACGTGCCCGAGGAGCTCTACGGACGCATTCGCGCCCTCGAGTGGCGCCGGAGCGAGTTCGCTACGGAAGAGCGCCACAAGGTCGCGGGCATCGTGGTCGACAAGGCGGGTCACGAAGTTTACGTGGACGGGCGGCCCGTCCAACTCACGGCGAAGGAGTTCGCGCTCCTCGCTTACCTGTGCGAGCGACGCGGCAAGGTGCTGTCTCGCGAGCACCTCTTGGCTCGCGTCTGGGGTAACCGCTACGAGGGCGGCCCGCGCACGGTCGACATCCACGTGCGGCGGTTGCGCGCCAAGCTCGGCGCGGCCCTGCCGCTCGAGACCTTGCGCGGCACCGGCTACAAGCTGCGGGCCCCCGACGCCGAAGAGTCGCAGTCTCGAGACGTCCCGCTCGACGACGAGGACGAAGAAGAGGACGAGGAATAGGCGCTGGTTTGGTGATTCCCGGGTCGGGGTGGTACGAAGCGGAACCATGAACCGGCCCCGCCCCGGGCGTCGCTCGACCGAAGGGTTGCTGATCGTCTCCGTTGGCTGCCCCGCCGGCATCGGCCCCGAGGTGTCGGTAGCGGCGGCAGCCCAGCTGTCGGATATCGGCTGCGTGCTGGTCGGGGACCCGGCCACCTTGGAACAGGCGGCGAAGGTGGTCGGTGTCGACCCCGCGAAGCTCGTTCCGTTCGACGAGCAGCCTCCGCCTGCCGGAAAGATCGCGGTTCACTCGGCAGGCCCGGCGCTCAGCGCCGCGGACCGCAAACCGGGCCGCCCTTCGAAGCGCTCCGGCGAGGCACAGCTTGCGTGGGTGGAGGCGGCCTACGCCCTCACCAAGGCTCGGCCCGGCCGCGCGCTGGTGACGGGTCCGGTGAGCAAGACCGCGATCGCGACCTCGGGGCTCGCCCGCGCGCGGCGCTTTCGCGGACACACCGAGTGGCTCCGGGATCTCGACGGAGCCGACAAGAGCGTGATGTGCTTCGCGTCGGAGAAGCTCGTCACGAGCCTGGTCACGACGCACGTGCCGCTGTCGCGGGTGCCGCGTGTGCTCACGGCTTCGGGCGTTCGCGATGCGAGCGTGGAGCTCGGACGTCTGCTCTTGCAGCTCGGCGTGAAGAGCCCGACCGTGGCCGTCGCCTCGCTGAACCCGCACGCCGGTGAGAGCGAGCTGCTCGGCGGTGAAGAGAAGAGCGCGATCTTGCCGGGCATCCAGGCGGCGCAGCGGGCGCTCGGCAAGAGCGTCAGCGTGCTCGGTCCGATCGGCGCCGAGACGGCCTTCCGCAAGGCCTTCGCGGGCGGGTACTCCGGCGTGGTCGCGATGTACCACGATCAGGCGACGATCCCGATGAAGCTCGTCGCGTTCGGCGACGCGGTGAACGTGACGCTCGGCCTGAGCGTGGTCCGCACCAGCGTCGATCACGGAACGGCGTACGACATCGCCTGGCGTGGCAAGGCGGACGAAAAGGGCATGTTGGCCGCGATGCGGCTGGCGTCGCGGCTCTTGCGCGGTGCTCGGCGCGGGTGACGGATGCCGAGGTCCGTGCGCGATGCCCTGCCCACCAGCGTCTTCCGCGCCGTCTCGCGCGTGCTCTCGGAGCTGGCCCCCGGCACGGCGCCGAAGGCGATGCTGGCGTTGTTCCGCCGCTGCGTTGCGCGGGCATTTGCCAGGCGTTTGCTCGCGGAGTGGCTGCTCGAAGAGCCTCCCGAGGCGCGGCTGTTTCGCACGGACGCGGTCGAGGAGGAGCTCGACGCCGAGCTCTGCCGGAACGCCGAGCTCGCCGCCGCGTTGGATCGCTGGTGGTCGCTCGACGCGGCGGCGCCGAAGCGAGCGCCGGAGCTGCTCGGCGCGCGCTTCGAGGCGCTGCTCGGCCTAGAGTTGATGCGAATGCCGGACGGGTGGGGGCTGTGTTCGACGCGGACTCGCAAGAAGACCGGCTCGTTCTACACGCCGCGCTCGCTCACCGCCGAGGTCGTGGGCGAGGCGCTGGCGAGGCTGTCCGCGCACGGGCGGCTCGAGCCCGACACTCTGCGCGTGTGCGACCCGGCCTGCGGTGCAGGCGCTTTTCTGATCGAGGTCGCGCGCCAGCTGGAAGCGCGCGGCTTCGAGCGCCGCGCGATCGTCGCGAAGATCCTGAGCGGGACGGACATCGATCCGGCGGCCGTGGCGGTGGCCGAGCTGGTGCTGTTCGTGTGGAGCGGGGTGCTCGGCCGATTCGCGATCGGGGACGCGCTCGGCGGGCGTGGCTTCGAGGACTCGCCCGAGCGCGGCGACGCGGGCGCGGTCGATTTTTCAGCGGAGTTTCCGGAGCTCCGCGGACGCGGCTTCGATCTCGTGATCGGCAATCCGCCGTGGATCGCCTACGCGGGCCGTGCCGCAAAGCCGCTCAGCCCGGCTCGCCGCCAGAAGCTGCGCGAGCGCTACGCCGGCTTCCGCGGCTATCCGACGTTGCACGGCGCGTTCGTCGAGCGCGCTTGCCGGCTCGCGCCGAACGGCGTGGTGGCGCTGGTCGTGCCGAGCCCGATCGCCGATCTCGACGGGTACCGCCCCCTGCGCACGGCGCTCGGCCGCACGCACCTCGTGTGCGAGCCGATGCTCGAGTTTGGACAGGACGCGTTCCACGAGGTGACGCAGCCGTGCTTCGCGCTGGTCGCGCGCCCGCTCGCGCCGGGCGAGACCGCGCCGGATCGCCGCTTCCGCCTGCTCGAGCGCGTGCGTCGCGGCGGGGTGGCCTGTGCCGTGGAGGAGCCGGCCGCGCTGTCGCGGCTCGCGGCGGGCGAGCCGTTCCCCAAGGACTTGTTCGGAGAGATGGGCTTTCAGACGACGCGCGCCGTCAGCGAGCGCTTGCTCCGCCGCGCCGCCGAGCCCGACGCGCACCACACGTACCCACTGCTGGAAGGGCGCGTGGTCAGCGAGTTCGTGGTCGGCAGACCGGCGCTGTTCTTGCGACCGGATCCGGAGCTGCTCTCGCGCGAGCGCTGCCGGCTGCGCCCCCGAGAAGACTACCGCCGCGCGCGCTTCGTGGTGCGTCAGACGGCCAAGATGCCGATCGCCGCCCTGCATCGGAGCGGGTTACCGTTCCGAAACTCGCTGTTGGCCGGGTTTCACGATGAGGCACTGCCCCCGGACCTGCTGGTGGGCCTCTTGAACAGCAGCCTGTACCGCGCCCTGCACGTTGCGCTGCAGCGAGATGCGCGTCAGGCGGCGTTCCCACAGGTCAAGATAGCGCACCTCCGCGCACTCCCGCGCCCTCCGCGTGCTTCGAGCACGTCAGAGGTGCGTGAGCTCGTGGAAAGGATTACCGTGGCGGGGCCGAGCGCCGAGCTGAAGCGCCGGCTCGACGACGCCGTCTACGACCTGTTCGAGCTCTCGCAGTCCGAGCGCCAGGAGATCCACCGATTCTCTCGCGAGCGGCTACCGGAGCTCTCCCGGGGCGACACGTAAAAATCGAGGCAAATGCAGAAACCGCTCCGGATCAAGCGCCGCATCTGGGCCTTGGCCGTTGCCGTGATCACCGTCGTCGCGACCTTCACGTACCTGTCCGGCCGCCGCTACGTGACCGCCGTCGAGTCGGTCCAGCACACGCTGGAGGTGACGAGCTCGATCGACGCGCTGACCGCCGCGGTGATTGACGAGGAGACGGGCCAGCGCGGCTTCCTGCTGACGTCGGATCCGACGTTTCTCGATTCGTACGACAACGGGCGGCGGGAGGTCGCAGAGCAGCTGCGGTTGCTCGACGAGCTGCTCCGCGAAGACCCCGAGCAGCAGCGCGTGCTGACGGCGCTGCGGGCGCAGATCCTGGCGAAGCAGGGCTTCGTTGACGGCGTGCTCGCGCTCGCGCGCGACGGACGCGCGAGTGAAGCGGTCGACATGGCGCGGACCCGCCGTGGCAAGCTGCTGACGGACGAGATCCGCGCGCAGTCGGCCCGGATGACGGCCGCGGAGCGCGACAAACTCTCGGAGCGCTCCGGGGTCGCTCTGCGGACGCAGGGCTACGCCTTCGCGGCGCTCGTCGCCGGCGCGCTGGTCACGGCCCTGCTGCTGATGGGCAGCTTCGTGTCGCTGCACCGGGACGCCGCGGAGCTCAGGCGCGCCGCCGAAGACCTGGCAGAGAGCGAGGAGCGCTTCCGCATGCTCGCCGACAGCGCCAGCGACATCGTGCGCGTGTTCGAGCTCGACGGCTCGCTCTGGTACCAGAGCCCGTCCATCGAACGCCTGCTCGGCTTCACGATCGAAGAAATCTCCGAGCTCGGCGAAGGCATCTTGCACCCGGACGACGTGGCCGAGAACCGCAGCCTGCTGCAGAAGATGGCCGCCGGGGAGCTCGACGGCGGCATGCTCGTGCATCGCTTTCTGTGCAAGGACGGCAACTATCGCTGGTTCGAGACGCAGTTCGTGATGATGGTCGGCCACCCGCCGAGGATCCAGGCCACCGCGCGCGACGTGACGCAGCGCCGCCGAGACACCGAAGCGCTCGTGCTCCACGCCGACGAGATGAAGACGCTGTCGCTCCGCGACGAGCTGACCGGCCTCTACAACCGCCGTGGCTTCTTCGAGCTGGCGGAGCAGGCCGAGCGCGTGGCCGTTCGCGAACGCCGCTCGCTGGCCGTGGTGTTCATCGACATGGACGGTCTGAAGCCGATCAACGATCTGTTCGGCCACGACGCCGGCGATCGGGCCATCATCGAGACCGGGAAGCTCCTCCAGTCGGTGTGCCGCGCTTCCGACGTGGTGTCCCGGCTCGGCGGCGACGAGTTCGCCGTGCTGGCGATCA
>JAICQO010000132.1 GCA_025937835.1 Polyangiaceae bacterium
CCGCGCGTCGGATCGTTCAGCTGCTCGGAGCTCACGCCGAGGTCGGCGAGCAGCCCGTCGATCACCGGCACGCCGAGCGCGTCGAGCCGCTCCGGCACCTCGGCGAAGGTCGCGTGCTCGACCCGCGCGCGCACCCCGAACGGCGCGAGCTCCGCGCGGGCCGCGGCGACCGCAGTCGGATCGCGATCGAAGCACAGCAGCGAGAGCTTCGGGTGTGCTTCGAGCAACGCTCGCGAGTGCCCGCCCCCGCCGGCGGTCACGTCGACCACCACGCCTTCCACGCACGCGAAGGCGCGCACGATCTCGTCGATCATCACCGAGACGTGCGTGAACCGAGGTGTATCTTCGAGGGTCACCGCTGCCACCGTCATAGGCCGAGTTGCTCCAAGGAGGCGCGGACCTCGTCGAGCCCGGCCGCGTCCGTCTTCACCGCGTCCTCGAAGCCGGACTTGGTCCACAGCTCGATGAATTCGATCATGCCCACGCAGAACACTTCCTTCTCGAGGCGTGCGCGCTCGCGCATCTGCGCCGGGATCAGCACGCGACCGGTTCCGTCGATCTCGCAATCGGTCGCCGACGAGATCATCCGGCGAAAGCGCATGCTTCTCGCCTCGAAGCTCGACGTCTTGGCGAGCTGCGCCTCGAAGCTCTCCCAGGCCGCGAGCGGGTAGATGCGCAGGCAGGGGTCGAACGGCGACTCCATCACGACCACGCGCTGGTGCCCGTCGGCCGCGATCAGGTCGCGGAACCGCGAAGGCAGGCTGAGCCGGCCTTTGGCGTCGATCGAATGGGTGTACTGGCCGCGGAACACTGCTCAGCGCTCATACCCTGGGAAACCGCGACACTTCTTGCCACTGTGTCCCACTGGATGGGCCGAAGCTACGGGGCGCGACGCCTTCCTGTCAACATAGCGGCCTGCTGAAATCTTGAGAAAACACTTGAAGTCTGGCAGGGGCCAAGTTCCCACCTGCTCAGCCGAACAGCTGTGGACCGCAGCTGATCGGACGCTCAGTGACGGCGCGGGAGCTGGGGCGGTTGGAGGCGGAGCGTGAGCACCAGCAGGCCCAGGGCGACGACCGCGATCAACGTGGCGACGATCATGGACCCTGGGAGTGCAGGAAGCGGACTCGAGGCCGTGCCAGCGAGTCCGCGTAGTTACAGAGCCGTGGGGAAGCGAGAGGCGGCCCGGCGCACACCCCGCGTGTCCAACCGGACACGGAGAGACCTGCCGCGTTCAGGCGCCGGACAGCTGCGCCGCGAAGCAGCCGAGCGCCACCGCAGCGGCGAGCTCGGTGCGCAGCGTGAGCGGCCCGAGCGAGACGCGTTCGAAGCCGGCGGCGTCGGCGAGCTCGAGCTCGCGTGGCGACAGGCCGCCCTCGGGTCCGATCAACAACGCCGCAGGCTCGACGAGCCGGGCGCCGAGCGGCTGGGTTGCGCCGGGCGTGAGGCAGAGTTTGTTTGCGCCGTCGCTGCGCCAGGCAACGAGCACCTGTTCGAGCGGCTCGGGCAAGGCGATGCGCGGGATGTCGCCGCGCCCGCTCTGGCGCGCCGCCTCGATCGCGACGCTCTTCAGGCGCGCGGCGCGCTCGGCGTGAGGCCGCGCCACGCTGCGCTCGGCAGCCACGAAGCAGACCGCGCGCACGCCGAGCGCCGTCGCCGTGCGCACCACCTCTTCGAGCTTGTCGCCCTTGCCCACGCCTTGCAGCAGCGTCACGTCGAGCGCGCCGCGGCGGAGCGCGCTGCGCGGCGCATCGAGCTCACAGAAAAGCGATCGGCGCTCGACGCGAACCACGCGCGAGTCGGCTTCGAGCCCCGACTCCGGGTCGAAGGCCACGAACTCCGAGCCGGGCTCGAGTCGGTGCACGACCATCAGATAGTGCGCGGCCGGCCCCGAGAGCTCCCGCGTTCCGCGCTCGAGGCCTTCGACTGCAACGCGAACGACGCGAGTCATCAGTCGCTCGGCAGCGGACGCCCGTAGTCCGAGTGCTGCGCGCGCGCGTCGACTTGCACGAGCGCGTCGCGCCGGCTGTCGATGGGCGGCACCGGGCTCGCTGGCGGCAGCACCAGCGCGGTCAGCTTGCCACCGTAGACACAGCCCGTATCCAGCCCGGTCGCGTGCGGATGCAGCTGCACGTCGAGCCGCGCGTTGTGCCCGAACACGATGTGCGGCGGTCCGTGATACAGGCTTCCCCAGAGCCTGCCGTGGCGGTCGCTCGGCGTGCCGTCCGCGCCGATCGATCGCAGGTGCGTCACCATCCGCGGATCCTGATTCTCCCAGGCGATGCCGGGGACGACGCCAGCGTGCACGATGCGCACGGAGTGTTCGTCGAGATCGATCTTGAGCGGGAGGCTCTCGAGCTGCCACCAGTCCTCCTCGCTCAACGCCTCGAGCACCGAGAGGTGCGCGGCGCCGAGGCGCGGGCCCTGTTCGCCCTTGCGGCGTGCGGCTCGCGCGGCGAGCAGCCGCTCTTCATGGTTCCCGCGCACCGCCCGCGCCCCAAGCTCACGGATCAGCCTCAGCACGCCCGGGGAGTCCGGCCCGCGAGCCACCAGATCACCCACGAACAGGAGCTGATCGCCCTGGCGCGGCCCGACCCGTTCCAGCAGCTCGGACAGCTCTGCCGCACAGCCGTGGACGTCGCCGATGATGATGGTGGCCATGGGGGGTCGAGGCAGAGGTCGAGGCAGAGGTCGAGCGGGTCGAAAGCAGCGTCGAACCTAACGCGAGCGAACGCCCCGTCAAATTCCATGGCCGGTATCATTTTTTCGCCCGCAGCCCGGCCTTCGCGCCGAGCTGTACAGCGGGCTTGAAGTGGGGCGAACACGCGGACTACTGTCCCCCCCTGTTTCCGAGGAGGCCATCACTCATGTCGCCCTGCAATCGCCGATCGATTCGTCTCACCCTCACCGCCGCTCTCGCTCTCAGCCTCTCGGCCTGCGGTGGTGACGAGGTGAAATACGAGCCACGGCCAGCCTACACGGGCCCCAAGGCCAACCTGCCTCCGGTCCCGAACGTCCCGAAGAAGCCCATCAAGCAGGGTGACTCGTACACGATCTGGGGCGCGAGCTACTCGCTCCGCAGCCGCGTCCACAAGAAGGACGTCGCTGGGAAAAAAATCACGCTCACCGGCTACATCGTGAAGACGAACATCACGGACGCCCCTGCCTGTGCCGTGCACAAGGGCGGCAAAGCCGACCCGCCGGACTGCAAGGCGCCGGTGCCCGCGTTCTGGATCGCCGACGCCAAGGACGCCAAGATCGAAGACTCGATCAAGGTGATGGGCTGGGCCTCGAACTTCGCGCAGATCTACGACGCGATCAAAGAGTACGACGGCCCCAAGAAGCCACTCCGGGACGGCGAGCAGGACGAGGGCTACACGGACACGTTCTGGGGCGTGAAGATCCCGGATCCGCTGCCCGCCGTCGGCGCCAAGGTGGCCGTGAGCGGCACCTATTCGACGACGTTCACGCAGTCGTCGACGGGCGCCGAAGCCGACCCGTTCATGGGCCTGATGGCGTATCAGGAAATGAAAGAGCTCGAGCCCGCCCCCGAGCTCGCCACGCTGCCCGGCGTGAAGCGCAAGGCGCGGTAATCCGCAGAAACCGCGTCTGGTACCGCGATGCTCGAAAATCGCGGTACTAGTGCCGAGTTGCTTCGCTTTCGCGTCCTGCTCGTCGCTGCCGTCGCCGCGTACCACGTGGCGGGCTGCCGCGCGCTACCGCCGCGCCCGATCGTCGACGAGGTGCGGATCGAGGGGCTGCGCGAGGTCGACGAGAAGCCCCTGCTCGAGGGGCTGTCGACGGCGGAGACCCCGCTGCTGTTCGGCGTGATCCCGGGCGTGCTCGAGTACACGACGTACGACGCCAACGTGCTCGCACGCGATCTGGAGCGCATCGAGCGCTACCTGCGCGCGCGCGGCTATTACGAAGCCAAGGTCTGGGCGGCGCGCGTCATCCACACCAGCGAGCACGAGGTGGAGGTCGAGCTGCGCGTGCACGAGGGGCAACCCGTGCACGTGCGACGGATCGATCCCGGCGTCTCTGGCCTGCCCTTCGACGTGATGTTGCTCGTGAACCGCGCCCGCGAGATGGCGGACGGCGACATCTTCGACGAAGACGTATTCGAGCAAGACAAGCAGCGCATCGAATCGGTGCTGGCCGAGGCGGGCTACGCGTTCGCCAAGGTGGAAGGCAGCGCCACGGTGGATCTCGCCGAGCGCAGCGCGCTGGTTCGCTATCAGGTCGAGCTCGGGCCCAAGGCGCGCTACGGCCCGGTGCGCTTCGTCGGCCTGCGAGAGATCCCGGAGAAGCCGGTCCGCGCGCAGCTCGACATCGAGGAGGGAGGCGACTTCAGCTCCGCCGAGCTCGCCGAGGCGGAGCAGGCGCTGGTCGCACTCGGCGTGTTCTCGAACGTCGAAATCCGACCCGATCGCTCGCACCCCGAGACCGGCGTGGTGCCGATCCAGGTGCGCGTCCGCGAGGGCTCGTTGCGCGCGCTCAAGATCGGCGGTGGCGCGCGCTTCGACGTGCTGCGGCTGTCCGGACACATGATGACGGGCTGGGAGCACCGAAACTTCCTCGGCGGTCTGCGGCATCTCCGCATCGAGGCGCGACCCGGCACCACCCTGTTCCCGACGCGCATCGATCGCGTCGAGCCCTGGACCGCCTACCTGCCGGAGTTCCGCTCCCAGGTCAGCTTGCGCCAGCCGGCGCTGATCGAGCCGCGCACCACGACGTTCGTGCGGGCCGAGTACAACGCCTATCCCCTGCTCTACCCGCTGCCGGAAGACGTGAAGCCGGACGACGAGCGCATCATCGGCTATCACGAGCTGCGCTTTTCCGGCGGTTTCGAGCGCTCGTTCTTCAACTATCACCTGTCGGCCGCGCTCTCGTACAACTGGCAGGCCAACTTCCCCTTCACCTATCAGGGCGCTGATCCCGGCCTCGATTCGGTGAAGGTCTCGTTCCCGGAGCTCGTGACCGCGCTCGACTTCCGCGACGATCCGCTCGAGACGCGGCGCGGCGTCTACCTCGCCAATTCGCTGCAGGTCGCAGGCTTTGCGTTCGGCGGTACCGTCTCCGACGTGCGGGTGAGGCCCGAGCTCCGCACCTATCTGCCGATCAAGAAGGCCGTGCTCGCGACGCGCTTCACGTTCGGCTTCTTGTTTCCGTCCGACTACGGCGAGACGCTCGATCCGAACAGCCAAAAGGCACGCTCGGCCGAGCTCGACCCCGAAGATGGCAGCGTGATCGCCGACCAGCAAAAGCTCCTGTTTCGCGCGTTCTACTCGGGAGGCCCCAACTCGAATCGTGGCTACCCGTACCGCGGCGTGGGCCCGCACGGACCGATCGGATTTTTGGTGCCGACTGGCCTCGATTGCTCGCTCGACCGCGTTCCCGCCGATCAGCTGCCGGACGGTTGCATTCGACCGCTCGGCGGCCTCACGCTCTGGGAGGCTTCGATCGAGGCGCGAATTCCGTTTCCGGTGGATGCGCCGCTGTATGGGGTGACATTCCTCGACGCCAGCGATCTCACGCGCGACATCGGGCGGATCCGTCTGGACGTGCCGCACCTGACCGCGGGGTTGGGCCTGCGCTACCTGACCGCGGTCGGCCCGATCCGCTTCGACGTCGGCTACCGCATCCCCGGCGCCCAGGCGCTCGGCCAGAGCAAGCTGCCTTCGGAAGAAGGCCGCCCTGGCGGCAAAGTGCTCGGCTTGTTTCCAGGCGCGGTGCACCTGGCTATCGGCGAAGCGTTCTAAGCTACGCTTCGCGGACGCATGGCGAGGCGCGTCCTCACTCGAGTCGGGCAAGTGCTCGGGCTGCTCGTGGTGTTCGTCGCCGCCGCCGCGATCGCGCTCGTGCTCCACATCGGCTCGGCGGTGGAGCGCCGGATCGTAGCCCAGCTCGTGCCGGTGCTGCTGGGAAGCGAGCTCGGCGGCTCCTTCTCCCTGGCAGGCATCGAGCGCATCGACCGGAACGGCGCGGTATTTCTGGGCTTCCGCGCCAGAGATCCCAAAGGCCGCGAGGTGATCCGCGCCGAGCGCGTGCGCGCGCAGGCCGATCTCCTCGAGCTCGCGAGCGGCCTCGTGTTGGGGCCGCGCCAGCTGTCGATCGTGATCGAGCACGTTCAGATCACCCGGGCCGACGTGTTCCTGTTCGACGACGAAGGCCACGGCGTGCCCAGCATCGCGGCCGCGTTCTTGCCGCGGGGACCGAGCACCGGCAAGGGTCGCCCGGTTCGGCTGGCGATCCGCGCGATTGAGATCGACCGCGCCCACGGCCAGGGCAAGCTCGCGTCGCTGCCGTTCTTGAAGGCGGAGATCGCGGCAGTCAACGGCTGGTTGCGCGTCGCCGAGCGCGGCGTGGAGCTGTCGTTCTCGCGCTTCTCCACGCGCGTGACGGGGCTGCCGCGCGCCGGTGCCGAGGGCCTCACCAGCTTGCGCCTGCGCGAGCCCGGCTTTTTGCGCGCCTCGTTCGACGGCCACTACGGCCCAATCCAGGTGTCCGGCACGCTCCGCCGCGACGACGATCGACTGAGCTTGACCGTCGATGTGCCCAAGGCCGCGCCGGCTCAGGTGCGGAGCCTGCTCCCTTCGTACCCGCTGGTCGACGACGTCACGCTGAGCGCCGAGCTCGCGGGCTCACCGCCGTACTTGATCGGAACCACGCAAGCTCAGGTCGGGCAAGGGCAGATCATCGGGCGCGGCTCGCTCGCCCTCGCCGATCCGGGGCGCGCCGAGCTCGAGATCGTCGGGCGAGGCGTGAACGTGAAGAGCGTGATCCCCGGCTCGCCGCCAACCGCGCTCGACCTGGCCACGAACCTCACCATCGATCTTCCTGCGACCGGACCGGTCCTGACGCTCGACGCCGAGGTCGAGCCGAGCCTGCTCGGAGAGTTCACGCTGCCGCCGCTGTGGCTCACCGGTCGCTACGCCGGCGACCTGTTCGAGGGCCGGGCGCTGCTCGAAGAGCCAGGAATGCCGCTGCGCATCGCGGGCGAAATCAAGAGCAACGGCGTGATCGACCTGACGGCGAGAGCCAAGAACTTCGAGCTCTCGCGCGTGCCGCGGATCCGCCGCGCCGCGGAGCTCGTCGGGCGCACCAGCTTCGACGCCAAGCTGCATTTCGAGGCGGGACACGCCACGGCCGAGCTCGGGCTCGACGTGAACGGCTTCCGTTACGGAGAGCTCGGCCTCGGGCGCGCCTCCGTCAACGCCAAGGCGCGCGGCTCGCTCGAAAACTGGCGCGCCGTGAACCTCGACGTCGGGCTCGAGGCGAGCCGCGTCGATCTCGGACAGCTCGCGCTGACCCGCCTCTCCGGCAAGGCCATGGGTCCGCTCTCGGCGCCGACCGTGCGCGTCGCGGCCGGCGACGCCCGAGGCGGGAAGATCGCGGCCGAGGGGCGACTGAAACTCCAGCGCGACGGAGCACGACTCGAAGCGGCCAAGGTGCGCGCCGAACGCAGCGGACAAATCGCGATCGGAGCAGCCGAGGTCGTGGCGGTCGAAAAAGGGCGGATCGAGGTGCGCGAAGTGTCGCTCAGCGTGCTCGACGGCAAGCAGCGCCTCGGCGAGCCCACGGAAGGCACGATCCGCGGCTCCTTCGTGCTCGATCGTCATTTCCTCGAGATGGATGTGGAGGCCGAGCGCCTGGACCTCGCCGCCGCGCGCACGTTGCTCGGTGTCTCTCCCACCCGTCTCGACGGCAAGCTCACGCTCGACACCGAGATCGTGGTCGCGCGCGACCTGCAGCGCGGCCGTCTGGTCGCGCGCCTCGACGAGGCCTCCTACGGGACGCTCCAAGGCATGACGCTGTCGGCCAACGGCAGGCTGGACGGCGCGGCGCTCGACGTCGACGGGGGTGTGCAGCTCGAGAACCTCGGTGAGCTCCGCGGCCAGGTCCAGGCACGGCTCGGCGGGAACCCGCTCGACCCCGACACGCTGCGCACGCTGACGGGCGAGGCCGCCCTGCAGATCGTGCGCGTCGACCTGTCGCGGGCGCGGCCCCTGTTCGGCGATCGCGTGCCACCGCTCACGGGCTTTGGCGGTGCCGAGCTCAGGCTCCGGCGTTCGGATCCAGAAGCCATGCCCAGCATCTCGCTGCTCGGCTACACCGAGGGCCTCGGCGTCGATTTCCCCGGAGAAAAGCGGCCGATCGAGCTGCGCGGCGTCGATCTGCGGTTCGGCGCCAACGTAGACGGCCGGAGCGGCGAGGCCGACGCCAACCTGAAGCTCGTGGACCGTCGCGACACGCTGGTCGCGCTCACGCTTCAGAGCGCGGTGGATCTTGCGGATCTGATCCAGAACCCGGCCCTCGCGCTGTCCAAGCTCGAGGCACTGCCGATCACCGGCAAGCTGCGGATGGACCCGCGCGATCTGGACTCGCTGCCGGAGCCGCTGCGTCCGGCGGGGGTCAGCGGCCGCGCGCGCCTGGAAGCAAACCTCGCCGGCACGCTCGGTGGTCCGGATCTGTTCGCGCGAGCGAGCCTGGAAGGGCTCGAGCTCACCAACGTCCGCGGCGGCAGCCCGCTCGACGTGTGCACGAGCCTCGCCTTCGACAACGGCGAGCGGCGCTTCGCCGGCAGCGGCGAAATCTTTTTGAGTCAACCCTCTGGGGTGTGCTCGGGCCGGCGCCTCTCGCGCTATGCGGTCGACGGCCGGCTGGTCCCGGACGCGGAATCGCGCTTCGGCCAGGTCGAAGGCACCCTCGTCGCCGAGCTCGAACGCCTGCCGATCGAGGTGCTGCCGGTGCTCGGGGACCAGGGCTTCGCGGGCTTCGCCTCGGGTACGCTGTCGCTCGCGCGGAGCGGCGGTGTCCCGGTCGTGTTCTCGCGCTTCGCGCTGCAACGCGCCAGGGTCCAGGGTGTCGCCGTCGGCGACGGCACGCTCGACATCCGCTCGAACGATCGCGCCATCGCTGCCACCTTGAATCTCACGAAGGAGCAGAGCCGCCTCGAAGCTACCGCGCTCGCGCTGCTGGACACCACCCGCGTCTTGCCCAGCATCGACGACCGCGAGCCGATCGGCGCCCACATCGCCGCGCAGGGCGTCGACGCGGTGGTGTTGCTGCCGCTCACGCGCGACCTGTTCAGCGAGCTCGGCGGTCGCCTCGACGGAGAGCTCGACATCTTGTTGAGCCCCGCGCCCGAAGGTGGCTCCGAAGCTCAGCCGGGGCGCGTGTCCGGGCGAGCGACGTTGCGCGACGGCTCACTGCAGCTCGCTGGGCTCGGTCTGCGACTCAACGCCGTCGAGGTCAACGCGCGCGCGGAGCCGCTCGGCAAAGAGACGCTGATCAGCATCGCCACGCTCGAGGGTAGCGCCGGAAAACGCGGCGAGCGCGTGCGCGTGCGCGACGGCCGGATCTGGCTCGACGGCGTGCGGCTCGCGCGCGCCCAGGGGACCATCGAGGCCAGCGAGCTGCCGCTGCTGCTCGAGGGCGTGTCCCAGGCCACTGCCACGACCCGCCAGGGCGTCGGCTTCGAGCTCACGCGCACCCCCCAAAACATGCGCGTCGATTTCGACGTGCCCTACCTCAGCGTCGCGCTCCCGCAGTCGTCCGTACGCGGCGTGATCTCGCTCGACGAAAATCGCTCGATCGAGGTGCTCCAGCCGCTCGGCGAGCCGAAGCGACGCGGCGGCGAAGGGCTGCCCTGGCTGCTCGACTTCAAGCTCGGTCAGAACGTGCAGATCACCCGCTCCGATCTGGAGCTTCCCCTCTCCGGCAACGTCCAGGTGCTGCTCGGGGAAGAGTCGGAGATCACCGGCGACCTGAATCTCGCGAGCGGCGGCCGGATCCAGGTCTCGGGCAAGACGTTCGTGATCGAATCCGGAGAAGCGCACTTCGACACGGGAGAGGCCACCAACCCGCGCCTGCACGTGATCGCCAACTGGCGCGCCCCCGACGGAACGATCGTCGTCGCGGACGTCAGCGGAACCTTCAAGCAAGCCCGCCTGCGACTCTCGAGCGATCCGCCGCGCAGCGAGCAGGAAATCTACGCACTGCTCCTCGGCGGCAGCGGTAGCGGCGGTGAGGGAGGCGACCCGGCCGCCACCGGCGCGGGTGTGGGCGCGGATTTGCTCGGAAGCCTCCTGGTGAACACGCCGCTGCGGCAAATCGAGTTCCGCGCGGGCAGCGAACAGCTCACCGATCAGCGCTCGTACTCGACCTACACCGCGGCCGTCCCGATCAGCGACGAGGTCTGGTTCGAGGGCAGCTACAAATCGCTCAACACGGCCAATCCGAACGAAGAGCGCGACGCCTTCAGCGGCACGATCGACTGGCGCTTCCGCCAGAACTGGTCGCTCCGAACCGAGGTCGGCACGATCGGCACGGGCCTGGATCTGGTCTGGCAATATCGCTACTGAGCGGAGCTGATCCGACAGCCAGGCTGTTGGCGTCGCGTGTGGGTGGGCGTGTGCAGCTCCTTGAAGCGATGTGCGGTTGACGTGCGAGTGCGCGCTCCGTAGGCTGATCGATACTGTCGGACTTCGTTCCCCGCACCGGCGGTAGAGGAGGAATGATGAGCACGTTCTGGGGATGGGCTGCGATCGTCGTCGCGTGCGCGCCGGCGCCCGCGGACGAGTCGTTTCAGAAGCGACTCGAGAAAGAGTGCGTGACCGAGGCGGCGTGCCGCGCCTTCACGAACGAGGCGGAAAACCGGGCCCGGCGCTGTCGCAGCGAAGAAGAGTGCCAGCAAGCACAGCGCGACGCCGCGGCCGCGAACGCGCAATTGTCCGAGCGGATCGCCGAGCGCGAACGCGCGGACGCGCAAGCCGAAGCCGACCGCTCCGAGCGCGCGAAGCAGGACCGAGAGACACAGGACCGCGAAGTGGCTGAGTACGCCAGCAAGCGACAAGAGCAGCGGCAGGAGCGCGAGCGCACGAAGCAAGAAGCGAGCGACCGCGAAGCCGCGCACCGGCGCTTCCTCGGTCCCGAGGGGCGGAAGAAGGAGCTCGTGGCTTGCTACGACAGCCGTCCGCCCATCGAGTGCGCCGACACCGTGGCGAAGCTCCTGGCTGCGGCGACCGACGAGCGCGAACGCAAGGCGCTCATCGGGTTGAACGAGAAGACCTTGCAGCGCCTGTTCGACAAGCCGCACGAGCCGTTCGCGGGTCAGCTCCTGTGCTGCGACGGCGCCGTCTCCGAGACCTGCGGCTGCGGAGGGAAACTCAAAAACTGCTGCGCAAAACGTGGCGGAGTGTGTGGCTGCGCCGCACCTCCGGCGCCCGGCGATCGAGCGGCAAATCGCTGATTCGACCACCTGGCCGAAAGCGCGGGCGTTGCCGCGGCGCAGCTGATGCTAAGAGGTTCTAGCTCCCGGTGCTCGCTTTCACCTTCGTCGGCTTCCTGAAGCGGCTCCAACGCCGTACCTTGCTGCGCTCGGCGCTGACCAGCGCCGTAGCGACTGCGAGCGATTTCGCAGCCGCCCACGCGCTGCATGGCGTGGAAGTTCCGGCCACGGCAGCTACCGTGCTCGGCTGCGCGGTGGGGGGCGTGGTGGCTTTCTCGCTGAACCGCTACTGGGCGTTTCACGCGCGAGAAGGGCGAAAGCGCACCCAGGTGCTGCGCTTCCTCGCCGTGTGGGCCACGAGCGCGCTGCTGAACGCGGCGGGCGTCGGGCTGCTGCTGCTGCCAGGCGGGGGACACTTCACGTACGCCTGGTTGGTGACGCGCGGAGCGGTGTACCTCGGTTGGAACTACCCGCTGTTGCGCTGGTTCGTGTTCCGCCGCCGCACGCCGACTACGCGCTGATTCACTTCGCGAGCTCGTACACGACCTGGACCTGGGTCTGCACCGTGAGCGAGCCGGCTTCCACCGGGACCTTGTTCATGGCTGCTGCGCGCATCTCGTAGCCGTAACTCGGCGGTGAGTGGCCGGCGTTGCTCTCGATGATCGAGATCGGCCGCCCGAGCTTCACGCCGCTCAGTTGTGCGAGCCGTTCGGCGCGAGCCTTGGCATCGGCGACCGCCAGCTCACGCGCCTTGGTTTCCAGAGCGCTCGTGTCCTCGATCCGAAACTCCACCCCGAGCATTTCGTCCGCGCCGGCCGTCGTCGCCGCGCCGAGGATCTGGCCGATCTTCGGCAGATCACGGATCGTCACCGAGACGGTGTTCGACGCGCGGTAGAAGCCCTCGGGCAGCGAAGCCGGCGCTGTTTCGGCGCGCGTTGCCGTCGTCTCGGTCTTCGACGGAGCACCGGGCTTCGCGGGAGCCGTCAGCGGAGTCGGCGGCGCGGGCTCCGGCGGCCCATAGCTGGTGCGCTCGTAGCTGAGCGACAGGTTGTTGGTCCGCACGTCGGCGCTGGCGACACCGGCTTGCGTCAGCGCGGCGAGCACCGCTTGCATGCGCTGGTTGGCATTGCCGATGGCTTCGGAGGCACCGACGGCGCGTGTCTCGACACCGATCGTCACCTTGGCGATGGTCGGCGGCCCGTGCGCTTCGCCGACGCCGGTGACCGAAATCCCCTCCGGCAGTCCCCCGCTCGGTCCCGGAGAAGTCACGACCGTGGTGGCCGGCGAGCAGCCGACGACGAGGCCGAGAACCAGTGCGCAGACAAGATTCGAAGTCATCGGTGCGAGCTTAATACGGGAAGCGCGGCCCAGAATGCGGCAATTTGCGCGCACCATCCGGCCACAGCGCGCGGGCGGCTGCGACCGCAGCGCACGCCTTGGCGCGACGGATTAGCGGTTTTTACGCGGCTCGCGCGGCACGCGCGTTGCAGCCGTTCGCGAGCATGAATCAGCAGCCGCTCGACCCCGCCGCCCTGTCGCTCGAGAAAGTGATCGAGATCGCGCGCAGTATCGGCACGGGCATGCTCGTCAGTCACTCGTCGGAGGGCCTGCGCTCACGTCCGATGAGCTTGGCCGAGGTCACCGACCAGGGCGAGATCTGGTTTCTGACCAGCATGAGCTCTCCCAAGGTGGAAGAGCTCCAGAAGGATCCGCACACCGTGGTCGTCCTCGCCGAGTCGTCCAGGTATCTCTCGATCACCGGCACGGCGACCGTGCTGCGCGATACCGTCAAGGCGCGCAAACTCTGGTCGGAGGCCAACCGCGTCTGGTTCAAGAGCGCCGACGACCCCGACCTCCTGCTCGTGCGCGTCGATCCCGAATGGGCGGAGTATTGGGATCAATCCGGTTGGAACGGCGTCAAGTTCGCCGCCAAGGCTGCCGC
>JAICQO010000014.1 GCA_025937835.1 Polyangiaceae bacterium
AAGACCAGCGGCCCCCCAAGAAAATCTTTGTCCGGCCCTTCCTGTCTTCCCGGTCTTCCTGTTGCCCCCGCCCGAGCGTGCCTCGACGAGCATCGTCGTCGCTTCGATCCCATTTTCGCGGCCCTGATTTTTTAACAGGAAGCCGGGAAGTGATGAAGTTCGGAACGGGAGGATTTTTGGGGTTGCGGCGGGAGGCGTTCGGACAAGACCCGACAACTCAGGTTGTCCGTCCCGCAGGAGGCGACGGCCAAGACCAGCGGCCCCCCAAAAAAATCTTTGTCCGGCCCTTCCTGTCTTCCCGGTCTTCCTGTTGCCCCCGCCCGAGCGTGCCTCGACGAGCATCGGCGTGTCCGCGCCGTACACTGCGCCCATGCCGAAGGTGAGTGCCGGGTTGCTTCTCTACCGGGTTCGCGGGGGACGGCTCGAGGTGTTGCTCGCGCACCCGGGCGGGCCGTTCTTTCGGAACAAGGACCTTGGCGCCTGGTCGATACCGAAGGGTGAGCCGAACGAGGGCGAGGCGTTGCTGGAGGCGGCCAAGCGCGAGTTCCGCGAAGAGACCGGCTTCCGCGTCGACGGGGAGTACCTCGAGCTCGGCTCGGTCAAGCAGAAGGGGGGAAAGCTGGTCCACGCCTGGGCGATCGAGGGGGACTGCGAGCCGTCGGCGCTGTGCTCGAACACGTTCCCGCTCGAGTGGCCGCCGCGCTCGGGAAAGCGCGTCGAATTCCCCGAGCTGGATCGGGTCGAGTTCTTCGAGCTCGAGGCGGCGCGCGAAAAGATCAAGGACGCGCAGCGGGCGTTCCTCGACGCGCTCGAACGGCGAATCGGCCCTGGCCGTTAGGCGGAGCCTCTCTGGCGCTCGAGCTCGACGACGCGCGGGCGTTCGGATCGAAGGAGACGTTCGCGCGATGATCCACTTCATCTCGACAAGTCGAAGGACTACTTCGAGCGCTTTCTGCCCGAGCTCGAGCGGCATTTCGAGGTCTCGGTTTCGGTTTCGGTGCACCCGCGCAATCGTGACGAGAAGACGCCGACACGGCGCTGCTCGACGCCGACTACGCTGAAGAAGCTGGCGCTTTCGGGCGCGGCTCTCTCCGCCTGACGGCCTTCTAGCCCGCCTTCGGCAGCTCGGACCTGTCCGAGACTCGTTCGTCGAGCGCGACCTGGATCGTGCGGCCGGCCTCGATCGAGCGACGCTGCGCGTCGGGATCGAACTCGCGGAGCCACCAATCCCGCGCTTGCTCGGCGCTGAACGGCTCGATACCGGAAAGCTCGGCGAGCGCCTTGCCGAGCTTCGCCGCGCTCTCGGGGCGCTCCGCCGGCTTCTTGGCGAGGCAGGACAGGATCAAGCTCTCGAGCGCATCGGGCAACGCCTGGCCGAGGCGCTGCGAGGGAGGCTCGGGCGGAGTGTGCAGGTGGTGGCCGCAAACCTCGACCACCGACGAGCCGCGGAACGGCGGCGTCCCGGTGAGCAGGTGATACGCGGTCACGCCGAGGCTGTACAGATCCGCGCGCGCGTCGATGCGCTCGGGAGTGACGATCGCCTCGGGGGCCATGTAGAGCGGCGTTCCGACCAAGAGCTGCGTGCTGCTCTGGGTGATCGACGCTTCGGCCGTGACCTGGCGCACGAGGCCGAAATCCAGCACCTTCACGAAGTCGTCGATCCCGCCTTGCCGGCACAAGAAGATGTTGGCGGGCTTCAAATCCCGGTGGATCAGCCCCACGGCGTGCGCCTCGGCCAGCGCGCCGCAGGCCTGGAGCATGAGGTTGACGACGCGCCCCGGTGGCTGCGCGCCGTGGTGCTCGATCAGCGTGTCGAGGTTCAACCCCTCGAGCAGCTCCATCGCATAGTAGAAGGTGCCTTCGGGCGTGCGGCCGTAGTCGAAGATGCAGATCGTGTTCGGGTGGGTGAGCGAGGCCGTGAGCTGCACCTCGCGTTCGAAGCGGCGCAGCTGCTCTTCGGAGTGGTCTCCCGGCAGGAGCTTGATCGCGGTTTTGCGCCGTAACATCGCGTGGCGCGCGCGGTAGATCTCGCCCATCCCGCCCTGGCCGATCTTGGCTTCGAGCGTGTATTGCCCGAGTTGCCGCGCCTCGAGCACCTTCTCTTGAAGGCCGTAGATCACCTTCGAGGTCATGGTCGCGAGCGCGGTGCCGGCGATCGCCCACAGCAGCGGATCGATGGCGGCGAACACCCGCGCGCCCGCGTGGTCCATGTACAGCGAGGGCGCGGGCCGGAGCAGCGCTTCGACGAAGATCATCCCGAGCGCGATGCCGGTGAGACACAGCGTGCGCTGCGGCGTGCTCGGCACCTGGGCCGCGCGCCCGAGCGTGACGTAGGAAACCGCGAGCGTGCCGACCAGGGTGCCGACGCCGGGGGGCATCGCGTAGGCCATCAGCGCGAACAGCGCCGAAACCCCGAGCGTGCCCGCGGTATCGATCCGGTTCAGCCCGGCGATCGAGTAGCGCCGGCGGCCGCGCGCGACCAGCCACATCGCGAGCGCAGCCACGGTGGCTGCCACGTGGTACACGCGGCTCGGATCGCGCAGGAACAAGCCCAGATGACCGACGGACAGGTGCGTCGCGACTCCGACGGCCAAAAACAGCCCTGAAAGGCTGGCCACGGTCGCCCCGCACAGCGAAAGCCGCTGCTGCAAGAAGGACAGATCCTGATCGGCGCGATCGGGGACGCTGCCGAGGCGGATCGTCGAAGGGCGCGCCGAGGAACGAGGCCCGGACGTGAGTGGTGCTTGGGTGACCAGGGTGCGCCGAGTCTAGCCCAGTTTGACGCTGCTCGGCCCCGGCGATACCAACCCGCACATGCAAGCGTTGCGGCTAGAAATCCTGATCGCCAGCACGCGCCCGGGTCGCGTCGGTTGGCCAGTTGGTAGCTGGTTCGTGGAGCGGGCGCGCGCTCACGGCCGCTTCGACGTGGTGTTGATCGATCTCAAGGAGCTCGCCCTGCCGATGCTCGATGAGCCAAAACACCCCCGCCTCGGCCAGTACGAGCACGAGCACACCAAGCGTTGGAGCGAGACCGTCAAGGCCGCCGACGCATTCGTGTTCGTCACTCCCGAATACAACACCGGCACGCCGCCGGCCCTCGTCAACGCGCTCGACTACCTGCACGCGGAGTGGGCGTACAAGCCGGTTGCGTTCGTGTCGTACGGCGGCGTCTCCGGAGGCACGCGGTCGGCGCAGATGACGAAGCAGATCGTGACGACGCTGCGCATGGTCCCGCTCTTCGAGGCGGTCCAGATCCCGTTCGTCACCAAGTACATCGGTGACAACGGCGCCTTCCAGACGAACGAGACCTTCGACAACGCGGCGAAGGCGATGCTGGACGAGCTCCATCGCTGGGCCGAGGCGTTGAAGCCCATGCGAGCGGGCTGACCGGCTTTCAGGGGAGAGCGGCGTTTTCCCGCGGGCATTTTGCGCCGAGGCCCGGGGTTCTCCGGGCAAATGCGTCTCTCTTTTGGCGCGGTTCTCTTTTTTCGACAGAACGCGGGCCCTGAAGGCACTGCCCGGTTCAGGAGCAACAGATGAACCTACGCGCTCGACAGGCCCTGTTTTCGTCGGTGTTTTTCGGGGCGCTGGCGGCGTTGTCGGCTCGGTCCGCGCTGGCGGACAACCCGATCGTGCAGACCTACTACACGGCGGACCCCGCGCCGATGGTGCACGAGGGCCGGGTTTACCTCTACACGTCCCACGACGAGGACGTGACGGTGAATGACTTCTTCACCATGAACGACTGGCGGCTCTACTCCACCACCGACATGGTGAACTGGACGGACCACGGCTCGCCCGCAAGTTACAAGACCTTCAGCTGGGGAACGGGTGACGCGTGGGCGCCGCACGGCATCGCGCGCGGCGGCAAGTTCTACCTGTACGTGCCGCTCACCAACTCGACGGGCGCGAAGATCGGCGTGCTCGTCGCGGACGGCCCCGCGGGCCCGTTCAAGGACCCGCTCGGCAAGGCGTTGATCGCTTCCGGCGGCGGCAACATCGATCCGAACGTGTTCATCGACGACGACGGCCAGGCTTACCTGTACTGGGGCAACCCCGACCTTTACTCGGTGAAGCTGAACACCGACATGATCTCGCTTCAGGGGAGCCCCGCCAAGATGGAGCTCACCCCGGCGGGCTTCGGCACGCGCTCCAACAACGAGCGGCCCACGCAGTACGAAGAGGGGCCGTGGTTCTACAAGCGCGGCGCGCTGTATTACCTGGTCTATCCCGCTGACGGCATACCGGAGAAGATCGCCTACTCCACCGCGTCCGCGCCGCTCGGCCCCTGGACGTACCGGGGCGAGATCATGGCCAAGCAGACCGGCGGCGGCTCGAGCTTCACGAACCACCCGGGCGTCATCGACTACAAGGGCAAGTCGTACTTTTTCTATCACAACGGCGCGCTGCCCGGAGGCGGCAGCTACAAGCGCTCCGTGTGCGTGGAAGAGTTCACGTACAACGCAGACGGCACCATTCCGACCATCAAACAGACCACGCAGGGGCCCGCCGCGGTCGACACGCTGAATCCATTCGCACAGGTCGAGGCGGAGACGATCGCGTTCTCTTCGGGCCTGAAGACGGAGGTGTGCACGGACACCGGCGGCGGCATGAACGTCACCAACATCGACAACGGCGACTACATCAAGGTCAAAGACGTCGAGTTTCTCGACGGAGTGACCTCGTTCGAAGCGCGTGTGTCCGCGTCGACCAGCAACGCCAAGATCGAGCTCCACCTCGACAGCCAGACCGGCACCTCGCTCGGTACCTGCGACGTCTCCGGTGCTTCGGACTGGACCACGAAGACCTGCGCGGTCACGGGCGGCAGCGGAAAACACGATCTCTATCTGAAGTTCGTGGGCGGCAACGGCGCGCTGTTCAAGTTCAACTGGTGGAAGTTCTCCGGACCCACCGTGCCCGACCCGAACGGCGGAGCCGGCGGCGGCGGAGCCGGCGGCGCGGGCGGCGGGAGCGCGGGAGCTCCGATCGCTGGCGGTACGGCGGGCAGCGGCGGCACCGGCGGGGTCACGGCCCCGGGCGGCGGAGCGGGCGCGGGCGGAATTGGCGGCGCCGGCAATGCGCCCACTGGCGGCGCTTTGGCCACGACCGGCGGCGCAACGGGCTCGAGCGGCGCGAACACGGGCGGCACGGCGAGCGGAGCCGCGGCGAGCGGCGGCACTGGCGCGAGTGTGAGCGCGGGAACGAGCGCTGGCGGCAACGCAAACGGCGGCACGCGGCCCGTCGCGAGCGGCGGTAGTGCTGCACCGAGCCCGGCGGCTCCTCCGAGCTCGAGCAGTGACTCGGGCTGCGCGATTGGCGCGAGCTCCAAGTCCGGCGTCGCGGCGCCTGCTGCGCTGTTGCTACTGTTCGCTTTCGCACGCCGGCGCCGAGCCGCGAGGGCCGCGCGGAGCTGATCCGCTATTTCCGCAGGATGCTCTCGAGCTTCTTGCCCCTGGCGAGCTCGTCGATCAGCTTGTCCAGGTAGCGGATCTTCTGCATCAGCGGATCCTCGATGTTCTCCACACGCATGCCGCACACGACGCCGGTGATGAGTCCCACGTTCGGGTTCAGGCGTGGGGCTTCGGCGAAGAAGGTCTCGAGATCGATCTTGGTATCGAGCACGCGCTTCAACGTCTTGCCCTGGTAGCCCGTGAGCCAGGCGATGACCGCGTCCACTTCCTCCTGGGTTCGGCCCTTCTTCTGGGCCTTCTCGAGGTAGAGCGGGTAAACGCTCGCGAACGACATCCCGAACACGCGCGGTTTCTTGTCGGGGCTCTTGGCGGCTTTCTTCGGCATCACGACACCCGTTTAGCGCAGATCACCGCGTCAACACCGGTTCCCGCGGCGGCGCGCGGGCGTTCTTCCGCCACGAGCAGCTGCCACGTGGGAGCGGTGAGCACCGAGGCGGCTTCTGCGACGGACACCTGCACCTGATTCGCGGCGGCGGTGGGCTTCCCCGTGACGGGGTCGATCGGGCGGTGGCCGACCAAAAACAGGGTGCCGCCGGGAGCGACGCCGCTCGCCATGCGTTGCACCATTTCCGGGACCGAGCCCGCGACGTGCACGTAGAGGCAGACCACGAGCTCGAACGCGCGTAGCGGCGGCGCCCACACACCGAGATCGCCCTCGACCCAGGTCACGCGCCCGGCGATTTCCGGTCCGAGCGCATCGGCGGTGCTCCGCGCGTGGGCGAGCGCGGTCGCCGAGAAGTCGACCGCCGTCACCTCCCAACCGTGACCCGCGAGCCAGAACGTCTCTGCGCCGTGCCCGCAACCGGCGTCGAGGGCGCGCCCTGCGGGCAAATCGGCGAGCTCCGACGTGAGGTGCGCATTGGGCGGGCGCTTCGCGACCTTGTCGCCGTGCTCGCGCAGCGCCTTCTGCCAGAGCTGTTCCCAATGATCGCGGTCGTAGGGCATGGGAAGTTGTAGCCCCTCCCGGACTCGAACCGGGACGCCATTGCTGGCAAGGGATTTTAAGTCCCGTGCGTCTGCCATTCCGCCAAGGGGCCTCGGGAACGAGCGGATAGCGTGATCAGCCGGCGATCGCCAGCGGAAAGCTCGTCGCTGCGCGCACGTACTTTGAGGCTCACTCCTTCGTGGCGGCCCAGCGCTCGACGACGTCGAGCAGGCCGTCGAAGGCGTCGCGCAGGGCCCAGGCTTGTTCGTGAGATTCGCGGAGCGTCGAGGCTTTCTTGCGGCCGGCGGCGAGGGCGCGCGTGGCCTTCTTGCAGGATGGGCCGAGCTTGCGCTCGAGGTCGAGCGCGGCGCCTTCGTACACGTGGTAGCAACTGGCGTAGTCGCCGTCGTTGTAGAGGGGCGCGCCGACGTTGATGGCAGTCTGGATCGACTCCAGCATCAGCGCGATCGAATGGGGCTTGCAGCCGTCGAGGACGCTGAGTGCATGCTTCGGGATCTGGCGCTTGACGGTAGGCGCTTCGGGCTCGGCGGTGGTTTCGGCGAAGGCCTCCATGCTGAGGGGTGACGGGGACTCGAGCAGGGGCTTCAGGTAGTTGACGGGGACGCCGAAGTTCAGGTTCTGACCCCCGACCAGGATGCCGGTCGCGACGCCGATGACCTCGCCGCGATCGTTGAAGAGCGGGCCGCCGGAGGAGCCGGGCGCGATGGGCGCGGAGATCTGCAGCATGGTGAGCTCGGGCGCGACTTCGCGCACGGCGCTGACCAGGCCGTTGGAGACGGTGTGATCGAGGCCGAGCGGGTTGCCGATGGCGACGACTTGCTCGCCCGTGCGCACGCGATCGCTGTCCCCGAGCCGGAGCGCGCGCAGCCCCTTGGTTTCGACCTCGAGCACGACCAGGTCGCGCTTGATATCGCCGTTGTAGATGCGCTTGACCGGCAGCTTTTCACCGCCGATCACCACCAGCACCTCCGCGCGGCCGGCGACGACGTGCAGGTTCGTGACGACCAGGCCGTTCGGCGAGACGACGAAGCCCGAGCCGAGCGAAGTCTCGGTGACCACCGACACCACCGAGGGCATCGCCTGTTCGGCGATCTCGGCCGGGTTCTTCGGCGTCGCGTCCGCGCTCTGAGCTCCGCCGTCTGGACTCGACGCGGGCTCGACGCGAGCCGCGCACGCCGTGAGGACCAGCGCGAGGATCCCGAAGTGAGTGCGAGAGCGCACGACTCTGGTCAGTGTACTCTCAAAAACCGACTCGGCACGTTGCGGGAAAGCCCGCGCTCTGTGATGCTGCCCGACCGTGCTTCCCAGAGTGCTCAGCATTGCAGGTTCGGATTCGGGCGGCGGCGCCGGGATCCAGGCCGACGTGAAGACCGTGACGGCGCTCGGCGGTTACGCTGCCACCGTCATTACCGCGCTCACGGCGCAGAACACGCTCGGAGTCACGGGAGTGTTCGCGGTCGATGCGGATTTCGTTTCCGAGCAGCTTCGCGCGGTGTTGGACGATGTAGGTGCGGATGCGATCAAGACCGGGATGTTGTTTTCGGCGCGTATCATCCGCCGGGTTGCGGCGGAGCTCGAGAGCCGAGCCACCAGCGTGCCAGTCGTGGTCGATCCGGTGATGGTAGCGAAAGGTGGGGCGCGGTTGCTGGAGGAGGACGCGACGCGGGCGCTGATCGAACGGCTAGTGCCGCTCGCCGCGCTCGTGACACCGAACGTTCCGGAGGCCGAGGTGCTGACGGGGATCCGGGTGCGCGGGGTGGACGACTTGCCGCGCCTCGCGGACGCGCTCTTGACCCTTGGGCCCTCGGCGGTGCTGGTCAAGGGCGGTCACCTCGAGGGTGACGAGGTGGTGGATCTGCTGCGCACGGCGGACGGAGCGGAGCACCGCTTCACGGGACGGCGGATCGCGACGCGCTCGACGCACGGGACGGGCTGCACCCTGTCTTCTGCGATCGCGACCGGGCTCGCCGAGGGGCTGACGCTCGAGAGCTCGGTGGCGCGGGCTCGGCGCTACGTGGAGCGGGCCCTCGAGACCGCGCCGGGGATCGGGTCGGGGCATGGGCCTTTGAACCACGTGTGGCCGATCACGGACCCGCCCGCTGGCTAGCTTGCTGCCCGCATGACAAAGCTACGGCTCATGGGCGCCCGGGGCTCGACTGGTCGGTTGTGCGCGGTCGTCGCGATCGCGGCGGCGTGCTCCACGGAGTACAACAAGCCGATCGGCGCGCGGCCCACGCAGCCGTCCACGGGCGGGCGCGCCAACACCGGGAGCGGCGGCGTCGCTGGCTTTGCCACGATCCCGAACGGCGGGCTGTCATCGAGCACGGGCGGTCGCGCGCCGGATGAGCCGCCAGGCGATAGCGCGCTCACGTTCGTGAACGGCGTGGTCGACGCGCAGAGCGTGCTCTTGTGCCTGACGACGGGTGAGGGGCCGAACTCCCCGGGTTGGGGCTCTCCGTTCCCCGAAGGCGGGCTCGAATACGGCGCGTCGCTGGTCGTGACCGATCAGAGCTCGCTCGAGCTCGACGGGCAGCCGTTCGCGCCGGCGGTGATCGCGGGCGAGCTCGAGCTCGTGCGCGGGATGGATTGCGAGGAAGCGCTCGCCACCGCCCGCGCGGAGCAAGCCGCACCTCCGGAAGCAGACCCGGAGGAGCTCGAGGGCGAGACGGACGCCGGCGGAGCGGGAGGGGAAGGCGGCGCGGGTGGCGCCCCGGCGCGGCTGCCGCCGAAGCCGAGGCTGCGTGTCGGCAGCCTACCGATGCTGCCTCCCGAGACGCTGGCTTCCGGGCGCAGCTTGCTGATGGTCGCCGTGGGCTGCATCGGCGGCCCGGCGTACTCGGCGAAGAACGACGTGCTCGCCTGCGGCGCCGACTATCGCCCCGATCGGCCGACGCTGAGCGCCGTGGCGACGCGCATGTCACGCACGCGGCTCGCGGGTCGCGTCGGGTTCCAGGCGCTGCACGCGGTGACGGCTAGCCCGCCGCTCGACGTGCGCTCCGCGCCGCTCTCGGACTCGAGCGATCCCACGATGTGGATCACCACGCAGTTACCCTTCGGGGTGATTGCGCCCGCCCCTCCGCGCCTCGAGTTCACCGTCCTAGGTTACCGAGCCAACACGAGCGCCTGGGGGCTCCAGGTGCTTGCCAACGGCTCGGTCATGTACTCCGAGCCGTGGAGCGACGTCACCGAGCGCTCGGGCGTGACGCCGGTGGACGGCCGCAACTACACCGTGGTCGTCGTGGGCCCGGCAGTGGGCCTCGCGCCGAACGGTTTTTGGAACCCGTCGCGCGCGGTGGTCGTGGACAGTGACCCGGCGTACGTGGAATAGGCGGAGAGGGCTCACAGGCGACAGCGGACAGCCCTCTCGACCTCAGTGATAAAGCTGCACCTGAGCGAGCTTCGCCTTGGCCTCGAGGATGTGCGGGCTCGACGGGAAACGGCGCAGGAAGGCGCGCAGGGTGCCCTTGGCGTCGTTCCAGGCCTGGATGTCGAGCTGTGCGAGCGCGAGTGACAGCGTGGCCTCGTCCATCACGTCCTTGTCCGACGACACCTCGGAGAGTTGCATGAGGATCGGGATCGCCTCGCGGTGCAGGCCGAGCTTGACCAGCGCCCGCGCGAGCTCGAGGTTCGCTTGCGGGCTGTGGGCGGCGTCGGACTTGTACTTGAGCGACTCGCGCAGCGCCTGCTGCGCTTCGTGGTAGCGACCCATGCGCGCGTGGTCGCGTCCGTTCTGGTACGCGATCAAGGACAGCTCGTTGCGAGCGCGCTCGACCGCGGCCTCGAACACGGAGCGCTCGGTGGGCGTGAGGTCGAGCTTGGCAATTTCGGAGAAGCCTTCGATCAGCTCCCGCCGCTTGTTGAGCGTGATCAGCTGGTGGAACTCGGCGGCGCGGCGGCTGAGGCGGGCCCGCGCTTCTTCCCGGCCCTGCAGGGACTTGAGCTCTTTCTCGAGCTGCGCGACGCGCTCGCGTGACTCGCGTGACTCGTCGCGCACGGTCTCGAGCCGTACGTCCCAGGCGAGCTTCACGAACAGCAAGATCACGGCGATCGTCACGGCATAAGCCGTGGCGCTGTTCACGAACACTCGCCGCTCGTAGCCCTGCTGGCGCTTGGCGATGCTCTTCAGATCCGCCGACAGCGCGTTGATCAAGTTGTTGGTCTTGATCGACAGCGAGCGGCTCTCGACGATTTCGCGTTTGATCTCCTCGAGCTCGATCTCGTCCATGCAGCTCGGAGGGCGTATCTCTGCGGCACTGGGCGGGCAAGCTCGGCTGGCCGTCAGTTATCGGCTATCAGCCGCCGGCTTCGCTCGCGAGAGGGCAGGGCTCGAGGGACGGGGAGGCGGCCCCGAACCCCTTCCACCGGGCTGATAGCTGATAGCTGACGGCTGATAGCCGCTAAAATTGCGGCTCTGGGCCGAAAACGGCTGCAAAATGGGCCACCTCCGCCGCCAACCATGCTAGAGCGCCGGCCTCGAGGAATCAGATGGATACCAGCGACATCCGCAAGGGCCTGAAGATCATGATGGACGGTCAGCCGTACGTCGTGGTCGAGTTTCAGTTCGTCAAACCCGGCAAGGGGCAGGCCTTCACCCGCACGAAGATGAAGAACATGCTCAACGGCGGGGTGATCGAGCGGAACCTGCGTTCGAGCGAGAAGCTCGAGGCCGCGGACGTCGAGGAGCGCACGCTTCAGTACATCTACCCCGAGGGCGATGCCTTCGTGTTCATGCACCAGCAGTCGGGCGAGCAGATCACCGTCCAGGCCGACGCCGTCGGTGACGACGCGGGCTTTCTGATCGACGGGATCGAGGTCCAGGTCACGATCTACAAGGGCAACCCGGTGGGCGTCTCGCTGCCGCCGCACATCGTGGTGCAGGTGGCCGAGACCGAGCCGGGCGTGCGCGGCGACACCGCGACCAACGTCACGAAACCCGCCAAGATCTCGACCGGCGCCAACGTGCCGGTGCCGCTTTTCGTGAACACCGGCGACTGGATCAAGGTCGATACCCGCTCGCGGAGCTACATCGAGCGCGCCAAGCCCCCCGGGGGCTGAGCCCTAAGCTACCTCGAGTAGACCTCGACCCGCCCTGCTCGAATGCAGGCGGCGCGCTTGACGTCGTTCGAGAGCACGCAATCCGTGCCCGCGGCGACGTCCCAGCCGTCGACCTTCCACAGCTCGCTCTTGCTGCCGACGACGGCGAGCCCGAGCGGCGTGGCGAAGGCCATGGAATTGCCGTCTTCGCTCCGGGGTGAGCCGGGCTTCGGCCGGGGCCGTTGGTCGCCCGAGCGGAGCAGCACGCCGCCCCAGATCACCTCGAAGCCGTTCTCGTCCGCGGCCACCGGGATCATCGGGAAGGCTTCCTCGAACTTGCCGCCGCGGCACGCGCCCGGCCGTGGCGCGAGCATTTTCAGCGGCAGCATGCGCGCGCCCGCGCCCGTGAGCAGCAGCTGCACCTCGGATCGGTCACACGAATAAACCGGGCCCGTCAGGCGGTCGGGGCCGGCAGCCACCTCGAGCGGCCAGGGCAGCGCCGGGACCTCGGAGGTCGCGCGAGCGGCGCTACCCGCCAGCGTCGCCACGCCGCCGGTGTCTGTCACGATCAGGAGACTGCCGTCGGCGAGGAAGCGCAGCGGGGAGTAGCGCGGCCTCGGAGCGAGCTTCGGGTTCACGTCGAGGCGCAGCGTCGTCACCGGGATCGGCGGCAGCTTCTTCTCGATCTCGGCGAGCAGCGCGACGCGCTTGGCCGGGCGCATCGCACCGAGGTACCAGCCGTCGCGCATCAACGCCGAGATCGCGGCCGGGCCTTCGCCCTGGGTGAGGCGCGCCGTGACCTCGACCGCGGCCAGGCGATCGAGCACGTCGGGGCTGAGCTCGCAGCGCAGCGGCGCGCCCTCCCAATCGAAGAGCCGCGGCGTGTGGCTCTCGTCGCAGGCGCTGAACAACGTGCGCCGCGTGGCCTCGACCCGCGTCAGCGAGCGCTGGACGCTCTTTTTTCGCTGGGCGCGGATCAGATCGCCGTCGAGCTCGGCCACCAGCGCGCGGCTCGGTTGGCGCGTATCGCGCGAGGCGCCGGCCGCGCGATCGAACCAGTCGAACTGAATCGTGATCGGCGGCTCGACCTTGCCGCCGCCGACGCCGAAGCGCAGCGCCGGATCGCTGCGACCGTCGTTGTCGGCGTCGCGCGAGAGCAGGTCGACGACCAGGGTTTCTTCGGGAGCCGGGTCGGCCGTGCGCACGCCGAACAGGAAGGGGCGCGGCGCGAGCGGCTCGAGCAACACCACCGCCCGGGTCGGCGCGCGGGCGACGAGCTGCGCCTGGCAGCTGACGCGCAAGTCGACCTCGACCGTGCGCGGGCTGTCTTGCGTGAGCGCGCTCGTGGTGCTGCAGGTCGGCCCGCTCGGGAGAAAGCTCGGAAACTCCAGGATTTTCTCGGGGGGATCCTGCTTTCTGTAGAGGTAGAGCTCGCCGGGTGCGGCGTCGTCGGGGGCGCCTGCTTTGGGTAGCGTGAACGCGAGCAGCTCGTCCTGACCGTCGGCGTCGAGGTCGGCCGCGAGTAGCTGCTCGAACACGCGCCCTTCGGGGCTGTCGAAGCCGCGCTCTCCGATCTGGACGTGGGTCGCCGACTTTTCGGCAGATAGCGAGTTCTTGATCGGAAAGGGTGCCTCGGGCGCGGCGCTCGCGGACGGCAGGGGCACGGCGCTCGGCTCTGCGCTCGGCAGGGCCGAGGTGACGCCGAACGGCGTGTAGGGCTTGTCGGAGCGACAGCCCTTGCAGCCGGGGAGCCCGAGCACACAACACAGGACGAGCCCGGCGCGCGCCGTCTCGAACAAGCGCTCAGCTCCCACGAAAGATTGCCGCTCTCTTCTCGAGAAAAGCCCGCATGCCCTCCTGGCCGTCGGCGCTCGCGAACAAGCTCGCGAACTCGCCGCTCTCGAAATCGGTGGCGGTGGTGGGGTCGGTCGTGCGGGCTCGAAGCAAGCAGCGGCGCGCCGCGGCGATCGCGAGCGGGGGCTTGACCGCGATCTTGCGGGCGAGCTCCTGTGTCTTCGCGAGCAGCTCCCGAGCCGGAAAGATCGCGTCGCACAGGCCGATTTCCAGCGCCTTGGCGGCGTCGATCGGCTCCCCGGTGAGGATCAGGCGGTTCGCCCAGCCCGGCCCGGTGCGGCGTGCGAGCCGGAGCGTGCCGCCGAAACCGGGGACGAGCCCCAGGTTGATCTCGGGCTGGCCGAAGCGCGCGCGTTCGGAGGCCAAGATCAGATCGGCGCACAGGGCGAGCTCACAACCGCCGCCGAGCGCGAAGCCGTTGACCGCGGCGATCACGGCGAAGCTCGCCTCGTCCAGGGCGCGACCGAGCCGCTGGCCGAGCTCGCTGAAGCGACGTGCGTCGCTCGCACCCATGCCTGCCATCGAGGAGATGTCGGCTCCGGCCACGAACGCCTTTTCACCCTGGCCGGTGATGATCACCACGCGCGGCCGCGACTCGACGGGGCGCGCCTCGAGCTCGGCGACGCGCTCGGTCAGCCGGGAGAGGAGTGACGCATCGAGCGCGTTCAGGCGATCGGGCCGGTCGAGCGTGAGTGTGGCGACGCCGGCGTCTTCGCTGGCCAGCACGAGCTCGGTCAAGAGCCGGCCCCCGGGAGGACGCGCTGGCCCTGTGCGTCGTAGCGATAGAAGCCGCGGCCGGTCTTCTTTCCGAGAAACCCGGCAGCGACGAGGTTCTTGAGCAACATGGCGGGCCGATACTTGTCGTCGCCGAACTCGCGCTGGAGCACGTCGGCGATCGCGAGCACGGTGTCGAGGCCCACGAAATCAGCGAGCTCGAGCGGGCCCATCGGATGGTTGAGCCCGAGGCGCGCCCCCTGATCGATGTCTTCGGCGCTGCCCACGCCTTCTTGCAGGGCAAAACAAGCCTCGTTCAAGAGGGGCAGCAGCATGCGATTGACCAGGAAGCCGGGCCGGTCCTCGCTCGCGATCACGAGCTTGTCGAGGCGCGTGGCCAGCGCGCGACCGAGCTCCATCGTCTCGGCCGAGGTGGCGACGCCGCGCACCAGCTCGACCAGCTTCATCAACGGGACGGGGTTGAAGAAATGCATGCCGAAGAAGCGTTCGGCGCGCTTCGTGTGCGCGGCCAGGCGCGTGATCGAGATGCTGGACGTGTTGGAAGCGAACACCGCCTCGGGTTTGGCGAGCGCCTCGGCGCGGCCGAAGAGGTCGAGCTTGAGCGCCAGATTTTCGGGAGCGGCCTCGATTACGAGGTCGGCCGGGCCGACGGCCTCGTCGAACCCGAGCGGCTCGAGGTTCCGGGCGACGGTGTCGCGGACCTCGCGCTCGACCTTGCCCTTGTCCACCAGGCGATCGAGGCTCTTCAAGATCTTGTCGCGTCCCGCGCTGGCGCGCTCCACGCTGACGTCCGAGAGCGTGACGCGGAAGCCTTGCGCCGCGGCGACCTGTGCGATGCCGGCCCCCATTTGCCCTGCCCCGAGCACGGCGATCACGCGAACTTCGGCGGCGTTCATCGAATTTTCGTAGCGCGGGGAGTTGGGTTTTGGCAAGCATGAGCCTTGCCCGGCTAGGAGCCAGCGCCTTGCACCGCTCAAAACGCACGAGCGCGTCCCGCGCATCCCGCTTTGCGCTCGGGCTTTCGATCGGCCTGTGGGCGTGCACCCCACAACCCGGGCAGCGCGCCCGCGAAGCGATGCTGCTCGCCGATACGGGCCAGAACCGTGAGGCGCTCGAGCTGCTCGAGCAGCACCTCGCGAAACAGCCGAAGGCGGAGCTCGAACGGCGACTCGCGGTGCGGCTCTCGGGCGCGCTCGGCGATCTCGGTCGCGCCGAGCGCCACGCCGCAGCGCTCGAACAGCAACTCGGGCCACGAAGTCCGGCGCCCGCGCTCGAGCTCGGTCATGCCCTCGAGCTTACCCACCGCTACGAAGAGGCACTGGCGCTCTACGATCGAGCTGCCGAGCTCGCGCCAAACGATCCGGCCGGCCCACGAACCGGAGGAATGCGGGCGGCGGCTTGGGGCGAGGTAGAGCTGGCCGAGCCGCGTCTCGCGGAAGCGGCTCGGCGCGATCCGAAGGACGCGCGCACCTGGCACGCGCTCGGGCTGGTGCGCGCTCGGCTCGGCGAGCTCGAGGGCGCCGAGCGCGCCTACCAGGCTGGCCTCGCGTCCGATCCACGTGGAACCGACAATCGCGTCGGGCTCGCGACGCTGGCGCTGCTTCGTGACGATCCGCGGGCGGTCCTCGGAGAGTACGACGCGCTGCTCGCAATGCACCCTGCGTTTGCCGACGCACACCTAGGGAGGTCGTGGGCTCTTGTCCGACTCGGCCGTTTCGCCGAAGCTGCCCAGGCGCTCGACCACGCCGAGCGCCTGGGCGCCGATCGCGTGACCCTCGCGAACCAGCGCCGCTGGCTCGAGCTGGAACGCGCGAGCGAGCGGGAACGGGCGCGGAAGACACGCGCGCGAACCCCATGAAAATCCGCGGCTTACCTGCTTGTAACGGGTGGGCCCGCGGCGTAACCTCGCGCTTCCGTGCCGCTCGCGCACGGGCTGTTTCGCACGCGGGCGCATGACCCGAGTCGACGGGTGAGGAATGCATTCCCAAGAGATCCGCAGGGCGCTCGGAAAACTTCAGGTCGAACCGGACGCAGAGCAAGCGTGGGCGACGCTGACTTCAGAAATCACGACCAACGACGGTGACCTATCGCGAGAAGATCTCGTGCGGCTGCTCGATGCGGCGCGCGAGGAGCACGCGCGGCGCGGTGAATGGCACGCCGTCGCGCGCTTGCTCGAGGTCTCGGTCAAAGTAGCCGAACACACGCCGCACGAGGCAGACCTCGTCGCCGCGCAAGCGCGCGTGCTCGCCGAAGAGCTGTACGACGACGAGGGGGCGGCGATCCTCTACCTGCGGCTGCTCGAGCTCCGGCCCAACGAGGCCGGCGCGCAGTCGGCGATTCAGGAGAGCGAGGGGCGGCGCGGTCGCTACCAGGAGCTCGTGAAGAGCTATCTGGCCGAAGCCGAAGAGGCGAGCGACGACATCTACAAGAGCTCGATGTTGATGCGCGCCTCGGAGATGGAGGTTCGCTACGGCGGCAGCGGCATCAACCTGGAGCAGGCGATCGATCGCGTGGAGCAGGCCGTGCGCCTCGACGCCACCAACGCCCGCGCCAGCCGCTTGCTCGAGCACCTCTACCGCCGCTCTTCGCGCTGGGAAGAGCTCGCGCGCGTGCTGGAACGCCTCGCCGATCAGAGCGAGCAGCCGCGCGAGCGCGTCGCCGCGGGTACGCGCCTGGCGCGCGTCTACGCCCAGCACCTCGACGACAAGGAGCGCGCAGCGCGCGCCTACGATCGCGTGCTGCGCGACGAGCCCGGCTACGCCGAAGCCACGAGCTTCCTGTCCGAGTTCTACGGCGCCGAGAACCGCTGGGCGGAGCTCGTGGGGCTGTACGAGCGCGAGCTGAAGTCGAAGGAGATGCACGAGAGCGAGCGCCTGGGCGACATGCTCCAGATCGCGATGCTCTACTGGAAGAAGCTCGAGCGCCCGCAGGACGCCGAGCCCTGGTTCGAGCGCGTGCGCAAGGTCGAGCCGACCAACGAGGTGATGCTCGGTTTCTACCGCGAGTACTGCACCGCGCTCGGCGACGAAGCACGGTTGATGGACGTGCTCCAGGGCGCCCAGCGCGCGCTGCGCGACGGCTCGAAGGACAAGGCCAGAGTCGCGCAAGAGATCGCGCGGCTCGCGGAAGGCCAGGCCAACGCGCAGAAGGCGATCGAACAGTACAAGTCCGTCCTGCGTCAGGATCCCGATCACGACGAGGCGCGCGAGCGTCTGAAGACGCTCTACAAGCAGACCCAGGGCTACAACGCGCTGGTCGAGCTGTTGCGCGTGCAGCTCGAGCGCACGCCGCTCGATCAGTACCAGACGCGGCTCGGCATCTTGCGCGAGGTCGCGACCGTGTACCGGCAGTACCAGAAGAGCGACGCCGCGTTGCTCTCGGTGCTGAGTCAGATCGTCCAGCTCGACGACAAGATCGACGAGCACGATCTGGAGGAGCTGCGCGAGATCGTGCAGCTCTACGAGCGGCTCGGCCGTCACCGCGACCTCATCACCCACCAGTTGAAGCTGGCCGAGGTGACGCCCGACGTGGAAGAGAAGCGGGAGCTCTACCGCTCTGCCGGCCGACGCTGGCTCGAGCAGTTCTCGAACGCGCAGAACGCGACCGAGGCCTTCGAGAAGCTGCTCAAGGTGGCGCCGTCGGACGAAGAAGCCAGGCGGCGTCTCGACGAGCTGTACCGGAAGCGCCGCGCCTGGAACCAGCTTTACGAGCTGTACGCGTCCGAGCTCGCCGACAAGCAGGGCTCGGAGCGGCTGACCTTGATGCGGGAGATGGCGCAGCTCGCCCAGGAGCGCCTGAACAAGCCGCAAGACGCGATCACTCTTTACCGGCAGATCCTCGAGATCGATCCGGATCGAGTGGAGATCCTGGACTCGCTCGAGAAGCACGCCGAGCGCTCCAAGGATTGGGCGACGCTGGCGGACGCGCTCGAGCGCCGCGCGGCGATCGCGAGCGACGATCAATCGCGGCTCGCCACGCTGCAGAAGCTCGGCTCGGTTTACTCCGAGCACCTCGGCAACGCGGAGTCGAGCGTGCGGACCTGGCGGCGTGTGCTCGAGCTGTCGCCCGGGCACAGCCGCGCCTTGCGGGTGCTGCGCGAAGCGTACCTCGCGAGCGAGAACTACGACGGGCTCGAGCAGCTCTACGCCTCGCAGAACGACTGGGAGGGCCTGGCCGAGGTGCTGAGCAACGCGGCAGATCGCGCCAAGGAGGCGCCCGCGCGCATCGAGCTCAGCTACCGCGCCGCGCGCGTGCTCGAGCAGAACCTGAACCAGCCGGACCGTGCCTTCCGCTCGTACGAGCGGATCTTGCTGGCCGATCCGGGCGACGTGAAGGCTGCTCGCGCGCTGATCCCGCTCTACGAAAAGGACGAGAAGTGGTCGCGCCTGCCGGCGCTGTACGAGCTGCTCCTCGAAAAGTCGGACGATCCCGAGGAAAAGCTCGCGCTGTACACGCGCCTCGTGGAGGTCACCGGCAGGCGGCTCGGCGATCGCCGGAGCGCGGCGGGCTACGCGCGGCGCGCCTACGAGCTTGCGCCCGACGAACCGAGCGCGCTCGTGTTGTTCGAAGACGCGTCGCGCGCGGCGGGCGCGTGGGAGTCGTTCGTCGAGGCGCTCTCGGCACGCCTGCCCGCGGCGGATGCCACGCCCGTACCACGCGAAGAGCCGTCGGCCGCGACTGCCGCGCAGACCCCGGTCACGGAAGGGGAGCCGAAGAAGAGGGGCAAGAAGAAGAAGCGCGGCCCTGAGCCGTCGTCGCCCTCGGCTTCCGTCCCGCCGCCGCCTCCGGCGGAGGGGCGTGACCTGGAGCGCCGCGCGCTCGAGCTGAAGCTCGCCCGCGTCTACTCCGACGAGCTCAACCGCGTCGACGACGCCGTGGCGATCTACAAGCGATTGCTCGAGCGCGACCCGAGCGACGCCGAGGTCACGGCCGTGCTCGAGAACATCCTGCGCACGGGAGATCGCCGCGACGATTTGCGTTGGTTCTTCGAGCTGCGCGTCGAAAGCGCGGGAGACGCGGGCGAAAAGCGCCGGCTGCTCGCGGAGTACGCGGGGCTCGAGGAAGAGGCGTTCGAGGCGCCCGAGCGCGCGGTGAACCTGTACCGCCGCATGCTCGAGCTCGACGCGGGCGACCGCACGGCGCTCACGACGCTACCCAGGCTCTTGCTCGCCCAGGGCGACGCGGCGGGAGCGGCCGAGGTGATCGCGCAGCACCGAGATCAGCTCGTCGGCGAGGGCCGCGCCGAGCTCGAGGCGGAGCTCGCCGAGCTCTACCTCGAGCGCCTGAGCCGCCCGGAAGATGCGCTGATCAGCGCCATCGCGGCGCTCGGCTCGCCCGAGCGCGCCACGCGGGCGATGGTGGTGCTCGAGGCGCTCGTGCGCATCGACAGCGTGCGCGAGCGCGCCGCGTCGGTGCTGGCCGAGCGCTACGCGGAAGCCGGCGACGTCCGCAAAGAGGTGCAGGCGTTGGAGGTGATGCTGGCCGGCTCGAGCGATCCTGCCGAGCGCCGGATCTTGATTCAGCGGCTCACCGACGCCCACGAGACCAAGCTCTCGAGCTACGGTAGCGCGCTCGACGTGCTCTTGCGCGCCGTCCGCGAGTTCCCGAGCGATCTCGAGCTCTGGACCCGCGCCGACAGCCTGGCGGTGTCGGCGGGGCGCCCGACCGATCTGGCCGAGGCGTTCCGCGAGGTGTTGCGTGCACCGCTCGACCGCGATCTCGAGATCGAGCTCTCCGAGCGCGCCGCGCACCTGTTCGAAGACAAGCTCGGCGACCCGATCGGGGCGACGCCGTACCTCGAGCGCGTGCTCGGGCTCGAGCCGAGCAACGAGGCCGCGTTCCGCCGCCTGAAGGACATCCTGACCGCAGCGGAGCGCTGGGGTGAGCTCGAGGCGCTCTACGATCGGGCCGCGAACGCGACCGACGACACCACGCGTCGGATCGAGATGTTGGTCGAGGTCGCGCTGATCTGCGAAGAGATCATCGAGGACGCGGCCAAGGCCACCCGCTACTACGAGCGGATCGCGGCGATCGACCCGCTGCACGAGGGCACGAACCGGGCGCTCGATCGGCTCTACGTCGCGCAGCACAAGGACCAGGAGCTGTCGGCGTTGCTCGAGCGGCGGCTCGAGACGGCCGAGGGCGACGAGGCCTTCGAGCTCAAGCTGCGGCTGGCGCGGCTCAAGCTCGACCTGCACGAGCCCGACAAGGCCGTGAGCCACGTCGAAGACGTCCTCACCGCGCGCGTCGGCGACTACGAGGCGCGCGAGCTCGCGGAGCGCATGCTGGAGATCGGCGAGCTCCGGCAGCGCGCGGCCTCCATGCTCGAGCACGTCTACGAGGCGCGCGACGAAATTCGCGATCTGGTGCGCGTGCTCGAGATCCGCCTCGAGGGCCTCGCCGAGCAGAAGACGCAGACGGCCGCGGACGAACGCCGCGAGCTCTTGCGCCGCATCGCGCACCTGCGCGACGACCGGCTGCACGACGACGAGAGCTCGTTCGACGCCTTCGCGCGGCTCGTGCCGCTCGAGCCGGGCGACACCGAAGCGCGCCGCCGCTTGATGGAGATCGGCCGCCGGCTCGGGACGCACGAGCGCGTCGCCCGCGTGCTCGCCCAAGCCGCGCAGAACACCGAGGATCCGGCGCTCCGCGGCGAGATCTTGATGCACGTCGCCGCCACCTACGACGAGCTCGTGGGCAACCGGAACGAAGCCGAGCGCGTGTACCGCGAGGTGCTCGACATCGACCGCAGCAACGCCGACCTGACGCTGCCCGCCGCGCGTGCGCTCGAGCGCATCTACGTCGGGGCCGGCGACAACGCCAAGCTGGCCGAGATGCTCCGCATCGAGGTCGCGCTCGAGATGGAGTCGGCCACGCGCCAGCGCATCCTGGGCCGCCTCGGCGACCTGTGCGAGCGCGAGCTCTACGACAACGACGGCGCGATCGCGGCCTGGAAGCAGCGGCTGGACGAGGCCGGTGACGACGAGGCCGCGCTGTCGGCGCTGGATCGCCTGTACGAGAAGACCGAGCGCTACCGCGACCTGGTCGAGGTCATGCGCCAGCGCGCCGAAATCGGCACCGACTCGATCTTGCGCCGCCGCTTGCTCGAGCGCATCGCCGAGGCGTTCTGGAAGCGGCTCGAATCCACCTCGGAGGCGATCGACGCCTACCGCGCGCTGATCAGCGAGTACGGGCCCGACGGCGACTCGCTGCGCGCGCTCGAGACCCTGTTCGAATCCTCGGAGCGCTGGGAGGATCTCGGTGAGACCCTCGAGCAGCACATCGAGATCGCGAGCTCCGACGCCGAGCGGCTCGAGCTCCTGGCCCGGCTCGGGGACATCAAGCGCGAGCGCTTGCTCGACGTGCCGTCGGCGCTCTCGGTATACCGGAGAGCGCTCCTGCTCGACAGCCGTCACGCGGCGAGCCGCGCCGCGCTCGACAAGCTGCTCGACTCGCCCGAGGCGCAGTCGCGGCGCGAGGCGGCCCAGGTGCTGCGGCCGATCCTCGAGGGCGAGGGCGCCTACGAGCAGCTGTTGCGCGTGCTCGAGATCGAGATCGAGACCTCGGAAGACGCGCTCGAGAAGCTCGGCAGTCTGGAGCTCGCGCTCAACGTGGCGGAGCGCTCGCTGTCCGACTCGAACCGCGCGTTCGGCTACTCCGAGCGGGCCGTGCGCACCGCGGTCGGCCACACCGACCTCCTGCCGTGGTTCGGACACGTCGAGCGCCTGGCCAACGTGACCGGCCGGCACCGAGAGCACGTCACGCTGCTGAGCGACGTCGTGCCGAACATCTTCGACGGGCAGGTCCAGCTCGACGTCACGTTGAAGATCGCCGATCTGGCCCGTCAGAAGCTGTCCGATCGCGATCTGGCGCGCGACTACTACAAGAAGGCGCTCGAGATCCGCGCCGACGAGCGCCACGCGCTGGCAGCGCTCGAAGTGCTCTACGAAGAGAGCGGCGACGCCAAGAACCTGCTCGAGGTGCTCGAGCGGCGCGCCGACATCGCCGAGACCGACGACGACAAGAAGCAGCTGATGTTCCGGCGTGCGCGGCTGCTGTCGGACGTGCTCGACGACAAGCCGCAGGCCATCGAGGTCTACCAGGTGATCCTGGACCTCGGGCTCGAGCGGCAGGCGCTCGACGCGCTCGAGACGCTGTACACCGGCGCCGGTCGCTGGGCGGACCTGATCACGCTCTACGAGCGACAGCTCGACGCCCGCCTCGGCTCGGCCGCCGATCTACACGTCAGCATCGGCCGCGTCGCGGCGCAGAAACAGGGCGACATCCCGCTCGCCTTCGAGCAGCTCGAGGAGGCGCTCAAGCTGGATCGCCAGCACACGGGCGCGATCGCCGAGCTCGAGCGGCTGCTTCTCGAAGCCCCCGAGCTCGAGCAGCGAGCCCACGCCGCGGCGCTCCTCGAGCCCGTGTACCTGGCTCGCGCCGACTACACGCGCGTGATGGACACGATCCGCGCTCGCCTCGAGTACGCGCCCGGCCTCGAGGAGCGGCGCGAGCTGCTCACGCGCCTCGCTCAGCTCTACGAAGAGCAGAAAGAGGATTACCGCGCCGCGCTCGAGACGATCGCCCGACTGTTGCACGAGGACGTCAGCGACGAATCCACCGTTCACGAGCTCGAGCGCCTGGCCAAGGTGGCCGGCGCCGAGGATCGGCTGGCGGAGATCTACGCCACGGAGCTCGGCACGATCGACGCCGACGACGCGCACAGCGCGACGCTCGCGCGCCGCACCGGCGAGCTGTTCGACTCCCTCGGCAAGCCCGACCGCGCGCTCGAGTTCTACCGCCGTGCGCTCGAGTTCTCGCCCGAGAGCCGCTCGCTGTTCGACTCGATCGACGCGATCTTGAAGCGCCTTTCGCGCCACGAAGAGCGGGTCAAGCTCTACCGCGGCGCGCTCGAGCACCGCTTCGATCCGGCGGATCGGCTCGCGACCCTGCACACCATCGCCGCGCTCGAGCGGCGTGAGCTCGGCCGGGCCGACGACGCGATCGAGACCTACCGCGCCGCGCTCGAGGTCGAGGACATGGATCCTCGCACGCTCGACGCCCTGGCCGAGCTGTACACGGAGCGCGGTCGCTGGGAAGACCTGGCCGAGCTCTACCTGAGGCGCGCCGAGACGGCGAGCGACGCCAACGTGGCGGCCGATTACCGCTTGTCACTCGCCAAGCTACACGTGCAGACCGGGCAGCTCGAGCGCGCCGTCGATCAGCTGGAAGAGATCGTGCGCGTGCTGCCGAGCCACGCGCAGGCCATCGCCGAGCTCGAGTCGCTGCGTAAGAGCGAGCCGCTGCGCGAGCGGGTGGTCGACATCCTGCGGCCGCTGTACGAAGCCGCCGACGACTGGCGACGCCAGATCACGCTCAACGAGGATCGCTTCACGCTCGCCAATGACGCCGCCGGTCGAGTGGCGGTGCTGCGCGAGACCAGCGAGCTCTGGGAGCGGCGCGGCAACGACGAGAAACGCGCGCGCCGCGCGATGGAAGCTGCCGTTCGCATCGATCCCGAGGACGGCGACGTGCGCCGTGAGTACGAGCGGTTGACCGAGCAGACCCACTCCTGGGATCAGTTCACCGAGGTCTACGAGGAGGTCCTGGCCGAGAACCCGGAGCTCGCGAGCCGCCGCGACATGCTGCAGATCCTGGCCGAGGTGCACGATGCGCGGCGCAACGATCCGCGCCGCTCGCTCGAGGCCTACGATCGACTGCGCGCGACCGACGAGACCGACATCGGCCCGCTCGAGAAGATGGAGGCGCTGGCGACGTTGCTCAGCGACTGGCCGACCCTGGTGCGCGTCCTGACGGCCAAGGCCGACTTGCTGCTCGACGACGGCGAGCGGGCCAGCGTCTGGCGCCGCGTGGGCGAAGCCAAGCGCGACATGCTCGACGACGCCGATGGCGCGATCCAGGCCTACGAGCGCGCGCTCGACCTCGATCCGGAGAGCGCCTTCACGCTGGATTGCTTGATCGAGCTGTACGAGGGCCGGCGCGACGCGCCGCGCCTGGTGGAGCTCTATCAGCGCCGCGTCGAGCTCGCGGAGGACGACGACGCGGATCTCAAGTTCACCCTGCTCACGCTGGCGGCCGCGGCCTACGAGAAGGAGCTTTCGGATCGCACCCGGGCCATCGAAGCGCTGGTGCAGGCCCTTTCCGTGCGCCCCGGCGACGAGGGCGTGCGCGACAGCCTGAACCGGCTGTACCGCGCCGAGGCGATGTGGCCGGAGCTGCTCGACAGCCTGCGCGGGCAGGCCGAGGCCACGAGCGAGCCCACGGCGCGCGCCGCTTTGCGCCGCGAGATCGGCGACATCCTCGCCGACAAGCTGAGCAGCCTGGAGGAGGCGCTCGAGTCGTATCGCCTCGCGCTCGATGACGCGCCCGACGAGATGGCGATCGTCACCAAGGTGCGCACGCTGGGCGAGGGCCACGAGGATCTGCGCTCGCCGGTCGCGGCCGTGCTGGTACCGGTGTTGAAGCGCACCGAGCGCTGGGAAGCTCTGGCCGAGGTGCTCGAGCTCCGGCTCAGCGTCGAGACCGACCCCGGCGATCGGACTCAGACGCTGGTGGCGATGGCGGAGGTGCTGGAGACGCGCCTCGGTCGCGTCACGGACGCCGAGACTGCGCTGCTTCGCGCGCTCGCGGAGCGGCCCGACGCCGAGGACCTGCACCGCGAGGTGACGCGACTCGCCTCCGGCTCCGGCAGCTGGTCGCGCTACGCGGACGTGCTCACCGAGCGCGCTCAGGCCACCTTCGAGCCCGAGGTCGTCAAGGACCTCTACGTGCGCCTGGCCAAGGTCGCAGAAGACAAGCTCGGCGACGACCGGCGCGCCGTCGAAGGCTACGTGAAGGCCATCGAGCAATCGGGCGACCAGCCCGAGCTCCTCGACGCGCTGGATCGGCTGTACCAGCGGCTCGCCGATCACACCGCGCTCGCCGACGTGCTCGAGCGGCGCGTTTCGGTCGAGGACTCGGACAAGCGCCAGGCCGAGCTGTTCTACCGCCTGGCCGTGCTCCAGAACGACCAGTTCAAGGAGAACGCTCGGGCGCTCGGCTCGCTGCGCACTGCCATCGAGCGCGATCCCGAGCACGAGGCTGCCGTCTCGGAGCTCGAGAAGCTCACTCGGGAGCCGGAGCTGTTCGAGGAAGCAGCCGAGGTGCTCGAGAGCGTGTACCGCACGCGCAGGCACACCGACCGCCTGGCGAGCCTGTACCAGCAGCGCGTCGAACACGCGGACACGACCGGCGCCAAGGTCGAGATGCAGAAGGCGCTGGCGCGCGTGCTCGAGGACGACGTGCGCGACCCGCGCGGGGCTCAGCGCGTGATCGAAGCGAGCCTGCTCACGTCCCCCGGCGATCACGAGCTCGTGGACGAGCTCGAGCGCCTGGCGGGCATCACCGGCGAGTGGAGCTCGGCCGGCGCGGCCCTCGAGAAGGCGCTCGAACAGCACGCGGAGCTCGAGACCGAGGCGGCCGTGGAGCTGTGCGTGCGACTCTCGGGCTGGCTCAAGGATCGGGCCTCCGATCCGGCCGGTGCCGAGCGCGTCCTGGCGCGGGCCCTGCGCTACGACGCCGAGAACGACGACGTGTTGGCTCGTCTCGAGGCGCTGCAGACCGGCCCGGGCCGCGAGCGCGACCTGTTCGAGACGATCCGGCGCCGCGCCAAGCTCCAGCTCGACGACCACAAGCGTGAACGGCTCTACCAGCAGGCCAAGGAGATCGCCGACGGCCTCGGCGACCACCAGGCGGCCGAAGCCGTGCTGCGCGAGCTGCTGTCGCTCGACGACATGAACGGCTGGGCCCTCGACAGCCTGACCGTGCTGCGCGAGCTCGCCGGTGACTACAAGGAGACCTTCGAGCTTTTGGTTAGACAGAGCGAGCTGTCGACCGATCCGGCAAGCACGCGCGAGCTCCAGCGCAAGGCCGCCGGAATCGCCCGCGACCGGCTCGAGGACACGCCGCGCGCGATCGAGCTCTTCGAGCAGCTGTTCGAGGACGACTCGTCCGACGACACCGCGGCCACGGCGCTGCGCTCGCTGTACGCCGAGCAAGGCCGTTTCCAGGACCTGGGCCGGCTGATCGAGCGCCTGATCGACGTCGCGACCTCGCCCGGCGAACGCAGCAAGCTCCGCATCGAGCTCGCCAAGCTGAGCGAGGAAAAGTTCGCGTCGCTCGATACGTCCATCGATCAGCTGCGCGCGGTGCTCGAGGACGAGCCCGGCCACGAGCTCGCCGTGGTGCACCTGAGCGAGCTCTACGAGCGCACCCAGCGCGACGAAGAGCTCGCGTCGCTGCTCTCGACACAGATCGAGGACGCTCAGGCCCGGAACGACCTGGACGCGGAGCTCCGCTTCCAGACGCGGCTCGGCGATATCTACGAGGCGCGCCTGCGTGACCGTTCGCGCGCCATCGAGACCTATCGCAGCGTGCTCGAGCGCAAGCCCGACCATCAGGGTGCGCTCGAGGCTCTCTCACGCTTGCTCACGGCCGACGGCCGGCTCGACGAGGCGACCGAGGTCATGGAGAAGCTGCTCGCGCTGGCTAGCGGAGACGAAGCCGTTCGCCGTTCGCTGGAGCTCGCGGGCGTCTACGAGAAGCAGGGCCAGAACGACAAGGCCGCACACGCGCTCGAGGTCGGGCTCAAGGCAGACCGCCGCAACCTGGAGATCAGAAAGCGGCTGCGCCCGCTGTTCCAGGCGGCGGCGGATTGGCAGGCCCTGGCAGAGCTCTCGTCCGAGGAGGCGGAGTTCGCCGAGGCTCCCGAGGCCGCCGTGCAGCTCCTGCGCCAAGCCGCGACGATCCACGCCGAGAAGCGCGACGATCTGTTCAAGGCCGCGGAGCTGCTCGAGCGCGCGACCCAGCTCAAGCCGAACGACCGCGAGCTCTTGCTCGAGCTCTGCGACGTCTACGGCAAGAGCGGGCGCGGCCGCGACGCGGTGCGGGTCCTCGAGCGAGTCGTGGAGAGCTACGGTCAGAAGCGCACCCGCGAGCTCGGCGAAATCCACCGCCGGCTCGCCAACGCCTACATCGCCGATGGCGAGGTCCAGCGCGCGCTGGAAGAGCTCGACAAGGCCTTCCGCATCGAGCCCGGAAATCTGCAGGTCCTCACCTTGCTGGGCGACGTGGCGATCCAGGCCAAGGACTACAAGAAGGCGCAGCAGATGTACCGCGCGCTCTTGCTCCAGAAGCTCGACGAGGGCGCGCCCATCAGCAAGAGCCAGGTCTTCCTCCGTCTCGGCGACATTCACGAGGCGATCGGCGAAACCCCCAAGGCGATTCAGATGTACGAGCGCGCCGTGCAGACGGACGGCCTGGAAGAAGCCAAGGAACGCCTGAAAACCCTGAAGAAGTAGCCGGGCGCGACAAGCGCGCGTTCGCTGGTGGATAAATGGTTCGGACATGACGAGTCAGGATCCGCTGCCGGCGCGGCGCTCGACGCTGCCCTACAACCCGCGCTCCGAATACAGGCGGCGCGCGGGGTTCCTGGGCTCGATCGGCCGCGGCGCAATCGCCTGGGTGTACGGCGCCTCGGCGCTGTTCGGCACGCTGGGGCTGGCGCTGACTTCCTTCGCGACGCCGGGCCGGGCGGCGGCGCGCACGGTGCGAGCCGTGACCTTATCGCAGATCTTGTTCACGGGCGTGCAGGCGGTCTCGCTGGTGAGCGTGATCGGTCTGTTGATCGGCGCGACGATCGTGATCCAGACCAGCCTGATGGTGCCGGGCGCCGACGGCGACCTGCTCGGCAAGATCGTGGTCGCGGTGGTCCTGCGCGAGCTCTCGCCGCTGATCACGGCGATCATCGTGGCGGGTCGCTCCGGGACGGCTATCGCCACCGAGCTCGGCAACATGAAGGTGAGCGGCGAGATCCTGGCCTTGACCTCGCTCGGCATCGATACGCCGCGCTTCATCGTCTGGCCGCGGCTCGTCGCGTCGGTGCTGAGCGTCGTGGCGTTGATGGTGTATTTCAGCTTCGTGGCGGTGATGGCCTCCGCGGTGCTCGGCCAGGCCGTGCTCGGTCCGAGCCCGGCCGAGCTGCGCTCCGGGATAGCGCGCGCGCTGACGCTGCACGACCTGGTGTTGTTCGTGGCCAAGGGCGTGGGACTCGGCACGATCGTGGGCTGGATCGCCTGCCATTACGGGCTCTTGGTGAAGAGCTCGCCGACCGAGGTGCCGAAGCAGGCCAGCGCCGCCGTGGTGCGGATGCTGCTCGGCGCCGTGATGTACGACTTTGCGCTGACCGTCGTGTTCTACTGGTTGGTCGGACCGCCGCTCCGCTGAGGGACCCTTGAAACTCGGCCTCGAACTCGACCACGTCAGCTTTCGGTACGGCGATCTGTGGGTGTTTCGCGAGCTCACGCACACGCTGCCGATGGGCGGAAATCTGGTGGTGATCGGCGAAAACGGCGTCGGAAAGTCCACGCTGCTCTACCTGTGCGCGGGCCTGACGCAGGCCAGCACGGGCAACGTCTATCTGTCGGGGCACGCGCCGAACCCGACCCGGCCGAGCGAGCTGTTCCGAAACGGCGTGCGCCGCGGCTTCGTGTTCTACGCCGGCGGCCTGCTCTCCAACGCCACGGCGCTCGGCAACGTCACTCTCGCCCTGCGCTACCACGCCGACGTGCTCGGCCTGAGCGAGTCACAGATCGACAGGCGGGCGCGCGATCAGCTCACCGAGCTACGCGTCGCGCAGACTGATTTCCACGCGCTGCCGGCGCACCTGTCGGTCGGGGTGCGGCGACGGGTCAGCCTGGCGCGAGCGCTGGCGCTAACCCCGAATTTCCTGTTCCTGGACGATCCCGACTCGAACCTGGATACCCAGACCAAGCACCTGGTCTACGAGCTGCTCGAGCAGAAGCGTGACGACCCCGCCGTCACGCTGCTGGTCACGACCACGAGCCCGGAGCTGGTGGAGCGGCTCGGCGTGCCGCCCCACGAGCTCGCGCACGGCTACCTCATGGCCCGGATTTGATCTGGAGCAGCTCGATGTCGAAGACCAGCGTTCCCGAAGGCGCGCCGGGGCGCGTCGGCTTGTCGCCGTAGGCGAGATCTCCCGGGATCCAGAAGCGGGCCTTCTCTCCCTCGACCATCAGCTGCACGCCCTCGGTCCAGCCCTTGATCACGCCGTTCAGGTTGAAGCTCGAGGGTTGGCCGCGCTGCACCGACGAGTCGAACATCTTTCCGTCGGTGGTCCAGCCGGAGTAGTGCACCGTGACCCGGTCGGTGGCCTTCGGGTGGGCCTTGCCCGTGCCCTTCTTCAGCACGCGGTAGGCGAGGCCCGAGCCCGTGCGCTTCGCCGTCGCGGGTGGAGCCTTGACGTCTTCGGGTGCCTTCGGCGCCGCGAGGATCTCGAGCAGCTCGACGTCGAAGGTCAGGTCCCCCGCGGGCGCGCCCATGCGCGGCGTGTCGCCGTAAGCGAGCTTGCCCGGGATCCACAGCCGGCGCTTCTCGCCGACGACCATCAGCTTCAGCGCTTCCGTCCAGCCGGGGATCACCTGTGTCACGCCGAAGCTCGCGGGTTCGCCGCGCTCCACGGACGAGTCGAACATCTTTCCGTCTTTGGTCCAGCCCGTGTAGTGGACCTTGACCTGGTCGGCGTCGGTGGGGTGCTCCTTCGACTTGCCCGGCGTGAGCACCTTGGTCACGAGGCCCGACTCGGTTTTCTTCGCGTCGGCCGGGGGTTTGGCCACGTCCTCCGGCGCCGGGATGCCCTTCGGCGCTTCTGCGCTCGGCGCCGCGGTCTCCGCCGGCGCGGGGGTGGTGGCCGCCGCGGGAGCTTCGCTCGCGGCCGCCGCCGGGGTGGCTGCGGGCTCGGCAGTGGCCGAACCGCTGGGCTCGGCGAGCTTCTTCTGACAGGCGGGGATCGCGAACGCGAGGATCAGGACGGGCAGGTAGGTCCGCATGGTGGTGGGCGATTTGTTGCGGAACCACGGCGAAGGCGCAAGGCCCGTCTCCGGCTCGTCGAAACGGTCCGGCCGTCCCCCGTGATTTTGCCGTGAATTCGGCGGGGCCCCTCCCCACGCGCTCGCTCTCTTTTCGTCCGAATTTTCCGCCGATCTCGGCAAGTTCCTAGCCGCTTGTCGCTCTAGCCCGGGCCGCGGAGGCGCAGGCCGCTGGCTGGCGCGGCCTCCTCGGAGCGTAAGCGGGCCGGCACGTCCTCACTCGCGAAGGCCGCTCTCGCGGCCTCGCTCGTGCTCAGCGACGTGCCGCGGAACGGGTTACTCGTGAAGAACCAGGCGTGGAGCGCCGCGCGCTCGCCGAGGCCGCGATCGACTTCGCGTAGCGCGCCCTCGAAGCCGCGCAGATCGAGACGGAAGCCCCGCACCGGGTCGTCCGCGTCCAGCCGATACGAGCGGCGCTCTCCCCAGGGGGTGAAGCGCAAGACGCGCTCGAAGTAGGGGCCGTGCTTGGGGCTCACTGCCGCGAAGCCGTCGTCGAACCCGAGGTCCATGCCCCACGCCAGAACGGCGCGGGCGAGGCCCAGGAACACCGAAGTCTTCCGGAACTCGTGCGCGATCGCCAGGTTCGTGATTTCCGCGACACGCCGCCCTCTGCCTCGCAACGCGCCGAGCTCGCGACCGAACACCGGATCGGACGGCAGCCCGAGCTCCGGAGAGTCGCCGATCACGCTCATCACGCCCACGACGCCGCCCGCCGACCTGGCCACGAAGGTGGCCATCGACGGCGAGAGCTCGCAGGCCCGCACGCGGAGGCGCGACGGGCTCGCGTCGATCAAACCCTCGTCGACGAAGGTGTCGTGCACCAGCCGGTACGCCGCGAGGAGCTCGTCGGCGTGCACGGCCCGCTCGATCGCCACCTCCCCCGTGGGGGCTGCGAACATCCCGGATCCGAGCAAGCGCAGCAGGCGCCGAGCCTCGCCGGGCTCCGGCTCCGAGCGGGCGGAATCCGAGCGAGCTCCGGGGCCCCCCGCGCGCGCTTGCCAGGCGGGCTCCGGGTCTGTGAAACAAGGAAGATGGAGTTCGGCTTGGGACAATTGCAGCGGACGCGACCGAAGGCGATTGGAAGAAGGCTCTGGTCAGCGCTCGCGCGCCGGGCGATCGCGCGCGCCGAAGCGCTGGATCCCGAGAGCGTCGCGCGCGCCACCGAAGCCCGCGCTCTCGCGAGCTTTCGACGTACGGCCAGCGCCGTGCCGGCGTATCGAGCCTTGCTGCGAGAGAGCGCGGTCGATCCCCGGCAAATCGTCGCGATTGGCGATTTTCATAGGCTCGTTCCCGTCGTGACCAAGCAGCGGCTGTTCGATGCACAGCGGCTCGCCGCTCTCGTCGCCAACGGCCGGATCGGGGACGGATCTTTAGTCTTCACGAGCTCGGGTTATTCGGGCTCGTTCTCGTTCGGGCTCGAGACCGCTCGCCAAACGTCAGCGCTCACCGAGCGTATCGACGCGTTGCTCGACTATTACTTCAGGGTTTGCTCGAAGCGCACTTTGCTGGTGAACGCGTTGCCGGGTGCGGTACGCATCCCCACACGCGCCGCGCTGGTGGCAGAGCTCGGCCCGCGCCCCGAAGCGGTGCTGCGCGTGCTCGAGTGTTTGGGCAGTGATCACGAGCAGATCGTGCTCGTCGCTGAACCTCTACTTGCGAAAGAGCTGGCGGAGCAGGCGCGTGAGCGCGGCCTCGATCTCGCGGCGTTTCGCGTGTCGGCGATCGTCGGCGGCGAGTTCGTGGCCGATTCGTTTCGACGCTATCTCGCGCCGCTGCTCGGCGGCGAGCTGTTCACGAGCTTCGGCATCTCCGAGCTCGGGTTGAGCCTCGCACACGACACGGCGGAGCTACGCCGCGCGGTTTCGGCGCTCGATCGAGACCTGGAGCTTTTGACCAGGGTGTTCGCTGGTGCACCGTTCCCACCGTCGCTGCTCCAGTACTACCCCGACCAGTACTATCTCGAGACCCCCGAGCTCGATGGACGGCGGAGCCTGGTCGCCACCACGCTCGATCCGGGTCGACTGCTGCCGCTCGTGCGCTACCGGAGCGGGGACTGGGCGGAGGCGCTACGCGGCGGGGAGCTCGCCGAACGCCTGAGCCGCGCCGGGCGCTCCGAGCTCGCGCCGGCTTCGCGCTTGCCGATGCTCGCCGTGTACGGGCGCGGCGGTTCGATCGAGGCAGCCGGGGCGCGCGCCTATCCGGAGCAAATCAAGGCCGCCTTGTTCGAGCAAGCCGAGCTCGCGCGGCTCGTCACCGGCCGCTTTCGGCTCGAGGCCGGCGAGCGGCCGCGTGTGCGCGTGGAGTGCCGGAGCGCGGAGCCGCCGGAGGCGCGGCTCGCTGCGCGCTTCCGGTCCGAGCTCGAACGCCGCGGTGTCCCGGGCCTCACGCTCGCCTGGGTGCCGCGCGGAGCCGGTTTTGCCGAAGGCTTCGAGCGAAAGCAGCGCTACCTCGAGTGACGCGAGAGCGGGCGATGCTAGGGTCCGCCCGATGTCGATGGTGAGCCGCGGTGTGGAGACCCGACCCGACGCGGCGCGCGGGCTCCGGGGCTCTGGGCTCTTCGTCTACAACCTCGTCTATTGGCCGTATCTGATCGGCACCTGCGTGGTGTTTTTCGTGCCCGCGCTGTTGATCTTCTGCGTTTCGTTCTGGCAGCGCCCGCGCCGCTGGCTGCACGCGTACACGTCCGTCTGGGGCGCGCACTACTTGGCGTGGGCCCCCTACGCCGGCGTGCGCGTCGAGGGGCGCGAGAGAGGGCTCGACATCGGCCGCTGCGTCTACGTCGTGAACCACCAGTCGATGGTCGACATCCTCGCGGTGTACGCCACGCGCCTGCCGTTCCTGTGGGTCAGCAAGCGCGCCAATTTCATGGCGCCGTTCCTGGGCTGGAACATGTGGCTGAACGGCTACGTGCCGCTGCGGCGCGGGCATCTACCGAGCATCCGCCGCATGCTCCGCAAATCCGAGGCCGAGCTCCGCGCGGGAGCCAGCCTGTGCGTGTTCCCCGAGGGCACCCGCTCACGCGACGGAGAGCTCAAGGCATTTTACCGCGGCGCCTTCTGGATCGCGGTCCGCGCAGGCGTACCCGTCGTGCCGATCGTGGTCGATGGCACACACACGATCCTCGCCAAGGGCAAGGTCGGCATCCGGCCGCGCCCCGTCACCGTGCGCGTGCTCTCGCCGATCACGCCCGAAGAGGCAGAGAACGACGACCGAAAGCTCTCCGCGCTCGTGCACGCGCGCATGGCCGAAGAGCTGCGCCAAATGCGGCGCTGAGCGCTCAGTTCGTGCAGCCGACGCGCTCGTCGTCGAGCACGACTTCGTCGATCCAGACGTCGAAAGCGTCGGGCGTCACACCGGTCGCGTACTGCCAGAAGCCGACCCACGCGGACTCGAACTCCGGCAGCAGATATTGCTCGGTCTCTTCGCCGCCGTGGTCGTCGGCGCTGGTGCGCAGCGAGGCGCGCTCTTCCTCGTTGACCCAGAACCGGGTCTCGTCGCTGCTGCCGTCGTGGAGCCACTCCAGGCACAGCCATTCGCGGACGGGTACGGGATCGTCGCTGTCCTCGTCGAGCCGGGTCCAGTCGCCGGTCGGACCGTGATCGGTCCCCACACCGAAGCGGTTGAGCTCGCCGTCGAACTGGCCGCCGACGCGGATCTCCGCCTCTTCCGCGCCCTGCGCGCCGACCACGCTCCAGTGCGCCCAGCGCGGGGCCGACGGCAGGGCGTCGAAGTACACGAAGAGCCGGCCGTAGTAGCGGTTGTCCGGCACCGGGAAGATGCTGCTGTTGCGGATCAACATCAGCCCGTTGTCGGTGGTGCGGAAGTGGCCCGAGCGCTCACCGCGCGCAGCGCGCGTGGAGTCGAACGTCGGCGCGGAGCCCATCGTGCTCCATTTGTCGCCGTCGAGCGACGTACCCTCGAAGTCTTCGCACAACAAAAATTCGGCGCTGCAGCGGCTGTCACCGAAGAACTCGCCGACCGGAGGCTGCTCGGGGTTGCCGGGAGCACCCGCTTCTCCGGCCGAGCCCAGGTCGGGCATCCCGCCTTCGTTTCCGCTGCCGCCTTCGCTTTCGCTACCACCGTCGTTTTCGCTACCGCCCGAGTTGGCTTTGCCGCCGGTGTTGCCGGCCTTGCCGCCCGTGCTGGCCTTGCCACCGCCGCCGCCGTTGGCCCTACCGCCGGTTGCTCTTCCGCCCGAGCCCGACGCTCCAGCTTTCGGCGGTGCGCCGCCGGTCGAGCCGCCGGAGCCACCGCTCTCGTCCGAGCTCGTGCGCCCGCCGGCTTCGGTTCCCCCGGTCCCTTCGCCCGGTTCACCGGCATCGTTGGCCGAGCCGCCGCTCATCCCCGGCGCGCCGCCCTTGTCTCTGCCCTGAAAAGACGTGGAGGGGCGCGGGTCGCCCGAGCAGGCGGCGATCCAGGCCGCGAGAGCACAACGACCGATCCAACGTCGGGGGGCGTGGGGCATGCACCGTTACGTACCGTACCCGAGCTGGGGCGGCTCAGCCCTCCCGCTTCGAGGCGGGCAAGGCTGCATGGTTCTGCCGAGGATGAAATGCGGGCGAGATTTCGACCGAGCTTCGGCGAGCCGCGACGTATCGTCCTGCCATGGGCAAAGCATTCGAAGACTGGAAGCCGCTCGCGCACGAGACGTTGCTTCGTCTGGCGGAGAACCTGTACTGGGTGCGCGGCTCGATCCCCGGCATGTCGCTCAAACGCGTGATGACGGTGGCGCGACTCGAGGACGGCGGCCTGGTCTTGCACAGCGCGATCGCGCTCGAGGAGTCGTCGCAGAAACAACTCGAGGCGCTCGGCGAGCCGCGCTTTCTGATCGTGCCGAACCCCGGGCATCGGCTCGACGCACCCGCGTACAAGAAGCGCTACCCGAAGGTGGCGGTACTTGCGCCGAAAGGTGCGCGACAGAAGGTCTCCGAAGTCGTGGCGGTCGACGGCAGTTACGAGGACTTTCCGCAGTCGAACGTGGTGCGTTTCGAGCCATTGAACGGCGTCGCCGACATGGAGGGCGCCATGCTGGTGCGGTCGCCGGACGGAACCAGCGTGGTGTTGAACGACGTGATGTTCAACATGGATCGGAAGAAGGATCCGCTCGGCTTCTTCTTCACCACCGTGCTCGGCTCGGCTCCCGGCCCGCGTGTCTCGCGGCTGGCGAAGCTCGTGTACGTGAAGGACAAGCCGGCGCTGCGCGCGGATTTCGAGCGCTTCGCGGCGATCCCGGATCTCGTGCGCGTGATCGTCGCGCACGAGAAGGTCGCGAGCGGCCCCGAGGCAAAGGCTGCATTGCTGAAGGCCGCAACCTACCTCTGACGGCTCGCTCGCGAGTACCGAGCGTCAGGCCCGCATCGCCTCGATCGGCGACACCTTCGAGGCGCGGATCGCCGGGAAGAAGCCGCCGAGCACGCCCATCGCCGTGCCGGCGATCAGCGAGATCACGAAGGTTGCAGGATCGGGGCTGAAGCTAAAGGTGATTTCCTGCCAGGTCGCGAAGTTCATCATCGAGATCTTCGTGAAGCTGAGGAGCGAGGCGCAGACCAGGCCGATCGCGCCGCCGAGCAGCGCCAGCACCGCCGACTCCACCAGGAACGAGAACAGGATCGCCGCGCGCGAGAAGCCCAGCGCCCGCAGCGTGCCGATCTCGCGCTTGCGCTGCGAAACGGCCGCGTACATCGTGATCATCGCGCCGATCATCGCGCCGAACGAGGAGAAGAAGGCGATCACCGCGCCGATCGCCGTCACGAAGATGCTCGTGCCCTCGGACTGGCGGCGGTAGTAGTCGTCCTCGCGAAAGCTCTCGAGGCCGAGCTGCTTGTCGCTCTCGACGTAGGTCTTGAAGCCCTCGAATTTGCTCGACGACTCGAGCCGCACCGTCACCGAGGAGACCAGGCCCTCGCGGCCGAACGACGTGCGCACGGTGTCGATGTCCGCCCAGATCTCGGATTCGAAGCTCGAGCCGCCCGCCTCGAAGATCCCGACCACGTTCACGGGTCGGTTCTTCTTCAGCTCGAAGCGCTGGTTCAGGTCCACGCCCTCGAAACGACCCGCGATGCCCTTGCCGATCATCACCTCGTCCGTGCCGGGCGTCGGCGGGCGCCCGGAGATCACCCGCACGTCGGGCCGAACCTTGAGCACCTTGTCGCCGGGTACCCCGCGCACCTGCACGTTCGAGATTTGAGAGTCGTCGGCGCCGAGCTTGGCCAGGGTGATCACGATCACCGCCTCGCCGACCGTGAGCGGAGCGCCGGTCTCGTCCTTCTTCACGCCGGGGGCGGCCTGGATCAGGCTGACGCGCTGGGTTTCGATGCCGCTCGCGAGCTCGGTGTCCGAGCCCTTGCGCAGGACGATCGCGTTGTCGTCGCGGCCGGCGCTCACCAGCGTCTTCTGGATACCGGTCGACAGCATCAGCGCTGCCGCCAGCACGAACACGACGAGGCCGACACCGAGCGCGGTGGCGATGGTCGTGGTGCGTCGAACGAACAGACTCCGAACGTTGTAGCTCAGCGGAATCATTTCCGGACCTCTTTCAGCCGACGCGGCGCAACGAGTCCACGACCTTGAGCTTCGACGCCCGGTAAGCCGGGATCGCCGAGGCGAGCAGGCTGGCGCCGAGCGCGAGCCCCATCGACAGCGCGGCCAGCGACGGCTGCACGCGGAAATACGGGAACATGGCGCCCATGTTCTCCTCCAGGAAGCGCCCGAGGCCGTTCTGGACCAGCGGGTACGCGAGCCCGACGCCGAGCAAGCCGCCGAGCAGGCCGATCACCATCGACTCGCCGATCACGAAGATCACGATGTGGCGGGGGACGAAGCCGATCGCGCGGAGCACGCCATACTCACCGGTGCGGTCGCGGACACCCATGGCGATCGTGTTGCCGAGGATCAGCATCATGATCAGCAGGATGACCACCGAGACCACGTCGATGGCCCGCAAGATCGCCGACAGCATGCCGAGGAACGAGGCCTGCATGGCCCGCTCGCTCATGCTCAGCGTCTGAATGTCACGCTCCGAGAACTTCTGATCGATGGTGCGGCAGATGGCCGCTGACTGACCGGGATCGGCGACGCGCGCCACGATCCAACCCACCTGATCCTTGCGCTGGGCGGGCAAGGAGTCGTTCAGGTACTTCCAGTGGAACCAGAGCGTGGAGCGATCGACCGAGGCGCGCTTCGACGTGTAAATGCCGGCGATGTGGAACTCCCAATCGCCCGGGTAGATGGTGCCGCGCAGCGTGACCTTGTCGCCGATCTTCCAGCCCTTTTTCTTGGCCAGCGCGTCGCCGACGAGGGCGCCGCGGCGGTCCTGCTTCCAGGCCTCGATCTGCTCGGGCGGAGCTTCTATCTCGCGGTACACGTCCAGCAAGTCGTTCGGTTCGACGGCGATGGTCGCGAAGAAGTCGCTCTCGTCTTTCGGGTCTTTGGCGCCGAACCAGTTGGCGTAGCTGATGCCCGTGACGCCCGGCGTGCTGCGGATCTCCTCCGCGTAGCGGAGCGGCAGCGTCATGATGAAGGTGATCTTGTGCCGGATGCCGATCCGGTCGCTGGCGCTCTGTTCTTGGGCGGCCGTCCAGGACCAGTTCATGGTCCGGAGCGCGATGAACATGATCAGCGCGGCTGCCACGCCGAGCGCTGTGAGCAACGTGCGCAGCCGGTTGCGCGCGACGTTCTTGATGGCGATGGTTGCGAGCCTCACGCTGCCCTCACACCAGGTTGCCCTTGTCGAGGCGGCGGACGATCGAGGCGCGTTCGGCGGCGGCCGGATCGTGGGTCACCATCACGATCGTCTTCTTGAACTCCTTGTTCAGCCGCTCGAGCAAGTTGAGGATGTCGTTGGCGCTGTCGCGATCGAGGTCACCGGTGGGCTCGTCGGCCACGATGATCTTCGGGTCCGTGACGATCGCGCGCGCGATCGTGACGCGCTGCTCCTGACCGCCCGAGAGCTGGCGGGGCAGGTGGTCCATGCGGTCTTTCAGGCCGACCACCTCGAGCGCGATCTCGGCGCGCTTGCGGCGCTCGGCGGCCGGCAGCTTCGCGAGCAGCAGCGGGAGCTCGACGTTCTCGACGGCCTTCAACACCGGCAGCAAGTTGTAGGTCTGGAACACGAAGCCGATCGTCGAGGCGCGCCAGGCAGCGCGCTGCCCCTCGCTCATCTCGCCGAGGTTCGAGCCGGCCACGATCAGCTTGCCGCTGGTCGGGGCGTCGAGGCCGGCGATCAGGTTCAACAGGGTGGACTTGCCGGAGCCGCTCGGCCCCATCAGCGCCTCGAAGGCCCCCTCGGCGATGTCGAGGTCCAGGCTCTTCAGCACCTCGAGCGGCTCCTTGCCGCGGTAGAAGGTTTTACCCACGCCTTGCAGCCGGATCATCGATTCGGCGCCGTTCGTCGCTTCACTCATGCCGTCCTCGCTCGTTTTCCAGAGTCCAGTGGGCCCAGTCATAGTGCCGAGGCTCGAAAATCGCGAGCCTCGCTAGGACACGATTCGTCAGTTCGCGGAGCGTTCTTTGACGGCCTGGCCGTCCTCGAGCGTCTCCGGCGGATCCTTGACCAGGCGCGTACCCGCGTTCGGGCCCTTGACCAGCTCGAAGCCGCTGCCGAAGGCGGGGCCGAGCACGACCGGCGTGACCCGCACCTTGTTGTCGTCGACCACGTAAACGATCTTGGTGCCGCCCCGGGTCGCGAGCGCCGAGCCCGGCACGATCAGCTTCGGAGGCGCCTGGATCGCCTTTTCGTCGACCTCGCTGCTGAGAAAGCTCACGCGCGCGGACATCTCCGGCAGCGCGCCCTCCTTTTCGTCCACGAAGGCCACCTTGACCATCACCGTGGCCTTGGCGCGGTCGATCTTCGGCGTGATCTCGAAGGCCTTGCCGCGGTATCGCTTGTTCGGATACGCGTCGAGCACGATCTCGCAGGGGCTGCCGAGCTTCACCAGGTTCAGGCGCTGTTCGGGCACGTCGGTTTCGACCATCAGCGTGTCGAGATCGGCGATCTCCACTCCGCCCATGTCCACGGACACGCCGGCAGGCTGGGGGCCGACGTACTCACCCACCTCCGGCGGCTTGTTCAGCACCTTGCCCGAGATCGGCGCGCGGATCGTGTAGTTGTCGAGCCCGACGCGCAGCGCATTGACGAGCGCGCCAGCCGCGCGCGTGTCGGCTTCGGCCGCGCGGGCCTGCTCTCCCAGCGCCTTGGCGCGCATCAAAAGATCGTCGGCGTTCGACTGCGGCGCGACGCCCTGTTCGGCGAGGGTCCTGGCGCGGTTCGCCTGCTGCTCGATCTCGAGCTGCTGGGCGCGCGCCGCGACGGCCCGCGCGCGCGCGGCCGCGACCTGGCTCTGGGCGCTGGCCACGTTCGCCTGGTGATCCGAAGGATCGATCTCGATCAGGACGTCGCCGGCCTTGACGTCGCTGCCCTGGCGCACGTGGACCTTCGCGACACGCCCGCCGATCTTGGCGGCGATCTTGGAGAGCGTCTGAGGGACCAGGTAGCCCGTGGAGGTGAGCTCGATCGCCGCCTGTGCGGGCGAGACCAGCGCCACCTCGGTGAGCTCCACCTCGGTCTTGAACACCTTGGCCTCGAGGATCGGCAGGCCATACACGTAGGCCGCGCCAGCGCCGCCGAGCAGAAGCGCGGCGATCAGCAGGTTCTTCCACAAGCTGGAGCCAGGCGGACGCCCGACGCTGCGGTCGATCTTGAGCGCCGCGAGGTTGTTGGAGAGTTGATCCGCCATGCCGCCGTCCGCGCCGTGGCGCGAATCGCTAGCACGCCCGCCGGCAGCTGTCTTCCGCGTCTCACCCCCCGTACGTTGCGCTCGCGCCAAAATCCGGCGCTCTGGCTAGCCGATTTTTTCGCCGACAGCTGATAGCGAAAGCTGATGGCCCGCCCGGATGGCGCCCATGGTATGTCCGTCCCTTCCGAGCGCTGCACCATGCGCAATCCGCTCGAGCTGCGAAACAAGCCGGGTGCCCGGCCGTACGTCGCCACGTACGTCGAGAACCCGTACGCGGAAGAGAATCCGTTTCGCGTGCAGAGCCGGGGGTCTCCGAGCGAGTGGCCGCGCTTCGAGCGAGCGATCGCCGAAACCTTGCCGATGCCGGTGTATCCGTCGCGACCCGAAGTCGTGGCCTGCTACCGCCGCTGTTGGGAGATCGCGTTCGCGAACTTCCGGCGCGCGACGGACGAGAACGGGTTCGTCTCCGACTACTCGTCGACGATGTTCGAGCAGTCCCTGTACCAGTGGGATTCCGTGTTCATCACGCTGTTCGGGCGCTACGGCGATCGCGCCTGGAAGTTCCAGCGCACCCTCGACAACTTCTACGCGAAGCAACACCCCGACGGCGGGATCTGCCGGCAGTTCCTCGAGGACGACGGCAGCGAGTGCTTCGCGCGCTTCGATCCGGCGGGTAGCGGGCCCAACGTGCTCGGCTTCAGCGAGTGGGAGTACTACCGCTTCTTTCAGGACAAGGAGCGGCTCTCGCGCGTGTTTCCGGCGCTGGTTGCCTACGGCCAGTGGTACCGGCGCTACCGCACCTGGCCGAACGGCAGCTACTGGGGCACGGGTTGGGCAAGCGGCATGATCAACCAGCCGCGCACGCCCGAGGGCTCGCACCTCTGGTACGACCACGCGCATCGCACCTGGGTCGATACCAACCTGCAACAAGTGCTCGCCAACCGGGTGCTGCTCGAGATGGCGGACGTGCTCGGGCGCCGCGAGGAGATCCGCGATTTCGAAGAAGAGAACGCGCTGCTCGTGCCCTGGATCAACGAGCACCTGTGGGACGAGTCGACCGGCTTTTATCACGACCTCGAGCGCAGCCAATCGCGCGTCGTAACGGTGAAGACGATCGGCGCTTACTGGGCCCTGCTCGCGGATGCGGTGCCGCCCGAGCGCCTCGAGCGCTTCGTCGATCATCTGCGGCGAGAAGACGAATTCAAGCGCGTGCACCGCGTGCCGAGCTTGTCGGCCGACACCGAGGGCTACGATCCCGACGGCGGCCTCTGGCTCGGCGGCGTCTGGGCCCCCACGAACTACATGGTGCTGCGCGGCCTGAGCCGTCACGGCTACCACGACCTCGCCTACGAGATCGCGCACAACCACTACTTCAACGTCGTGGAGAGCTTCGCGAAGACCGGCAGCGTGTGGGAGCATCTGGCACCCGACGCCAGAGCCGAGGGGCGCGGGCGAAAGGACTTCGTGGGCTGGACGGGGATCACGCCGATCGCCGTGCTGTTCGAGTACATCCTGGGACTCGAGCCCGAGCCCGCCCGGCAGCGCCTGGTCTGGAACCTGCGCACGGTCGACGAGATCGGCGTGCAGCGCTATCCGTTCGGGAGCGCGGGCTCGCTGGACCTGCTCGTCAAGGCGCGCACGGATCCAGAGCAGGAGCCTGAAATCGTGGCGCGCACCAACCAGCCGCTCGAGCTTGCGCTAATCTGGGCGGGCGGTCGGCGCACGGAGCAGCTGATACCAAAATGACCGGCACGGTGTGGATCGACGGGGAGCGCTTCTCGGCGGAGTCGGCGCAGGTCAGCGTCTTCGATCGCGGCTTTCTCTACGGCGACTCGGTGTTCGAGACGCTGCGCACCTACGGCAAGCGGCCGTTCGCGCTCGACGAACACCTGTCGCGGCTCGAGCGCAGCGCCGAACGCGTGCTGATCCGCATGCCGCTCGATCGCGACGGGTTCCGCCGCGAAGTGAACGAAGCGCTCGGCGCGGTCGATTACGACGAGAGCCTGGTGCGGATCATGCTGACTCGAGGTCGCGGCGAAAGCCTGGGGCTCGATCCAGGGCTTTCGAACACGCCGTTGCGCGTGATGCTGGTGATGCCGCTGGTGGCGCCGGCAGCTCACAAGTACGCCGAGGGTATCGGCGTGATCACTTACCGGGCGCCGCGGCTCGCCGACGGTACGGCTGCAGCGGGCGCGAAGGTCGCAAACTATTTGGCCGCAGTGCTCGCAATCGACGCCGCGCGTAAGGCCTCCGCCGAGGAGGCGCTGTTCGTGGATGCCGAGCAGCGCGTGCTCGAGGGCTCGACCTCGAACGTGTTCGCCGTGCGCGGCGGTCGACTCGTCACTCCGCCGGAGGAACTCGGTATTCTGCCTGGAATTACCCGGGCCCACGTGCTGTCGCTGGCTGCAGGGCGCGGGCTTCTCACCGAGCTCCGCTCGCTTTCGGTGGACGAGCTGTTCGAAGCCGAGGAACTGTTCATTTCCTCTTCGATCCGCGAGCTATTGCCGGTGGTTTCGGTCGATGGCCGCCGCATCGGGGACGGCCGTCCCGGGAAAACCACGCTTGCTCTGTTGTCGGATTTCAGAGTGGCCGCTAGAGCCGTTTGAAGCGGCGGAAATGCTTGTTGTCGCGATCGCGCGGCTGAGATAAGCCACGGCTGCGGAGTCGAGCGAGGCGGCTCGACAAGGAGTGGAATCGGCATGGCTTACTCATCGGCTTTTGGGCAGCGCATCGCTGCGATGTTGGTCTTGGTTGCTCCGCTCGGGCTCGTGAACTGCGGCGATGACGACGGAGACTCGACTCCGCCGCCCGCGACCGGCGGCGTGACGGGTTCGGGCGGCGCCGGCACTGGCGGCACCGCGACGGGCGGCAAGGCCACGGCGGGCCAGCCGGGTACGGGTGGCAAGAGCACGGGGGGCGCTTCGTCCGGAGGCAACGCCGGCATGGCCGGTAGCCCGACGGGCGGCAAGGCCGGCGGCGAAGGCGGCGGCGGCGGTGAAGCGGGCGGCTCCGAAGACATTGGCGGCGCGGGCGGCAGCGGCGGTAGCGGCGGCAGCGGCGGTAGCGGCGGCAGCGAAGATGCGGATGCGGGCGGCGGCGGTGAAGCCCCGGTCGAGGACGATGTCTTGAACTCGATCCTGATCGGCACGTTCGCGGCGCTGCCCGACTACGAAGAGCTCGACATCACCGGCCAAGCGCTGCTGGTGCGCACCGAAGACCAGACGCGGGTCTCCGTTCAGGTGGTCGGGCTCGACGCCGAGACCGAGTACCCGGTTCACGTGCACAACCTGCCTTGTGAGTTCTTGGCGGGCAGCCACTACAAGATCGACACCACCAACGCCGACACCGAGGAAGAGAACGAGGTGTGGCCGATGTTCGAGACCGACGAAGACGGCGTCGGTTTCGCCGAAGTGGTCGTCGATCACTTGCTGCGTGGCGATGCGATGTCGGTGGTCGTTCACGAGCCGACCGACTCCGGAACCCCGCCGAAGATGGCCTGCGCCGATCTCGCGATCGCCGAGGCCGCAGAGTTGTCCGCGACGGGCACGTTCGACAGCTTCGCCGCGGCGACCGATCAGGACGAGGCGATCGAGGGCACGATCGAGGTCGAACGCGACGCCTCGGGCACGCTGGTAAGCTACGAGATCAGCGGCCTCGACGCAGAAGAAGAGTACATGGCCCACGTCCACGCCTTGCCCTGCGACGAGGCGGACGCTGGCGGTCACTACAAGCTCGACCCGAGCGAGGCTTCCACGGTGGAAGAGAACGAGCTGTGGCTCGAGCTCGGCTCCACCGCCGACGGCGAGTCGAGCGACAGCATCGAATCCGACCACAAAGCCCGGCTCGACGCGCAGTCCGTGGTCCTCCACCGCGTGGTCGACGACGACACGAGCCTCAAGGTGGCGTGCGCGCCGATCACCATCGAGAACTACCCCGACGTCCAGGTTCAGGGCGCGAGCATCTCGTTCGACGCTGCCGCAGACCGCGGGCTCACGGACATTCAGGCGCTCGGCTCGCTGCAGCGCTCGCTCACGGGTGAGACTCGAGTGCGCGTCAGCGCCGCGGGGCTGGACCCGAACGTGGAATACATGGTGCACGTGCACGCGCTGCCGTGCTCCACGAACGACGGCGGCGGTCACTACAAGATCGACCGCGAGGAGGCCGACACCGTGGAAGAGAACGAGCTCTGGCTATCGCTCGAGACCGACGCGGAGGGGATCGGCACCGTCGTCGAGACCTTCGAGCACACGGCCCGCGCCGATGCCCGCTCGATCGTGATCCACGACCCCGAGGACAGCGCGAAGCTCGCCTGCATCGATCTCGCTCCCTGACGCGAGGCGGGTTCTGCGGCGCCGGTGGAGAGCTACCGGCGCCGCGTTGCGCTCGGGGCTAAGGCCCGCCCGAGACGGGCCAGTCATCCTCGTCCCAGGCAAGCTCGGACACCCGGAGCACGGGGTCGCCGCGGTTGTCGGCGTCGTAAGCGTGGTAGGCGTTGTAGGCGCCGTCTTCGGTGAACAAGACGGCGTTGTGTCCGGGCCCGCGAAAGCGCGTGCCGCCCTGGAGGACCAGGCTGCCGCCGCCGTTCAGGAGCTGTTTGCCGTCGCGATCGACGTAGGGTCCGGTCACGGATGCAGAGCGTCCGACGCGCAAATTGTAGGTGCTGTCCGCGCCCTTGCAGCAGGCGTCCCACGACGTGAACAGGTAGTAGTAGCCGCAGCGGCGCACGATCGTCGGCGCTTCGAGCGCCCCGCTGTTGCTCGGCCGCGCCGCGATCGTCTGCACCTCGGTGCCGGCTCGCGCACCCGAAGCGTCGAGCTCGATCAGCTGGATTCCGCCCCAGAAGCTGCCGAACGACAGCCAGGCTTTGCCGGATTGGTCGACGATCGCGTTCGGGTCGATGGCGTTCCAGTTGTCGGGTCGTGAGCCCGAGTCGCAGCTCCGGTTCTGGTTCGAGCAGATCACGGCGCCTTCATCGCTCCAGCTCCCGCTGTCGAGCGCCGCACGCGTCAGGTGACCGATGCACGAGACGTTGCAGCCGAAGGTCGATGCCGAATAGTAGAGATGATACTTGCCGCCGAAGAACGAGATGTCGGGCGCCCAGAGGTTCATCACGCCGGGCACGCGCTCGGCGAGCCACTTCGGCCGCGTCGCAGCGGTGAAGACCTCGGGAGCAGCCTGCCACGAGCGCAGGTCCTTCGACGTCTTCGCGCCGAGCTGATCTCCGGTGCTGAACAGGTAGTACTGGCCGTGGGCGGCGATCAGCGTCGGGTCGTGCGTGCCGAGGTTGCCGGTGAGCGACAAGGCTTGGGGTGGGTCTGCCGGGTCGAGCTTGGCGATCGAACAGCGGTCGTCGTCTGGGGCTCCGCCCTGGTTGCCGGCGCCGCCGCTGCCGCCGGTTCCGCCCGATGCCGGCGCCCCGCCGTTTCCTCCCGCTGCCGCGCCGCCCGTCGCTCGACCGCCCGTCGCTGCGCCACCGACGGCGAGCGTGCCACCGGTGGAGGCGCCGCCCGGCGAGCCTCCGCTCGGTGCGCCGCCCGTTTGCGGCGTGCCGGCGCTGCCACCCGAGGGCGTGGGGCTCGGTGCTGCGCCGCCCGTCGCAGCGCGAGCTCCGCCGGTGGTCGCCGCCATGCCGCCGCTGGCCGGCGCGACGCCGCCGCTCGCGGACATGCCGCCCGTGGGTGCGGCGGGCGCCTGATTCGCGTCCTCCGAATGGGGCGCGCAGTAGAGCAGCGCGCAGCCGCTCAGGCTCACGAACCAGGGCGTTACGCTTCGAGGGGACACCGTCCTCGTTATGCACCGGAACGCCCGCCGGATCTCACGCCGTAGCGAACCGATAGTAAATTACCTTTTTAATCGCAGCCGATCGGCGACGTGCTCAAGACCAGGTCGTCCAACCAGATGTCGGCGGTGGAGCTGCTGAAGCTGTGCCAACCGAGGATCACCTCGACGAACTTACCGTTCAACCAGGTATCGGGCATGGTGCCGTTCTGCCACTGGTTGCCCGCGGTCACCGAGTGGACCTCCGTGCCGTTGTGCCAGGCGTGGAGCTCGTTCGGCGTCTTGTCGCCGATGAAGGCTGATTCCGCCCGTGACCGCCGCACCGCCGCCCGTGCTCGTGCCACCCGTGACTACGGGCGAACCGCCCGTCCCTCCCGGGGCTCGGAAGGAGTGTCCTCACTGCTGCACGCGAAGGACAGCGCGACGGCAGAGCCAAGGCCGAACGACAAACGACGGAGCGAAGTTCGCAGCGTGTGCACGAGGCGCCGATCTTTGCATTTGAGCTGTGCGCTCACCAGCCGCCTTGCCGGCGCTGTTCGGCATCACAGCTACACGCAAAGGTTACACGGCATCCTGCGCGGGGGCGCGGCCCGACATCGGCACGCTGAGCTTGCCGCCGTTTTGCATGGCCAGCGTCAACACGGCTTTTTCGAAGAAGGCGCGCAAGAACGGCACCTCGTGCGGGGGGTTCGTGATGAGCCCCGCGGCTTCGATGGCCTTCATCGTCGCCACCACCTCGAGCGCGCGCACCTCTCCGTGCGAGTTCAGCACGCCGAGCGCGCTGTCCTTCATCAACTTGAGCAGCCCCGTGCGCCGCTCGGGCGTGAAGTAGCGATCGGTCGCCCCGCGGATCGCCTCGGTCATCACCTGCGCGACCTTCTCCTGATCCTGGCTTCCCTCCGGGCCGAGCTCGGCGCCGAGGTTCGAGAGCAGCTCCGCGACGATGTTGCGATCCGGCAGCCAGGAGCGAAACTCCGGAAGCTGGTGGAGCAACGCCGACTTCTTGGCGAGCTCCGCCGCGTCTTCGTCGGCGAGTTCGAGGCCTTCGACGTCGAACGGATGCGGCTCGGGCGCCTCCGGTGCCGGCTCGAGCAGCGCTTCGGCGCTCATCATCGACAGCGGCTCGGGCAGCTTCAGCTCGGTCAGCCGCTTTCGCTCTTCGAGGATCCGCTGCCGCGCGTAGCCCGGCGAGATCGACACCGGCTCGAGCCCCAAGGAGCCCGCGCGCCGCAGCGCCTCTTTGAGCTTGCTGCCGCTCAGCTCGCCGACGGAAACCTCTTCGATGCCGAAGCCGCTCCGCAGGTAGAAGAAGCCGCTGTGAGCCCGCGAGGTCGTGGAGCGCGTGGACAGCACGATCAACACGATGCCGTTCGGATCCGGCGGGACGAGCCAGGCTTCGGTCACGGTCTCCGCGTCCCGGGCGAGCTTCGTCACGCGCGGCGCCGCCTCGACCCGGATCCCGCGCGACCCGAGCACCTGGGCGCCGCGGCGGGCGGCCTTGCGCGCGGCACCGCTGCCGCGCTCGGCAACGACCGCGACGGCTTGCGCGTTGCCCGCGCGAACCCAGGCCTCGACGAGCTCCTGGCTCTTGTCGCCCGCGCTCGTGATCGCGGCCAGCGCGTCGTCGGCTGCAGCATGGATCCAGGCGTCGTCGAGTTTCGAAGGAGCAAGCTTGCTGGGGTTGGCCATGGTCATTTCGTTCTCAGGGCAAGAGGGCGACGGCTTCGATTTCGACGTGCGCTCCACGAGGCAGGGCAGCGACGGCCACGGTGGCACGCGCGGGAGGATCCATCGGAAAGTAGGTCTTGTAGGCGGCGTCGAAAGCCTTGAAATCACCCATGTCGGTCAAGAAGACGGTGACCTTGACCACGTCGGCGAGCGTGGCGTGCGCGGCCTCGAGCACCAGCGTCAGGTTGTCGAGCGCTCGGCGTGTCTCCGGCTCGATGCCTCCCGTCACGAGCTCGCCGGTGGCGGGGTCGAGCGGGATCTGCCCCGACACGAACACGAATTTGTCGGCGCGCACCGCGCTCGAGTACGAGGCGACGGGTGTCGGCATGCGATCGGAGCGAATCACGTTCTTGGGCATGGGGGCCTCACGTTTCGTGGCTGGGCTCTAACCCATCGAGCGCCGGCCGTCGATGGCTCGCCCGAGCGTGACCTGATCGGCGAACTCCAGGTCGCCGCCGTGGGGCACGCCGCTCGCGATCCGCGTCAGGCGCAGCGACTGAGCGGCGAGCTCCCGCGCGAGGAGCAGCGCGGTCGCCTCGCCGTCCACGGACGGCGGAGTGGCGAGGATCACCTCCGTCACGCCGTCCTCGCGGATGCGCTCGAAGAGCCGCGTCAGCGGCAGCTGATCGGGTCCGATCCCATCGAGCGGCGACAGCAGCCGCCCGAGCACGAAGTAGCGCCCGCGCATCGCGCCGCTGCGTTCGATCGCGAGCAGATCCTGGATGCGGTGCACGATGCAGAGCAGCCGTGGATCTCGGCGGTTGTCGCGACAGATCGCGCACACGGCCTGGCCGTCGCTCACGTCCGCGAGGCTGCCGCAGCGCTCGCACGGCCTCACGTGGCTCGCGAGCGCGGCGAGCTCGTGACCGAGCTCCTCGGCGAACCCCGCCGCCTCGCCCGCGAAGAACAGCGCGAACCGCTGTGCGGTCTTTTCACCGACGCCCGGCAGCATCGCAAACAGCTCCACCACGCGTCGCAGGCGTTCGGGCAACATCGTCGAAGCCGGAGCGTTGTCCGAAGGGAGCCGCGGGGCAAGGGCCGAACCGCGCCGTGCGGCTCAGGAGGCGGAAGACAGCTTCAGATCGCGCACGCGGGCGGAGAAGATTTCGACCGCCTCTTCCACGCGCGGGTGACGCCGGATGCGCTCGTAGGCCTCTTTTCGGCGCTGCTCGCGGGCTTCGGCCTCGAGCACGCTCAGCGTCTTGCGCCCCTTGGCGCGCTCCGAGTCGGGCTCGTGGGTGAGCCGCATCGGCATGCCGAGCAGCTCGGTCGAAAGCCGCTCGATCACCGCGTTGTTCTCCGGGGTGCCGACCAACGATCCGAAGACGCTCTCCGGCGGCCAGCCGAGCACGAGCCGGTTCGCTCCGAGCTCCACCAGCACGCCGTGCTCGAGCTTTGCGGCGAGCTCCGGGCGCTCGGCGGCGACGCGACCCACCAGGGCTCGAAAGACCTCGTCGAGATCCGGCGCCTCGACGGCGGCAGAGCGCGCCGACCCTGCGGGCCGCGCGCGCGCTTCTGGAGGCTCCTTGCGCTCGTCGCTCGGTTCCGGGCGGCGGCGCGGAGCGGCTTCGGGCTCGCGCGCCTGTCCCTGGAAGCCCGGGCGCGCTGGCGGCGCCGAGGGGGCCGGTCGAGCGCCCGCCGGCGGCCGCGGAGGCGGCGAGCCGAGCCGTCGCTCGAGCCGCGACAGCCGCTCGATCAACGCATCGACCGCGAGCAGCGGCGGCCGGCGCGAGAGCCGTACCAGGAGCATTTCGAGGGCCGAGCGCGGCTGCCCGCTGCGCACGACGCTGTCGTAGCCCTCGGCGAAGCCGTGGTGGAGCCGCAGCAGATCATCGGCGCTGGTCTGAGCCGCGAGCTCCGCGAGCTCCCGCGCTTCTTCCTCCGGGCGATCGATCAGCCGCGCCGAGTCCTTGGAGACCTTGGCCACCACCAGGTCGCGCAGCACGCTCAGCAGGTCGCGCGCGGCGTGGGAGAGATCGTGACCCTCGTTGGCGAGCTCGGCCACGACCTCCAGACAGCGCTCGGCGTTGCCCGTCACGAGCGCACGCGCCGCCTCTTGCAGCACCCGGTGGCTGGCCACGCCCAGCACACGCGCCACGTCGTCGCCGCGGAGCTCCGTGCCGCCCCAGGCGATGACCTGGTCGAGCAGGCTCATCGCGTCTCGCATGCTGCCCGCGGCCTCGCGCGACAGGATCGAGATCGCGGCCTCGTCCGCGGCGATTTTTTCCTGCTCGAGCACGTAGCGCAGCCGGGCGGCGATCTGCTGCGCGGCGATCAGCTTGAAATCGAAGCGCTGCACGCGCGACAAGATCGTGATCGGGACCTTGTGCACCTCGGTCGTGGCGAAGATGAACTTGACGTGAGGCGGCGGCTCTTCGAGCGTCTTCAGGAACGCGTTCCAGGCGTTCTGCGAGAGCATGTGGACCTCGTCCACGATGAAGAGCTTGTAGCGGTCGCGCGCGGGCCGGTAAAAAATGCCGTCCTGCAGCTTCCGGACCTCGTCCACGCCGTTGTAGCTCGCGCCGTCGATCTCGCGCACGTCCACGTCGTTGCCCTGGGCGATCTCGAGGCAGGCGGGGCATTTCAGGCACGGCGTGGCGGTGGGCCCTGGATCGGTCCCCGGCGGCGTCGTGGCCGGATCACCCATGCAGTTCAGCGCCTTGGCAAGGATCCTCGCGCTAGTAGTTTTTCCGACGCCGCGGACACCGGTGAACAGGAAGGCATGCGCGACGCGGCCCTGCGCGATCGCGTTCCCGAGCGTGCGCGCGACGTGGTCTTGCCCCACCAAATCCTCGAACCGCATCGGGCGCCACTTGCGCGCGAGGACCAGGTAGCTCATCGAGTCGCGAGGCGTAGCAGATCGAGACCAGTGCCGAAAGCCCGGCCGCTCTTGTCGCCAAGTTCGTGGGCTTACGCTAGGCTCGGCCCCGGAAATCTTGTCATTCGGACTCGAGGCTACGACGCGGCTCGCGACTGCGACGGCCGCTGTCTCGGTACTTTCGCTCGTCGTCGGGTGTGGTGGCCGCGCGCCGAAGAGCGCGCTCGCCGTGCCCGCCGGGCAGCCCTCGGCTGCGGCGAGCGAACGCGCGCCGGCCACAGCGGGTGTGTCCGCGTCCAGGGCGCAGCTCGCGGGCAGCATCCGCCTCGAGCGTGAAGCGCGCGCCGCGATGCCAGGGCCGCGCCCGCGACTCGAATTTCTGTCGCCCACCTTCGGCGAAATCCTGCCGGAGCTGGCGGTGCGAAAGCAGGAAGTCAGCGTGCAGGTCGTGCCGGCGCTGGCGGCGGGTCAAACGCTCGCGGTCTCTCTCGACGGCGGGCGCAGGCGGGCGATCGAGCCGAGCGCGCCGCTCGTGCTCGGCGACCTGCTCCCCGAAGATCGGCCGCTCGCGCCGGGCGCGCATTCGCTGTTGTTGGTCGTGCTCGATGCCGCGGGCGCCGAGGCGTTCGGCGGCGCGGCGCGCAACGACCAGGTGTTTGCGCTGGTCGACTTTTTCGTGGGGGCGCGCGACCGCACGCTGCCGCCGCCCGATGCGTCGCGCTTGTTCTGCCTCGCGCCGGTGGGGACTCATCACGGCGCCGAAAGCGACAGGCCGCTGCTCGAGCTGTTCGCGGTCGGCGCTGTCGGCCGTGAGATCCCGCTGCGGATCGAGGCCGGGAGATTCGTGTTCGAGGCGCTCGTGGACCCGCGCGGCCGCTATCGCGTGAGCGGCTTGCCCGCCGGGGACGCGCGCGTCGTCGCGGGTGCCGACGGCGGTCCGCGCGCGGAGTGTGTGTTCACGCTGAACCCCGAGCGGCAGGGGGGATCGTGACGTCCGAGTTCGTCGCAGGCGTGCTGATCGCCTGGACGGCGACGCACCTCGGGCTGAGCCTGTTCTTCGCGCTCGCCTATTCTCTCGCGCGCAAGAAAGAGTACCTGCTGTTCAGCGCGCTGTGTGCGGCGCTCTGCGTGCTCACGGCGGGCGTCGCCACCGACCACCTGAGCTCGACGATCGAGGCCCGGCGCATCGCGGATCTCGTGATCTACACGGGCGCGATCCTGGCCGCCGCGACCAACGCACACTTCGCCTACGCGCTCGCTTACCCGGGGCGGCGGGGTCGCTTCACGCACTGGGTGTATGCCGTCACCGCGGCGTTCTTGATCGTGAACTTCAGCGGCGGGTTCTGGCGCGAGGGCTCGTACCACGTGGTCTCCGGCCGCGCCTTCGGCATCGTGACGCGCCACGCGATCGGCGAGCCGAGCGCCTTCGCGCTGGCCTTCTTCGTGATTGGCGGGATCGAGACCTTCGCGGCGTTTGCGTTTCTGGTGCAAGCCTTCAGAAGCGGCCGGCGCGAGGTGTTGAGCTCGCTGGTCGGCGCGGGCCTGGCTATCCCGGCCATGTTCAACGACGTCGGCATCGCGACCGGGATGCTCAAGGACACCTTCCCGGCCCTGCCGCACGTGTTCCTCGTGTACGCGTTCGGCGTCGCAGGCTCCTTGCTCTGGCGTTACCGCCTGGCCGCCGGAGAGCTGGAGGCCACGGCGACCAGCCTGCGCCAGCGCACGGAGGAGCTTCGGCATTCTTATGCCGAGCTCCGCGAGCTGCAGAGCGAGCTCGTGATGAAGAAGCAGCTTGCTGCGGTCGGCGAGCTGGCGGCGGCGATCGCGCACGAGGTCAGAAACCCGCTGGCGGTGATCGTCAACGCCGTCGCGGGCCTGCGCCGGGCCGGCATCTCGGACGAGGACCGCTCGATGTTGCTCGGTATCGTCGAGGAAGAGGCCGGGCGCCTGAATCGGCTGGTCACCGACCTGCTTCGCTTCGCGCGTCCCGTCAGCGTCAAGCGTTCCCCGGTCGCGCTGCTCGAGCTCGCCAACCGGTGCAGGATGAACGCGAGCGAGAGCTTCGACGTGCGCGTCTCGATCGACGACGACCCGCGCGTACAGACGGTAGACGTCGATCCGAACCTGTTTCGCGTGGTGTTCGACAACCTGGTCTCGAACGCCTGCCAGTCGATGGGCACGAGCGGCGTGGTCGAGATCCGCATCGGCCGGGGAGATCTCGGTCAGGTGCCGGCAGTCCGGATCCAGATCCGGGACAGCGGGCACGGCATGGAGCCGCAGGTGCTCGAGCGCGCCCTCGACCCATTCTTCACCACCCGGCCGAGCGGCACCGGGCTCGGGCTGCCGATCGTTCAGCGTATCATCGAGGCCCACGGCGGCGAGCTCTCGCTCGACAGCGACGAAGGGGAGGGGACCACCGTGACGTTGCTGGTGCCGATGCGCGCCGAAGCGCTCACGGAAACGAGCGTGCCGCCCAGCCCCGCAGGCCCCGCATGAAGCCGCGACTCCTCGAGCTCGACCGCCGTCACGTCTGGCACCCGTACACCCAGGCGAGCAGCGCCCGCGAGCCGCTCTTGATCGAGCGCGCTTCGGGGTCGAGGCTCTACGACAGCGACGGCAAGAGCTACATCGACGCCAACTCGTCCTGGTATTGCGCCGTGCTCGGGCACGACCATCCGCGCCTGGTGGCGGCGCTGCGCGATCAGCTCGAGCGGTTGCCGCACGTCGCCCTCGCGGGCATCACGCACGAGCCCGCCGTGCTCCTGGCAGAGGCGCTCGTGCAGAAGGCCCCGGGCGAGCTCTCGCGCGTCTTTTACAGCGACGACGGCTCGACGGCGATCGAGTCGGCGCTGAAGCTGTGTGTGCAGTACTGGCATCAGAACGGTAAGCCCGAGCGGCGGCGCTTCGTGGCGCTCGACTCGGCGTTTCACGGCGAAACGCTGGGCGCGACGGCCGTCTCCGGCGTACCGGTGTTTCGCAGGCCGTTCGCCTCGGTCGTGTTGGATTGCGTGCATTTGCCGCCGGAGCTCGACGGGCCCGAACGCGCGTTCTCTGCGCTCGAAGCGCTGCTCGAGCGCGACGCGGCGCGGATCGCAGCGGTCGTGCTCGAGCCGGTCGTGCAGGCGGCGGGCGGGATGCGCATCTACGATCCGGCGTTGGTGCGTGCCGCGCGCGAGCTCACGCGCCGGCACGACGTGTTCCTGATCGTGGACGAGGTGTTCACCGGTTTCGGTCGCACCGGCCCGTACTGGGCACTCGAACACGCCGGCGTCGAGCCGGATCTGTTGTGTCTGGCGAAGGGGCTCGGCGGTGGGCTCTTGCCGTTTGCCGCGACGCTCGCCACCGAGCGCCTGTACGAGGGATTTCTGGGCGCTCCCGAGCGCACGTTCTTCTACGGTCACACGTTCTGCGGCAACCCGCTGGGCGCGCGCGTGGCCCTCGAGCTCTTGCGCGTCTACGAGGACGAGCGGGTGATCGAGCAGGCAGAACCCAAGGCGCAGCGCATCGCACGCGCGTTTTCGCGCTTCGGCGAGCTGCCCGGCGTGGAACGCGCTCGCTCGCTGGGCATGGTGGCCGCGCTCGATCTGACCGCCGAAGGTTACCTCGGCACCCTGGGAAAGGCGGTCTACGCCGAGGCGCTCCGGCGCGGAGCGTACTTGCGACCGCTCGGCGACACGATCTACGTGACGCCGCCGATCAACATCCCCGACCCGGATTTGGACGAGCTGCTCGAGATCGTCGGTGCCTCGGTGCAGCACGCGCTCGAGCAAGCGCGGCCTTGACGCCGTCAGTCGCGGTCGAGAGTGCTAGTCTCGGCCCCAATGGCCCAGCGCAAGCGCTACCTGTTCGTGTGTGTCAACTCCCGGCCCGACGGCACCCCCAAGGGTTCCTGCGCGGCGCGCGGCGCGGTCGCCGTTCACACGGCGCTGAAGGAACAGCTCAAGGCACGCGGGCTCGCCGGGCTCGAGGCGCGTGCTTGCACCGCGAGCTGCCTCGACACGTGCTGGGTCGGCCCGAGCATCGCGGTCGAGCCGGACCACTATTTCTACGGTCGCGTCACGCTCGCCGACGTGCCCGAAATCGTCGAAGCCCTGGCGCGCGGCGAACGCGTGGAGCGCCTGGTGTTGAAGCCAGAGGACTACATCGAACCGCGCGAGCTGAAGAAGCAGGCCTAGCTCGATGCGGTCTTGGATAGTCTTCGCGCTCCTGGTATTCGGCTGCGCGAACGCTGCCAGCGAGGCGAAGCCGCGGTCGAGCTCCGGGCCAGCCAGCGCGCCGAAGCTCGCCTGTGAGCGTCCCGGCGATTGCGGACCTGGCAACACCTGCTGCACGACTCCGCTCTGGGACGGCACTTACTGCACGGCGCGCTGCGATCTCGCCAACAACGGCCAGGTTTGCTCCGCCGACTCCGACTGCCCCGAGCTCGGCGGGACGAAGACCCGCTGTTCGCCCGCCTCACCGCTCGACGCTCCGGGCCTGCCGCCCGCGCTAAAGGTCTGCCAGTAACGGCTCAATCCACGCGCACGACGCTGACACTCGCACCGTCGCGCGCCGGATCCACCGTCACGGCCAGGAAGTGTCGACCGATCCCGTCGAAGCGCTCGGGGATCGCGCCGCCGCCGCCGCTGATGTACGCGGGGATGCCGGCGTTCTCGAACGCGTAGTAGCTGTGGATGTGTCCGTAGAAAGTCATGTCCACGCGCCCCCGGCCGAGCAGCGACAGCAGCTTGGCGGCCTCGGCCCGGCTCGAGAACGCGCCGTTGCGGATCCCGAACGGGTCGAGCGGCGGCACGTGCATGAACACCAGGTGATTTTCCGAGCGGGATAGCTCCAGCCAGCCCTCGAGCCAGTCATAAACTTCGGCGTCGATCGTGGCGCTCGCGGAGTCGAGGAACGTGAAGCGCACGCCGTGGAAGCGGAAGCTCTGGCTGCCCCGGCCGAAGTACTCGTAATACGGTAAGTCGGAGTCGCCGAGCTCGTGATTGCCGAGGGTGGTGAAGAGCGGCAGCGACAGGCTGCGCATCTTGCGCTGGAACTCCTCGAGCTGGCTGCGCTTGCCGCGCTGGGTGAGGTCTCCCGAGAACATCGCGAAGCGCGCCTCGCTGCGCTCGTTGATCTTGGCGAACACGTCTTCGACGCGATCGAGCGCCTCTTGCACGTCCGCGAGCGCGATGAACTCGAACGGTTCGCGCGACTCGACGTCACGCGGCGCGAGCCGCAGCGAGTAGCGGGCGTTTCGCCGAACAGCGAGCGAGAAGCGCTTTTCGGTGGCGACCTCGGCGGAAAGCGTCGTGATGGTTACCGGAGCTCCGTTCTCGTCTTCGACCTGGAGCTCGGCGTCGGGGAGCGCGTTCCGCACCAGCAACCTGAAGCTATCCGGGGCTCGCTCCCCGAGCGCGAGCGTCGCCTCGAGCGCCGGCGCATTGGCCCAAATTTCGAGGGCCGCCGCGTCCAGCCGGTGCACGGCCCCGAGCCCGTCCCGAATCTCCACGCGGTTTTCGGCGGCTTCGGCCTTGCCGATCGTGCGGTCTCGCTGGGCGCGCTCTCCGGCGATTTCGAGGCAGGCGCTGGCGAAGAGCCCCGCCAACAGCAGCTTTCGGATCATGGTCGAGCTCCCGGTCGAAACAAGAGCGAGAGGCCGGTCGTGAACGCCGAGCCGTATTCGAATCCTAGCTCGGCGCCGAAGGCCGGCGTGAAAAACAGCCGCGTCGTCTGTTCGAGATGCCCGGCGTAACCCGCAGGCACGCCGGCGAAGCGCATCCCACCCGCCAGCGTGTCGCGCCGGTGATCGTAGACGATCGCGGCTTCTCCGTGCACGCCGTCCGGGCGGCCCAGATAGATGCCGAAGCCGAGGCGTGCGAGCAGCTCGTCCGTCTGGTCTCCTTCGAGCCCGTCGTAGCGCAAGAATTCGCGCGCGTAGCCGAGCGAGGACTCGGCGAACGAGCCGGCGAGGTTCGAGTCCAGGTCCCCGAGGTCGAGCCGCGAGTCGAGCCGGAGCTCGAGCGCGGTCAGCCCGAAAGCGTCGTCGTGGTAGGCCTGCTCTGTCACGCCCGCCGTGATGTCGAGCGCAGAGCCGGAGCGCGCCGCGCGCCCGGGGCGTGCTCCGAGCAGCCGGCGCGCCACGAACAGCGAGTAGCGATACGTCGCCGCATCCAGCCCGAGCTCGAAACCCGGAGAAAGTCGCAGCCCGCCCGCTTCCAGCGAAAAGCCGTGGGACCAGAAATACTCGTGGGAAAACAGCGGGTCGTAGACGTAGAGCAAGCCGGAGCGGATCTCGAACCGCGGCGGCTCCGGCTCGGGCGCGCCGGTTCCAGCTTCGGGCGCGAGCACGCCGTACACGTCTGCGAGCAGCGTCACTCCGAACAAGCCGAGGCCGCCGAGCGCGCCGATCGCGAAAGGCGTGACCGTGTACTGAGACGCACCCGTCAGCGCGAGCCCGCCAAGAGACACGCCGGCCGAGCCGAGCCCGATGCCTTCGTACAACAGCAGCAGGCGAGCGGTCTTCGCTCGACCGGCTACCCAGTGACCGCTGCCGTGCACGAGCACGCCCGGCACGAGAGCAGCGGTCGCTGCCAGCGCACGCCGCGCAGGGCTCGGCGTGGCCGGCCGCTGTGCGGGTTCTCGCGCAGGTTCCGCGCGCGCCGCAGGCGCTGCAAGCGCGACCAGCAGCGAGACTTGCGAGAACTGACGCTTGGCTCGGATTAGGGCCCGATGTCCTTCTTCAGTTTGTCGAGCTCGGCCTGAGCGTTGCTGTCGGTGATGTCGCGCGCTGCGACCTGCTCGAAGTCCTCGGGGACGGGGATCTGCGCGTCGCTCGCGCTCGGGCCCGTGGGGGACGCGACGGTGGCGGTGGCCGGAGTGATGACCGTGGGCACCGCCATCGCCGAAGCCAGCGCAGAAGCCGAAGCCAGCATCGCCTCCGCCTTCTTCTTCTGGTTGAGCTGATCCATCAGCTTGCTGCAGCCCAGAGGCCCCGCCAGGGCCAGACCCACACACAGACTCAGATTCAGAACACGGTTCACGGTTTGCCTCCCGAGGCGCGCAGCGCGTTCATCGCGGTGCCATGGCGAAGCTCTTCTTTCGTGACGAGACCGTCCACGGCCTCGATCATCGACAGCTTCTTCTTGTCTTCCGCCAGGGTGCGGATGCGGGCCAGCCGAGCCACTCGCTCGGCGTGCGTCTTCAGCTCCTGGCGCGCGGCTTCGCTGTCCACGAGCGAGCCCCAGCGCTCGCGTAGACGCGTGACCGTCGCCTTGCGTCGCTCGTCGCGGGTGCGATCGAGCTCGGCCAGGGTTTCCGCGGCCTTCGAGGTCGTGGTCGTGGTCGTGGTCGTGGCCGTGGTTCCGCCTTTGGGCTCGGCTTTGGGCTTGCCGCCGGCGCCGCCGCTGCCGCCCGTGCTGGTCTTGCCGCCGGTGCTGGCGGTGCTGCTCGCTCCGGCCTTGCCCTCCATCTCTTGCTTCTTCTTCAGCAGCAGCTTGCGCGCTTCCTCGAGCTTCTTGCGCATCTCGTCGAGCTTTGCGTTCGGCGGCGGAGCGTCGCCAGCGCGGGCGTCGGGTAAGGCGAATGCGGAAAGAGCGAGAAACGCAGCAGTAGCGAAAAAGTGTCGCATGGCGGAAGGCGAGCCTACCACCCTCGGACTCGCCCAGGGAACAGCGGATTAGGAGCCCCGGTTTCGGGTCCTCGAGCGATCACCGTCATTGCGCCTGGGCTATAGTCGCGGCCCCGGTGAGACGCTTTCGGTCGTTCGCGAACCTCGCCCGCATTGGGTCGAGCGTCTTCAGCCTGGCGATAGCGTCGCCCAGCCGGGCCGACCCGGGAACGAACTTGCTGGCGGAGCCCGCGCCCGCCGGTGACGCGGCGTTGCTCGTGCCCTCCGCCGATGCGCGAGGCAACGGGACACTGCGGGCTCGCCTGGTCTTCGACTACGCCGTCGAACCGCTGGTCTTGATCCAGTCCGATCAGAGCACGCGCGACGTGGTGTCGGCCGAGCGCACGGCGCACCTCGGGCTGTCGTTCAGCGCGTTCCACCGGCTGCTCGCGTACGCCAACCTGCCGCTCTCGACCGCCGTGGCCGGCGGGGAGCTCAGGAATCGCGGCGTCGATCTGGCGCCACCCGACGACGGCGCCGGTCTCGGCGACGTGCGTCTCGGTGCGCGCGTGCACTGGCTCGGCCCGCTGGAAGATGGCTTTCAACTCGCGAACGCCGCAGAGCTATGGCTGCCCACCGGTAGCGAAGCCCGCTATAGCGGCGACGGCCAGCCGAGGGCTCGTTTGCTCGCGTTGGGGGGCCTCTCGAAGCGGCGTTTCGCCGGCTCCGTGCAGGTCGGCCTGGGCTTTCGCGGCGCGGAGGCCTTGCCCGGCATCCTGCCCACGCGCGTCGGCCGCACGCTCGAGCTCGGGCTCGCGGCGCGCGCGCCGCTCGATCGCGGCGGCCACGTCTGGGTCGGGCCCGAGCTCGAAGCCAAGCTCGGCTTCGGCGACGGCGCCCGCCCGTTCGATCCGCGGAGCAGCGTGGCGCAGGCGTTGCTCGCGCTGCGCGTGCACCCGGTGCTCGGCGCGCTCGAGCTCGGCGCGGCGCTCGGCCCGGGTCTCGGTCGAGGCGCGGGCAGCCCGGACTACCGCGTCCTCGCTTTCGTCGGCTTCTCGCCGGAGGCGCCGCCGCCGCCACCCGACGCGGACTCCGACGGCGTGCCCGACGCTGCCGACATCTGTCTCAACCTCCCGGGAGAGCCGTCGAAGGATCCGTTGATGAACGGTTGCCCCGAGGCGCCGCTCGACAGCGACGGCGATTCGATCCCCGACGGCTTCGATGCTTGCCCTCGAGAGCCGGGCGAGCCGACCGGCGTGCGTCGCACGCATGGCTGCCCGAAGTCCGCGCTTCCCGTGGCGCCCCCCACCGTGGCGCCCCCCGCTCCGTTGCCGGAACCGCCCGCCGCGACGGTCTCCGAACACGCGATCACGATCTCCGAACAAGTGCAGTTCGAGACCGGAACCGCGGTGATTCGCCCCGAGAGCGAGGCAATCCTCGGCGCGGTTCGGCGCGCGCTGCACGAACACCCCGAGATCCGGCTGCTCGAGATCCAGGGGCACACCGACGACACCGGCACGCCCGAGTTGAACCAGCGCTTGTCGCAAGAGCGCGCCGCGGCCGTGCTCGCCTGGCTCGTCGCGCACGGTGTCGACGCCGCGCGGCTGCGTCCGGTCGGCTACGGCCAGACCCAGCCGCTCGCCGACAACACGAGTGACGAAGGCCGCGCCACGAACCGCCGCGTCGAGTTCCGGATCCTCGAACGGGACACGGAGAAACGACCGTGAGGCTCCGCGGATTGGCGCTGACAGCGGCCGTGCTGCTCGCCTTCGGCGGCAACCGCGTCGTGCACGCCGAAGAGAAGAGCTCGCTCGGCCCCAGCATCCTCAAGGTGCCGATGCTCGAGCGCCACGCCGAGCAGGGCATCCTGACGCCCGTGCCGCTCGACCTCGAGCTCCCCGACGATTTGCCGGCGCGCCGCGTGCTCGTTCACTACCGGATCCACGGCTCGAAGGAGTGGAGGACGCTCGAGCTCTTGCGCTACGGCAAGCGCTGGGTCGGAGCGATCCCGTGCCTCGAGGTCAGCACGATCACCGGTGACGTCTCGTACTACGTCCGCATCCACGACGCCGCCGGCAGCGTGATCGCTTATAGCGGTTCGCGGCACAGCCCCTATCGCGTCACGATCAAACACGACACGGAGCTCGCGCGCTCCGCCTCGGCCCCCGCCCGCTGCCCTGATCCCGCCGATTGTCCGCCGGGCCTCTTGGGCTGCCCGAGCGCCACGGTCGAGCGCATCCCCTGCCGCTCCGACTCGGACTGTGAGGGCGGGACGAGCTGCGGCTGGGACGGCTTCTGCGAGCTCGACGAGCGGTCGCACCACTGGCTCGCGCTCGATCTGGAAGCGGGCCTCGGCGTGGTCTCCGGGACCGGCGCCTGCAGCGTTCCGAGTCAGGAGAACGAGGGCTACGCCTGTTATCGCGAGAGCGACGGAGCGACTTACACTGGACGCCCCGTCTACACCAACGAACCGCTCGCAGTGGGGACCACGCCGGTGCGGATCGTGCTCGGCTACGAACATCTGCTCAACGAGAACACGCTGCTCGGGGCGCGCTTCGGCTACGCGTTTTCTGGCGCTGGGCCGAAGCCGCGCGGAGGGGTCGACTTCGTGCCGTTTTCGGGCGAGCTCCGCGCCACGCACGTGTTCGGCACGGACCCGTTCGCCAGCACGGGGCTCCGGCCGTTCGCGCTGGCGGCGGCCGGCTACGCGCAGCACGACATCCAGGTCACCGTGCATGCGCGGCACGACCTCGGATACGCCGTCGATCAGGGCGGCAACGACTGGGACCAGGACCTCGAAACCTGGCGTCGCGCCGGTGATGCTTACGTCGGCGTCGGCGGCGGGCTGTGGTGGCTCACGAGCCAGGGCTTCGGCGTTGCCGGCGAGCTGCGAGCGGTCCAAGCTTTTCCGTACGGAGCGTTCGTCATGACCTGCGATGCCGGGATCCGGGTGGGGTTTTGATGCTGTTGCGCCGCGTGTTCCTGGGGTTCGGGCTGCTCCTGCTCGGTTGCTCCGCCGACTCCGTGGACGAACGTGAGCCGACGCTCGATACGATCGGCGTGTTCGTGGCGCGCAGCGAGCCGGGGGGCGGCTACAAGCTGCACCGGGTGCTGTATGCGCTGCGGCTTCAGACCGACGACACGTCGCTGTTCATCACCACCTATTCGGGCATCGCGCGCACACTCGACGACGCTCGCGCTCGGGCGCGCTCGGGCCCGTTGCCGGTAGACGTCGACGTGCAGGTCGTGTCGCAGCGCCAGTTCGCCTCGGTGCCGTACGAGATCGTGTGGTTTCGCAGCCTGACGCCCGATGAACGAAAGCGCGTCCAATGAAGCAACGCCGGTTCAGCGCGTTTTTCGGGTTCGGCGTGCTGCTGCTGCTCGGCGGCGCGTGCTCGCGGAGGGCCGATCTGCTCGACGACCCGAACGGCGGCATCGATCTCGGGCCATCGAACCCGTTCGACGAGGCGGAGCTCGTGGACCTCGAGGTGCCGTTCGGCGAGCCGCCGTTCACGAGCTGCAAGCAGCGCCCCGAGGGTGCTTGCGTCGGCGTGAACGACTTTCCCTGTGATTTCAACGGTTGGTTCAACAAGGTCGCCGACGACTGCCAGAACCAGACGGGCTGCCGCGCCAACGGCTGGGTGGTCGCCGACATGGGCGAGGACGGCTGCGTCGCGCGCTTGCGCATGAGCGAGCCGAGCCAGGAGTTTGCGGCGTGCCTGACCGAAGTGCTCGGCGCCTACCGCTGCCCGTGTCGCGCCGAGTCACGCCGTCGCTTCCTCGGCATCGACAACGTGCCCTGTGCGCCGGGCGAACGGCCGTGCGGCCCGGCGGAGTTCCCGTGTCCGTCGGGCCAGCTCTGCCGCGACGGCGTGTGCGTGCTCGCGTCCGAGGCCGGCGGCGGCCCAGGCTGAGCCGACCTGAGTCAGCTTGCGTACAGGGCGCCTGACGGCGATCACCCGTCCGGGAGGGGCCCCCGGGCGGCCTTGTTGAATCTGATTTTCAACATCAGCTGCGCGTGGTACGGCACCCCCGAAACCGCGTGACCCCTCGATATTCAGCCAGTTGTCTCGGTGCGTTGCTCGCGCTCGCCCCCCTCGCCGCGCGAGCCCAGGAGCCCGAACCAGACGCTCCGCCTCCGGCCGCCCCCGCGCCGGCCCCGGTTTCCGAGCCCGTGCCGAACGCGCCCCCCGCAACCGCTCCCGCGCCGCCATCGGCGGAGCCGGCCGGCGAAGTGACGATCCTCGGCGCGCGCGTGGCGCGTACGCCGGGCTCGGCGCACGTGATCCGCACCAAGGAGCTCGAGCGTTACAACTACGACGATCCGCACTCGGTGCTGCAGAGCGTGCCGGGCGTGTACTCGCGCGGCGAAGACGGCATCGGCCTGCGCCCCAACATCGGCATCCGCGGGGTAAACCCCGATCGCAGCAAGAAGCTGACGCTGATGGAGGACGGCATCCTGTTCGGGCCGGCTCCGTACTCGGCTCCTGCAGCGTATTACTTTCCGCTCGTGACCCGCATGACCCAGGTGCGGGTGCTCAAGGGCCCCTCGGCGCTGATCTACGGGCCGCAGACGATCGGCGGCGCGATCGATTTCATCACCAGGAACCCCCCGAGCACGCCCTCCGGCGCGCTCGACGCGGCCTATGGGCAATACGGCTACAACAAGCTGCACGGTTACTTCGGCGCGAGCGACGAGAACAACGGCTTCGTGATCGAGGGCGTCCACGTGGGCGCCGACGGCTTCAAGGAGCTACCGAACGACGGCGACAGCGGATTTCACCGCAACGAGTGGATGTTCAAGGGCTTCCATTCACTCTCTCGCCCGGGCGGGGTGAAGAACGAGCTCTGGCTCAAGGCCACGTACTCGGATGAAATCTCGAACGAGACTTACCTAGGCCTCACGGACGCGGATTTTCGCAAGGCGCCGCTGAGCCGCTACGGCGCGAGCCAGCTCGATCGCATGCGCTGGCACCGGACCTCGTTCGCGTTGAGCCACGTGATCGAGCCCACCTCGCGGCTGTCGATCACCACCACCCTGTATCGTCACGACTTCTTCCGGATCTGGCGCAAGGTCAACGGCTTCCGGGGCGCGTCGATCTTCGACATCGTCACCAACCCCGACGCGCCGGAGTACGCCTCCTATCTCGGCATCTTGCGCGGGGAGCTCGACAGCACCGCGGGCGAGGCGATCCTGATCGGCCCCAATCAACGGGATTTCGTCTCGCAGGGCCTGGACATCCAGGCTCGCTACGCCGCCAGCACCGGACCCTTCGAGCACCGGCTCGAGTACGGCGCGCGCCTGCACCAGGACCGCATCGAGCGCCTGCACAGCCAGAACGCCTTCGACATCGTGGGCGGCGAGCTGCTGCCCGATGGAGGGCCCACCCAGGTCACGGTGCGCAACCAGGACCAGAGCGAGTCGCTCGGGCTGCACGTGATCGACGCCATCACCATCGGCCGTTTGACCGTGACGCCCGGCGCGCGCCTCGAGGTGATCCACTCGAAGACCGAGGACTATCTGAACGGCGGCGAGTCGAGCCAGGTCTTGCACGTGCCGCTGCCCGGCATCGGCGCGTTCTACGGCCTCACCGAGCACCTCGGCGTTCTCGCCGGCGTCTATCGCGGCTTCAGCCCGCCCGCGCCGGGCAGCGGAGAATCGGTCGAGCCGGAGCTCAGCATCAACTACGAGGGCGGCCTCCGCTACACGGACGAACCGCTGCGCGCCGAGCTGATCGGCTTCTACAACGACTACTCGAACCTCACCGACGTTTGCACGATGTCGAGTGGTTGCGTCAGCAGCGACGTCGATCGCCAGTTCGACGCCGGACAAGCGCGGATCTACGGCCTCGAAGCCTATCTCGCGCACGAGCCCGCGATAGGCTCGGTCAAGCTGCCGCTCGGGCTCACTTACACGCTGACCTTCGCCGAGTTCAGGAACAGCTTCGACTCGGAAGATCCGATCTTCAAGCCGAGCCCGAGCTTGCGGAGCTCGGGCCTCGTCGAGCCCGGCGACGAGATGCCGTACGTCCCGCGCCACGAGCTGCGCGCGAACGCCGGCGTCGAGACCGGGCGCTTCGGCGTCTCGGCTGCGCTGATCTACGTGTCCAAGATGCGTGAGCAGCCCGGGCCGGGCGCGATCGAGTCCTCTCTGCACACCGACGAACAGCTCGTGGTCGACGCCACGGGCGCCGTGCGCGTGTCGGGCGGCATCAAGGTTTACTCGCACGTCCGGAACGTGTTCAACGATCATTCGATCGTCTCGCGGCGCCCCTACGGGGCGAGGCCGAATGCACCGCGCTGGGTCCAGGTCGGCGCCCAAGTCGAGTTTTGACCGCGGCAATCAATCCAGGACGAATCGCGCTGTGGTTCCTTAATGAAAATGACTTGCAAGTTCATGGCGCCGCTGGTACCAGGGTGTGCGATTCGGAAGCACACCCTTAGGAGACTCATGAAACGATCTCAGCTTGTTCTGGTTGGCAGCATTTGGGCCGTGCTCGGCGCCTCGACCCTCGTCGCCTGCGGCGATGACTCGGACGACGGCACAGGTCAGGGCGGGTCCCCGAGCACCGGCGGCAAGGCAGCGACGGGCGGTAAGACTTCCACGGGCGGCGCGAGCACGGCCGGCGCGGCGGATACCGGCGGCAAGGCCGCGACCGGCGGCGGCGGCGGCGCAGCAGGCTCCGAAGAGCCGGGCGGTGGCGGTGCAGCGGGCGGCGAGGAGCCGGGCGGCGAGGCTGGCTCGGGCGGCGCGCCGGAACCGGGCGGTCCCGTCACCAAGAGCAGCGACGTGCTGCTCGAGGGCGTGAACGACCTGCGCGGTCTGAACTTCGCGGCCAACGGCAAGATCTACGGCTCCGGCCACATCGGTGCCGACACCAGCACCGATCGCAAGGTCGCGGTCGTGCGCCTCACCGCCGATGGCGAGCTCGACGAGAGCTTCGGAGACCAGGGCATCGTCAGCTTCAACCTGCGCGAGCGCGTCGTGGAAGAACCGGAAGCCGGAGAGGGCGGCGAAGGCGGCGCGAGCCAGGGCGCGGGCGGCGAGGGCGGCGCCTCGGGCCCGAGCGAGATCGTGGTCAACGACGGCGACGAGCAATCGCTCGGCGTGGTCGAGCTCGAGAACGGCGACCTGATCGTTCAGGCAAACGTCCGTGACGAATCGGGCAAGGGTACCGACGTCGTGCTGCTCCGCCTCGACTCCGACGGCGAGCTCGTCGATTCGTTCGGCGAGAAGGGCATCCGGAAGCTCGACTTCGGCTGGACCGACGCGGATGCGGCGTCCTGGACGGGCGCAACCGGTCCCTCGGACCAGTCGTGGGGCGTCGCGCTCGACCGGAGCAGCGGCGAAGAGAAGGTCGTCGTGTTCGGCTTCGGTCCCGCCAGGGCCGGTCAGACGACGGGCGACCCGGCCGTGCAGCGCACCGACAACGATCGCTACATCGCGCGCGTCCTCGCCGACGACGGCTCGCTCGATCCCGACTTCAACGACGGCGAGGTGTTCTCGTACAACTCGGGCGGCACCTTCAGCGACGGTGGCCGTCGCGGTATCGTCCTCGCCGACGGCTCGATCGTCAGCGGTGGCTACACGAACTACGGCGAAGGTCTCGGCAACCACATCGTGCTCATCAAGCTCACCCCCGAAGGCAACCCGGATCCGGATTTCGGCTTCGGCATCGCTTCGCCGGGCGTGGTCCGCACGAACCCGTTCCTCAGCGACGGCGGCGTGGCCGAGTGCTACGGCGTCGCCGTCCAGAAGAGCGGGCGCTACGTGACCACCGGCTACGGCCGCGCAACGGTCGCGAACGGGATGTCCAGCCTCGGCTGGGAGACGACCGACGGCGTCGACATGATCTCGGTCGGGATCTTGCCGGAAGGCCTGGACACCAGCTGGGGTAAGCAGGGCACCTTCGTGGTACAGAGCGAGGGCTTGAACCTCGGCAACACCGAAGACCGCGGGCGCGACATGCTGGCTCTGCCGGACGATCGGCTCGTGTACGCCGGTCGGCTCGGCCCGAACCCGGCCCTGTTCTTCGCGACCGCCCAGGGCGAGCTCGACGGCTCGGTCGGTGAAGGCGGAGTGTTCGCGTACGACGCGCTGACCGATCCGACGTCCCACTTCTTCCGCGTCACCGCCTCGGCGGACGGAAAGCGCGTCGCGGCCTCGACCAGCAACCATGCCGACGGCGTGTTGCTGGCGATCCTCGACGTCGGCGAGCAGTGATCGAGCCTCGCCGTCCCTTCGAGCGCCAGCGTGCCGTTTCTCGGCCGCTGGCGCTCGCCATTAGTGGTCTCGTGGCGGCGTTTGCCTGCCGCACCGAGACCCCAGACGAGCACTATTACGACGGCAAAGCGCCCGCTTCCGTGAACGGCGGCCACACTCAGGCCACGGGTGGCCGAGCTGGGACCGGTGGTGCGGCACAGCCCGCGTCGCCCGTCGGCAGCGGTGGTGCGGCCGGCGACGCCCAGGCGGGCAGCGCCGGCTCCGATGAGTCTTCCGCAGGCGACAGCGGAGTCGAACCGCCGCCTGCCATCGCTTGCGGCCCCGCGCCGGTGAGCCAGGCAGAGTTCACGCAAGAGGCGCTGCGCGCTGCGGCGGTCGACTGCGCCGCCTGGCAGCTCTGCCAATTCGAGAACACCGCCATCGAGCTGGACGCCCGGGTTGCCGCCTACGCCTCCGAGCCGAGCGACGAGTCGCGTGAGCGCGCGGCGAGCGCCTGGACGCGGTCGATGGAGCGCTGGTCCCAGGTCGAGCTGTTTCAGTTCGGCCCGCTCTCGAGCAGGAACGAGAGCGCGGGCAAGGACGTGTACCTCGGCCAGGGCCTGCGCGATTCGATCTACGGCTGGCCGGCGGTGGCGCGCTGCCGCGTCGAGGACCAGGTCACTTCGCTCGGCTTCGAGACCAGGGGCATGGACAGCGTGCTGATCTCGGCGCGCGGGCTGTACGCGCTCGAGTACCTGCTATTTTATCCTGGTTTCGACACCGCGTGCGCAGCGAGCTCGACCACGGCCGCGACCTGGGCGGAGCTCGGCGAGGAGCAGCTCCTGTCGCAGAAGGTCCGCTATGCGCGGGCCCTCTCGGCCGACATCCGCGAGCGGGCGCAGGCGCTGTCCGAGACCTACCGCGAGGGTGAGTTCCGCGAAGCGTTCGTGAGCGCGAGCGGCTATCCGACCCCGCAAGAGTCGCTGAACGTGCTCGGCTGGGCGCTCGTCTACATCGAGCGCGAGGTCAAGGATTGGAAGCTCGGCGTGCCTGCGGGCTACACGCTGACGCACCCGGTGGGGGAGCCCGAGTCGCCGTATGCCGGCGTGGGCACCGAAGCCATTCGCCAGAACTTGCTCGGGTTCCGCAGCCTTTTCCAGGGCTGCGGAGACGCGGGCGAGGGCCTCGGCTTCGACGACTGGTTGGTCGCGGCCGGCCATGCCGAGCTGGCTGCGGACGTGATCCGCGCAACCGACGACGCGCTCGCGGCGGTCCAGGCATTTCCAGCTCTCCCGAGCGCGACGAAGGAGCAAGCTCAGGAGCTCTACGCCGCGATCAAGGTGCTCACGGACTTCCTCAAAACCGACCTGTTCGGGGACGGCAGTCCGATCGGGCTCAAGCTTCCCGCGGGAGTCGAGGGCGATACGGATTAGGCGGGCAGGAGCCATGTCCCGCTTCCTCCGCAACGTCGATATCGCCTGGCTGGTCGCGTTCCGAGTCCTGTTCGGCGCGGCGATGTCGGTGTCGATGCTGCGCTTCCTGTACTACGGCTGGGTCGAGCGGCTGTTCGTCGCCCCGCGCTTTCATTTCAAGTACTGGGGGTTCTCGTGGGTCGAGCCGCTCTCGGCCGGCGGCATGCACGCGCTGTTCGTGGCGCTGGCGCTGCTCGCCCTGTCGATGACGGTTGGCTTCGCGTTCCGGCTGACGGCGCCGGCCTTCGCGCTCGGCCTCACTTACTTCCAGCTGATCGACGTCAGCACGTACCTGAACCACAACTACCTGGCGGCGCTCCTGGCCTGGCTGCTCAGCGTGTCGCCGGCGCACCGAGCGCTGTCGGTCGACGCCTGGCTCTGGAAGGCTATCCGCCGGAGCCACGTGCCGGTCGGATGGTTGTATCTGTTCCGCGCCCAGATCGGCATCGTCTACGTGTTCGCCGGGCTCGCGAAGGCGCAGACCGACTGGCTGATCCACGCGCAACCACTGCGGATCTGGCTCGGAAAAAGCACGCACCTGCCGCTTATCGGGCCATTCTTCACCTGGGATCTGGCGCCGCTGATCATGAGCTGGTGCGGGTTCTTGTTCGACTCGACGGTGGTCGGTTTTCTCCTGTACCGGCGCACGCGGCCCTACGCCTATGCCGCGGTGATCGTGTTCCACACGTTCACGCGGCTGCTGTTTCCGATCGGGATGTTCCCGGTGATCATGACGCTGTCGGCGTTGATCTTCTTCGATCCGGACTGGCCCCGCGCCTGGCTCGCTCGGGCGCGCAAGCTGTTCGGTCGCGCTCCCGCACCCGAGCTCGAGACGCCGCGCAGCGAGCCGGTAGGTGCGACGCCCTTCCAGCGCGCGGCGGTCGCCGTCGGCCTCACGTACTGCGCGATCCAGCTGGCAATGCCGCTGCGCTTCCTGGCTTACGGCGGCAATGTGCTGTGGCACGAGCAGGGGATGCGCTTCTCCTGGCGGGTGATGGTGCGCGCGAAGGGCGGAAACACCAGCTTCGTCGTGCACAGCCCGCGCACGGGTCAGGTCTGGCGGGTGAGTCCGCGTACCTACCTGACGGGTCTCCAGGAGAGCGAGATGTCGAGTCAGCCGGACTTGATCCTGCAGCTCGCGCGACACATCCAGCATGATTTCGAGCAACGCGGCCTCGGCCCCGTCGAGGTGCGCGCCGACTCGCGCGTCGCGCTGAACGGCCGTCGCGGCCGGCCCTTTCTCGACCCCGGGGTGGATCTCGCCCGGGTCGAGGACGGCCTTTCGAAGGCGGACTGGGTGCTGCCGAGCCCCTCGGAAGCGCCGGCGCACACGCGGCCGGTACTCTGATCCGGATTCGTGTACGCTCGCGGCATGCGCCGCTCCGCGGTCTCGCTGCTGCTGTTCGCTCTGACTCGCCCGGCCTCGGCTCAGCCGGCATCGGAGCCCGCCCCGGACACCGTGGAACCCGCAGCGGCGGAGCAAGCCGCGGCCGAGCCAACTCCCGCAGCGCCCGAGCCGGAGCCCGGGCCAGTGCCGTCGAGCGCGGCTCCGGCTCCACCCGCTCCGGTCGAGACCGCGCCGCCCGCGCCGGCTCCTCCGCCTCCCACGGCGCCGGCCGTAGCGCTCACGCCAGAGCCCGCGCACGCGCCTCCCGTTCCGCCCGAGCGCGAGGCCGAGCGTGCACCGGCTGCCGCACCGGCCGAGCGAGACTTCGGGCTCGAGCTCGACCTTTCGTTGAACGCGCGCCTGGGAGAGCAGGGCTCGTACTCGGAAGATCGAGGCTACGGCGCACTCTACGGTGTCGGCGCGTGGCTGCGCGCCGCCGCGTCCGTCGAGCTCGGCCTAGAGCTCACGCGCACCGAGCTCGGAGAGGTCGAAAACGCACGCAGTCCGAACTTGATCTGGGCCGAGTACGGCGTGACGAGTCTGTGGTTCGGGGGGCGCTTCGAGCCGTGGCGCTCGAACGATCTGGGGCTGTTCGTGGCGCTGCGCGTCGGTTACGGCCTACAAGACGTGTCGGCGCGCGGGGTGCAGCAGGAGCCCGGGGGGCTCGCCCCGGCCGGTAGCTTCTCCTGCTCGCAGACCGGGGGTGGCGGCATCGCGTTCGGTGGCGGCGCGGGTGCGGCGCTGTTCCTCGGACCGCATGTCCAGCTCGTGGGGCGGCTCGACGCCACGGCCCACCGCTTGACGAGTGATCGGCTCGGCTCGTGCGCCCCCGGCATCGGTTCCGTGACGAGCTTGGGGGTGGGCCTGGGGCTCGCCTACGGCTTCGAAACCAGCTGAGCGCGGGCGAACGGGAAGCAAGCTCGTGTCGCCATCGTGGGCAACATGGCTTCATCTCGAGTGTTGCCCCGAGACACCACGACGATCGTCTCTCAGGGCCTCGCGGATTTCGGCAGCGTCGATTTCAGCGGCAAACCGGTGACGCTCACTTCTTCGACAGCTTGAAGGCGTGCGACCAGCTGCCGCCGCGAAAGCCCGGGATGCACCACAACATACACAACGGCTCGATGGCGCGCGCGGCCTCGGCGCTGCCCATGTCTTCGACGTCCCAGCCGAGCTTCGCGAGCAAGCGCGCGACCTCGGCGCGTGCGCCGTCGTCGTTGCCGCAGATGAACATGCTCGGCTTCTGCCCGCCGAAATCCGGATCGATCATGACCGATGCGCCGACGCACGAGAACGCCTTCACGAACCGCGCCTTCGGCGCCTTTCGCTGGAGCCGCTCGAGCAAGGACTCGTTCGGGCCGGTGAAGAAGCGAATCACGCCGTTCACCGGCGCCTCGTCGGCGATCGGGTTGGTCGTGTCGATCACGAGCTTGCCGTCGAGCGCTCCGCCGCACAGCTCGATGACTTTTTCGGCGGCGCCGCCCTTCACGGCCAGGATCGCGATCTCGCCGAAACCCGCGGCCTCGCTGAAGCTGCCGACGCTCGCGCGCTCCCCGGCCTTGGTCTTCCAATCGGCGAGCTTTGCCGGTTCGCGCGTGCCGCGCATCACGGCGTAGCCCTTGCCCAACAGCCCCTCCGACAGCGTCTCACCGACGCTGCCCGAGCCCAGGATCCCGATCTGACTCATGTCCTCGCGGGGCCTCGGCGCACCCGCCTAAACGTGATAGTTCGGCGCTTCCTCGGTGATGATCACGTCGTGGACGTGCGATTCGCGCAGGCCCTGCCCGGTGATGCGGATGAATTTGGCGTTCGAGCGGAGCTCGGCGATGTTGCGGCTGCCCGTGTAACCCATGCCCGAGCGCAACCCGCCGATCAGCTGCAGCACGATCGCGGCAATCGCGCCGCGGTGCGGGACACGCCCCTCGATGCCTTCGGGGACGAGCTTCTCGTCGGCGGTGCCGGCCTGTCCGTAACGGTCGCGGCTGCCCTTCTTCATCGCGCCGATCGAGCCCATCCCACGGTACTGCTTGTAGCTCCGGCCCTGGAACAACACGAGCTCGCCCGGGGCCTCGTCGGTACCCGCGAACAGCGAACCTATCATCACGCACGAGGCGCCGGCGGCGATGGCCTTGGTCAGGTCGCCCGAGTACTTGATGCCGCCGTCGGAGATCACCGGCACGCCCTGGCGCTCGGCGACCTCGACGCAGTCGGAGATGGCGGTGATCTGGGGCACGCCCACGCCGGCGACGATGCGCGTGGTGCAGATGCTACCCGGACCGATCCCGACCTTGATTGCGTCCACCCCGGCGTCGATCAAGGCGCGCGCGGCGTCAGCGGTGGCGATGTTGCCGGCCACGAGCTGCACGTTCGGGAAGCGCTTCTTGGTGTCGCGCGCGGCGTCGATCACGCCCTTGCTGTGGCCGTGGGCGGTGTCGATCACGATCACGTCCACACCGACTTCCACGAGCGCCTCAGTCCGCTCGAGCCGATCGCCGCCCGGCCCGATCGCGGCGCCGACGCGCAACCGGCCGCGCTCGTCCTTGACCGCGAGCGGGTTGCGCTCGGCCTGAAGCAAGTCCTTGATCGTGATCAGCCCTACCAGGCGGCCCGATTCGACGACCAAGAGCTTCTCGATCCGGTGCTTGTGCAGGAGCTCGCGAGCTTCCTCCGCGGCGACGCCCGACGTCACCGTCACCAGCTTGGTCGTCATCAACGCGCTCACCGGCTGATCGAGGTTCTTCTCGAAGCGGATGTCGCGCGCCGTGAGGATACCGACGGGGCGATCGCCTTCCACCACGGGCACTCCCGATACGTCGTGAGCGCGCATCACGGCCAGGGCTTCGCGCAGCGATTGCGACGGCCGGACCGTCACCGGGTTCAAGATGATGCCGCTCTCGGCGCGCTTGACCCGATCCACCTCTTCTGCCTGCTCGCGCGGGGGCAGGTTCTTGTGAATGATTCCGAGCCCGCCCTGGCGGGCCAGCGCGATTGCAGCTCTGGATTCGGTCACCGAGTCCATCGCCGCGCTCACGATCGGCACGTTCAGCTCGATGCCGCGGGTCAGGCGGGTGCGAACGTCCACCTCCGCCGGCAGGACCTCGCTGTACGCGGGGACGAGCATGACGTCGTCGAACGTCAGGCACTCGCGCGGGCTTTTCTCAAACATGGCCGAGTCTACGTAGGCGGGTGCCGAGCGCCAGCGGCGCCGCACAACTCTTTGCGACCAGGTCGTAACCTCTTGAATTGACGAAGGTTTTGCCCGGGTGCCGATCCGGGCTACAGTCGGGGCGTGACGGGCCACGCGCACGACCACGAGCATGACCACGGCCCCGACTCGGGGCGGCGGCGCGGTGGCCATGGCGCGCACGGTGGCCATGGCGCGCACGGTGGCCATGGCGCGCGCGGTGGCCATGGCGCGCGCGGTGGCCATGGCGCGCACGGTGGCCACGGCCATCACCACGGAGATGCGTCTCGGCGGGCGCTGCGGCTCGCGCTGATCTTCACGGCGTCGTTCATGTTGATCGAGGTCGCGGTCGGCCTCTACGCGCGGAGCCTCGCGCTGATCGCCGATGCTGGTCACATGTTGGCCGACGCCGGCGCGCTCGGGCTCGCGCTGATCGCCGCGCAGATGGCGTCGCGACCGCGCACCGAGCGCACCACCTACGGCCTGCGCCGCGCGGAGGTGCTGGCCGCGTTCGTGAACGGCATGCTGCTCGCCGGCGTGTCCGTGCTGATCGTGAAGGAGGCGATCGAGCGCTGGCTCGAGCCCGTCGCGGTCAACGGCCGGATGCTGCTGGTGACGGCCGTGCTCGGCCTGCTGGTGAACTTGCTCGTGGCCTGGCTGCTTTTGCGCGGCCAGAAAGACAGCATCAACGTGCGCGCCGCCCTCGCCCACGTGCTGTCCGACGCGCTCGGCTCGGTGGGGGCGATTTTGGCTGGCGTCGCCGTCACCTGGTTCGGCTTGGTGCGCGCGGATCCGCTGCTGTCGATGGGTATCGCCGTGCTCGTGGCGTGGAGCGGCTACCGCGTGTTGCGCGAAACCACCGCCATCTTGCTGGAGGGGGCGCCGCCGGATCTCGACGTCGCGGCCGTAGAGCGCACCATCGTGGCTTGCCCAGGCGTCGCCGAGGTGCACGACCTGCACGTGTGGCGGATCTCCGACGCCTTCGACACGCTGACGGCGCACGTGGTCCTCGAGCGCGGCAGCCATGGCACGGACGTGTGCCGCGTCGTGGCCGAGCGCTTGCGCGAAGTCTACGGGCTCGACCACGTCACGATTCAGCCGGAGCCGCCGCGCCCAGACGACGTGGTCCCGGTGCGCCGCAGCCGCGACGGCAAGCCGCTCGAAACCGCCGGTTGAGCGGCCCGTTCGGAGAGACGTGGTAGGCTCCGCGTCGATGATCCAGGCGGATGCGGATTTGGAGGCGTTCCTCACCCGTCTCGAGCGGCCGTTCGAGCGGCTGCCGGACGGAACCTACGTGATCGGCTCCGGCGTCGGCAGGCCGCTCGTGGGCCTCAAGCTCTCGCCACCGGTATTGGTGTTTCGCGCCGCAATCGGCGACGTTCCCACGGAGCCGTCGGCGAAGCTCGGGTTGTTGCAGAAGCTCCTCGAGCTGAATCACAGCGCGCTGCTCCACGCCGCCTACGGCCTCGATCAACAGCGCATCGTGCTGTCGGCGGCGCTCGAGCTCGAGAGCGCCGATCTCGGCGAGCTCGAAGCCGTCCTCGCGGACATGGATCTGGCGCTCGCCGAACACGTGCCCGTGCTGCAGAAGCTCCGCCAACCTCAGTGAATCAGAGACCAACATGGGAATCTTTTCGAGGCTCGCCGCGCTCCTCAAGTCCAACATCAACGATCTGATCAGCCGCTCGGAGGATCCCGAGAAGATGCTGAATCAGATCGTCGTGGACATGAACGCGCAGCTCAACGAAGCGCGAAAGCAGGTCGGCGAGAGCATCGCCGACGAAAAGCGGCTCGAGAAACAGGTCGCCGAACAGCTGGCGCTCGCCGCCGAGTGGGAGCGAAAGGCGATGCTGGCCCTGCGCGCAGGCGACGAGAACCTCGCCAAGGAGGCGCTCGCGCGCAAGAAAGAGCACGACGGCCAGGCCGAGCAGTTCCGAGAGCAGCACCAGAAGCAGGCCCACGCAGTCGAGCAGCTGAAGCTCGCGCTCCGCGCGCTCAACAACAAGATCGAAGAGGCCAAGCGCAAGAAGAACCTGCTGATCGCGCGCAAGAAGCGCGCCGAGGCGCAGCGCTCGATTCAGGAGACGATGAGCGGAATGCGCAACGCCAGCGCGTTCGAGGCCTTCGACGACATGGCGGGCAAGATCGAGCGGATGGAGGCCGAAGCCGAGGCCCACGCCGAGCTCAACGAGCAGTTCACGGGCGACGTGCTCCGGCACAAGTTCCACGAGCTCGAGGCCACCCATGGCCTCGACGAGGACCTGGTCAAGCTGAAGCAGAAGATGGGCATCTTGCCGCCCGATCCGGCGCCCGCGCCCGCAGCCCGCGTGCGAGCGTCCGCGCAAGATCTGGAAGCGGCGGAGCAGGAAGAGCTGGCCCAAGCCCTGGCCGAGCTCGAGGCCAACGAAGCCGCGCCGCTCCGCGCCAAGCGCTGAAGCTCACGCTCTCGTCCGGGCCTTACTGAGCTGGGGCGACGCACTCGTGCGTCAGCGGGTCACAGATCGAATTGCCGCTGCAGTTCTCGTCAGTGGCGCACCGCACGCAGGTCCCCTGAAAACAGCGGCCCATGAGCACCGGGCACTTGGCGTCCGTCTCGCCGTCGGGCACCAATTCGGTGTAGTTGCACTCGCCTTGGGAGCAGGTCGTGCTGCGGTAGCACGCGGGAGCAGCGTCGCACGTTCGCGCAATGCCTTTGCACGTGCCGTCGCTGCGGCAGCTGTCGTCCAAGGTGCAGCCGTCGCCGTCGTCGCACGTGCCCGTCTTGTTCGCGCAGGCCCCGGTGCCGTCACACGTCCCGCTCGTTCCACACTGCTCGTCCGACTCTTCGCAGGCGTCGTGAGCGACGCGCCCTGCGACGATGTTCGAGCATTGCCCCTTGGGAGCAGTCGTCAGCGGTGCCCCGGAGCACGCCTGGCAGCCCGTGCAGGCGCGATCGCAGCAGACTCCGTCGGCGACGACCTTCGACAAGCACTCGAAGGCTTCGCTCGCCCCCGCTCCGCTCGGCTTCTTGGCGGTGCAGGTGCCGCCGCTGCCCGAGAGCTTGCAGTAGCTCGCGCTGCCGCAATCCATCTGCGAGGCGCAGGACTTCTGACAACCATTGGCCGTGCAGACGCTCGCGCCACACGCTTCGGGAAGCGGCGTCGAACACGCCCCCAGCCCGTCGCAGGTCGCCGCCGGCACGAAGCTTCCGCCGGCGCACGCGCTCTCCGCGCAGACGTGGCTCGTTCCGACCTTCCGGCAAGCGCCTTCGCCGTCGCAGGTGCCGTCGTTGCCGCACTGGTTGGTCGCGGTCTCGTCCTCGCAGACTTCGTGCGGATCTTGACCCGCCAGGACCGGCGCGCAGGTGCCGTCGCTCTTGCCGGTGAGCGCGAAGCGGCAGGCGTCACAGTTGGCGCAGCTGCGATCGCAGCACACGCCGTCGATGCAGCGGCCGTTGGCGCACTCGGCGTTGCTGCTGCACTCCTCGCCCACCGGCCGGTCGCGCTGGGTCGCCGTGCTGCCCCCCGCGCTGCTCCCGGGCGAGCCAGCGGCCGGCGAGGCGCTGCCGCCGCTGCTGCTGCCGTTCGAGCCTCCGGTCTCGCTCTCGAAGACGTAGTCATTGCTGTCGGCCGTCCGGCACTGCACGAGCGGCGCGGCTATCAAAAGCGCGAGCAGGCTCGTCAGCGGGCGCATGGGGCCGGCAGTTTCGGTCAATCGCGGACGAACGTCGAGCCGTCGAAGCGGTAGCTGCGCTTTTCCTGGGTCCAGGGCAAGAGCAACGGCTCGAGGCCGCCCGCCGCCGTGGTGTCGGGCGGGAACGGATAAGTCTGTTCGGTCCAACCGATCGCGCGCGACGGGCGCAGCTCGATCCGCGTCGCTCCGCTACCGGACTTGTTGAGGTTGATGTTGATGCTGCCGAGGATCTGATTCTTACCGACGGAGCGGCCGGTCTCGGCGCCGAACAGCCGCACCAGGGATTCGCCGCGGATGCCGTAGACGAGGAACGCATGCCGATCCACCACGTCCCCGCCGAGCGCCTTGCTGGCCTTGGCGTGCAGCACCGCGCGCACCACGATTTCAGCCTTGCCGTCCCCGGTCAGGTCGCTGGCGCTCGCGTCGACGATGTCCTTCGGATCGCCCACGCCGCACGTGATGAAGGCGTAGCTCGCGCCCCCGCGGAAGCCCTTGCCGAAGACCACGATGTCCTTGCCGTGGATCAACACGCGCTCCGGGGCGGTGTCGCCGACCACGTCGGTCACGAAGTCGAAGCGCGGCTTGCCGCCGCCGGCGCCCCGCTCCCTGCGGTACAGCGCGTAGACACGGTCCAGCATCTCCTCCGCCGTCGGTGGCCGGGGGGCGAGCCGCGCAGGCTCCGGTGCCTTCTCCGATTTCGATTCCGACTTCGAACCCTTCGAGCTCCGCGGCGCGCTGGTGGGCGGAGCGTCCGTCTCGGAGCCGAAGCCGCTGCCTTGCCAGCGGAAGGTCCGGCTCTTCTGGCCTTGCCACGGGAACAGCACGCTCGGCATCTTCGACGGCAGCGGCTCGGCGTATTCGTCCGCCTCGAAGCCCTCGTGCTTACCTTGCGAAACCTCGATGGTAGCGCCGTCGATCTTCACCCGATTCGCGATCAGCCCGTCCGGCGTCTTGACCGCGATTTCGTGGGCAAAGGCCGTGAACGGCGAGTCGTCGCGGCCGAGCCGCATCACCTCCAAGATCTCACGGTACTTGTCGCGCGCGCCCACGCGTTTTCTGACGACGATCTCGGCGTGGCCGTCGCCGTCGAAGTCGTTGAGCTCGACCTTGGTCACCGAGCCCTGCGACCCGAAGCCGAGATCGACGAACGACATCTCCTTGCCCTGCCGGAAGTCGGGGCCGCTCACGGTCAGGAATTTGCCGAACACGGCGACGCGCTCGTACATCGCTCCGCCGGCCACGTTGCCGTAAGCCTCGCGCGTCGCCAGATCGGACAAACCGTTGTCGCGGAGCAACGTCTCGAGCGCCTGCTCTCCCTCGAGCAGCAACGGCGGCATGCCGGTCGCCGTTTGCCCCAGGCTGGTCGACAGCACCGACTTGACGGTCCCCGGCGAGTCGGCGTTCGTGTAACCGACCGCCGCGCGCAGGCCGACACGCGTCGTCTTGGCCTCGCGGAACGCGCTCCACGGGATCTGCGCTTCGAGATGCAGGCCCGTGTCGGTCGGGTTTTCGACGGCCTTGGCCCCGGACACGGTCTTGCCGTTCATGCGAACGACGGCCGGGAACTTACCGGGCTTTCCGGGGTGAACGCGCACCTCGTACGTGGCGTAGTCGCGACCGCGCGGGAACGCGATGGTCAGGGTTGCATGGTCTTCCGCGTCACCGGCCTCCGCGGTGCGCGCGATTTGTTTGTCGGCGGTGCGCAACGCCAGATACAGGTGGTTCGCGTCGTATCCAACGACGGCGCCGGCGGAAAGGGCGGGCCCGCGCAGCACCTCGGAGAGCGGCGCGGTCTTCGCCGGCCACTCGCGGAGCTCGCCGTCGATGCGGATCTTCTCTCCGTCGCGCGGCTCGGCCGTCAGCATGCGACCGCGGGCGCTCGCCGGCAGAGCGAGCGTCAGAGAGGAAAACGTGAACCAGAGACCCAGCCACAAGCGCTGCATTTTTCGCACGGCCGTATAGCATGCCGACTCCGGCCCCGGACGCTATCGAAACGATTGGCGGGCACCACCCGGCACGAATGCCCGGTGTGGGCGGAAGTACGAAAGCAGCCCATCGCCCCCGGCTTCGCTAATTCGAGGCGTCGCTCAGGATCCGAAACCAGAGCGAGCGCGGGGCGCCGCAGGCCCGACATTTCAGGCGCGCCTCGCGCAAGCGCGCACCATCGATGGGGACGGCCGCTTGCTCTTGGAGCTCGAGCTTTCCGTCACAACGCGGGCAGCGCACGCGCGCGACGTGTGCGTCGATCACCGAAGGGGTGGGCACTTGCAGCGCAACTCGCGGCGCTCCACCCGCTTCGAGCTCGAACAAGCGCTCGCGGTCGGCTGTGAGTCGCTGTGCCGCGCGCGCCTGCTTGCGTTCGACGGTTCGCTTGGTTTCGGAACGCGGCTTGCGCTTCATGCGTCCGGATCTTGCCTCGAGCGATGGCGACTTGCCTACCCTCTGCGCGCGGGTCTCCGCCTGTGCGAAGCGAGCTCGCGGGCAATTCCAGGCAGATTCACCCGTGAGAGGTGGGCGTGGTGCTTCGTCCCACGCTATTATGATCGAGTCGTCGCCGCCGTTGCGTTCATCGGCAGCTGGCAGCGACGCTCATCTCTGGCGCGGCTGTCACGGAGCTCTGCTCCGCCGTCTTGCTCTCTCCGTGGAGTTAAACCGACCCCGAGTAGAATGCGTCGTAGTCTCTCCGATTTCCAAGTAGGCGAACCGTTCGGGCGCTACGAGCTCCTGTTCCCGGTCGCCGAAGGTGGAATGTCGCGCGTGTGGGCAGCACGCCTACGAGGGACACGCGGTTTCCAGAAGGTGGTCGCGCTGAAGACGCTGCTCGCGAACGGCCCCGAAGGCCAAGCGCTCGAGCAGATGCTGCTGGACGAAGCCCGCCACGCAGCCGCGATCCAGCACCCGAACGTCGCGCAGTACCTCGACGTCGGCGAGCAAGAGGGCGTGCTGTTTCTGGTGATGGAATGGCTCGACGGCGAGTCGTTGAGCACGCTGATCAAGAACGCGCGACACACGTGCGGCATCCCGCTCGGTGTTGCGGTCGAGATCGTGGTTCAGGCCTGCAAGGGCTTGCACGCCGCGCACGAGCTCCGCGACGCGTCCGGTCACCCGCTCGGCCTCGTGCACTGCGACGTCTCGCCGCAGAACATCATGCTGACCGGCGCTGGTGCGGCGAAGCTCATCGACTTCGGCGTGGCGCGCGCCACCCGCGGCGCGGCTTCCGGCACCAACGCCGTGACCGGCAAGCTGTCGTTCATGGCGCCGGAGCAGATCCGCGGGCGTGAGTTCGACCGGCGCGCGGATCTGTTTTCGCTCGGCATCGTGCTCTACCTGCTGAGCACCGGCCAGCACCCGTTCCCGGGCAAGACGCCGCGCGAGATCATGCAACGCATCCGCGTCGGCGAGAGGCCGCGCCCGCCGAGCCAGCTGCTTCCCGGTTTCCCGCCCGCGCTTTCGCGGGTCGTTTTGAGCGCGCTCGAGCACTCGCCCGAGAACCGCTTCGCGAGCGCCTCGGAGATGGCGAACGAGCTCTTGCGTGCGACTCCCGAGCGCGCGGACGAGCCGGCGCTCGCGGCCTTCGTGGAGAAGGTGTGTTCGGCCGAGCTCGACGTGAAGCGGCGAGCCATCGCGCGCGCTCTCTCGCTCGCGCCTGCGAGCAGCGACAGCCAGAAGCTCGCTGTCTCGTCTCCGCCGCCGTCTTCTCGGCGCTTACCTTCGAGCGAGGCCGCGTCGTCGATCTCCTCGACCCTACCGGCGACCGTGGTCACCGCGCTCCCGGTCCCGCTCGAGAGCGCGCCGCCACGGCGCGGCAAGCTGCTCGGCGCGAGCTTGTTCGTCGCGGCGGCGCTGGCTGGCTTTCTGGCTTCCAACTTCGACCGCTTCCGTCCGCTGTCCGGCGAGGCCGTCGTGCCGCACCCGAGCCTCGAGCCGCGGGCGGCGAGCGCAGCCGCACCGGCGGCGCTGCCCGAGCCCGAGGCGGCGCTCGAGCCCGCCGCGAACCCCGACCCGGCCGCTGAAACAGCGTCCGAGGCCGAACCCGAAGCCGAGCTCGAGCCTCGCGCCGAGAAACCGGCCAAACGCGGCTCGACGACTGCACGCCGCAAGGCCGTACGACCGGCGCGTCCCGCGGCGGCGTCACCTGCCCGTCCGGGCCGCGCGCCCGCGCAAAAGCCAGCGCGCGCCCTGAAGGACACCGAGCGGGACGCGGTCCAGCGCTACGGCATCTGAAGCGGGCGACAGCCGCTCAGAACAGCACGGTGTGCGAGAGCACCGACCAGCCGCCGGGCTTCAGCACCACGCGCTTCTTCTTCCTCACTCCGCGCGCGACGAGCTCGACCTCGTAGGTCCCGGCGGGCAGGCGAACCCGTCCGAGCGCGATCCGCGCAGGCAGCGTGGCCCAGCTGCGCGTGTCCGGCGTGTCCGTGGCGGTGAGCGTCGCTTGCACGCCCAGGCTGAGCAACGCGCCGACCACGCCGCCTTCGGCCTTGCGCGCGGCCTCGCCGGCCACGACGCGCGTCAGCATGCGCGTGATCGCCGAGGCGACGATCGCGCCCTTGGCCTGCTCCCAGGCGTTCTTGGCTTCGACGTCGACGGCCAGCGCGCCTTCGAGCTGTGCCCAGGAGCCGTTCAGGGCAAACCCGGGTGTCTCGTAGCTGCCGCGCGATTTGCCGAGCTCCGGGTAATTCACCCAGGTCACGAGGCCCTGCGCCGCAAGGTAGTTGGCGCGGTTGCGGTCGGCCGGGCTGATCGCGCCGGAGGCGTAGGTGAGGGCCAGCCCGATCGGCACGCGCTTGGCGATCTTGGCCGGGACGCGGCCGTAGTTGATGACTACGAGCAGCTCGGCGTCGCCCTCGGTCGCTGAGGCAGGGGCCTTGGCCGCGGCCGCCTCGAGCCGCGGCGAGCGCCGGCCGCCCGCGTCGAGCAGGCGCTTCACCGGCCCCGCAAGCGAAGGGAACTCGGCGGAGCTCAGCGCCTCGTCGTAATGGAGCAGCGCCTCGTCCGCCTTGCCGCTCTTCTCGAAGGTGAAGCCGGCGAGGTAGCTGCCGGGGCCGATCAGGGAGCGCCCGAGATCCGGGTTGCTCGCAAAGTAGCTCTGCATGACGCTGAGCCGTCGAGCCTCGATGCGCGCGCCGTTCAGATCGCCGCGCACCAGGTAATTCAGCATGTTCATCGTGTTGATGAGCAGCTTCTCGTACGGTGGGGCGCGGTACGGCCCCGCGTCGTCGCTGAACAGATACTTGGCGAGGTCGTGACCGGTGTTGCGCGACAGATCGAGCAGGTCGATTTCCTTGTCGGCGACCTCCAGATCCCGGCTGCTGAGCTCGGTGCGGCCGAGCTCTTGCAAGATCATCGCGCGATCGAGCAGGAACAGCGCGTTCTTGCCGCCGGTCTTTTCCGGCAGCTCCTTCGCGCTGTCCACCTCGAGCTGCTCGTTGACGAGAGCGAGCGCCTCGGCGGGCCGCCCGGCATCCAGCGCGCTGCGGATGGCCTTGGTGTGATCGGAGTGGCTCGCGCACGCGGAGAGCCAGAGCGCAAGCAGCAGCACGACGAAGCGGTACATCGGCGAGGACTAAATAATCGCCTTCGTCACCGCGGTCTTGTGCTGGAACAGGATCTCGCCGGTCTCCACGTTCAGCACCTGGATGAACATGAAGTACTGCACGCGGCGCTCGCCGGATTGACGTTCGTCGTTGCTGTAGACGCGGCCGGTCACTACGTAGCGCGCGCCCACTTGCTTGCCCCAGCCCGCGATCTGAGAAGGATCGAAGGCGCCCGAATACTGGCGCTTGATCTCTTCCACGAGCGCCGGCTGCTGCTCCATGCTGATCACGCGCACGTGGCCGGCGTTGACGAGCGTGGTCTCGATGTCGGCGAGCAGCGCGTCGATCGAGCTGTCGATGTGCTCGCTGGTCTCGTTCCGGAGCGGGATCACGGCCACCGCCGGCCGGTTCTCGGCCTCCCAGCTCTTGACCACCGCAGACGTCTGCAGAGCCTGCATGTTCTCATGCAGCATCTTCTGCAGGTCGCGGCGGTCGAGCCCGGTGCTCATGGCCTGGTCGTCCAACCCGGCCACGTCGTCACCGCGAACGGCCTTTGGCCCTCCGCAACCAACCAACCCCACCAGCATGCACACCGACCAAGCACGCAGAAGCAACATTCGCTTTCGCCTTTCGTAGCGGCCGCCCGGGCCGAACCCAGTAACTTGGACGGACCAGGGGCGAATTTCGATGTAAGGCTGCCCCGCCCGGAACGAAAGGGGCTTCTTGGGGGCTTCGGCAAGGCTCTCGCCCCCTTGGGAAAACCCCGGCCGACTAGCCCTCGGCGGCGCTCGGGCGGCGGACCGGGATGATCTGCACGCGCCGCTGATCGCCCTCGCCGTCACTGCGCGTGATGACGCCCTCGAACTTGGCGAGCGCCAGGTGAACGACGCGGCGATCCCGCGGGTTCATCGGCTCGAAGGTGATGATCTTGCCTTCGTCCACGGCTTGCTTGCCGAGCCGCCGCGCCATGCTGGCGAGCGACAGGTCCCGGCGGTTCCGGTAACCCTCGGCGTCTACCAGGATGTGACGCCGCTCGAGACCCGGCCGATTCACGACGCGGTGGACCAGGAACTGGAGCGCCTGGAGCACCTGGCCCTTCTTGCCGATGATCCGTCCCGAGTCGCGCCCGGTGATCTCGAGGTTGATCTCGTCGGGCGCGTTGCCCTCGGTGGGGCGGCGCAGCCGTACTCGGCAGTCCATGCCCATCTTGGCGACCACGGACGACACGAAATCGAGCGCCTTCTTGGCGCGCGCATCGCTCGGCTCGTAGGGCTCTTCGCGCCGGCCGCGGCGGCGGCGACCACCTTCGGCGTCCTCGCCGGAGCGCGCCGCATCGGTCTCGTTCCCGGGCTCTTCTCCGTCGACGCCGTCCTCGTCGCCCCCGTCCTCGTCGTCGTCCAGATCCCAACCGCCCTCCTCGGGCAGGTCCTCGGTTTCAGTGTCGCTCATCGTCATGTCTTACCTTCCCGGAGCAGACGTCCGCGCCGATCGGTCGAGCCGTTCTCGCCATCGCGCCGGCCCTGACCCTCGCGGCTCGTCGCAGAGTCTTCGACGACCTTCACTCGGATATCCCCAGACCCCGAGCCGCCGCCAGGTCGAATACTGCGGCGGACGTGTCTCTCGACTGCTTGTTGCTGGATGATGCCGAGCACGCCGTTCGTGAACATGTATACCCCGAGGCCGGCCGGCAAAAACAGCATGAAGACCGTGAACATGGCCGGCATGAAGTACAAGAGCATCTTCTGCTGGGCCGGGTCGCCCTGCATCGGCATCAGCTTCTGCTGAAAAAATGAAGTAATGCCGATGATGAAGGGCAGCACGTAGTACGGATCTGCCGCGGACAGGTCGGGGAACCAGAGGAACGGGATGTTGTAGAGCTCGACCGCGGTCTGCAGGGTCGTGTAGAGCGCGAACCAGACCGGCATCGAAGCCAGCTGCGGCAAGCAACCCTTGACCGGGTTCACGTTGTGCTTCCGCCACAGCTCCATCTGGGCGAGGCCCTTCTGCTGCGGGTCGTCCTTGAACTTCTCGTTCAGCGCGTCGATCTCGGGCTTGAGCTCGCGCATCTTGATCATGCCCTTGATGCCGGGCAGCGCGAGCGGGAACAGCAGCGTGCGCGCGGTGATCGTGAGCACGATGATCGCGATCCCCCAGTTCGGGATCACGCTGTAAACCTTGAGCAGGAACGCGACCAGGATCTTGGCGATGAACGAGAAGAAGCCGAGATCGATGAGCTCGATCAGGCCGTGCTGCCCGCCACCCGCGGCCTCGAGCACGCGGCGCTCCTTCGGCCCCGCGTAGCTGAGCACCGAGTAGCGAGCCTCTTCACCGGGCTTGAGCTCGCGCGCGCCGTAGGCGAGCCGCGCTCTGTACAAAGCGCCCGCGTTCGGATCCTTGTCCTTCGCGGCGAAGCGCTTGCTGTCCCAGCGGTCCTCGATCAACAGCTGACAGGCCGGCGAACCGCCCGCGAGCGGCACCAGCGCGTGGGAGAAATACGCGTTCGAGACCGCCGCCAGCGCCGGCTTTCCGGGAGGCTGGTACCAGTCGCCGCTGTTCGTGGCGTTCTTCGGGAAGTGCTCGGATTTCTCGAATTCTTCCGGCTCGAAATCCGGCGGGTGGAGGCGCGTCGCGTTGCCGTCTTGCGACACGCACTCGACGTGGGTCACGAGCGGGCTGACGCTGAAGTGACCGCTGTGTGTCTCGGCATCGGTGCGCCAGTCCTCGGTGTAGACGCTGAGGGCGTGCTTGCGCGGGGTGCCGTCTTTGTTCTTCAGCACCGCCGTGGCTTCGATCTCGTACGGGCGCCCGGTGGTCTTGAGCGTCTGCACGAGCTCGACGCGTTCGTCCTGGTAGTAGAGCTCGCAGGATTTGCCGTCCGTGCGCCGGATCTCGAAGTCCACCGAGTCGAACGCCAGCTGGGCGTTTTCGTCGGTGATGCCCGCGGCGGGGTTCCGGAACTGGAAGCGAAGTTGACGGTGGAACTCGAGGTCGGGCGTCGTGGACAGGTCGATCTTCCGACCGTCCTTCTGATACTTCGCCTCGACGAGGTACAGGCGCTTCAGGCCACCCCCTTGCGACGAGACCTGCGCGTGAAACCCGGGGCCGAACAGATCGCACACCCGCTCCGCCGGCCGCGAAGCCGCGGGAGCGGTGACAGTGCTTTCCGGCCGCAGCGGCTGGTGACCGCTCGAGCTTCCGCCGCCGAAGAACTTCGGCAACACGGTCATCGCGAGGAACACCGAGCCGACGATGAAGAGCAGCCGGACTAAGCCTTGTCGATCCATGGACGTTTGGGGCCTAACTGAGAGTGGTCGGGTCGGTCGGGGCGGGGACGGCGCCTGACGCTGGGTCCGGCCGCGGCGGTCTAGCACTGACCGGGGGAGGTGGGGGAAGTAAGCGGGCTTTTAGCCCACGCGGCCGTTCTCGAGACGGAAATCGGCGAGATCGCACGGAGAAATGCGTCTCGGGATTGCTGCCGAAACCAAGGGTCGTTAACCGTGGAGGAGCCGATGGACGAAGACCGCTTGGTGCCCGTTTCACCCCGGCATTCGGTGCGCCTGGCGCGCGAATACCTGACGGTGCTCGATAAGCCCCCGCAGCGCGACTACGTGGTGCGGACCATCACGCGCCGCGAGGCCAACGGCATGCCGCTGATGTCGGCCGAGATCGTGATCGCCAGCCGCGACACGCGCAAGGCCTTCCCCCTGGCGGACCGCTACCCGCTTCATTTTCGGAAGACCTACTTTCCGGCGCGGCTCCACGGCGATCCGGCCATCGAATATGCGCGGCAAGCGCAGGCGAGCGAGCTCGTCGGTTTGCCTCCGCCGATCGGGCACGACGCGACGAGCTTTCGCAGCTGTCTCGTGCCCGGTACCCCGTACAGCCGCCTCACGCCGTTCGGTGCCGATCAAGAGGACGCGGATCTGCGCACGGCGCGCGAGCTGCCCCTGATCTCGGCGGCGGGCCTATTTCAGCTGGCCGATCGTGGTTTTCAGCTGGTGACTGCGCTGCAGCGAGCCGGGCTGTCGCACGGCGACGTCGAGCTCCACAACTTCGTGGTCTGTCCGTCGCCGCTCGATATGGTGCTGATCGATTTCGAGAGCGCCGTGCTGAAGGCCGACGTGAGCGAGAGTGACTGGGACGCGCGCTGCCTTGCAGACGTGATGCCGCTCTTGCGCGAAGCCGTCTTGCTCGAGTGCCGGCTCGGGCCGCAGCCGGGCCCGCTCGCCGACATGGCGCGCGAGAAGCTCGAGCTCTTGTTCAAGGACCCAGCTCGGTTCCGGCAGGAGATCGACGACAAGGCGAACCTCGACGCCTGAGCCTGCGTAAGAACCCCCGCGGAAGCCGTGCTCCCGCGGGGGTACGAGGTTACGCGACTCGCGCTTCGTCTCAGCGGACGAAGAGCATTTCTTGGTAGGTCGGCAGCGGCCACAGATCGTCGGCGACGACGCCTTCGAGCTGGTCGGCGACGCTGCGAACCGCCAGCATGGCCGGCAGGATCTTGTCGCGGCAGTACTTGGCCTCGGCCAGCACTCCGTGCCCGCCTTCGTGAGCCGACAGGCTCTCGAGCGTCGAAGTGGCGCTCTTGAGCTCGCCGACGAGCTTGCTCACCTGTTCCAGCGAGCCGGTGTCGACCGCCACGCCCAGGGCCTTGATCTTGCCGAGCGAGTCCGCGATTTCACCGGCGTAGCGCACGGCCGCCGGCAGGATCCAGGTCTTCGCCAGCTTGATCACGGCCTTGTGCTCGACGTTGATCGCCTTCACGTACTGCTCGAGGTAGATCTCGTAGCGGCTGTGAAGCTCGCGCGGGCTCAGCACGTTGTACTTGTCGAACAGCTTGACCGCCTCGGGGGACTCGAGCGCGCCGAGCGCCTCGACCGTGGTCTTGAGGTTCGGCAGACCGCGCTTCTCGGCCTCGGCGTGCCACTCTGCGGAGTAGCCATCGCCGTTGAAGACGACCGCGCCGTGCTCGTTCACGATCTTGGCGAGCAGGTCCTGGATCGCGGCGTTGAGCTTCTTGCCCTGCGCGAGCGCGGACTCGAGCTCGGTCGCGACGTAGTCGATCGCCTCGGCGCAGATCGTGTTCAGGACCACGAGCGGACCCGAGATCGACTGGCCGCCGCCCACCGCGCGGAACTCGAAGCGGTTGCCGGTGAAGGCGAAGGGGCTCGTGCGGTTGCGGTCGCCGGCGTCCTTCGGCAGCTTGGGCAGCGTATCTACGCCGATCTCGAGCTTGCCTGCGGCCTTCGACGACTTGGCGCCGCCAGCCTTGATCTGGTCGAACACGTCGGCGAGCTGCTCGCCGAGGAAGATCGACATGATCGCGGGCGGGGCCTCGTTGGCACCGAGCCGGTGATCGTTGCTGGCGGAAGCCACCGACGCGCGGAGCAACGCGGAGTGCTTGTGCACGGCGCGGATCACGGCGCCGCAGAACACCAGGAACTGCGCGTTCTCGTGGGGCGTGGCGCCCGGGTCGAGCATGTTGCCCTGGGTCGAGTTGCCGAACGAGAAGTTCACGTGCTTGCCCGAGCCGTTGACGCCGGCGAAGGGCTTCTCGTGCAACAGGCACACGAAGCCGTGGCGCTCGGCGATGCGGCGCAGCGTGATCATGATCAGCTGCTGGTGATCGGACGCGAGGTTCGAGCTCTCGAACAGCGGCGCGATCTCGAACTGGGCCGGAGCCACCTCGTTATGACGGGTCTTGACCGGGATGCCGAGCTTGAACAGCTCGCGCTCGACCTCGACCATGAACGCGATCACGCGCTCGGGGATCACTCCGAAGTACTGGTCCTCGAACTCCTGGCCCTTCGGGGGCTTGGCGCCGAAAAGCGTGCGGCCGGCGGCGACCAGATCCGGGCGCGCGAGGTAGAACTCGCGATCGACGAGGAAGTACTCCTGTTCGGGGCCGCAGTAGGAGACGACCTGCGAAATGTTCGTGTGCCCGAACAGCTTGAGCACGCGCGCGGCCTGCTTGTTCAGCGCCTGCATCGAGCGCAAGAGCGGGGTCTTCTTGTCGAGCGCCTCGCCCGTCCACGACACGAACGCGGTCGGGATGCAGAGCGTGGTGTTGTCGAGCAGGTAGGCCGGGCTCGTGACGTCCCAGGCCGTGTAGCCGCGCGCTTCGAAGGTGGCGCGGATGCCGCCGCTCGGGAAGCTCGAGGCGTCGGGCTCACCCTGGATCAGCGCCTTGCCGGAGAACTCCGTCAGCGCGCCGCCCTCGCCGTCGGGGACCAGGAAGCTGTCGTGCTTTTCCGCGGTCGCACCCGTCAGGGGGTAAAAGACGTGCGCGTAGTGGGTGGCGCCTTTGGCGATGGCCCACTCTTTCATTGCGGACGCGACGACGTCCGCGACCGCCGGATCGAGCTGCGCGCCCGTCTCGATGGTTTGCTTCACCGAGCGAAACACATCTTTGGGCAGGTGGCTCTTCATCACGGCGAGGCTGAAGACGCTCGAGCCGTAGAGCTTGTCGACCGAAGTACCGTTGGTTTCCGACGGACGCGCGGAGCTCCGCGCGATCACCGAAGACACTGCTTGCTGACGTAGCGTGCTGCCGATCATGGGCGTTCCTTTTGCGAGAGACGCGCGGCTTGGAACGCCGCGCCTCGGACCTAGTAGCATCGGGATAATTCCGCTCATAGACCTGAGTGTTTCCAGAATGTTTCGTGGCCGGACTCCAGCAGAGATCCGTTGCCGTGACGCGGTATTCTGGCGCGCTTCATGGATTCCGATGCCCGGCGTTGCCTAGCGCGGAGGAGGCAAGGGCGGGGGATCGTAGCCGCCCGGATGGAACGGATGGCAGCGCAGCAGGCGCCGCATGCCCAGGTAAGAGCCCTTGAACCCGCCGTGAAGTCGCAGGCACTCGGCGGTGTAGCGGGAGCACGACGGATGGAACCGGCACTGCCCACCCAGGAACGGAGACAGCACGAGCTGGTAGCCGCGAACCAACAGCAGAAGGGCGCGCGCGAACAGCGTCGGCTCGGGAACGACGGGCTCCGCCACGCGGGCTGAGGTACCCCCCGAGCCGAGCTTCGGCAACTCAGGCCGGCTTCACTGCCAGGTTCCGGCGGGCGAGCTGAGCGCGGCGCGCGATCAGCCCCTCTGCGCCCTGCCACTCTTCGACGACGTCGCTGAGCCGGAGCCCGGCGAGCTCGCGCTTCACGATCACGACCACGTCGATGTCGGGCGGGAAGAGCGCGCGAGTGGCGCGGAAGGCTTCCCGGACCAGGCGCTTGGCGCGGTTGCGCACGACGGCGCCGCCGACCTTGCGCGACGCGGTGATCCCGAGCCGAGGCATCGCGTCGGGCGCCGCGTTGCGCGCAGCCAGGATCAACACGAAATGCGCGAGCGAAACGCGCACGCCTTCGCTCTGGATCGCCTGGTACTCGCGCCGCTTTCGAACCCGGCTCGGCGCGCGAAACCTTCCACGCGGCTCGGCCGGCGGCACGCTACTTCTGGTAGGCGCTGACGGCGAGGCGCAGGCGGCCCTTGCGGCGGCGGTTCGCGAGAACCTTACGGCCACCCTTGGTGCTCAATCGCTTGCGAAAGCCGTGAGTGCGGAGTCGGCTGGTGTTGTGGGGCTGGTACGTGCGCTTCATGACTCAGGCCTCCGGGCGTTGCGGCCCTTCGGGGCGCGGAAATGAGCCACGAGTGCCCGCCCGAGTCAAGGTTAACCGCAGGTATTTGTAGGCCGCGTGGCCGGTGCGATTGATCTCCGCCGTGCCTCGTGATAGTCCGTCGCCCGCCATGCGCGACAACATCCGTCTCGTTTCCTCCGCCGGCAGCGGCTTCACTTACTACACGACCAAGAACAAGCGGACCCAGACGGCGAAGCTCGAACTGAAGAAGTACGACCCCGTCGCCCGCAAGCACGTCGTGTTCAAGGAGGCCAAGATGCCTCCGCACTCGAAGTAGACCGAGCACCGGAGCACGAACGATACGGAACGAGGCGCCCGCCGCGCGCGCCTCGTTCACTCGTTCGGCTCTGCGATCAGTCGCCGAGGATCTTGAAGTCGACGCGGCGGTTCTTGGCGCGGCCTTCGGCGGTCGTGTTGTCGGCGATTGGCTGCGTCTGACCGAAGCCTTCGGACTCGACGCGCGAGGCGTCGATGCCGTGCTCGGTCAGGTACTTGAGGCACGCGGCCGCGCGCGACTTGCTGAGCGTCAGGTTCATCGCCGGGCGCCCGCGGTCGTCGGTGTGACCGTAGAGACCGAGGCGCAAAGACGGTCGCGCCACCATCAGCGTCACGATCTCGTCGAGGATCGGGAAGCTGTCCTTCAGGATCACGGCCTTGCCGGTCTGGAACTCGATCGCCTTGAGGAGCTGGACCTCCCCGTCGATCACTCGGGTCAGGCTCGGGCAGCCGTTCTTTTGCGGATCGGCGTTGCGCGGTCCCGGCTCGTCGGGGCACGCATCTTCCTTGTTCAGGATCCCGTCGTTGTCCTTGTCGGGGATCGGGCAACCGAGCAGCGCCGGATCGGCAGAGCGCACGCCGGCTTCGAGCGGGCACTTGTCGGTCTTGTCGGGGACGCCATCGCCGTCGGCGTCGTCTTCGGGGCAGCCGTCCTCGTCGCGGATGCCGTCCTTGTCTTCCGGCACCTTCGGGCACTGATCGTTCTTGTCGGGGATGCCGTCGCCGTCGCGGTCGACGTTCTCGGGGCAGCCGTCGCTCGGGTTCGCGCCGAGCTTGTCCTCGCGCTCGGTCGGGCAGGCGTCGGCGTCGTCGGGATAGCCGTCCTTGTCGGTGTCCTGGTCGTAGTCGCGCGCGTCGGGGACGATCCGCAGCTGCTTGCGCTCGGCGCGCTGCGTGTCGAGCGGCAGCGTGCTGCCCACGCCGACCAGCACGCGGAAATCGGGCGCGCCGTAGCCGGTCGAAAGACGCGTGCCACCGCCCATGTTCAAGTACGCACCGTCGGGACCTGCGAGCGCCACGCGCAGCTGCGCCATCCACTCGAGCGATGTGTTTTGACCCTTGAAGATCGTGTTCTTGTCTTCCGGGCCGGCCTTGGTCACGAGCCCCGTGCTACCGAACAGCTCGCCACCGAGGCGCACGCGGTCATCGCGCATCGGCAGGAACACGCCGAACGCCCAGCGCAGCTCGTTGCCGACGTAGAGGTTCGCGTTCTCGCCGCCGAGGCTGCGGTTCGGCCGGAAATGCGGCCCGATGTGGCCGGACACGAAGAAGTCGTCGAAATCGAGCTCGGCTGCGGCGTAGAGCATGCCCGTCATTTGGCCGTCGCCAGCCAGTGCGTTGGTGTTGCCCGTCTCGTTCCACAGCGCGGCGCCGAGGCCGAAGCGCGTGCCGCCCTCGTCGCTCTCGAACGTCTTCAGCCGCGCGTCGAGCCGCAGATCGTGCACGGCGAAGCGCGTGTCCGTGAGCCCTCCGGTGCCGACGCCGTAGGCGGCCGGATCGTCGCCGGTCACCGTCCACAGCGCGAGCGGCAACGACACCGACGCCGTGAGCAGGCCGCCGAACTGCGCACCGAACGAGGTGTACGAGATGAGCTGCCCCTGCACGGGGTTGTCGATCGAGTCGGCGACCGTTGGATTGTCGGTGACGACCTGTTTGCGCAGCGGGTTGTGCGACCACGCGAGGGCCGTCGAGACGAACAGGCGGTTGCCCTTGCGCACGTAGGGGCGGAACACGCTCACCCCGTCCTCGGGCGCGCCCGCGTACTGCAGGCGATCGAGATAGAAGTAGCCGGACTGCGCGTGCGCCGTCGGGGCACCGAACAGAGTCAGCGCGAGCGCGGCGCCGAGCATCCGAACCCACCACCTCAAACCACCAAGACGTTCCAAGGCTTGCACAACCGCGGACCGTAGCCCGATGGGTGCATCATTTGAACCGGGATCTGCGATCGAGCGTCACTGTACGCTCTGCTCTCTGAGCCGTTAGCGCGTGTGCTGACCAAAGAGCTGACAGGCCCAGACCCTGCCCGAGCCGTCTCGAACCGCGCCGATGCCGACGGCGTCGAAGCTCGGGCTCAGCATGTTCGCGCGATGCGACGGGCTGGCGAAGAGCTTGCGATGGACGAGCACGACGTCGCGGGCGAGCGCCACGTTTTCTCCGGCGCTCCGCAATTCGAGCCCGGCGGCCCGCGCGCGCTCCGCTGGGTTGCCCCGACCGAGATCGTGCCCGATACGGCCGGCGTCGAGCATCGCCCGTGCATGACTTTGGGCCAGGCGGTCGAGGCTTTCGTCGCGCCGCAACCGGGGCAAGCCTTCCTCATTTCTGGCCTGCGCGAGCATGAGCTCCAGCGCCAGGGCAAGCTCCATCGCAGGATCCGCGGCGGCTTCACCCGGCGCCGGCTCCGGTTCGGCATGCTCGGGCGGCTCGACGTCGGCGAACACCAGGGCCTCGAGCACCGGGCGTGGGCCGCCGTCTACCTCGGCCAGCACCTGGACGAGGAAGCGGCCGGGACGGTCGAGCGCGAACGGCGCGCTCAGCCGTCTTCCGTCGAAAGCCGTCGGCAACGGGCGGGGCGAGCGGCTCGGACCGAGCAAGACGACCTTCGCCCCGCTCGCCGGGACGCGCATCGCGGCGCGCAAGGTCAACCAGCTGCCGACTCGAGCGCGGATCGGCAGCGGCTCGAGGTCGGCCAGGACGTCCGCGGCCACCACCGCCAGCGAAGACTGCGCCCCGCGCCACGCGAGGGCGAGCCCGCAGCGCTGCTCGCCTACCGGCACGCTGCTCGTGAGCCAGCTCCGGAGCCGGGGCTGTGCGAGCGCCGGATCGTCGCTCTGGGATCGGGCGAAGCTCCGCGGCCAGACGTAGGGCGCCCCCTGTTGCCGGAGCAGGAGCTCGAGCTCGACGGTGTCCGGGAGCGGCTCGCCTGCGCCGAAGCGCTCGGCCAGCACCAGTGCCACGCGGTCGAGCGCGCCGTCGCGGCGCTGGCAGCCCTCACCGAGCAGGCTGTCCGCTCTGGCGTCCGGGACGACCGGTTCGGGCGAGCCGGTGGCGGTCTGCCAGCCGGTAGCGCCGGAGGTCGCAGCGCCGCTCGCGTTACGCGCCGCGGCGGGGGCGGGGACCGCGGAAGAAGGCGCGCGCCCCGGTCCGCAGCCGGCAACCAGTGCCAGCGTCACGGCAAACGTTCGGCGAGTAGTGTTAGGGTGAGGCCGTCCACATGGACCAGACGTCCGAATGAGCAGACTGGCGCGGCTTACTACGGCGGCCAAGGTCGGCGTTTTTGCAGTCGTCACGGCCGTGGCGGGTTTCTTCATCTACTCGTTCGCCAGCAAGTCCGGCGGGTCGGGGTCCGGCTACCGAGTGTACGCCTTGATGGCGGACGCGTCGGGCCTCGCGAAGCATTCGCACGTGCGGGTCGCTGGCATCCCGGTCGGCTCGATCGAATCCATCAAGCTCCAGGGGCACCAGGCGCGCGTCGACATCCGCGTCAACAACGAGGTGAAGCTCTACGAAGACGGCACCGTGTCGAAGGTGGCGTCGAGCCTGCTCGGTGAGTACTTCCTGGCGATCACGCCGGGGACGGAGGGCCGTCGCGAGCTGAAGGAGGGCGACCGGATCCAGGTGGGGATGGAGGGCGTCACCACCGACGAGATCATGCGCCAGGTCTCGGACATCGCGAAAGACGTGAAGCAGGTCACCTCGGCGCTCGCCGAGTCCGTGGGCAGCGATCAGGGGCGCGACAACCTCAAGTCCACGCTCGAGAACCTGGCACAGGTGACCGAGGCCCTGAACCAGACGGTGCGGGAGAACCGCCAGGCGGTGCGCAACATCCTCAGCAACGTCGAGCGCATCACGGCCGAGGGCCGCCCGGAGATCAAAGAGATCCTCGAGAACGTGCGCGAGAGCACCAGCGAAATCCGCGAGCTGCTCGCCAAGACCGAGGGCGAGGGCCAGAAGGCGGGCGAGGTCCGGCAGATCGTCGACAAGGTGAACCGCGCGAGCTCGAGCCTCGAGAACGCGCTGAAGAACCTGGACGAGGTGTCCGGCCGGCTCGAGCGCGGCGAGGGCACGCTGGGCCGTCTGACCAAGGACGAGAAGCTCATCAACGAGGTCGAGGGCGTCGCCGAGAGCGTGAACGAGTTCGTGGGCGGCGTGTCGCGGCTGCAGACGATCGTGCTGCTGCGGACCGACTACCAGTTCCTCGCCAGCACGGTGAAGAGCTACGTCGAGCTCCGGCTCCAGCCGCGCGAGGACAAGTACTACGTGATCGAGGTCGTGAACGAGCCGCGCGGCCTCACGCTGTACGAGCAGATCGACGTCGATACCACGAACCCCAACGACCCCCCGCACTACCGCGAGGTGCGCACCATCACCACCAACAGCCTGCGCTTCTCGCTGCAGTTCGCGCAGTCGTTCGGGCCGTTCACGGGCCGGTTCGGGTTGAAGGAGTCGACCGGCGGCGTCGGCCTCGACCTGTCCTTGTTCGAGAGCCGCTTCGAGCTGCGGCAGGATCTGTTCGGCTTCGGCGAGGTGGTGCTCCCCCGCTATCGCGTCTCGCTCGGCTACGAGTTCGTCAAGCGCTTCTGGTTGCTGGGCGGCGTCGACGACGTCTTCAGCCCGTCGCGCCGCGACTACTTCGTGGGCGTGGCCCTGAAGTTCAACGACGAAGATCTGAAGACGATCTTGCCGTTTGCGCCGGGGCCGTAGCTCCGCCTCAGCGGATCGAGATCCGAACCTCGGCCTTGCCGGCGCTCTGGTAGCCCTCGACGCTCAGCGAAACTTCGTAGAGCGAGCCCATCGGCATGCCGTTGTTCTTCCAGGCGTTGAAGTGATTGGCGACGGTGATGGCGCCGCTGGTCTTGCCGTTGCTCACCGGCTTCTTCTCGGTGCGCACGCTCCAGTATTGCGTGAACGAGCCGTTGCCTTGGATGTTCGCGCCGCTTCTCGGGATCTTGTAGAGGTCGTAGGTGCCGCCGTCGCTCGTCACGGTCGCACCGACACGGCCCTCTCCGCCCGGCGGACGCCAGTTACCCCAGCTATCGACGATGTAGTACTCGACGAGCGGGTTGGTCGTCCAACCGTACACCGTGAGGTACGAGTTGCCGTTCGGCTGGTAGTTGGCCTCGTAGCCCACGACCAGCGCCTCCGTTCCGGGGCGGATCCCCTTCCGCCCGAGCAGATTGTTGATGTTGCTCCATTCGACGTTGAAGCCGTCGGGCGTGAGGGTGAGCGTGCCGGTCCCCGAGTCTTTCCAGTACTCGTAGGTGTAACCGCAGTGCTTACCGGTCGCGTTGCTGGTGAGCGAGCGGTTGCCCTCGGTGCAGCCGCTCGAGGGGATTCCGTTACCCGAGCCCCCGTTGCCGCTTGCAACGCCGCCCGTCGGCGAACCACCGGTGGCACTTCCGCCAGTCGAGCTGCCGCCGGTTGCCTTGCCGCCGGCTCCCGGGAAACCGAACCCTCTTCCTCCCGTGGGTGCGCCGCCGGTCGCAGGTGAGGTGCCGCCGGTTACGGGACTGAGCCCGCCCGTGGACACGCCACCCGTGCTCGGTCGAGTGCCGCCGGTCGAGCCTCCGGTTCCGCCATTTCTGCCGCCCGTCGGTGCGCCGCCGGTCGGAGGGGTCGTCGAGCGTCCGCCGCTCGCCGTCTGGCCGCCGCTCGGGGAGGTGTGCACGCCTCCTCCGCCGCCGGACGCGATGGCGCCGGCCCCTTGCCCGCCAGAATGAGGTGAGCCGATGGAGCCCTCAGGATCTTCAATCTGAGCGGTGCAGTTCACGCCCAACAGAATTATGCCGAGGGAGCAGTTTAGCAGTGTTAGCGTTCGCATACATCCGCCTCGCGGTTGCTCGTCTTCTTCAGATGGGGTGTTCGATGGGCCAGGTGAGTTTCGAGCGGGCGCCGTGTCCTCAGGCTTCTCGCTTACCGGCGCGAAGTTGCAACTCCGCGGTGTGAAGTAACACCGCCTTCAAAGGTAGCGCGCGGACCCCGATCGCGCTCTCCAAGCGTATGCCGTTCTGAGCTAGGACTTGCCGTAGCTGAACGACCACGTAGCGCGACACCGCACCACAGCCGGCTAACTGTATTTATCGATTGTGACTGAAGCGGCGTGGCGCGCGCCCGAAGGCCCGCTGCGTCAGCGAGCCCAGTCGATCCAGCCGAGCGCCTGCGCCGTGACCAGGGCCGCGCAAGCTTCCCTCGAGGTCACGATCCGCGCGTCCCGGTGAACGCGCTGCGAGGTGAGGCGGTCGAGCGCTTCGTCGATCGTGATCCGCGCGTTGACGAAACCGGCCACGGCGTGCAGCGACGCCGGCGCGGTCCCGCGTTCGCGGCCCTGTGGCGCGGCGTCCGAGCGCGCGCCCGGCACGATCTGAGTCGTACCGAGCGGCAAGTACGAGCGCGGCGAGCCCTGCGCCGACAAGATCGCGCCCGCCATCATCGGGCTCGCGATGTCGAGGTCGAGCGGGAAGTCCACGCGCGTGGGAGCGGTGCCTCGATAGAACGACGCCAGGCCCTCTTCCCAGGTGCAGAGCGCCGCGACGCGATCGCGGCCCTGATCGCGGATGGCGCGGAACACGTCGACCGCGTCGGCGAGGCCGAGCCCGATCAGCGTGTCGCCCAGGCGACCGTTGTACTCGGCGAGCGCACCGAGCGCGGTCTCGAGCTGCTCGCGCGAGATGCGCCCGCGCCGCACCAGATACTCTCCGAGCAATTCCTCGCGCTCCGACGACGCCACGTGGTGGAGCCGGCCGCGGTCTAGGTAGATCTCCTTGCGGCTCGAGCGCCCGGGTCCGAGCGTGCGCTGCACGAACAGCGCGCCGGTCTCACCGCGGATGCGGAGGTGGGCGAGCACGTGCAGCATGTTCGTGTCCCGGAGCAGCGCCTGGTAGTCGGGGGCACCCGGTTCGAAAACGCGGCTGGTGGTGGCCGTGGTGGACGGCAAGAGGTGGCGCGCCAGCTCGTGAACGTCGCGGATCTTGCGGAACGGTTGGCCCATCAACGCGACCTCGTCGTCTCCGCCGAGATCGCCCGTGGCCACCATCTCGATCAGCTTCGCGAACGAGACGTTGTCGTTCACTGCCCCGCCGGCACGTCGGATGCGGGACGCGGCCTCGATCGAGATCCCGCTGTCTGGTCGCACCGCCTGCAGCTGGCTGCTCGAGCTCTTCACCGCCTGCATGCGGTTCACGCTCTCGCGGATCTGTCCTTCCAGCTTGCGCGCGAGCTGCGACGAGTCGCGCGCCCACGACACCCACTCCGCGAGCCGCTTCTTGTGCTGCGCCCGTTTCGAGCCTTCGAACGGCGCGAGCGCGTCGGAGAGCTCGGCGGCGCTCGCGTAGCGGTCGTCCGGATACCGGGCGAGCGCCTTCTCGCACACGGCCAGCATGCCGTCCGGCAGCATCGAGGCGGCGCTGCGCAGGGGCTCGATGTTGCTGTCGCGGATCGCGAGCAAGACCGCGAGCTGCCCGCTGCCCGGGAACACACGCTCGCCGATCAGCATCTCGCCGAGCAGCGCCGCGAGCGAGAACAAATCGGTGCGGTGGTCGAACGGCTCGCCGGCGATTTGCTCGGGCGCGAGGTAGCCGAACTTGCCCTTGAGCCGCGTCGGCTCTGCCGGCCGAGCCGGCTGTTCGATGCGCGCGATGCCGAAATCGCCGAGCTTCACCTCGCCGGCGATCGACAGGTAGATGTTGGACGGCGTGACGTCGCGATGCACGATGTTGAGCGGCACTCCCTCGGCGTCGCGCGCCACGTGCACGGCCGAAAGCGCGGCCAGCACCGAGCGGGCGATGTACACGGCGAGCGCAGGCTCGAGCCGGCGTTGTTCGGTGTCGCAACGCCGCAGCAGGCGGTACAGGTCGACGCCCTCGACGTATTCCATGGCCAGGTACGGCTCCTGGCCGACCATGCCCGCGCCGAACACCGTGACCACGTTCGGGTGGGGGACAGCGCGGTGAAGCTCCGCTTCGCGCTCCAGCAGGTCGAGCCCGCTCTCGCGAGCGCTCGGGAGCAGGCGCTTGACGACCAAGCGCATGGCGGGAACGGTGCCGACCCGAGGACGCGCCAGGAAGACCTCGGCGCTACCCCCGACCGCTATCCGCCGTTCCAACACGAACGGGCCGAAGGGTCTCTGGTCGGGGCGACCCCCCTGCTGTTCACTGTCCACGCCCCTCATTATCCCCCGATTTCTTCGCCGCGCGTAGTTTGCAGACAGGTCCCAGCCATTTCGGCCCAAACGGCGTGCTATCGCAGACGACGCGCTGTTCCCGATGCATCGGCCACGCACATCCCCCCCACTGCCTTCGAAGCTCGCCGTTCGGGCCTTTTCGCTCGCGCTCTTGCTGTTTTCCGCGCTGGTCGGCTGCCGCTGCCGTCCCACGCCAACGCCGGCGGCCCGCCCCGAACCTTCGCCCGCGCTGCGCATCGCGCTCTTGTCGAGCGCAGCCGGCGCCATCGAACCGTGCGGCTGCGTGAAAGACATGCTGGGCGGCGTGGACCACGCCGGGGCGTACTTGCAGAAGGCCGGCGACGCGCCGCTGCTCGTG
>JAICQO010000061.1 GCA_025937835.1 Polyangiaceae bacterium
GGTCACATCACCAACAACGGAGAACCAGGCTGGATTGTCTTGGGTCGCGGCTACCAGAAGCTGCTCGACTTGGAAGAGGGCGTTCTCATCGCCCACGGAGATTTCAGCGACCCCTGAAAAAGATGTGATCAATCCTGAGGCACGCGCCGCCCCTCCCCGCCGAAGTGAATTCGTCGGGGCCCCTCCGCGCTCAGCTAGCCGAGCGCAGCGTGTCGCGCACGACTGGCGCGGTCGGAGTGGCGCCGCGCGCGAGCTTTTCCGGCGGGCCTTCGCCGACGCGACGCCCGCCGCGCTCGCCGCCGTCGGGGCCGAGCTCGATCAAGTAGTCCGCGCCCGCGAGCACCTGGGGGTGATGCTCGATCACGACCAGAGTGTCGCCGCGGTCGACGAGGCGACCGAGCACGCGCATCAGACGCTCCACGTCGGCGACGTGCAGGCCCGTGGTGGGCTCGTCCAGCACGTACAGCGTGGGCTCGTGGCGCAGCGAGGCGGTGAGCTCGGCTGCCAGCTTCAGCCTTTGGGCCTCGCCGCCGGAGAGCGTGTGGGAGCCTTGACCGAGGCTCACGTAGCCGGCGCCGAGATCGGCCAGCGTGCGCAGCGGCGCCGCGATCGTGCGGTGATTCTCGAAGAAGCGCGAGCCTTCCTCGGCCGTGAGCGCGAGCACGTCGCCTATCGACTTGCCCTGATACTTCACCTCGAGCGTGCGCGGTTCGAAGCGCAGGCCCGAGCAGGTCGGGCAGCTCGAGACGACGTCGGGCAGGAAGCTCATCTCGTGCGTGATGGCTCCCTGGCCGTCGCAAGCCGGGCAACGGCCGCCGTTCGGCGTGTTGAACGAGAAGCGCTGCGGCAGGAAGCCGCGGACCTGGGCTTCGGGCGTGGACGCGAACAGCTTGCGGATCGGATCCCAGATGCCGAGGAAGGTGGCGGGCACGGAGCGCGGTGTCCGGCCGATCGGAGATTGATCGATGGCGATGGCGCGCCGGAGCGTCTCCGTGCCCTCGAGCTTCTGGAACTCGCCGGGGTCGTCGGCGATCAGGCCGAGCTTCTGCCGCACGGCAGGCAAGAGCACGCGGTTGATCAAAGTGCTCTTGCCCGAGCCCGAAACCCCGCACACCGCCGTGAAGCGACCGAGCGGCAGCTTGATGTCCACGCCCTTGAGGTTGTGCTCGCTCGCGCCGGACAGGCTCAAGAATGCCTGAGACTTGGCGATCGGCAGCGGTTTTCTGAGCTCGGGGGCGCGCGAGAGCGCACGGCCCGTCGGTGAGTCGGGCTGCGCGAGCACGTGCTCGGGCGAGCCTTCGGCGGTGACGCGGCCGCCGGTGGTGCCGCCGCCAGGGCCGAGATCGATCAAATGATCGGCGGCGCGGATCGTGTCGGTGTCGTGCTCGACGACCAGGACCGTGGAGCCGAGCTCGACCAGCCGCCGCAGGTTCTGGATCAGCCGCCCCGTGTCGCGCGGGTGCAGGCCTATCGTCGGCTCGTCGAGCACGTACAGCGCGCCGGTCAGGCCCGCGCCGAGCTGCGCGGCCAGACGCAAGCGCTGCATCTCTCCGCCCGACAGGGTGTGCGCGGCCCGATCGAGCGCCAGGTAGTCGAGGCCCGTGTCGCACAAGAACACCAGCCGGCGCTCGAGCTCGGCGACCAGCGGCGTGGCGATGCGTGCCGTGTCGCCTGCGAACGAGAGCTTGCGAACGCGCGTCAACGCGGAGCCGACGGGGCGCGCCAGCAGCTCGTGGTAGCGCTCGCCGCACAGGCGCACCGCGCGCGGGATCGGCGCGAGCCGCGTGCCGTCGCAGTCGGGGCAGGTCTGTTCGTGCTCCTCGACGCGGCGGTTTTTGCCTCGTCCCAGCACCTTTTCCGTGATCAGCACGCCCTTGCCCTCGCACGGCTCGCAGCGGCCCTGTTTGGTGGCGAAGGAGAACCAGCGCGGGTCGAGCTCGGGCACGGAGAAGCCGCACACCGGGCAAGCGCCGACCGTGGAGAAGAGCGACTCGGTGCCGCTCGGCGTGCGCAGCTTCAGCGCGCCGCGGCCGAGCTCGAGCGCGCGGCGCAGCTCGGCGTGCTGGAAGGCCTTGGGCTCCCGCGGCGGCGCCACCACCAGGTCGATCGTGTGCTCGCGGGTCTTGGCGAGCTTTGGCGGATTGTCGCACTCGACGAGCTCGCCGTCGGCGAAGGCGAGCGTGATGCCGGCGCGCGCCGCGCTCGTGAACACGTCGAGGTAGGTGCCCTTGCGCGCCGTGACGGCCGGCGCGAGCAGATACGCCCGGCCCTTGCTGCGGCGCACCGCGTCGAACACGTCTTCCTCGCTGCGGCCCCCGATCGGGCGGTCGTGCTCGGGACAGTGCGGCGTTCCGAGCCGCGCGTAGAGCAGGCGCAGGTAGTGCGCGACCTCGGTCACGGTCGCGACCGTGGATTGGCCGCCAGTGCGCGCCGTGCGCTGCTCCAGGGCGATCGACGGCGGGATGCCGTTCACCGAGTCTACGTCGGGACGCGGCATGGTCGGCAGGAATTGCCGGGCGTAAGGCGTGAGCGTCTCGAGGAAGCGGCGCTGACCTTCGGCAAACACCACGTCGAAGGCCAGCGTGCTCTTGCCGGAGCCGCTCGGTCCCGTGACCACGGTCAGCGAGCCGTGCGGGATCTTCACCGAGACGTCGTGCAGGTTGTGCTCGCGGGCGCGCGTGACGTCGAGTGAACGCTCGCGACGGCTCGGCCGCCGCGCGGACTCGGGGACGACGCCTTCGGCGGTGCGCCCGCGCAGGCGCTCTGCGAGGGCTCGGCCAGTGCGCGTCTCCGTCTTCGCGAGCTCGGCCGGCGTGCCCTGGGCGACGACCCGACCGCCGGCGCTTCCGGAGCCGAGGCCCATGTCGATCGCGTGATCGGCGTCGAGCACCAGATCTAGATCGTGCTCGACCACGACCACGCTGGCGCCGGCTTCGACGCTGCGGCGCAGGGCCGCCGAGAGCAGAGTGACTTCGTCGGCGTGCAGGCCCGCGCTCGGTTCGTCCAGCACGAACAGCGTGCCGTTCGGGCTCTCGGACAGCGCACGCGACAGCTTCAAGCGCTGCGCCTCGCCTCCGGAGAGGGTCGAGAGCGGCTGTCCGAGCGTCAGGTAGCCGAGCCCGAGCAACGCCAGCGGGCCCAGCGCGCGCTGGATCGACGCCTCGCCGCGGAAGGTCTCGAGCGCGCGCTCGACCGTCATGGACAGCACGTCGGCGATGCTCTGCCCGTCGAGCTCGACGGCCAACACGTCGTCCTTGAATCGCCGGCCACGGCAGGTCGGGCAGATCAGCCGCACGTCGGCCAAAAACTGCATCTCGACCGTCTCCGCGCCTTCGCCCGAGCACGCCTCGCAGCGCCCGCCCTCCACGTTGAACGAGAACGACGCAGCCGTGAGCCCGCGCGCGATCGCGCCCGGTTGTTTGGCGTAGAGCGCGCGGATCGTGTCCCAGGCCTTGGTATAGGTGGCGGCGTTGCCGCGAGAGGTGCGCCCGAGCGGGCTTTGATCGACGAGCACGACCCGCTTCAGCGTCGCTCCGCCCTCGAGCGCCGCGTGGGCCCCGGGCCGCTCCACGTCGAGCTCGCCGAAGCGGCGCGCCAGGGCCTTGTAAACGATGTCGACCGCCAGCGTGCTCTTGCCGGAGCCGCTCGGCCCCGTGATCGCGCACACCACACCGAGCGGGATCGCGACGTCGACGCCGGTCAGGTTGTTCTCACTGGCGCCGCTCACGCGCAGCGTGTCGCGGATTCGGGCAGGGCTGCGCGGCTCTCGCGCAGGACCGAGCAGCGCGCGCGTCGTAGCGAGACGCGCATCGGTGAAGGCTGCGGGCGGCGCATCGGCGACGATCGTTCCGCCTTGCTCGCCCGAGCCCGGTCCGAGCTCGATCACGCGATCCGCTCCCGCGATCAGCTTTGGATCGTGCTCGACGACGACCACGACGTTGTCCCGCCGCGACAGCTCGCGCAGGATCTCGATCAGCGGCTCCACGTCGGCGGGGTGCAGGCCCACCGTGGGCTCGTCCAGCACGAACAGCGCGTTGTTCAGCGAGGTGCCGAGGGCCGCCGTCAAGGTCACGCGCTGGGCTTCGCCGCCCGACAGCGTGCGTGCCTGGCGATCGAGCGTGAGATAGCCGAGGCCCACGCGCTCGAGGTAGCCGAGCCGCGATACGAGCTCGCGCCGCGCGAGGTCGCCCTGACCCGTCTGCGTCTTCAGCTGGTCGAGCCGCCGCTTGGCTTCGCCGACCTCGAGCGAGTGCCAGGCCGCGAGGTCCAGCCCGCCGACGCGAAACGCGAGCGCCCCGGAGTTCAGGCGCCTGCCGCCGCAGGTGTGACAGGGGTCGTAGGCGCGGTAACGCGCGAGCAGCACGCGCACGTGCAGCTTGTAGGTCTTGGTCTCGAGCCAGCGGAACCAGCCGAGGACGCCCGGGAACAGGCCCGCGTCCCAGCTCCCGTCCCCCTCCAGCACGAGCTTTTGCTGCTTCTTCGGCAGCGCTTGCCAGGGCACGTCCAGCGCAATGCCGTGGCGCCTGCAGAGCTTGGCGAGCTCCGACCGCTCCCACTTGGTCGACGCACCGCGCCAGGGCCGGACGGCCCCCTTGGCGAGCGACTTTTCGTGATCGGGGATCACCTTGTCGAGATCGACGCCGAGGGTGCGGCCGAAGCCGCGGCAGACCGGGCAGGCGCCGAGCGGCGACTCGTACGAGAACAGCCCGGCGCGCGGCTCGGGCAATGAATCGCCGCACTCGGGGCAGCCGAGCCCACGCCGCAGCACGAGCTCGGCGCTGTCTTCGGCGTGGACCATCGCCGTGCCCGCGCTGCGCGACCAGGCGAGCTCGATGCTGTGCGCAATCCGCCCGCGCTCGGAGACCCGGACCCGGTCGAGCACGACTCGACACTGGGCGCCGATCACGTCCGACGGCCGAACGCCGTCTATATCGCGCACTTCGCCCGCGACTAGCAGCCGGCGGAAGCCATCGCGTGCGAGCGCGTCGCGGAGCTCCAGGTACTCCTCGTGCCCGACTGGTGCGATGGGATAGCTCACCAGAGCGCGGGCGCTGCCGAAGCGCGCGTGGACCTCGGCTGCGGCGCGTTCGGTGTCGAGCAGCACGGCCTCCACGCCGTGGGTCGAGCACACCGGCAGGGCTTCGCGCAGGAACAGCGCGGAGAGGTAGGGCTCGAGGTCGGCCATGGTGGCGACCGTCGACCGCGAGCTCTTGACGGGCGCCCGCCGATCCACGGCAATTCCGGCTGGAACCGGCTCGAGCGAGCGGACGTCGGGGCGCTCCAGGCGCTCGAGGAACTGCCGCGCGTAGGGGCTGAAGCTCTCGACGAAGCGGCGCTGGCCTTCGGCGTACAGCGTGTCCATGGCCAGGCTGCTCTTGCCGGAGCCGGACACGCCCGTGACCACCACCAGCTCGCCCGGGGCGAGCGTGACGGAGACACCTTTCAGATTGTGAACGCGAGCGCCTTCGAGCGTTGTCTCGAGCATGGGGGGACGCCCACGTGGCCGTGAGCGGCCCTAGCCGTGTCGCGAAACCCTGTCTCCGGCAAGCTACCTGATCAGCCGGCGCCCGGATTGCCCCGTGTTTCCAGGGCAATCCGGCGATATCGCGCTAAGCGAGTGGCTAGCGCGAGCGGCGCTGAGGCACCTTGCCGCCAGAGCGCCGGGCTTCGGACAAGCCGATCGCGATGGCTTGCTTGCGGCTGCGCACCTTCTTGCCCGAGCGACCCGAGCGCAGAGTGCCTTGCTTCATCTCGTGCATGGTGCTCTCCACCTTCTCGCTCGCCTTCTTTCCGTACTTGCGCGAGCCGCGGCGAGCCGACGTCTTGCGAGACGAGCTCTTGCGCGACGACGTCTTGCGAGCCGACGTCTTGCGAGAGGTCTTGCGAGACGAGGTCTTGCGGGAGGTCTTGCGAGACGCCTTGCGGGTCGAGGTGGAACGCTTGCGGGTCTTCTTACGTGATGCCATGCGCCCCGATTGAGCAACATTCGTGCCGAGGTCCCGGTCCTCAGCTTTATTCGTCCTCGTCTTCGTCGTCTTCGTCGTCTTCGTCGTCTTCGTCGTCTTCGTCGTCTTCGTCCTCGGCGGCGACCGACGGTTCGAGGCGATCGGCCAGGAGAGCCTTGGCGCGTTCGGCCCGGCGCAGCTCCTCTTCACGGCACTCTTCGAAGAACGTGACGAGCTCGCTGTCGCCCGCTTCGCGCGCGTCGTCCGCGTACTCGTCGTACGTCTCTGCTCCCTGAAGCGCGTGATAGAGCACGCTCACCACGCCGTACAAATCGTCGCTGGTGCCGCGCTCGGTCGGCGCGCTCTTCGGCAGCGGCGCCGGCTTCGAGCGCGCAGCCGCCTTGCCTTTGGTCGTCGGGATCGCAGCGGAGCGTGCAGCTTGCGGTTGGTTCGGCATGAGGGCCTCCTTCAGGTTGGGACCGCCCGAAGTGCAACCTCGATGCCGCCTGCGCGCGACGACTCGACGCGCGATGATCCTCGCGAAAGGTGCGAGGTGTGGGGACGCTCCGCGTCAGTGCGCCGCAGCGTGACAAGAACGCGTGTGCACTTTGAGCGGCTGCGCAGGCACGTTACGCTGGAGGGAAGCATGGCGCCGCGCAGGCAACCGAGGCTGCTCTGGTTCGCAGCGTTCGTCGCGCTCAGCGTGAAGGCTTGCAGCGGGGACGGTTCGAGCTCCGGAGCCGAAGCGGGCGCGTCTGGCAGCTCGAACGGCGGAGCCGACGCCGGCACGTCCAGCGCACGAGGCGGCGCGATGCCGTCTGCAGATACCGGCGGGCGCGCTGCGACCAGCGGAGGACGCTCTCCCGCATCCGGCGGCCGCGAAAGCAGTGGCGGCTCTGCCGGTGGAACGGCCTCCGGGAGCGGCGGCAAGGCGGAGCCGACTCCACCACCCGACGACGAGCTCGGGGCATTTCCCTTCACGCCTTCCACGGTGACGCGCGGCGGGACCATGACCTTCACCAACGTCGGGGCTCCGGGCTTCTGGCCCCGGCGCATCGAGCGCGAGCCCGGCGACCCCGCTTGCGATTACAAGGACGGAACCGACACCTGGGGTGGGCACTGCTGCATGACCCGCCACGAGACCGGCAGCGCCGCGCTCTCGCCGTTCGACGAAGAGATGACGCTGATCCTCAAAGCCATCGACGTGAAGCAGCTTGCCGTGTACCAACCGGCAGAGCCCGGCGCCGACTACCGCCGGGTCAGCGCCTGGGATTCTCGCAGCGGCGAGGCGCAAAACCTCTGGTTTACGCAAAAGGGCGACGGCAGTTCGTCCTTCCCCGGGGACTTGAGCCGCAACGACTGCGTCGGCTACGTGATGCAGGAGCCGCTGGCCTCGTGCGGCGACTACTTCTGCCCCGACGACGACGGCATCCTGCATCGCGGCTACTCCGGCTCGAAGCTGGTGGTCTTTCTGGGCTCGACGAATTTCGACGACGCCGGCGTGGCCGCCTGCGACGGCGACGGCGAAGGCCACCCGGGTCCGTGGGTCGCTTTCGTGGCGTCCGAGCTGGTGCGTGACGGAGGCCGCAAGTGGAACGGCGCCTGCAACTGCTACTCGAAGACCGGCAGCGTCGGCGACGGCTGTGGCGAGATCAACGTGTTCGAGGTCGTGATGGACGACAACGACTTTTCGAACCGTGAGTTCGCGAGCACCGGCGTGCGCTCGTACCAAGCCGGCCACGTGGGAGGCGCGGTGTGCAAGGCGTCGTGCCGCCGCGACCAATTTCCCGATGACGTCGAGGTCGTCGACGCCTGCGCCGGGAGCGCGTACGAGCACGGCCCGGTGCTCGAGGTCGGCGGCGACACCGACGGTTGCCCCGTCTGGCGCCGCCCCGATGGCGACCGCTATTTCTTCATCCTACTCGACGAGCAGCAGCGCGCGATCCAGGTCGGCATCGTCCACCCGGCCAACGTACCCGCGGCGATGGCAGAGCTCTTGCCGGAGCTACCCGGGAGCGTTTCGCGCGCGGCGATCGACCAGGTGCTCGCGCTGCGGCTGCCCGAGTGACTGTCGCGCCCGCTCTCACGGTTTGACGAACTTCAGCACGAAGCGGTCGCTGGTCCCCCGGCGCTCCCCGACGGCGCGCGGTGACGTGCTCCAGTCCCGCGTGTCGGCCGCGTTCTTCAGGAAATCAGCCTCGGCCTCGAGCCGGAAGCCCGCCGCCAGGACTTCCTTCTTCAACAGCGGCTCCTCGATGCGGTGCAAGGTCTCGACGTCGGCCAGGCCAGTGCCGGCCTTGGCGCTGTGGTCCACCACCAGGTACACGCCGCCCGGTCGCAGCGCGCGGAAGATCGCGGCGTTCATCTTGGCGCGGTCGACCTTTTGCCAGACGGCATCGTGGTAGAACATCACCAGAAACACCGCGTCCAGGTTGGTAGCTTCGGGCGGTAGCGGATCATCGAGCTCGCGATCGACGCGCGTGACGTTGGCCATCACGGGCTTCAGCAGCCGCTCGCTCCACGGCTGCTCGGCGAAGCGCTTCAGGACGAACGGGCTGTTCTGGCCGTAGACGCGGCCGTTCGGACCGACGACGCGCGCCAAGAGCTCGGCGGTGTAGCCACCCCCGGCCTGGAGCTCCGCCACGCGCTGGCCAGTGCTCACGCCGGCGAAGCGCAAGAGCTCGACGGGCTTGCGCCCGGCGTCGAGCGCGCGATCGTCCGCGCTGCGATCGCTCGCCGCGACGGCGCTCTCGATCGGATCGCTCGCGGGAGCGGCCGGCGCGGCTTGCGCGGTCGGCTCGGAAGCGGGCGGTGCCGTGCTGGGGAGGGGCCGCGCTGGCGGCGCGACTGGCTCGGGCTGCGCGGACATGGCGCAGCCGGCGAGCAGACACAGGATGGAGAGCGACCCGAACAACCGATGAATCCGCATGGCCGCGAAGCTACCGCCAGATCAGCGCGGCATCGAGATCAAAGCGCTCAGAGGTTGATGCCCGCGGCGCTCTCGAGCGCGCGGATCACCGCCGCGATGTCCTGGCCGCCGAGCCCCTGAGCGCGCGCGGACTGAAACACCTCGCGGATCGCGGCCAGGCCGGGCAGCGGCGTGGGCTGGGCCGCGGCCTCGGCGAGCATCAGGTTCTGATCTTTCACGAGCAGATCGATGCTGAACTGGGTGTCGAAATTGCGATCGCGGATCGCCGGCCCCTTGAAGGCGTAGTACGGCGACTGAAAGCCGGAAGCGGCGATCACCTCGAGCACCTTGTCGACCTCGAGGCCGCCCTTGCGCGCCACGAGCAGACCCTCGCACAAACCTTCGAGCATGAACGAGATCAGCGTGTTGCCGACGAGCTTCATCAGCGCGCCATGGCCCGCTATCCCGCAGTAGATGGCGCGCGTGCCCATCGCGAGCAGGATCGGCTCGAGCCGCGCATGCACCTCGGCAGGGCCACCGGTCATGAACAAGAGCGTGCCGTTCTCGGCGGCGAGCTTGGAGCCGGTGACCGGCGCCTCGAGCATGGCGGCGCCCTTTTCGGCAAAGGCGAGCGCTGCCCGGCGCACGAGCTCGGGAGAAACCGTGCTGCATTCGACGTAGGAAAATCCGGCGCGAGCGGCGGCCAGCACGCCGTCCTCGGCAAACACGACGCGCTCCACGGCCGCTGGATCGGCGACGCAGCTGACGACGACGTCGGATTGCTCCGCGAGCGCGCGCGGCGACTCTGCGGTGGGGAGGCCTACGGCGCGCGCTCGTTCTCTGCTGCGGTTCCAGACGCGCACCGCGTAGCCACGCCGGGCGAGGTTCTTCGCCATGCCGGAGCCCATGATGCCGAGACCGACGAAGCCGATGCGGGGTTGCATGGACGTGTTTTAGCTCCACTCACGCGAGACGCGCAGCGAACCAGAACCCGAGCAGACCTGCGAGCAAACACCCGGCGTTGGTCACGAACCAGTTCAAGACCGCGAGACCCGTCAGCCCGCTTTGAAACAAGTGACTGGTTTCGTAGTTGAAGCTCGAATACGTGGTGAGGCCGCCGAGAAACCCCGTAATCAGTAACCAGCGCGAGGCGGGGGAAAGCGCGCCTTGGGTGAACAGGTGCATCAGGCACGCCATCAGGAACGAGCCGGTCAGGTTCACCACGAGCGTCCCGAGCGGGTAGGCGCCCGTGGCTCGCGCGAGGGTCACCGAGATCAGGTAACGAGCGGCGCTTCCCGCGCCACCGCCGAGAAAAACCAGGAGAACGGGGGGCATTGTCCAGCTCAACACTTCTTAATGTTCGGCAGGGTACGAGCTTAAAGGTCGGGCGGCAGAGTCTTTTCGTGCGGTTCAGCTCGAGCCGCCGAAGGAGTCGAAATGTTCGGATTTTTGTTTGGTGCTGCCTGTCTGGCTGGTTTGTTCGCAGTGGGCCGCCGCGGCCACGGCCACTTTGGTGGCCACGGGCACTGGGGTCGGCGCGGCTGGGGTCGCGGCTTTGGTCATCACCACGGGTTCTCCCCGCTCCGCAGCGTGCTGGATCGGTTGGATACGACCCCGGGACAAGAAAAAGAGATCCGCGCGGCCATCGACGAGCTGACGGAGGAGGCGCGTGCTGCGCGCCGCGACTTTCGTGGAGCTCGTGAGGACGTGGCGCGGGTGATCCGCGAGCCGGAGATCCCGGAGGGCGCCTTCGAGTCCTTGATCCAGCGGCAGGACGAGACGCTTTCGCGGCTGCGCCAGGCAGGGCAGCGCGCGTTCCGCAGGATCCACGAGACGCTGGACGCCCGCCAGCGGGACCTGCTCGCGAACCTGGTCGAGTCGTGGGGCCCGGGCTTCTTCTGGTCCCGGACCGGCTGCTGAAAGGAGACGAAGATGGGACGCTACCTGTTGATGGGACTTCTGGCGTTCGGCGCGATCGCGGGCTTCGGCTCGGGGTTCGCCCGGATATATCACCACCGCCACGGCGACTCGTGCGAGTTCCGCGGCGTGGAGCGGCGCGCAGCCGAGGCCTGCACCCGCGCCGCGCTGGACGTGCTCGAGGAACGCCGAACCTCCGCGCAAAATCGTTGATAGACTCGGCACCCGCGCGGCCGAAACCATGACGTTACGGATCCTGATCGTCGATGACGACGCCCGCCTGTTCGAGCTGCTCCAGAGCTACCTCGAGCCCAACGGCGTCGTCTCGGTGCACGCCGAGAACGGGCGCCGCGGGCTCGAAGCGCTCGCGGCGTCGGCGTTCGACGCGGTGCTGCTCGACGTGATGATGCCGGAGCTCGACGGGTTGAAGACGCTCCAGAAGATCCGCGACCAGAGCCGCGTGCCCGTGATCATGCTCACGGCCAAGGGCGACGAGACCGATCGCGTGGTTGGGCTCGAGATGGGCGCCGACGACTACCTGGCCAAGCCGTTCAGCCCGCGCGAGCTCCTGGCCCGCTTGCGCGCCGTGCTGCGGCGTACCGAGCTCGCGACCGAGAAGGAGCGGCTCTCCGTCGGCGAGGTGAGCGCGGATCTCGGTAGCCGGCGCGTCAGCGTCGGCGAACGCGAGGTCGAGGTGACAGGGCTCGAGTTCGACCTGCTCGTGGCGTTGATGCGACGGGCGGGCCGCGTGGTGCCGCGCGCGGCGTTGCTCGAGCTCGCCGGGCGCAGCGACGTCAACGTCAACGATCGCGCGGTCGATGTGCACATCTCGCATCTCAGAAAGAAGCTGGGGGACGACCCGCCGCGCTGGATCAAGACCGTGCGCGGCGTCGGCTACACGATGGCAAAGGCGTGAGGCACGGCCGGCGCTTCCGCGGCTTTCAGGGCTTCCACGGCGGGCACGGGCACGGGCACGGCGCGGAGGGCTGGGCGGGGCTGCATCTCAGGTTTCGGTTGCAACGCCAGCTGTTCTGGTGGGCGGGGATCACCATCTTGCTCACGGGCGCGGTCACGGTCGGCGTGTTGCACCTGGTGGCGGAAGAGAGCCCCTTCCGCGGCGGCTTCGAGGAAACCGCGATGGCCTTCGTCGGCAGCCGCTTCGAGGACGCCTGGGAGCGACCGGATGCGCGGCGCGCCCTCTCGCGCGAGCTCGCCGAGCGCTTCCACGTGAGCGTGCGGGTGTCCGACGCCGAAGGACGGACGCTCGAGCGATTCGGAGGCAGCTGTTACTACTCTGCCCCAGAGATCGACGTGGTGCGTGCGGGGCACCAGGTCGGGCGGGTGCAGCTGTGCCTCGAGCGCGGCGCGCGCTTCCGCGGCCTGATGCCGCTCGCCGGGCTGTTCGCGGCCGTGTTCACGCTGTGGGCCGCCTCCGCCTGGTTTGCGCGGAAGCTCTCGCGGCCGTTCATCGATCTGGTGCGCGTCACGCGCGAGATCGGCGAGGGCAAACTGTCGGCGCGGATGCGGCTCGGTCGCCACGGCTCGGGCGAGGCAGCGGTGCTGGCCGAGGCGATCAACGACATGGCCTCGCGCATCGAACGGCAGATCGAGGATCAGCGCGAGCTGTTGGCGGCCGTGTCGCACGAGCTCCGGAGCCCGCTGACGCGGCTGCGCGTCTTGGTGGAGCTGGCGGACGAGCAGGGCGACAGCGTCGAGACGCGCCGTAAAATCGAGCGCGAAGTGATCGAGATCGACGAGCTGGTGGGCAAGCTGCTCGCGAGCTCCCGGCTCGACTTCGAGACCCTCGACTTTCAGCGGCTCGACGCCCGCGACGTCGCGCTCCGGGCGCTCGAGCGCGCCGGTCTCGATTCGAGCCTGCTCGAAGCCCCGGCCGAAGGGCTGTCCTTCGACGGCGACGCCACGCTGATCGCGCGTGCGCTAGGAAACTTGCTGGAGAACGCGGCGCGCCACGCCGGTAAGGCCGAGCGGCTCGTGGTCTCGGGCGGCGCGGGCGGCGTCCGGTTCGAAGTGCTGGACGGCGGCCCGGGGTTCAGCGAAGCCGCGCGAACCCGAGCTTTCGACCCCTTTTTCCGGGGCTCCTCGCGAGAAACGCCCGCGCACGACGGCGGCGCGCTCGGCCTCGGTCTATCGCTCGTGGCGCGCATCGCTCGCGCGCACGGCGGCCGCGCCTTTGCCGAGAACCGCCAGAACCGCGAGAGCGGCGGTGGCGCGCGCGTCGTGCTCGAGCTTCCCAAATCGCGCGGCCAAACGCTCGGGCATTGACTCCCCCAGGGCTGGGCGGTAGGCCCCTCGGGCTTTGGCCCTGATTGTCCAGAAATACGGTGGTACCTCGGTCGCGAACCCGGAGCGCATGCGCGTCGTCTCGGAGCGCGCGCTCAAGACGCAGGCCGAGGGACACCAGGTCGTCATGATCGTGAGCGCGATGGCCGGCGAGACCAACCGGTTGCTCGCGCTCGCGCACTCCATCTCGCCGACGCCCGACATGCGCGAGATGGACTCGCTGGCCTCGACCGGCGAACAGGTGAGCGCCGCGCTGGTCGCCATGACGATCCAGACGCTGGGCGGGCAGGCCCGGAGCTTGCTCGGTCACCAGATCAAGGTCCAGACCGACGCGGCCTTCACCAAGGCCCGCATCCACAACATCGATGCCACGCGCATCCTGCAGACGGTGAAGGACGGCAAGGTGGCCGTGATCGCCGGCTTTCAGGGCGTGGACGCCGAGGGCAACATCACGACCCTGGGCCGCGGCGGCTCGGACACCACGGCCGTGGCGATCGCGGCCGCGATCCAGGCCGACGTTTGCGAGATCTACACCGACGTCGACGGCGTCTACACGACCGACCCGAACATCGTGCCCACGGCACGCAAGATTGACCGCATCAGCTACGAAGAAATGCTCGAGCTGGCATCGCTCGGCGCCAAAGTGCTCCAGATCCGCTCGGTGGAGGTTGCCATGAAGTACGGAGTTCCGGTTCACGTTCGTTCTTCCTTCAGCGATCGCACGGGCACCATGGTGGTCGGCGAGGAGGGCCTGGAGAGCGTCGTCGTCGCGGGCGTCGCCTACGACAAGGGCGAGGCCAAGGTTCAGCTGGTCGGCGCCGACGACAAGCCCGGCGTCGTCGCCAAGATCTTCGGGATGCTGGCGGAGAAGAACGTCCAGGTGGACATGATCATCCAGAGCCCCTCCCGCGGCGGGGACTCGCGCACGGACGTGACCTTCACCGTGGCCAAGACCGACCTGCCGCGCGTGAAGGACCTGATCGAGGACTCGGCCAAGGGCGTGGGCGCGCGCGTCGAGTACGACGCCGACATCGCCAAGGTGTCGATCGTCGGGCTCGGCATGCGCTCGCACGCGGGCATCGCCGCCAAGACCTTCGGCCTGCTCGCCGCCGAGGGCATCAACATCCAGGCGATCAGCACCAGCGAGATCAAGATCTCCTGCATCATCGCCGCCAAGTACACCGAGCTCGCGGTCCGCACGCTGCACGAGGGCTTCGGCCTCGATCGCGGCACCGGCGCCGAAAGCTGATCCGCCGAACCGACCCACGGGGCGCGTGACTGACTCCGAAGACGGTTCGGGGAGGCCTTCGGGGAAGGGAACCTACCTCCCGCCGCCCCCGTCGGCCGACGAGGCGCCGAGCGGAGAGGTGCGCGTTCCGCGCGTGGCCAAGCCCTCTCCGCAGCTCGAGGCGTTCGTCAGCGACCCGCGCAACTTACGCAAACGCAGGCGCATCGACCCGTGGATGGTGCTGGTCGTGGTGATCGCGGTCGCTGCCGCGGTCGCGTATCTACTACGCTCGGCCTAGTGCTGCTCGCGCGCGTCGCCGTACCGGTGCCCCTCGGGCAGGCGTTCAGCTACGCCGTGCCGGCGGAGCTCGCCTCGAAGGTCGGGCGCGGCGCGCGCGTCTTGTGCGAGTTCGGCCGCCGGCGCGTGCTCGGAGTGGTGATCGACGTCGGCGAGCGGGAGCCCGACGTTTCGCCCGACAAGCTGAAGCCGATCGTCGCCGTCACCGATGCCGAGCCGGTGTTTCCGGAAGAGCTGATGGCCTTCCTGCTCGAGCTGTCGCGCTACTACGTGGCGCCGATCGGCGAGGTGATGCAGCTCGCGCTGCCGGCGCTGGCGCGCTCGGCCGCGAGCCAGCTCGGCGACGTCTCGAAGGCAGCCAAGCTCGTGGGCCACGCCGTGCAGGTGGCGCGCGCCACGGGTGTGGAGCCGGAAAAGGCCTCCCCACGCGCTCGGGAGCTGTTGAAGCTGCTCACGGAGGCAGGCCCGACACCTCTCTCCGCGCTCGAAGAGAAGTTCTCGAGCGCCCGCAGCATGGTGAAGAAGCTGGTCGCGCTCGGCGCCGCGGCCATCGACGAACAAGAGCGGAACCTCGATCCGTTCTTCGCGAGCGACGTCCCACGCGACGTTCCTCCGCAATTGACCGAGCCTCAAGCGGCCGCGGTGGCCGCAATCGTCGCGCGCATCGAGGGCGGCGGCGGCGCGCTGTTGCTGGACGGCGTGACGGCTTCGGGAAAGACCGAGGTCTACCTGCGCGCGGTCGAGCGCTGCCTCTCGCTCGGGCGTGCGGCGATCGTGCTCGTGCCGGAGATCGCGCTCACCCCGCAGCTGGTGACGCGCTTTCGAGCGAGGATCGGCGACGAGATCGCGGTGCTACACAGCGGCCTCGGCGAACCACAGCGCCACTCGATGTGGAAGGCGCTGCGCAGCGGGCGCGTGCGGATCGCGGTCGGCGCGCGCTCCGCGTTGTTCGCGCCCGTGCCGAACCTGGGCCTTTTGTGCGTCGACGAGGAGCACGACGGGAGCTTCAAGCAGGAAGAGGGCGTGCGCTACAACGCGCGCGACATGGCGCTCTTGCGCGCGCACCGCGCCGCCGCGACTTGCGTGCTCGGCTCCGCCACGCCGTCGCTCGGCAGCCTGTGGCTGTCGCGGCAGGGCAAGCTCGAGCATTTGCGATTGCCGGCGCGCGCCCGCGCGGCCTCGATGTTGCCCGAGGTCGAAGTCGTCGACCTGCGCCGCACCGGGCCCGGTCCGGGCGGCGAGCGGTTGATCAGCGTGCGGCTCTACCGAGAGCTCGAGTCGGTGCTCGAGCGCAAACAGCAGGCGATCCTGTTCTTGAATCGGCGCGGCTTCTCGCCCAGCCTGATCTGCGACGACTGCGGGCAGATCGTCGAATGCCCGAACTGCTCGGTGGCGCTGACGCTGCACCGCGCGCGGGGGGAACGCCTGGTCTGCCACTACTGTGACCACGCCGCGCCGCGCCCCTCGACCTGCGCCGTGTGCAACCAGCCGGCGCTGCTCGAAGAGGGAGCCGGCACCGAGCGCATCGAGACCTATCTCGGCGCGCGCTTTCCCGAAGCCCGCGTGGCGCGCCTGGATCGCGACGTGGCAGCCGGCGCCAAGAGCAGCGCGATCCTCGAACGCATGCGCTCCGGCCAGATAGACATCCTGGTCGGCACGCAAATGGTCACCAAGGGCCACGATTTGCCGAACGTCACGCTCGTCGGCGTCTTGAACGCGGACTCGGCGCTGTCGTTACCGGACTTTCGCGCGGCCGAGCGGACGTTCCAGCTCCTGGTGCAGGTGTCCGGCCGCGCCGGTCGGGGCGACGCGCCGGGCCGCGTGCTGATCCAGACGCGCAAACCGGGGCACCCCGCCGTGGTCTGCGCCGCCCGCCACGAGGTGGAACGCTTCGTCGAGCTCGAGCTCGAGATGCGGAAAGAGCTCGAGTACCCGCCGTTTTCCAGGCTCGCGCTGGTGCGCTGCGACGCCGTCGAAGAAGCGCGCGCCAAGGACGTCGCTCTGCGCGCCGCCGAGCTTTCGCGGCGGGTCGAGGGAGTGCGCGTGCTCGGCCCCGCACCCGCGCCCATCCCACGCCTCCGCAACCGCTACCGTTTCCACGTCATGCTCCGCGCCAATGACCGCCCGCCCCTGCGTCAGGCCTTGCTTGCGATCGCCCGCCACCCCTTCGACCGCAAAACCCGCGTCGCCCTCGACGTGGACCCCGTAAACATGCTCTAGCCGAGGGCGGACGGCTGATAGCCGATAGCTGAAATCCATGACCTCACGCCGGTTCACGTCGCCCCTCGCGCTCCTCGTCGCCACGCTCGCGGCGCCTTCGGCCCACGCCTTCGAACGCCAGTGGCACCTCGGCGCTACCGGCAGCTTCGTGGTCCCGAACCACGGGCGGGCGCGCGGTTACGGCGCAGGTCTCTACGGCGCCTACGGCGTCTCGGACGTGTTCGACGTGCGCGCGGAGCTCCGGAGCTCGTTCCACCCCGAGCTCGGCTCGCGCGACGCCTTCTCGATCTACAGCGGAGCGCTCGGGCTTTGCTACAAAGTCGATATCCTCGAGTGGATCCCGTACCTCGGCGTGCGCGCGGGTTACTTCCAGCAAACGGGCGAGCTTGGTAGGTGGGCTCGCGGCGGCGGCCTGGTCGGCGGCTTTGCCGGGATCGACCACGCCTTCTCGCGAAGCTTCGCCGCCGGGGTCGAGGTCGCGACCGATCAGCTCCTGCCCGACGGCTTGTTGTCCGAAGTGTCGCTACGAGCCGAATATCGTTGGGGTTATTAGGCGGTTTCTCCTGGCGCGTCGCGCCAGTGCGCCGATTGTTCGGCGTTTGCGGGAGCGCGTGGTAACCCCTGCAGGGTGCGGGTCCGCGCCGCCGTCTTTTCGTGGTGCCTGCTCGGGGCATGTGGCCGCTCTCCAGCGGGGGCGCCGTTGCGCGCCGACGTGCCGGCCGAGCCCACGCCCGCCGCCTCGGTGACCCAGCCCGCCGTGCAGCCCGAGCTCGAGCTGCGCATGCCGTTCCAGTCCACCAACGGTCCCGCGTGGGTGGAGTACCTGCGCATGGAGCGCTGGGCGGACGCGGCGCGCCTGATGGATGCCGAGCCCGGGCCGCTCCGTGAGAAACCGGAGTTTCGCTATGCGCGCGCGGCCGCCGCAGAGCGACTCGGCGAGCCGGCGCGCGTGGTGTCGCTGCTCGCCGGCCTCGAGAAAGACCTGCCGGTCCTCACCGAGAAAATCCGCGAGCGCCGAGCCCGCGCCGCGCTGTCTGCGGGAGATCCGCGCGAGACGCTCGCGTATTTCAAGCCCAAGCACGATCCAGAGAGCCGGCTGCTCACCGCGCGCGCTCTACAGGTGGTCGAGGGTCCCGACAAGGCGCGTGTTCAACTCGAGGCGCTGCTCAAGCAGCTCCCGAAGCGCTCGAATCCTTGCGGGGTCGAGGCCGAGGCCCGCGCCTTGCTCGCGCGCCTGCTCGAAACGCGTTCGCTGCCGCTCGCGCAGCGCGAGTACCGCTGGCTGGCGGTTCAAGCCCCCTTGTGCGAGAGCTCGGAGGGCGCGCTCGAGCGGCTCGCGGCCTTGTCGGCTCCGGAGCTCGCCCGCGACGAACGCCGGGCGCGGGCGCAGGCCTTCGCCGACGCCGGCGCCGTCGATCGCGCCGAGAGGGAGCTGCCCGAGCTCTTGCGCGCCAAGGGCGCCCCCCTCGAACCGGGGACGCTCAACTACCTGCAGGGCTGGTCGCGCTACATCAGCCGCAGCGATCTCGGGCGCGCCGTCGAGGCGCTGAGCAGCGCCGCCCGCGCCAACTCGACTCAAGCTCCGGCCTGGTTGTTCTACGCGGGACGAGCTGCATCCCGCCTCGGCAAGGCGGAGCAGGCGCGGGCGCTGTTCGAGCGCGTCCGCCGCGAGCACCCCAAGAGCTCCTTCGCCGAGGCCGGCGAGTATCAGGCCGCGCAAACGCACTACGAGCACGGGCGCTTCGTGCAGGCTGCGGCTGCCTTCGACGCGTACCTCACGCGGCGCGGCAAGAAGGGGAAGTTCTCGGAGGACGCCTTCGACGAGCGCGCCGTGTCCTGGCTCGCCGCCGGAAAATTCGACGGCGCCGCCCGCTCGTTCGCGGAGCTGTCGAAGGGCGCGACCGGCCTCGACAAGGCTCGCTACGACGAGCTGCTCGGGGTCGCGCTGGTCGGCGCCGGCAAGCGCGCCGAGGGCGTGGCGCTGCTGCGCTCCGTCGCCTCGAGCTACCCGCTCACGTTCGCGGGGTTGATGGCCGAGGCGCGGCTACGTGCCCTCGGCGAGACGCCACCGGTGTTCGCTGCGAGCACCGGAGCCGCGCCCGCGGGTCGGCTACTGCCGGCGGTGCCGAACTCGGCGCGGTTGCTTCACGCCGTCGGGCTCGACGCCGAAGCCGAGCGCGCGCTCGGCCGCGCCGAAGCCGAGATCCGCCGCGCTCACCCGGGGCGCGAAGACGAGGCGCTGTGCCTGGCCTATGCCGAGCTCGCCCCCAAGCGCCGCGCGTACCGCGCCGGGTCGCGCGCCGCGAGCCGCGCGGAGCTGATGGCCAAGCCCGCGCCGGGCCGCGAGTGGCTCTGGAATTGCGTGTACCCGCGCCCTTACGTCGCGCTCGTCAGCGAAATCGGCGATCTGGTCGATGTCGAGCCCGAGCTGATCTTCGCGATCATCCGTCAGGAGAGCGGTTTTCGCGCGGACGTCGTGTCCCCCGCCGCGGCGGTCGGCCTGATGCAGTTGCTGCCGGTCACCGCTCGCCGCGTCGCCGCCGAAAATGGCCTCGTCGCCGAAGCCGAGCGGCTCACCGAGCCTCCGGTGAACATCGGCTACGGCTCGCGCTACCTCCGCAAGCTGCTCGATCTGTTCGACGGCAACTACGCGCTCTCCGCCGCGGGATACAACGCCGGTCCGAGCGCGGTCCTGCGCTGGCTGAAGGGCGCGCCCGAGCTCGAGCTCGACGTCTTCGTCGCGCGCATCCCCTTCAGCGAGACCCGCGGCTACGTCGAGCGCGTGCTCGGCAACTACGCGCGCTACCGTTACCTCGGCGGGGAAGAGTCGCCGCTGATGCTGTCGCTGGCGCTGCCGGCTGCGCCGGATCCCGCGCCGGATCCCGAGAGCCTGTACTAGCGTGCAATTAGCGCGCTGCTCGCCAGATCCCGACGGTGGCCGCCGCGCTCGGAACGCCGAACAGCAAGGCGAAGCCGACGGCGGCCGGCAAATGCAGCTTGGCGCCGAGGAGCGCGCCGATCACCACCACCGCACCGAGGAACGCGCCGGCGATGCCGAACAAGAGCCCGCGCCCGGCCCTCGCGGAGCGCCCTCCGTACACCTCCGAGAACAACCAGCCGCTGATGCCGACCGTCAGCGGTAAGAAGGAATAGAAAGTGAGCATGCTCATCGTCTGCGCCGCTTCCGGGGCGTAGCCGAGCAGCACGATCGAGACTTCCACCAGCGGGCGCGCGACGATGGCGGCGGCGAGCCCGCCGAAGAACGCGCTCAGCAGCCGCACTTTGCGCGGGCGCTGCCGAGGCTTCACCGCAAAGCGCCAGACGGCGAACGCGAGAGCCGTTTGAATGGCCGCTAGGACGGCCGCGATCACCAGGGCGGGGTGCATCCGCGCGCGGCGCTCAGAACGTGCCGGTGGCGAACAGACCGCCGCCGTTCGGGCCGAGCACGGGCTGGACCGCGAGGCGACGCCGCGGCGGCTCCAGCTTGGCGGACGTCGTCGTCTCGACGGGGCCGCCGAAGATGATCATGGTGATGCCCGCCGCCGCCAGCACGCCGCCGCCGATCAACAAGTAGTTGGTCGTCTTGGCGAGATCGTCGGCGGAGTCGAGCGCGGCTTCACCGCTGGGAGGGCAGCGCTGGATCGGGTTACCCATTGCGTCCGTGGATGCGTAGCAATCCTTAGTGGCCTCGTCTTCCTTGTTCTTGGCGAGGATGCCCGTGATCGCGCCGCCCATCAGCGCCGCTGCGCCGACGCCGGTGACGACGAAGCCGACCACGCGCAATGCGCCGCCGGTTTCGCGGACATGGACGCTACCACCTCCGCCACCTCCGCCGCCCCCACCGCCGCCGCCGAGCGGCGTCTCCTTGGCGTCGAAGTCGAAGTGGTGAGACGCTTCTTTTCCGGGAAAAATTGAGACCTCCCAGGTGAGGGTGCGGCCGTCCGGCGCGGTGGCGCGCAGCGTGTGCGAGCCGGCGCGCAGCCGGAGCTCGAGCGTGTCGCCCTCGAGTTTGTAGTTCTGCGCCGGAGCGCTCGAACCGCTGCGGGAGTCGACGACCTCGGTCCCGGGCTCGGTCGCCGTGATCTGGACGGGCGCGCTGTTGCCGCTGATCAGCAACATCTCGCGCTCGAGAGCGGCACGCTCACCGGGGTCGATCTCGTTGCCGCCCTGTTGCAAGTACTCGGTGTAGGCCTGGAACGCTTCACCGTCGCGCTCGAGCTTCAGCGCGCACAGACCGAGGTTGCCGAGCACCTTCCAGCTCTTGCTCTCCTGATACGCGAGCTTGAACTGGTAGTAAGCGTCCTGGTAATTCGGCGGCGAGCTCTGGAGCAACTCCACTCCGTTGCTGAAGTAGAGCTTGGCCTGCGCCGAGACCTCTTGCGCCGACGCGACGTGCGGCAGAGACAGCGCGAGAGAAAGCGTGATGCTCGCGAGCCAGCGTCCGGAACGGAGGCTTCGCCTTCGATTCAGAGTCGAGCCCGGGAACGAATCGAAGCGCGGATCGGCGAGCACTGAGCGTGACACGGCGCGATTCTGCCAAAACCCCTGGCAAAGCCAAGTTCTGCGAGGCGCAGCGCCGCGAGCGGCACTCGAAAATGCCTGCGGCAGCTTTACAGCGTCGTTCGAATCGGTCGCTCGCCGACCTTGCCGACCGGTTTGTCTTGCTTGGGCGGCGGATCAGTCTTCGGCGGCGGATCGTTCTTCGGTGGCGGCGCGGGTTCGACGCGAGGTGTCGGCGCGGGCGTCGCGCGACGACGCTGCGCGACGGGGCGTGACTCGCGCACGGGCGGAGTGTTGCCGCCTCGAGCGCGAGTGACGACCGGCACCGGCTCTTCCTCTTCGCGATCGAGCTTTTCGGCGAGCGCGCGGCGCTCGGCTTCGATCTTCTCGACGTCGATCGTCGGGACCGGCTCCACCTTGGGCTCGGTGTCGACAGGGGTTGGCGCCGGCGGCGGAACGGGATTCGGGCTGCCCACGGAAGTGGAGCTGGTGGTCGGTTCGGTCGTCCTCAGAATGCCGAAGGCGAGCGCGGACGCACCCACGACCATGCCGGCCGCGAGCAAGCCCAGCCACACGCGCTTGCGCCTGTGGTTGCGCATGTGCGTGTCGTACATCTCGCTGATGCCGCTGTCGTTGCTCGACCAGGTGGCGGTGGTGGCGCCGACATTCAGCGAGTCCGGTCCCTGGTTCTGGCTGTTGGACGGCAGCGTGCTCGGCGAGCCGGAGAGCGGCGGAGAGACCAGTGAAGCGCGAACCGGGTCGACCGTCTTGGCCCAGCTGGTGAGCGCCTGGCGCAGCTCGACCGCGGTGCTGAAGCGCTGCGCGGGCTCGCGCGACATGGCCTTGGTGACGATCGCGGCCAGGGCCTCGTCCACGTGCGGAGCGAGCGATCGCAGCGGCCTCGGATCTTCCAGGGCGATCTTGAACATCAGCTCGTTGAAGGACGAGGCGCGGAACGGCACCTGGCCGGTCAGGCACTCGTAGAGGATCACCCCCACGGCATACAGATCCGCCCGGTGATCGACCTGCTTCGAGCCGCGCGCTTGCTCGGGCGCCATGTAGAACGGCGTGCCCATCACCGCGCCGGTGCGGGTCATGCTCAGGCCGCTGTCGTCGTTCAGCACGCCGAATTTCGAGATGCCGAAATCCAGCAGCTTGACGAAGTCGCCGCCCGGCCTCTGCTGCAGATACACGTTGTCGGGCTTCAAGTCCCGGTGGACGATGCCCGTGCCGTGCGCGGCGATCAGACCGTCGAGCAGCTGAGCCGCGATTGGATACAGATCGATCGGCGACAGCACGCCGCGCTCGATCCGGCTCCCCAGGCTCTCGCCCTCGAGGAACTCCATGACCATGTAGCGCGCGCCCGACGGCAAGCTGCCGAGGTCGAGCACCTCGACGATGTGCGGCGACCCGATGCGCCCGGCCGCCTGCGCCTCGCGTTCGAAACGCATCGCAGCTTCGGCTCGCTCGACGACGCCGGCGTGCAGCACCTTGATCGCCACGCGCCGATGGATGAGCGTGTGCAACCCTTCGTACACCGCGCCCATCCCGCCTTCGCCGATCAACCGGACGATACGGTACTTGCCGTCGATGACTTCGTCGCCGTTCAGGATCGTCAAGATGGCCTCTGGGCCCGAGCTAGTGCCGCCACACTCACCGAATCTCCCAAGATTTTCCTCGTCTACCTACAATGTCAAGGTCGGCTCGGCGGCGGGTCGTCGGTCCGCCCTGGTTGGACGCACCGAGCCGTCGCGGATTGGACACGCGGCTCGGCCCGCTCCGGAATTCTACGCGCGGTGGTGTCGCGGCCTCCCCGGACAAAGCCCGCCAAAAGGGCTCAAAAGGGATGTCCTGAGATGAGATAGCCGGCGATGGGATGGGCATCGGGGGACCACGCCACGTCACAACGCAGCACGAACGACTTTCCTGACATCAGCCGGATCCCGCCGCCCAGGCCGTACTTGAGGCCCAGGCCGCCGCCGTCCAGCTCCGGGTCGTCCCGGTAATCGGCCCAGACCCGGCCGGCGTCGGCGAAGGCGGCGAGACCGAGCCGCCGCTCGTCTCCGAACAAGTCGAAGGAGAAGAGCTCGCTGCGCAGCTCGGCGTTGGCGAAGGCCTTGACCTTGCCGTAGTAGCGCTGGCCCGGCACGCCGCGCACGCCCTTCACACCGCCGAGCGCGTACGTCTCGTCGAAGCGCGCCATCTCGTAGAACGGCGCGGCGCCGAACAAGAAATCGCCGAGGACGCGCGCGGCGAACACCAGCCTTCGACCGGCGAGCGGCGCGTACCCGCGCAGCGAGACGTTGAGGCGCTCCCAGCGCTCGGTTGCGCCGCCGGGGGTGTCCCCTCCGAGAGAGCCCGGAGAGAAGTCGATGCGCGCGGTGTCGTAGGTCCCTCGCGAAGGGGAGACCTCGTCGTCGCGCGTGTCGAGCCCGATGCCGGCCGTGAGCCGCGGCGAGCCGTGGGTCTCGGCGCCGCGCAGCGCACGCCGCACGCGCTCGGGGCCGTTCGCCAGATCCTCGGCGAGCTTGCCGTCTTCCGGGATCTCGAACGAGTTGTGGACGTAGCTGAACCCCCACGACACACGCAGCCAGTCCTCGCGGTACTCGTTCACGAACAAGAGCGTCGGGTGCTGCCACTCGTAGGCGAAGACCTCGTCGAGCGGATCCATTCCGTCGGGGATTTTCGAGTCGTTGCCGAGCCCGTAGTACTTGAGCGCCTGCTCGCGCGTGTACGAGATCCGGACTTGCAACCGCAGCCGCTGCGCGATCGCGTGCGGAAATTCCAGCAACACGTAGTCGTCGATGTACGGGATTTCGAGCCCGTTCTCGTCGCCGCGCCCGGGCCGGAACGTCACCGTGCCGGCCGATTCCAGCCGCATCAGGTACGGCGCGTACCCGGGCGCCACGCGCGCGATCGACGCGATGTAGCCGCCGCCCCAGCCGACATCGCTGTTGCCTCCTACGAAGGGCAGCACCGTGAGCTCGGTGTCGGGCTTCGCGGGCTTGTCCGCTGCTAGTGCGACGCTCGGCAAGGAGAGCAGCACAGCAACCGCGGCGCGTGCGACATAAGAGAAGGAGCGAAGGGGCATCGGGCGTTCCACCAAGCACGAGCAGCGCCAACTCCCGCGAGGCGGGATTTCAGCGATGGTGCGGGGAAGCTTGCCCGCTCGTGGCGTGGCGTTCGCGCCGAGCTCGTAGCGAAGCGCCGCAGCATCGTGGAAGCTCCCGCGCTTTTGGCCGGGAAGTCGGGTCCTTTCGCCGACCGTTTGTGTGGCGCGGCGCTTGCTTCGGCGGTGTTTCGTTCGACCACGAACAGGAGGAACTCGATGAAACGCATCGTCCTACTGGGCGCGCTCACCACTGGATTCGTATTCGGCGGCTGCGCGTCCAACCCCGTACCGCCCGCGAAGGTGACCGACACCCAGGCTTCGATCAGTGCGGCAGAGGCCGTCGGCGCGACCAGCAATCCGCGGGCAGCGCTGCACATGAAGCTCGCGAAGGAACAGCTCGCTCAGGGCGAGCAGCTGCTGCGAGACGGCGATGACGACGAGGCGCGCCTCGTGCTCGAGCGTGCGCGCATCGACGCGGAGCTTGCCATGGCCCTGACGCGCGAAGAGCAGGCTCAACACCAGGCTCGCGCCTCGATGGAGAAGGTCCGTCAGGTGGGTCGCTGAACCATTCATCAAGGACACCAGCAATGAACCAATTGAACCTCAGGAAGTTCGCGGTCCCCTCGCTGCTCGGCGCCCTCGTGGCGCTCGGCTGCGCCAGCACCAACCCATCGCCTCAGCTCGTGGACGCGCGTCGCGCTTATGACCAGGCGCGCATGTCGGAGGCCAGCAAGCTGGTCCCGGCGCGCGTTTACACGGCCAAGCAGGCGCTCGACAAGGCCGAGAAGGCACACAAGGACGACGCGGGCTCCTTCGAAGAGAAGAGCCTCGCGTACATCGCCGAGCGCCAGGCTCAGCTGGCCGTCTCGTACGCCGGCATCGCGAAGGCCGAGCGAGACATGAAGACCGCGCAGGCGACGTACGATCAGCGCCAGCAGCAGGCTCTGCACCAGGCGCAGACCACGGCTGCGCGCGCGCAGAACCAGCTCGCGTCGCAGTCGAGCGAGCTGGAGAAAGAGCGCACCGCTCACGCCGCCGCCGAGCGCCGCGCCGCCGCAGCGATGGCCAGCCTGTCCGAACTGGCGAAGGTCAAGGAGGAGTCTCGAGGCACCGTGATGACGCTCGACGGCTCGGTGCTGTTCGTGACCGGGAAGAGCGAGCTTTTGCCGATCGCGCGCGAGAAGCTGGATCAGGTCGCCAACGCGCTGAAAGAAATGGGAAGCGGCGAGAGCGTGTTGATCGAGGGTCACACCGACGCGCAGGGCGCGGACTCCGCGAACCTCGCGCTGTCCCAGGCGCGCGCCGACGCGGTCCGTGAGTACCTGATCAGCCGCGGCGTGCCGCAGGACAAGGTGCGCTCGATCGGCCGCGGCGAGCAACAGCCGGTGGCCAGTAACGATTCGCCCGAAGGCCGCGCCAACAACCGGCGCGTCGAGATCGTGATCCAGAACGCGCAGCAAGCGGCGGCGAGCAGCACGTCTCCGCGCCGCTGAGCCGTTCCAGACTCCCGAGGCAATAGAACATGAAGCCCCGAATCCCTCGCGCTCCGCTGTCGGGAGCGCTGGTCGTACTCGCGGTGGCCTGCGGTGGGCCCGACCGTCCCGCCGAGAATCCGCTGCAGGGTCCGACCGGCGGGCAGAGCTCGACGGATATCCCCGTACTGCCGTCCCCGACGCCGGCTCCGGGCACCGAGCCCGTTCCGGCGCCGGGCGGGCCGGATACCGTTCCGGGGAGTGACGCTCCCTCGACGACGATGCTCGACGTCCGCAGCCCGGTGATCGCGACGACGCTCTACTCGGACGTGGACGTCTACGGTAAAGCCCAGGCCGGCTCCGGCATCGGCGGTGCCGCGGGCGGCATGCCGGGGATCGGCGGGTTGCCCGGCCTGGGCGGCGTCGGCGGTCGAGGCCGCTGACGGTCTCTCAGGTCGCTCAGAGCTCGCGGTATGCGCCGGGTACGGCGATCGTGTCGTCGCGCCCGGCCATCGAGAACATGCCCCAACAGGCGAGCTTGTACTTCCCAGCAAAGGCGAGATCGTCCTCGGCGCTACCGATCGGGCCGAGCACAGCCAGGTTCGAGCGGTGAACGCCCCACGAGCCCTGCCCGTGTTGGAGCAACGCGCCGTGTAGCTCTTCGCCAGCGAGGCTGGCGTTGGCGAGGATCGCGACGCGCAGGCGCACTTCGTTGGCCGTACCCACGCCGGACAGCACGAGATAGACCAGATCCGCGCGAGGGCGCTCGACGCGCACGGCGAGCTGCTGGCGCTCGAGGAAGCGGATTAGATGATTCGCGTCCAGCTTCTGCGTCTCGGGCTCGAGGTTTTCGCCCTGGCAGGTCTCGGGGCGGAACCTGAGCGCCGAGAAATCGGCTCCGCTCGGCCCACCGCTGCGGTCCTGGACGAAGCTCTTGTAGTTCGTGCCGTCGGTCACGCGCAGCATGGGTGAGCTGCAGGCCGTGACGGCGAAACAAAGACCCAGGGCGACCGACCTCCACATAGCCGCCCCCGTTGTATCCCAGCTCGGGCCAGCTATCCACCATCGAGGTCGAGATCGCGACGGGGGAAGCGAAGCGCGATTGCTAAGCACCCGGCGAGGTTGATAACCTGCCGGCCTCGTGATGCGCGCCAGCGTCCTCCTGGCCCTTTGTGGGTTCATTTTCGGGTGTGGTGGTCCTTCGCCGACGGCGACCAAGAACCGCACGTTCTACGACTGGGCCGTTGCTACCGGGGAGGGCGATCAGCTCGAGTTCGAGCAGCGCTATCCGCCCCTCGACTGGGCCGAACAGCCGCCGAACCCGGCGTACATCGGCGTGACGGTGCTGCGCGGCGGCGTGCGCCTGTCGAAGCCCGGCAACTGGAAGATGCGCGACGCCGGCAACGTGCCGGGGCAAGCGTACCTCAGCTACATCTCGCCGAACGCCTACTCCTTCGCGCTGTACGAGCGGCCGGATTCGCCGCGCGATCCGTGGCGCGACGTGATCAAACATTACGAAGACGACGCCAAGGCGCTCGGGGCGAAGATCACGTCGCAGCGGGTGCCGGTTGCGACCGGTATCGGGCAGGGCCGCGCCTTCACGGTGGAGCGCGACGTCGAGGCGGCGAAAAAGCCGCTCGTCAGCCGCGCGCGCGAATACCTGGTGCGCGGCCAGACCCGGATCGTGCTGATCCAGATCGTGCACCCCGGCGAGCTGTTCGAGGTCGATGACGAATTGATGCGCGTGATCGACACGCTGGAGGTGCTGTGATCCGCCTGGGCTTCGGAAAATTGCTGCTCTCGGCAGGCGTCTGCGCCGTCCTGGGCTCGGTGTTCGGCTGCGCCAGCGCCGTCGAATCGTCGAAGCTCGAGGATCGGGCGCGCCGCACGGTCCCGGTGCCGATCTGCCTGAAGCCGTTCGAGCGGCACGGCACGAGCGGCATCGTCTCGTCGCTCCGGCCCGAGGATTACTGGTCCCTGGTATTGCCGGGGTTCGACGCGGGTCAGCTCACGGTCGATGCGGCCATGCCCGACTGCGCGGGGCGCCCCGCCTTCATCCCGTCGGAGCTGGTCGAGGCCGAGGGCGCGCGCACCGGGATGATCCCGGTCAAGCCGGACGACGCCATGATCGCGTCGGGCCCGGACGGCTTCCGGATCGTGTGGCTGCGCACGCACACGTTTCCGGGCGGCGCCTCGTCGGGTCCGCTGGCGCTGGTTCGGCCGCGCGAGGGCTACGCCGAGGTTTACGCCACGGGAACGTACAAGGGCGCGGTCGCGACCTCGCGCTTCTCGCTCGAGCGCATGGGTCCGCGGATCTTGGTCAGCGCGACCGACGAGGGCTGCGCCGGCGTGAAGCCGAACGAGTCCTGTGAAACGGACTTCTCCGTGTACTTGCTGAGCGCGGGGCGCCTGGCGCGCGCGGCCACGTTCCCGCTCGATCGCATCGAGTACCGCAGCGCCTCGGGAGAGACCGCGCAGTTCCGGCTCACCGCGACGCCCGTGTTCCAGGACAACGTCATCCGCGTCGTCGAACAGGTCGTGGTCAGCGCGCCCAGCCAGGGCGTGATCCGCAAGGCCGACCTCGAGCGCGTCTATCGCCTCGAGCCGAACGGCAAGCTGCGAGCCAACGTCGACTCACTCTGGCAGCAGGTCGCAAAAGAGACCGCGACCCAAGCGCCGCCGCCTCCTCCGCCGCCGCCTCCTCCTCCGCCCCGGCGGAAGGGGCATTAGAAACGTGCCCGTGCCCGTACACGCGCACCCGTCCACGCGGGGCCGTGCACGCGCTCAACCGCGGTGATGATGGCAGCGCTGTCAGTCATCAGCCTTGGAAGGGTGATTGATTGGGGGAAACGCTTGGGACGGGCGCGATGGGTTGGCGGGGCAGCGGCGCGAGGCAACGGGGAGCGGCGAGGGCAGTGAGCAGCAGCCGCGCCTGGGCGCGCAGGGTGGGGCCGCAATTTACGGCACGAGACGATTCACAGTCAGAATTCGGACTGCGGAATCGCGTTGCGCGCTGAGTAGTGGGCGGAGCGACGTGTTGCGGGGACCTCCTCCGTTCGCGCGCAGCCCGAACGGGCGAGCACGAACTTGGAGGAGGTCGGCGAGCGAAGCGAGACGGGTGGAGGCAACTACGGCAAGGGCTCGCTCGCCCGTACCAGACGCCCGGCGGCGCCTCTCACCAGCAGATCAGCGAGCCCGTATAACCGCACTCCGGCCGCTGCATCGTCGCGTAGAGCGCGCCGAGGGCGAAGCCCGTCGCGAGGCCGACGCCCGCGCTGCCCCAGACCTGGCCGGAGCTTTCCCAGTTGCCGGCGCTGCGCCCGAGCGCGGTGATTACGGAAAGAATCGCCGGAACGGCGACGTGACCGGAGAAGGCGCCGACGTTGAAGCGACCGCCGCTCCACTTGGCGGTGTCGATCACGAAGATGCCGAGCCCCTGCCCGAGCATCGAAAACGACAGCAGCGAATGGCTCGAGAACATGCCGTAGTCCTCGCAGCCCGGGACGCCCATGTTGGCTTCTTCACAACCCGGGCGGTAGCCCTTGAACTGCTCTTTGAGCGTGTGCTCATTGAGCAGCGTCAGCGCGGCGAGCGTCATCGTCGGAGCCAGCACCGACAAGTGGAAGCGCGCTTTCCAGCCCACCGTCACCTCGGGATCCGCGTAGAACACGCGCGGCATCACCAGACCGAGCCCGACGGTGGAGAGGGTGAGCACCGTGGTCGCCGTGTCCCAAGCTTCGCTGCGCTCGTCGGGGATCAACATCCCTTGGTCTTGAGCGTGCGCGGTGCTGCTCGACAGCCACAGCGACAGGCCGAACAGGACGGCGGCGACGTGTTTCCAGCACCCGAGGCGTTGAGCTCCCGACACGGGGGGAATTTAGGCTGGACGGTGCGAGAACCGCAATATTTGATTTGCGCTGTCAGCCATCAGCCATCAGCTGTCGGCCCGGAGCAGGGGAGGGGCCGGCTCCCGAGTCAGAAACCTTCGTCGCCGTCGGCGCGGCGCGTTCTGTACTGCCGATAGGCGCTCGTGAACTCGGGGCCGAAGATGTACGCGAACGCTTGTCGCTCTTCGGATAAGTCCTCGTAGCGCTGGCGGTAGGCCTGCCAGAGCGCCTTGTGCTTGCCGAGCCCGAGCCCCAGGGCGCCGCCGCCCTGCTGATTCTCGAGGTTCTCGGGCGAGAGCTCGTCGAGCAACGCGCGCACTCCGCGCATCACGCCGTCGAGCAGCGCCATCTGGTGCAACATCAAGTCGGCAAACATGCCCTCGATCGCCTGCGGCGCGTCGAACGAGCGATCGCGGAAATCCAGCAGCGCCGCCGCGACGGCTTCGGGCGTGCGCGCTTCGGCGACCTTGGCGTAGGCCTCCGAGCGATAAGCGCTCTTCTGCACACGCGCGAGGTCGAGCGACGAAACGAACTGCGTGTAGCCTTCGCGCAGCGGGATGAAGCAGCGGCAGAACACGTCGACCGCGTCGTGGAGCTTGGTGATGAAGCGCGCCACGTCGCCGGACGTCTCGAGCGTGAGCCCCGGCACCAGCGAGCCTGCGAGCTCGCGCAGCCCCTGGATCGCCAGGCTCTCGGTGCCTCCGAGCTCGTCGAAGAACTGCGTGTTGTTCGAGCGTCGCGCCGGCCCGGCCTGCGGCAACTGTGCGCCCGGTTGGTGAAAACCACCCCCGCCTGCCTGCGGCGGATAAACCGGGGGCGCTCCCTGCCCCGGCAGGTCAGGAAGACCCGGGACCGCGGGTTGCTGACCCGAGCCGCTCGGGTAACCGGGGATCGCGGGTTGCTGTCCGGAGCCGCCGGGATATCCGGGCACCGCGGGCGGCTGACCCGACCCATAACCGGGCGGAGCTCCGTACCCGGGTTGCGCAGGCAGGCTCGGATAACCTTCCGCGGGCGGAGGGCTCGAAGCTGCGTGCTGCCCCGACGGCGCTCCGTAGCCGAGCCCGGGTGGTTGCCCAGCGCCCGGCGCGTCGAGCAGCATGGCGGGGTTGCCGAGCACACTGCCGCTCGCGGGCAGGTCGCGAAACGCGAGGCTGTGCGGCGCTTGCTCGAACGTGATCTGGATCCGGAGCTGCGGACCCAAGAAGAACTGGAACCCGGACGCCGACAGATCGATCGGTGTATCCGCCGCGGCGCGCTTCGGCATGCTCGCGCCGTAGTAGTCGGGGATGAACACGCCGTTCTTGCTGCCCAGATCGCGAATGCAGATCTTGCCGTCGACGTCCTCGATGCGCGCGTGGAAGCTCGAAACCGAGAGCTGCCGCACCTGATAGTCGTTCAGGGGGTTTCGCCCGATACGGATCGGCAAGGCAGCGAACTTGTGCCGCCGCACTTCCACCGGGGCGTTGTCGAGGGTGAAAGCGTTCAGGATGAACGCGGTCTGCACCCGCCGATACTACGCTAATCAGTCGCCAAAAGAAGATCGGCGACGCTCGCGCCGTCCGTGGCGAGCACTTCATGAACTTTGGGCGGCAGGGGTGGCAGGGTAGAAACCCATTCCCCTTCGAGACGTGCGCACAGGTCACACACCTCGTCTCGACTGCCCGAGGGCAGCCAGAGCTCGGACAAGGTGCTCGCCGGAGGTTGGCCCAGGTTCAACATCAGCCCGCCGGCCTGCCCGTCGTGTGACCAGAAAAAGCTCGGTACCGTCGCACGCCAGCCCAAGAAGCGGCGCGCCAGATCGAGCCAGAAGCACAGCGCCGCCCCTCCGGCCTGGCCGAGCGGGAGCCTCAAGCTGAGGGGTGAGCTCGGGTGCTCGATTCCGCGCAACGGTCGGACGGCCTCGGCGAGTAGCTTCAGGGGAGCGACTGGATCCGACCCGAACGTGTTCGCGTCGAGCAGGTGCCAGAGGTCGCGCAGGGGCATCTGCTCGGTCCAGCCCCGGTAAGACTCGAACGCCATCTCGAAGTCGAGCTCCGACCGGGTCGCGAGCACTCGCGAGCGTTCATCGAGGTCTGGCGTCGGCCGGTGCGACGACTCAGCGACCAGATTGCCCGCCGCCCACCAGAACTCTTCGAGCAGCAGCGGGAGGATGTGTGGTGAGCGCACCAGGTTCTGATCGAGCGCGAGCATGGCCCCCGCGATCAGGGGGAACTTGCGCCCGGCCGCGTCGGCGCTCGGCCCGAGTGCGCCGGTGATCGGCGCGCCCTGCCCACCGGGAGGGTGGAACAAGTAGGCGTGGATCGAGCCGCGTGAATAGCTGTCGAGGAAGGCCGCTCCGCCGCGTTCGCTCGCCCATTCGAAGCTCCCCGCCAGCCAGTCGTCGAACGCGACGAACGCCGGGTGGCTCGCGCGAATGTGAAGGAAATCTCCGTGCGCCGGAGACTTGCCGAGCACGCCCACGGGGCCCGCCGTGAGCTCCATCAGCGCCTGCCCCCGGCAGCAGGGAGCCCGGCGGAGACCTGTGCCGGGCAGCGCAGCCGCTTGAAGAACCCGGGCGAGAACGGGTGCACCGACTTCGACGGCTTCACGTCGAGCGTGACCGGCGGTTGGCCGGGCCGCGTCAGCGTCCAGCTGCCCGCGAGCACCGTCATGCCCTCCGAGATCTGCCCGCTGGCCTTCAGGTTGCCGGCCGCGAACAGGCGAAACAGCCCGAAGTCGCCGAGCCGCGGGATCTCGTCCGTGAAACCAGCGCCGCGCACGCGCAGGATGCCGCCTATCGGCTGCGCCTTGCCCGGCCACTGCACCGGCAGCCAGCGCTCCGGCTCGTTCCGGTAAATCGTCGGCTTGCCGTCGACGATCAGCGAGACCTCGGAGATGGCCGAGCCCACGGGGTGGATCTTGATAGAGAACGGCACGAGCGGCTCGGTACCGGTGCCGAAGACCGCGTCCGTGATCTCTTGCGCGACGTTCAGGCACTGCAAGAAGTCGGGGCGCAGCGGCATGTCGGTGCTGGCGCGCGGCACGAAGCGGTTGCCGCTGCGCTCGAGCCGGCTCTCCAGGTTCGTGGCGTAAAACTTCCAGAGTGTGCCGGTCTGCGGCCGGAAAAACTCGGCAAATTCGGGGATCGTGACGTCGGCGGGCACATCGGCGAACGGATAGCGCGGCGCGATCTTCTGCGCGTAGATGTCCCAGACCTCGGCTTTCCAGTGTTCGCTGAGGGCGCTGTAGTCGGCGACCATCACGCCTTCCTGGCTGCCCTTGATCGGGTTCATGAGCAGCGGCTCGAGCACGAGGCGCGTGCGCGGCTCGATGCCGCCGAGCAGCCGCCGCACGGCGCTGGCCGTGCGCTGCAGCTCGTTGTTGAAGTCCTTGCTGACCTCTTCGCGGCTGTCGGAGAGCTGCGTCAGGCTCACCTCGAGGTTCGTGAGCTGCGCGAGGTACTGGCTGAGCCCCGACGGAGCGACGTCGGCCTTGCCCGCCGAAGGTTCACCGAAGCCGAAGCGCAACAGCGGTTGGAACTGCTTCTCGACCGGAGAAATTTCCTTCTCCTGCTCGCCGGCGTCCGCGACCTCCGCACCCACGCCGGCGTCGCCGAGCCCCACCTTGTTCAACGCCCTGTCGAGCTTCTTGCCGGCGACCTTGGCGGCCTTGCCGAGCGCCTTGTCGAGCAACGCGTTCGAGTCGTACGGAAGCCGCATGTTCTCGCCGATCACCTTGAACAGCCGCACGTACGGCCCCTCGGTCTCGGAGAGCGCGCGCAGCTCTTCGATCGCGCCGTTCATGTCGGTCGGCGCCTTCACGCTCAGCGCGCCGATGAAGTCCTGCCAGGCCCGCCCGTAGCGCTGGAAATACAGCTCCTGCAAGCGTTGCAGGTTGGAGGTTCGCACCTCGTCGGTCTGGATCACGCTGCGGCCGAGCACCCACGGCTCGATGTCGAAGCGGGTGTCCGGCGATTCGAGCAGCGCCTTGACCTTCTGCCAGCCGAGCGCCGTGTACAGGCCCGGCACCGCCACGTTGTTGCGCGCGTCCCAGTACGGAGCGGCCCCGCCGATGAAGATGTTCTCCGGTCGCACCGGCGGCGCGCCCTTGGCCGCTTCCACCAGCCAGCCGTAGTGGAGCTCGTCGAGCGGCACCATCGAGAGCCGGCCCTGCGCACGCGCGATCGCGCTCTTGTCCGGCGACCAGGCCCACGTCTTGTCTGCCGCGAGCGCCTCCACGTAGTAGCCGGCGTGGAGCTGGAGCTTGTCCTTGTCGGTCTCGGTCTCTGAGCGCAGCGCGCGCGCCCAGGCTTTCGCGAGCTTCTGCGTCGCCCAGTCGTTCTGGAGATGCTCCGGGTAACAGAGCATCAGATACAGCTTCAGATCGTCGTAACCGGCCTGGAAGTTCGTGGCATCCATCCGGGTCAGGTCGCCGACCTGGGTGACGTCCCCGACGAGCTGCGTCTGAACCGGCCCGCTCACGAGCGCGCGCAGGCGCTCGAGATAAACGCCCTTCAGCGCCGAATACATGGGCGGCGCCGTGTACGGCCCCCAGAACGCGCGCACCTGGCTCTCGCCGTTGGCTTGCTCGAGCTTCTGCACGCGGCTCATCAAGAGGTCGAGCGAAGCGGCCGTGGCCGCGGCCCCGCCGTTCGGCGTGCGCTCGAGCTTTTGCGAGTCCTCGATGTCCTCGGTCGTGGAGCGGACCAGCTTCGAATTTTCGACGTAGGCGAGCGCCGCCGGCAGGATCATCGTCAGCGTGCCGAGCAGCGCGATCGACACGACCGCGATCTGCCGCCGCAGCTTGCGCCGCACCTGGCTCATCGAGCGCACGGCCAGGTGGCGATCCGGGAAGATCACGCGCTGGAACAGCTCGGTGATGAAGTAGCTCTGGGGCGGCGCGGTCAGCCCCTGTCCGGCCGCCGGCATCGCCAGGTTGAAGCCGCGCGCCATGTTGTCGAGCACGCGGTCGATGGCGCGGCCGGTCTGCGTGCCGCTCGCGAAGTAGAAGCCGCGGAGCAGCGGCGTCTCCTGGTAAGGGTTCGGCCGGCAAAGCTCCTCGGTGAAGCGCGTGAGCGGCTGGCGCAGCGCGTGGAACTCCACCGGAAACTGCAGGATCTTCGAGCGCACCTCGGCCAGCGGCTCCCCTGCCAGGCGCTCGAGCATGCGCGCGTGCAGCACGCGCACCAGGAGATCGAACTCGGCCTCGATCGCCGGCGCCGGATCGTCCAGATCCGTGTCCAGGCTGAAGCTCGCGCCGAACGCCTGGGCGCGCTGGGCCTTGGTCAGGTCGCCGCAGAACTCCACGAAGCCCGCCACCAGATCGACCTTGGTGGTGAGCACGTAGATCGGCAGCACCATTTCGAGCCGCCCCATCAGCTCGTCGGCGCGGGCGCGCAGCGTCTTGGCGAGCTCTTCGAGATCGACCTCGCTCTTCGACAGCAGATCCTCGGCGCTCACCGCCACGATCAGCCCGTCCAGCGGGCGCTCGCTGCGGAAGCGCTTGACCGTGTCGAGGAAGCTCATCCACTCGTCGCGATCGTCTTCGCCCGTCGCCAGGCGGCCGGCGGTGTCGAGCAAGATCGCGCGCTCCGAGAACCACCAGTCGCAGTTGCGGGTGCCGGCCGTGCCGCGCACCTTGGCGCCGCTCGAGCCCGGCGGCGCGATGAAGCCGAGGCCGGACTGGGTGAGCGCCGTGGTCTTGCCCGCGGCGGGCGGCCCGACGATCACGTACCAGGGCAGAGCGTAGAGCGCCGCGCGGCCGCCCTTCGAACCGAGCTTGGTGCGCTTCAGCGCATCCAGCGCGTTCTTCATCTGCGTCTGCAGCGCCATGATCTCGGCGCGGCGGTCGGGCCGCGCCTTGTCGGCCTGCGCCGCGGCTTGCTTGAGCAGCTCGCGCTCGAGCGCGGCCGCCTTCATCGAGGCGCGGATGCGGCGCACCACGATCCAGGTGACGATCGTCAGGACCGCGACGACCGTGAACACGATCGCGATCCACAGCGGCCACTCGAGCAGAATCACCAGCACCCACAGGGCGGCGGTGAGCAGGGCGAGGACGATGGCGAGCCAGATCATGGAGCATCCCGCAAGACGCGCGAGCTGCCGAGCGGCATGGCCCTGAGCGCGTCGTGCACGTCGCTTTGCAACATGCGGTCGAGGCCGAACAACACCAGCGCCGTGAGCAGCAAGCTGCCGACGATCAGCGCGATCAGCGGTGCGCTCGACGATTTTGTCTTCTGCACGCGTTCGCGCGGCTCGGCGTGCGGACCGAGCTTGTTGGTGGGAACCAGCGAGCTCACGAGCTGCTTGCGCGCCGCGTCGGTGAAGCTCGAGAGCGAGGCCATGTCACCGCTCACGCCGTAGGCGCCGCGGAAGCCGAGCGTCAGGCACAGGTAGTAAGCGTGCAGCGCCTCGGGGCGATTGCCTTGCTGCAGCAAGCTGCGCAGGCGCACGAAGAAGTTCTCGCCCGCCGTGTTGTGTTGGTAGAGCAAGAGCTGGAGCGGCTGCCCCATCCACTCGTTCCGGCCGTACCAGCTCGACTTCAGGATCTGCTCGTCGAGGAAGGCGACCAACGCGTAGCGAGCTTCGGCCAGATCGGCGTCCTGGATCCCGAGCGAGCGCCCCTTGCCCACCATCGCGTCCAGCGCCGTGAGCAGCCGCTGCCGGAGCTCCGCGGGCGCGGGCAAGCTGGGCGAGGTCGGCAACTGCACGCCGACCATCAGCACGTCGGCACAAGCCCAGTACACCCGATCGCTCATGCCCCGCTCCGCCTATCGGAGGTGGGCCGGATCGACCGCGTACAGCGACAGTCCGGCGCCCGCCCATTCGCCGTCCACCGGCAGATACAATGCCACCGTCGACGACTTGGCGATCTCGTCCCAGTACGTGCCCTCGCGGCGCACGCGGAAGAAGCACACCCCCGGCTTCACGGGCAGCGCGCCGGTCGGGTTCCACTCGACGTTGACGCGCACGCCGTGCCGCGCGTGCTTCACCACGTCGTAGATCTGGTTCCAGCCGGCCATCTTGAGCACGCCGGGCACGCGCTCGCGCAGCAACGCCTCGGCGAGGCTGGCCTTGACCGAGACGAAGAACTCGTGCGCCACGAGCTTCGGATCGCCGATGCGCCCGATGAACATGCCGTCGGGGCGGTGCTCGAGCGGGATCTCGACGTACGACTGCTCGATGCCGCCGGGCAAGAGCCGGAGCACGATCGCGAACAGCGTCTCGAAGCACTCGCCGAGCTCGAGGTAGTTGAACTTCGGCAGATCGCTGGGATCGAAGTCGGCGGAGAAGCTCGCGAGGCTGCCGGCCAGGTTCGCCAGCATCAAATAGGCCTCTTCCGGGTGGGCGCGCGGCGTGTCGAGCAGGTGATTGAGCTGCGGGATCGCGCCGTTCAGCGTGTGCAGCAGCCAGAACTTGCGGGCTTCACTGACGTGAAAGTCGACGCTGCCTTGCTGGCGCTGGCGGCGCTCGCCGGTGAGCTGCTGCTGGCGCGCCACGATGTTGGCGAGCACGCGGCGCACGCCGTTCTCCAGGAACGGTGCCGTGGACAGGTGCGCGACCGGCGGGATGCGCGTGTCGAGCACCTGGAACTGGCCATTCTCCTGGCGCAGCAGCTCGGCAACGCGGATCACGGCGAAGCCGTCCTTGCGTTCGTTGCCGTAGAGGATCTGCAGGTTGGCGTCGGCCCACTCGAGCTCTTGCGGCGAAGAGCCGTTGTTCAGATCGACCACGCTGCGGATCTCGCGTTTGTAGCGGCGCGCCGCGGCGCCGTCCTGCGCGACCATCGCCGTGTCGTTGCTGTGCGCGAGCCCGACGTAGACCTCGAGCTTCACGGCCTCGGGCGGCAGAGGGCGGGGAGCAGGCGGTGGGATCGGCGTGCCCTCGCCGCAGCTGACGACCGCGCCGTCGGGCCAGATCGCGGAGAACTTGCGCAGCTTGAACTGGCCGGCGGCGAAGCCGCGCTCGTCGATGTCGAGCTCGGTGATACCCCAATCGTAGTGAGTGACCGCGCTCAGGCGGTCTTGCAGGATCTTCTCGTGGTAGCGGTCCTGCTGCTGGAAATGGTGCTGGCTGACCAGCAGACCCTCGGTCCACAGCGGCTTGTGCGCCATCGTTCTCAGTAACCCCCGCTCGACGCCGGGGCCCCTGCGTCGGATTGAGTTTCCGGTTCCGGCTCGGCCTCGCGCCCCGCGCCGTCCTGGATTTGCATCCGGTCGACCCAGACCGGGATCCGCTCGCCCTGTTTCGGACAAGGTGGCGTCGTGCGCGGACCCTCGAGGTCGTACGTCACGAACCAGTCCTTGCCTTGTGGCTCGCGAAACAACGCCACGAGCGCGAGCGTCGCTGCGCCCGGCGTGGGTGTGACAGGAAACAGCTTCGTCTCGCCCGGGAACAACGTCTGCTCTTCGACCCCGAGCAGATCCTTGTCCAGCGTGACGGCGTCGTTCTGCCAGATATCTTCGAAGCTTGCCGTGCGAAGCCGAGCATCGGAGCGAAGTTGGTAGATGCGCACCTGAACGGGCCGCCCTTCTCCAGTCGCCTCCGCATTGACCCGAGCCGTCGCCGTGATGGCGAGGGTCGGCTTCACCGGCTCACAGGCCTTGGGGGCCGCCTTCGGCGCAGGGGGCGGCGTCGAGCCGCATCCCAGCACCACACCACAAATCAGCGCGAACACCGCGTTTTTCATCCGCGGCAACGTTATACACGACAACGGGCCCTGCCGTGCGCGGCCCGTTACCGGTTGGCGACGTCGCCGCCCCGGGTCGGCCCTCCAACCGCGCCGGACCGAGCACTCCCGATCTGGTGGTCTGGCCTGTTCGCGGAATCCGGATGGCAATGCCGTCGGACGAGGGCAGGTCGAGGCGCCGCCCCACGTAGATCCGATGCTGGGAAGCTGATCCGACTGCGACCCCTTCACTGGAAGTCGCCGAGCGGTCGTCCCTGCACTTGACCGTCGGGTCGCTTGAGGATACTCGTTGAGCGTGTGGTGTGGGCCCCTTCTGGGCGAGGATAAGCAGAGGTCGCCGGACGACCGTGCCGTGCGAGCCTGTTCAAATTGAAGGAGTGTTGCGATGGCCGTCGATATGTTTCTGAAGTTGGATGATGTGAAAGGGGAGGCGAAGGGGGAGAAGAAGGACGAAATCGTCATCCTCTCGTGGTCGTGGGTCGCCGCCCAGCAAGGCACCGGCAGCGCAGGTGGCGGTTCCGGTACGGGCAAGGTCGAGTCTCTCGACATCGAGCTCAGGAAGTGGGTCGATCGCGCGTCCCCCATCCTCTACAAGTACTGCTGCAAGGGCACGCACTTGAACGAGGCGTTGATCACCGTGCGCAAGGCCGGCGACACGCCCCTCGAGTACATGAAGGTCACCTTGCGCGACATCATCATCACCGGGTTCAGCACGGGCACCGTGGTCCCGGGCGATGATCGCCTGCAAGAGACCGTGCGCCTGAACTTCAAGAAGGTGTTCGTCGCGTACTCGCCGCAGGTCAAGGGCGGCTCCGGCGACGCCGAGACCGGCGGCGGTTTCAACCTCGAGACCGCGCTCGAGTGGGACGGCAAGTCGGACGACTGAGAGTTCCGAATGCTGAAGGGGGGGCCTGGCTGAAGGCTGACTTCGCCTGGCCCCTTCGGATTGCGACGCCACGCTGACGCTACCGCGGAAGACGTGGCGTTTTTCTTTCTGCTACTCCGCGGTGGCGCCGAAATGGACTTCGCGAGCCGTTCTGGAGACGACGGTCAGGCTCAGGGCAATCGCGATCGCGATCACGATCGCGCCAGCCCGCCGCAAGCGCTTCATTTGCCACCACATCACGAGCCCGCTCAACGACCACAGGATCAACGTCGCCGCGGTGAGGTCGGCGAACAACGCCCACACGCTGGTCGCGTCGGCGTGTGGGGGATAGTGGTGCTGCTTGTGCAGGCTCTCGAGTAGCTCCGCCAGGGAGCCGCGATTGCTGGCGCCGCGGGGCGTTCCGGAAAGCTCGCCAGTGCTCAGATCATAGACGACGTTCCACGGGCGCCCGTCCCGACTCGACATGCCGAAGCGGAGCTCTGGATGGATCTCCGGATGGGGACGGAGCGGGCCTTCTACCGCAAGCCTCGGATCGCGGAGCAACGGGCTCAGCCGATCGGCGAGCTTCGCGAGATCGTAGTCATCGAGCGCCAAGCGTTGACCGTCGAACGGGACCCGCGCAACCCTTGCGGGATCGGGTCGCTCGGTGAGCGTCGCGTCGCCGTCGGAGAGGTTCAGTATCAGCACCTGCTTGCCAGTGGCCGCGGGCGCCGCAAACAGTGGAAAGCCGGAAAAACGCGGTCGTTCCGCGAGATCGAGATGGTAGCGGCGACCGTCTGCGTTCAGGTCGTGGACGAGCCGTTCGGCGATCCGTTGCGCGTCCCATCCTTCGAAGCCGGTGTGCCGGCTGACGGTCGCCGCCGACAGACGCCGGACCTCGAGCCCGCGTCCAATCGTCGGGTGGTTGAACGACAGACCCGTGATGCCGAAGAACAGCGCGAACGGCCAGAGTAAGAGACCGAGGTACAGGTGTATCCGGCGCACCAGCCGCAACGCGAGTGGGACAGCGCGCCGGAGACCTGCGTTCATCGCGGCGCGGCTCAACGCAGCTTGACCGCCGAGAACACGAGCCCTGGGACCCGCGCTGCCGACCCGTGCGTGGGACCGTTCCGCGTCAGCTCGACGAATCGCGTTTCCTCCCCGGCGAGGAACACGGGCGCGAATGCGCGCTCTCCGAGCTGGAACGGCAGCACGCTGCCACCCGCCAATTCGGCGTCCACGGCTTCCAGCGCCGGCTCGTCGCCGAGCCTCAGCTTGGCCCAGTTCCACACCGGCAGGCTGGCGAGGGCGCGCGGATTGGTCACGTCTTCGGGGATGGCCGTAGGATCGAGCACGCGCAGGAAGGGCTGATTGTCGGGTCCGATCAGCAGCGAACCCGCGGAGGCCCCGCTCAGCTCCGAGAGCGAGACGTAGAAGTCCGGGTCGAAGCCGTCCGTGCTCGTGTCGAGACGCAACAGGCAGGGCTCCGGGTTTTCGTGGTTGAGGTAGGCCGCCGCCGCACCGAAGGCTTCCGTCGCCAGATACAGGAAGCCGTCCGCGTCGAGCACGCCGTCGCGGACGTAACCGCAGCGGGTATCCTGCACGATCTCGGCGCTATCGCGCTCGGTATCGACGATCACCACCGCGAGTCGCGGCACGACCTCGAGCTCGCGGCGCCAGGCGGCGAAGCTGTAGAGCTTCGGCCCAATGCGCACCGGAGCGGCGGTGAAGGACAGCACCTCACCTTCGTGCGCCAGTTGCTCGAGTGAAATCGTCCCGCCTACCTTCATCGCGCTCGGATCCCAGACCACGATCTGCGCCGTGGGTCCGTCGAACCAGTACGCTTTATCTGCGGCCACGTACTGGAACTGGCCGCCGTACTCGCCGAACTTCGTGATGCCCTGGCCGAGGACCGAGACCGTGCCGTCCTCGGCGAGCTCGCCGCCCGGCTCGAGCACGTAGCGCGTGACGGTCGGCCCCTGGTCGCTTGCCACGAACAGCGCTCCAGCGCCCTCCGCGCCGGTGCCCAGGGCGCGCCCCGGGACCTCGACCACGGCTTCGTCGAGCGACAAGCTCGTCTTCTCGTCGATGGTGTCGGTCAGCAGCACGTA
>JAICQO010000046.1 GCA_025937835.1 Polyangiaceae bacterium
GAGCCACCCGCGCGCCATGCCAACCTCCGGAGGCGGAGGTTACCACGCGCGGGCGGCCCCGGGGCAGGCCCTGACGACGCCGAGCTCAGCTCTTGGCGTCGCCGCGGGCGAAGATCGAGGCGACGTAGTTCAAGACGTCGGTGGCGCTGACCTCGTTGTAGCCGAAGTAGCGCATCAGACGGCTCTTGATGATGTCGATCTTCTCCTGGGTTTCCTTGTCGACGACGGCGGAGACCAGGGTCTTCAGCTTGATGCTGTCCTTCTGATCCTCGAACAGCTTGAGCTCGAGCGCGCGCCGCAGCCGATCGTTGGTCTGCCAGTCGAAGCGCTTGCCCTCGACCGCCTTGGCGCCGATGAAGTTCATGATCTCGCGCCGGAAGTCGTCTTTGCGGTTCTCCGGGATGTCGATCTTCTCTTCGATCGAACGCATCAGGCGCTCATCAGGCTCTTCGTCCTGGCCCGTGTAGCGGTTCTTGACCTTTTCCTTGAGGGTGTAGGCCTTGATGCTGTCGATGTAGTTCGCGGCAAGCTTGCTGATCGCCTCTTCGTCCGCGCTGATCGCGCGCTGGACCTCGTTCTTGACGATCTCTTCGTACTCGCGCTTCACCGCGCCGATGATTTCTCGATAGCGCTTGCGCGACTCTTCGCTGGTGATGAGCGAGTGGTGGGTGAGCCCCTTCTCGAGCTCGTTCAAGACCATGAACGGGTTGATCGTGCCCTCGCCCGCGTCGCTGACCAGCGCGTTCGAGATCTTGTCCTGCACGTAGCGCGGGCTGATGCCTTCCATCCCCTCGCGCTTCGACTCCTTGCGGAGCTCCTTGACGGTGTCCTGCGTGTAGCCCGGCAGCACCTTGCCGTCGTAGAGCTTGAGCTTCTGGAGCAGCGCCAGGTTGTGCTTCTTCGGCTCCTCGAGCCGCGTCAGCACGGCCCACATCGAGGCCACCTCCAGCGTGTGCGGCGCGATGTGCCGGCCGCGCACCTTCTCGAGGTTGAAGTCCTTCTCGTAGATCCGGATCTCGTCCGACAGCCGCGTGATGTACGGGATGTCGATCTTGATCGTACGGTCGCGGAGCGCCTCCATGAACTCGTTGTTGAGCAGGCGCTTGTACTCGGCCTCGTTCGTGTGACCGATGATCACCTCGTCGATGTCGGTCTGCGCGAACTTCTTCGGCTTGATGCGGTGCTCCTGCGAGGCGCCCAGCAAGTCGTAGAGGAACGCCACGTCGAGCTTCAACACCTCGACGAACTCGACGATGCCGCGGTTCGCGATGTTGAACTCACCGTCGAAGTTGAACGCGCGCGGGTCGGAGTCCGAGCCGTACTCGGCGATCTTCCGGTAGTTGATGTCGCCGGTGAGCTCGGTCGAGTCCTGGTTCTTCTCGTCCTTGGGCTGGAAGGTGCCGATGCCGACGCGATCCTTCTCGCTCAAGAGCAGGCGGCGCACGCGGATGTGGTTGGCGACGACCTTGCCCCAGTCGCCCTCGTAGCGCTGCAGCAGCCCGTTGAAGATGAAGCGACTGGCCGGGTCCATTTCGCCCTCGACCCGCACCCGGAACTTGTCGTTCGAGAGCCCGAGCTTGTCGATCGCCTGCTCGCGCCACTCGGGCGGAATCAGCCTGAGCGGCTCCTCGTGCATCGGCGAGTCGAAGGTGTCCGAGCCGCCGCTCGCGAGGCCCGTGGCGGCCAGGTTCACCCAGCGGAACGTGAACAGACCGCCCTCGGTGGTCTGCGAGTAGCGCTCGAGGCCCTTCTTCAGCAGGCGCGCGATGGTCGACTTCGAAGAACCGACGGGGCCGTGCAGCAGGATCACGCGGCGCTCCGGGCCGTAGCCCTCGGACGCGGCCTTGAGCACGTTCATCAGCCGCATCAGCGGGATGTCGAGGCCGAACACCGCGTCGCGGCCCTCGTCGATCTCGTCGCGGAAGAAGTTGTAGCGGACGAGCTTCTTCTTGTTGTCGATGTACTCTTCGGTGCCGTACGAGATCACCATGTCGTACACGCGCTGGAATGCGTTGCGCGTGACCTGGGGACGCTCGCGGACGATGTTCAGGTACTCTTCGAAGCTGCCTTCCCAAGCCAGATCGCGGTAGCGACCGTAATCTTGCATGGCGGCGATCTGCGAGACCATGCCGCCAGCCGCCGGAGAGCCCCCATTCGTCCGTGATTCCTGCTCAGCCATTCGATGTCGCCTCGAGGGTGGAAACACGAGTTAACCACATCGCACGCGATTGGTCACGGACCGCGGGCGCTTCCCCGCGCCTCGGCTTCAGTGCTTGGGCTTGGGCTTGGGCTTCGTCTGGCGGGCTTCCAGATCGGCGAGGGCTTTCGCGAGATCGTTCGGCGACCACGCCTTCTCCCCCGCGCTCGGTCCGCTCGGTCCGCTCGGGCCGGCCGCGCCGGCTTCCATGCTCGGTTCGCCGCGGCGCTTCGCGCGCGTTGCGCTGCGCTGGTTCGGTCCGGGCGACGAAATGGCGGTCACGAACGCCTTCATGCGCTCCGGCTCGTCGTTGCCGTTCACGTCGACGATCGTGATCTTTCCGGCGCCCTGGCCGAGGTCGTTACGGAAGTCGTACACGGCGCCCACCACGGTCAGCTTGCCCTGCTGCACGCGGCCACCGAAATGTTCGACCGCATGCGCCACCTGGTTCCGGACGTTGGCGACCACGGCTTCGGCCCAGGCCGCGTTCTCGTCCTTTTCGGTGAGCTCGGGGAGCTTCAGGTGCTCGAGCTCGGAGCGGACCGGCTTGCTCAGCTTGGACAGCTCGCCTTCCATCGCGGCCTTGACCGCGCCGCAGCCGGTGTGGCCGATCACGAACAGCACCGGCGTATTCAGGTGCTCGACGCCGTACTCGACCGAACCCTGGGCGTTCTCGAGCTGGTTGCCGATGTTCTTGATCATGAACACGTCGTTCTCGGGCGTCTCGTCGATGGCCGACGTGTGAACGCGCGAGTCGGAGCAAGTGACGACGGTGGCGCGCGGCTTCTGCACGTCGCGGTACTCGGCGAACACCTTCACCCCGAGCGCGGCATGCGACTTGTTGTCACGCAGCACCTCGCCCATGAAAGAACGCGCGACCGCCAGCGGATCGTCGGGAGAAGACTCCCACGCGAACGGTACCGCGTACTTCGCCTCACCTGTACCTCCGTGCGCCCCGGAGTCTTGCGGCGCGACGGATGCCGCCGGCTTGTCGGCTTGCTCTTTGGCCTTGGCGGCGGGCTCGGAAGCAATCGCCTGGTTACAACCAGCAGCGAGCGCGAGCAGCAGCGCCGAAAAACCGAGCCGACCGAGAGACGAGGCCATGCGGTCATGGAACGACCGGTCGGCGCTCGCCTTGAGACGCTCGGTCCCGAGATCGACGAATTCATTTCACGCAGTCGCCGACGCCGAACGCCGGGCCTGGCACGAGTGACGATTCAGTGACGGACCGACGGGCAGCTCGCTCGGCGTGTAAGATAACGACTTCCAGGTTCGGGTTGCCGCCCATGTCGTCCTCGCCGGAGCCCAGTCGACCCGCCGCAGCGCCAGCCGCTGTTCCGCTCGCCGTCGTCCCGACCCGGCTCGACGAGCCCGCGCTCTACATCAACCGCGAGCTGTCGTGGCTCGAGTTCAACGCGCGCGTGCTCGCCGAATCGAACGAGCCCAACGTCCCGCTCTACGAACGGCTGAAATTTTCGGCGATCTTCACGGGCAACCTCGACGAGTTCTTCATGGTGCGCGTGGCGGGGCTGAAGGCCCAGCTGTACGGCGAGTTCGACGAGGTTCCGTCGGACGGCCTCACGCAAGAGCAACAGCTCGCGGCGATCAGCGCCCGCGTGCACGAGCTCGTCGCGGAACAGTATCGGATCTGGAACACGACGCTGCGCAAGGAGCTCCGCGCCGCGGGTGTCGCGCTGCTCGGCCCGGACGAGCTCGGTCCGCGCGAGCAGGCGGGGCTCGACGAGCATTTCTGGAAGGACATCTTCCCGGTGCTCACGCCGATCGCGATCGATCCGGTCCATCCGTTCCCGCACGTCCGCAACAAGAGCATCAACGTCGGCGTGATCTTCGAGAAGCGGCTGCACACGAGCGAGCCCACCTTCGGGCTGGTGCAGGTGCCGACGATGTTGCCGCGGCTGATCCGCGTGCAGCACGAAGGCGAGCGGCGCGCTTTCGTCTCGCTCGAGGATCTGATTTTCCGCCACGCCAAGGCGCTGTTTCCGCAGATGAAGGTGGCAGGGAAATACGCCTTCCGCGTCACGCGCAACTTCGACATCGAGCTCGACCAGGAAGAGGGCGAAGATCTGCTGATCGCGCTGCAGGCCGAGCTACGGCGCCGCGAGCGCGGCCACGCGGTGCGGCTCGAGGTGATGGGCGACGCGCCCGAAGAGTCGATCCAGTGGCTGTGCCGCGAGCTCGACGTGAACCCCGCGCAGGACGTGTACGTGGTGCCGGGCCCGCTGTTCCTCGGCGACATGACCGTGCTCACCGCCAACGACGAGCGCCGCGATCTGCGCGACGAGCCCTTCACGCCGCAGTACGTGCCGCCGCTGCGCGACGCCGACGACTTCTTCGAGACGCTGAAGACCCGGGACGTGCTCCTGCACCACCCCTACGAGTCGTTCGAGGCCGTGATCGACTTCTTGTCGCAGGCGGCCGAAGACCCGCGTGTGCTGGCGATCAAGCAGACGCTTTACCGCACGGGCGGCGAGTCTCCGATGGTGCGCGCGCTCCAGCGAGCCGCCGAGCTCGGCAAACAAGTGACGGCTCTGGTCGAGCTCAAGGCGCGCTTCGACGAGGAGAGCAACATCCAGTGGGCGCGCGCGCTCGAGCGCTCGGGCGTGAACGTGATGTATGGCCTGCTCGGCTTCAAGACTCACGCCAAGGTGCTCTTGGTCGTGCGTAAAGAGCGCACGGGCCTGCGACGCTACGTGCACCTCGCCACCGGCAACTACAACCAGCAGACCGCCCGCCTGTACGAGGACCTCTCGCTGTTCACGGCCCGCGAGGACATGGGCGAGGACGCGACCTCGTTCTTCAACATGCTCACCGGCTACAGCGCGCCCTCGCGCTGGAACCGCATGATCGTCGCGCCGCTCGGCCTGCACGAGGCGGTGCTGGGGCTCATCGCACGCGAGACCGAGCACGCCCTGAACGGCCGCCCCGCAGGCATCGTGGCCAAGATGAACTCGCTGGTCGACTCGGACGTGATCGCGGCCCTCTACGCCGCATCGCAGGCCGGGGTCGAGGTGGAGCTTCTGGTGCGCGGCATCTGCTGCCTGCGCCCGGGCGTGCCCGGCGTCAGTGAGCGCATCAAGGTCTACGCCGTGGTCGATCGCTTCCTCGAGCACGCGCGGATCTTCCACTTCAAGAACGGCGGCCAGGACGAGGTCTTCTGCTCCAGCGCCGACTGGATGCCGCGCAATTTCCGCCGCCGCGTCGAGGTCATGTTCCCGATCGTCGACGAGGCCCTGCGCGCGCGCGTGATCCATGAAATCCTCGGCACGATGCGCGTTGACCAGCAAAAAAGCTGGACCCTGTCGTCGAACGGTAGCTACGCGCGCCGCGAGCCCGGCCCGGTCCGCAGCCAACAACGCTTCATCGACCTCGCCCGCGAACGCGCCAAAGAAAGCGAAGCCCTGCTCGGCCTCACCAAGGCGACCCTCGTTACCCCGGCAACCCGCGCGCTCGACAAGCTCCGCCGCAGGGACACCAAAAAGCGAAAAAAGAAGCGTCGCGAGGAGTGACGGCCCACCCGCGGCTTTTGTCGCCAAGGCGCCATGCCTCGCCAAGAGTCGCCATGTTTTTTTTGGGGGTCCCGATGCGCGTCGCGGGATTCGTAGAGACGGCTTGGTGAGCTACTGCCGCGAAGGCGCAAAGGCTCGCAGGTTTTTTTGCGCTCTGAGCGGCTATGCAAAGCTAAGAAGAGGCTCTCCACCGCAGATTCGCCGTCTCTTCGACGCCCTTCGACGCGCACCGCGACCCCCCAAGAACCTGGCGACTCTTGGCGTCTGCCTGGCGCCTTGGCGACAAAAGCGCCCACCGCCGTCAGGCGAATACTTCGAGTCGAGCTGCTTCGGAGATCGCGACGATGGCCGCGTTCTTGAGCTTGCGTTCGATGGAGATGGCGTAGAAACGCTCCGTGACTGCGGGGACGCGACCGATCACCTGCACGCCGAACTGCGAGCACACGTCTTTCTCGAGGATCGTGGACGCGGGGAACACGCCCACCCCGTCGGCGCCGAAGGCCTTGAGCAGCGCGCTGTCCTCGAACTCGGCGGCGACCAGCGGCTTGATCGCGTTTTGGTCGAACCATTGGTTGAGAGCGCGGCGGAGGGTGAGATTTTCGAGCGGTAGCAGCAGCGGTGCGCCCTCGAGCGACTGGGGGAAGCCGCGGCGGTATTTGCGGGCGAGCGATCGGGTCGCGAAGAAGCTGACTCCGCTCTCACCGAGTAGGTGGTTGAAGGCGCGGACGGCGCTGCCGGGCGGGACGGGCGCGTCGGCGATCACGAGGTCGAGCGCGTGGAACGCCAGATCCGCGAGCAAGCGTTCGTGCGAGCCCTCGTGGCAAACCAGGCGCACCGGCTCGGGCAGGTTCAGCGCGGGCTGGAGCAAGCGGCGCACCACCAGCTTGGGCACCGCGTCGGCGATCCCGACGTCCAGCCGCAGCGGGCGCCCACTGGCGCGCCCCTTGACGGTGTCGACCATCTCGCGGCCGAGCGTGAAGATTTCCTCAGCGTAGCGGTACACGACGCGACCGAGCTCCGTGAGCGTGAGCTTGCGTCCGACGCGCACGAACAGCTTCTCGCCCAGGCGCTCCTCGAGCGCGTGGATCTGCGCACTCAGCGTCGGATGCGACAGCTTGAGCTCTCGCCCCGCCGCGACCAAGCTTCCCTCCCGGGCCACGGTCCAGAAGTAGAGCAGGTGGTGGTAATTCAGCCATTCCATGGGTCAAGGAAGCATGCGTCGGTTTTCTCTACAGATCCTGTAATTCTTTCGTCATTGTCTACAGAACGGCCGAAGCTAAAAAGACTCGCCCATGCCGCACCTCCACTCGATCGGCTCGCCCCTGCTCTGGATGGGGTTCCTCGTGTTCGTACTGGGGATGCTGGCGCTCGATCTCGGCGTCTTCCACCGGAAGGTGCACACGATCAGCCTGAAGGAGGCAGGAGCCTGGAGCGCGGTTTGGGTCTCGCTCGCAGCGCTGTTCAACCTCGGCATCTATCACTGGTTCGGCTCGGAGCGGGCCCTCGAGTTCACGACCGGCTACCTGCTCGAGAAGGCGCTGGCCGTGGACAACATCTTCGTGTTCGTCGTGATCTTCGCGACCTTCGCGATCCCCGCCGTCGACCAGCACCGCGTGCTGTTCTGGGGCGTGATCGGCGCGCTCTTGATGCGCGCGCTGTTCATCGTGCTCGGCGCGACCCTGATCCAACGCTTCCATTTCACGATCTACGTGTTCGGCGCGCTGCTCGCGGTGACGGGCATCAGGCTGCTGCTCCAGAAGCAGGAGCAGATCCATCCCGAGCAAAATCTGGCGGTTCGATTATTGCGCAAGGTGTTGCCGGTCACGCACGAGCTCCACGGGCATCACTTCACCGTCGTGAAGAACGGCAAGCGGCTCGCCACGCCGCTGTTACTTTCGCTGGTCGTGGTCGAAGTCTCGGACGTGATCTTCGCGGTCGATTCGATCCCTGCGATCTTCGCGGTCACGACCGATCCGTTCATCGTCTTCACCTCGAACATTTTCGCGATCCTCGGGCTGCGTTCGATGTACTTCCTGCTCGCCGGGATCATCACCAAGTTCCACTATCTGAAGGTGGGCCTGTCGGTGGTGTTGATTTTCGTGGGCGCGAAGATGCTGTTGATGGACGTCTACAAGCTGCCGATCGTCGTGTCCCTCGGGGCAATCGCCGGGCTCTTGGGAGCCTCGGTGGTCGCGTCGTTGCTGTGGCCAAAGACGGCCCAGCCGTTGGCTTCGGACAACCTGGACCACCCGGATAGCTCCGCCGGTGCGCCGCGGCTCAATACGTAGTCGAACCAGCCGAGGTCGCGCGCGGGGTCCACGCGCTCTGGCAGCCACTCCCAGCGCGGCGGTAACACTGGTGCGCGTTGCTCGGAGCGAAATCGGAACGGCGAGTGCGGCATCGACGCGAAGGAAAACAGCGCCGCGCCACCGCGCTCGGCTTGATACCACTGCGCGGCGTGAAGGTACGGCGCGAAGCGCACGTGGGCCGAGCTCGGACGGAAGATCAGCCCCGCCACCTTGCTTCCCTCGGGGATGCTCCGCAGCACGCTCTCGAGGCCGGCGTATTCCGAGCTCGCTCCGCGAAAAGCCTGCCCCACGGCACCGAGCCAACCCAACCAGAGCGCGGCTGCGAGCGCCGCGACGACCTTTTCCATCCGCGCCGAGACCGTTGGCAGCGCGGCCACGGCGAGCAGCGCCACGATCACCGGCACGCGGCCGTTGATCGGCCACACCCAGCGATAAGAAGACGGCAGCACGAAGTACGCACCCGCGAGTCCCAGCACGAGCAGGCGCAGGCGCCATTCGGGAGCCGGAGCCTCGCGCAAGCGTCCCGCAGCGCAGGTGAACGCCAGAATCGCCACGAAACCGAGCAAGCAGGCGCTGCCCCAGGGCTCGACCAGGACGTCCGTGAGCCAGAGCGGGACCTGTTTCAGCGCTGAAGCGAAGTCTTGAAACCGAGCGCCGGCTGCAGCGGGACCTTCGGCGTCTTCGAGGCCGACGAGGACGCGTCCGGATTGCTGGAGCAACAGCCAGACTGCGGCAAGCAGCAGCGACGGCACCAGCCAGAGCGCGCGCCGCAGCACGAGGCCGAGGTCGCGCTCGACGAAGAACAAGCCAGCGCCGGCCGCCAGCACCAGGTACGGCGCGACGTGCGTGTAGAAGGTGAGGCACGCGAGGATCAGGAAGGCAACTTGGACGCTCCGCGGAGCGCCGCGGCGGATCCGCACCGCAAGTGAGAGACCTGCGAGCAGGAGCGGCAGCGCGGCCACGAAGTTCAGAAATCCGAGCAGCGTGTGAGCGCTGTAAGCGAACGGCAGTGAGAGCAGCGCGTAGCTCGACGGTTTTCCGAGCGCGCGGAGCAATGCCCGGAGCGCATAGGGCAGCGCCACGATCGACAACCCCAGCACGCTCTTGACGCCGAGTAGCGGGCCGACGGCGTACGAAAAGAGCCCGGCGAGGGCGTAGACGGACCAGTACGGGGTGGAGAAACGCGAGATCTCGAACAGCTCCCGGAAGCGCGCGCCCGGGTCGTCGAAGTCGTAGAGCACGCGCACCGCCGCCACGTGCTGCGGCAGATCCTGACTCGGGATGTAGCGGAACCAGAACAGCGGCAACGCGGCGGAGCACGCGATCAGCGCAAACGAGGCTTCCCACAGCCAGAACCGCGCCGGTCTCACCCCCCGAGCCTAACCCAATGCTATGCCGGCCCCCGCATGCACTTCTTCGCAACCGCGGCCAAGGGCACGGAGCCGGCCTTGCGCGACGAGCTCCGTGAGCTCGCGTTTCGCGGTGTGCGGGCCGACCGGGGCGGAGTCCATTTCGAGGGTGCCTGGGACGAGGGCTACCGCGCCTGCCTCTGGTCGCGGATCGCGCTCCGGGTGTTCACGCCCGTGGGCTCCTTCGACGCCCGGAACGAGCGCGCGTTCTACGACGCCGTGCGCGACATCGATCTGAGCCTCGCGCTCGGTGAGAGCCAGACACTGATTGTCGGCGCGAGCTCGCGCAACAGTCGCATCTCGCACACGCAATACCTGAGCCAGCTCACCAAGGACGCCATCGTCGATCGCATCCGCGATCGCAGCGGGAGGCGCCCGAGCGTAGACCGCCGAGATCCAGACGTGCACGTGTTCGTGCACCTCGCCAACGACTTCGCGACCCTGTACCTCGATCTCGCGGGCGAGCCGTTGAGCCGCCGCGGTTACCGCGATCCGAACGCCGAGGCGCCGCTGCGCGAGACGCTCGCGGCGGCGGTCGTGCGTTACTCGGGTTGGGATCGCAAATCGCCGCTGTGCGATCCGCTGTGTGGCTCGGGCACGCTGTTGATCGAGGCGGCGCTCGCCGCGTGGAACGTAGCTCCCGGCCTCGCGCGGCAGCGCTTCGGTTTCGAACGCTGGGCAGGCTTCGACGCTGCGGGCAAGGCGCGCATGGCCGAGCTCCGCGGCAACGCCCGCGCGCTGCGGCGCCGCGAAGCGCCGGCGATTTTCGGCAGCGATGCCTCGCCCGAGGCGCTCGAAGCCGCGCGCGCCTCGGCCAAGCGAGCTCGGGTGGAGCTCGAGCTCTCGCTATGCGCGCTGCGCGACTTCGAGCTGCCCGACACTCTGCCGCCCGGCACGCTCGTCACCAACCCGCCTTACGGCCACCGCATCCAGCGCAGCTCGACGTTGCCGCGCGAGCTCTCCGAGCTCATCGACGCGCACCCCGATTGGCGCGCCGCGCTGCTCCTCGCCGAAGACGACCGCTCCACGCGAACCCACCGCCGCCCCGACCAAGTCCGTCAGGTCTTCAACGGCGACATCGATTGTGTCGTCCGTGTCTACGCTGAAAAGACCCTTGCCGGCGCGGAGAGAGCCGGGCAACAAGAAGGTCGGAAGGGGTGAAGATCGCGAAGGGATTTTTTGGGGGGCCAGCCGGGGCCGTTTGGGTGTCGGGCACGCGAGCGGCCGCATCTGGTGAGTCCGCGATGACGCCCCAGAAAACACAAAAATACCCCCTTTCGATCTTCCCCCCTTCCAGTCTTCTTGTTGCATCCCCGTCCACGACGAGAAGTGCCGTGCCTACGGGGAGCTAGGCTCGAACTCGATGGGGTTGGAGGGGGCGCCGGCGTGGATGGCGCCTTCGCCGATCCAGTAGACGTAGCGGTTGCCGCACGAGCAATCGAGGAGCGTGTCGAGGGCGATCACGGCGCCGGGCTCGGTGATCAGCACGAAGCCGTCGGTGTCGTACTCGGTCACGCTTCGGAAGCTGACGGTGGTGTCGTCGAATCGTTCGAGGACGTCGTCTTCCAGGCCCTCGCCCTCGAGCGACACGATGGGCGCGCCGTCCGGCACACTGACGAGAATGTCGAAGTAGCAGGCGTAACCGGTGCGGCGCGTGTCGCAGGTGGTGCTGATGCGGTAGCGACCGTCCCCCTCGTACTCGGCGAAGACGCCGACGCCGACGCCCGGATCGAGCTCGAACGCTTCACCGGTGTCGAGCGTGCTGCGCCGCACTTCTCCACCGCAGTCGAGCGCGGTATCGGCGACGCAGGCGACGTCGTCGACGTCGGATTCACAGGCGGACAGCGAGAGCGCGCAGAACGCGCCGAGCGTGAGAGCAAGGCTTCGCTTCATTTGGAGCGGCGCATCTTCGGAGCGGTGTGAGGGCGAACGGGGGACATGCGGGGAGCGCGCTCGCGGCCGCCCTCGAAGTGACGGCGCACGGGCGCGGCATCGATCCGGCGCTCGGGGCGCGCGGGACGCTGCTGCGGGCGCACGTGACGCTCCGGTGGCGCGGGGGGCCGCGATGGGGGGCGGCTGCGCTCGACGTCGTTCGAGCGCTCGCGAACTCGAGCGCGCGGCGCGTGGAAGTCGGGGGCCGGGGCGGGCCGCCGGTCGATGGCGCGCTCGGCTGGGCGCGGTGCGTCTGCCGGCCTCACGGCGCGCAAGCGCTCGCGCGGCAAGGAGTGGTACGGAATGCGCGCCTCCGACGGCGAGGGGCCGTTGCGCGTGGTCGGCGGAGCGCGGCGGCGCGGCTGGGCCGGCACGTAGCGCGCGGAGCTTCTGGCGATGCGGGAGACGAGCACTCGGTCGCGCACGATATAGTGATCGACGTGGCGGTGAAATGCGTACGCGCTCGGGCAGAAAACCCAGGGCGTCGGGTAGCCCCACCAGAGCGACACCGAAACGCCCCCGAACCAGCCATAGTCGGGGGGCATCGGCGCCCAACCAACGTAAGCGTAGGACCCGGTGGGCACACGCCACATGACCCAGGCCGGGGCGTAGCGGTAGCCCGGCACCCAGATCCATCCGGAGTCCGAAACGTAGGCCCAGCGACCGTAATGGAAAACGACCGAGCCGAAGGGATAGTCGCTGGCCCAGACCCACTGGCCCGCGGTGTCGAGCTCCCAGTGCCCGTTCGTCACGTACGGTGAGAAGCCGTCACCGACGATGTCCCGCCGCGGCACCCAAACCAACCCGTAGCTCGGGTGTTGGATCCAGTGCCCGTATGGATCGAGCGTGGGGCGAAAATCACTCAGCGCGCGCGGATCGGTTTCGCTCGGCTCTTGCTGAGCCTGCTGCCCAAGCAGCGGCGAGGGAGCGAGCGATTGCATTTCCGCCGCAGTCGGCGCGGGTGCCGGCAGCGCTGAGTCGGCCCCGGTGCTTTCGAGCGGAACCGCTCCGGGAGGAGGGACCGGCCCAGTGGGCGCAGCGGCGGGCGTCACTGGCGCGGGTGGCGCGTTCGGCGCGGGTGGCGCGTTCGGCGCGGGTGGCGCGTTCGGCGCTTGCGCCCAGGCCGGAGCTGCGGAGACCCAGGCGCCGGCCAGCAGCGCGAGCGCGAGCAAGCGTCGCAGGCTCTGTCCGGTCAGGGATGGAAAATGCCGCTCTACCAGGAAGTTGAGCCAGGACATCGCACAAATCATGGGGCGCCCTCGGGTCATCGGCAACGCGCGGTCTCCTCGCTCGCTCGCGAGTGCTGCAAGGCCGCGGAGGTTTGGACGAAACGAGCGCGCCGAAACTTCAGAAGCAGAGCTGCGCGCTCGGTAGTGCGAACAGAAACGGACACCAACCGCGCAAACGCACCAGACTTCTCGAAAGCTAGCCTTGCACCCGACCTTTGACTTTGTGTATTCAAGGCACCCCGAAACCGGCGCCTTCATCAGTGACAGGTCGCCCTGCGTCTCGGCGTTCCTGCGCTCTTGTCGATGAAGGCGATTTTGGTGCTGACTCTTCTGGTCGCCTGCGGCTGTGCCGAGGTGCGAGCTCGGAAGGTGGCGCGCGATGGCAACGCTCTTTACCGCGAGGGGGAATACGCCGCTGCGGTCGAGAAGTACGCGCAGTCCGAGGAGTTGTACCCGGACCTGGCCGTGGTCGCGCTGAACAAGGGCCTCGCGTGCCGGCAGATGCTGCTGCCCGGGGCGAAGACCAAAGAGAACGACAAGGCCGCGGACTGTGCCCTCCGGGCCTTCGAGCGTCTCGCCAAGCTGAACCCGGAGGACGCGCGCGCCGACCAGCTCTACGTGCAGACGCTGTTCGACGGGGATCGCTACCAGGAGCTGGAGACTCGCTACAAGAAGCAGCTCGCCGAAAAACCGAACGATATCGGCGCGCTGAACGGGCTGATCCAGGTCTACACGCGCTGGGACAAGTGGAACGCCGCGCTCGAGACGATCATCCGCCGCGCGGACGTCCAGAGCAACGATGCCGAAGCGCAGTACGCGGTCGGCGCGTTCATCTGGACGCGGCTGTTCACGCTCGGCGGCGGCGCCGACAAGAGCGCCTACGATCCGCGCGTGGAAGCCGTCGCGCCCGAGCCGAAGCGCCAGGGTCGCCGGGGCAAGAAGAAGGCGGAGCCCGAGCCGCCGAAGCCCGAGAAGCAGGCGCCCGCCTTCAACGTCGGCGACATCTACGGCGCCCAGCGTATCGCGCTCGCCGATCGCGGCATCTCTTTCCTCGAGAAGGCGCTCGCCATCCGTCCGACTTATCGCGAAGCGATGACGTACATGAACCTGCTCTACCGGCAGAAGTCCTTCGCTTACTTCGACAAGCCGCAAGAGTGGCAGAAAGCCATCGACGCCGCCGAGATCTGGCGCAAAAAAGCGATGGAAGGTCACACCCAGCCCGCGGCGCCGGCACCTCTGCCCCCTGCTTCGGCCGCGCCCTGAGCCATGGCATTCGAAGCGCTCCTCAAGCAGGCGGATGCACGGCCCTCGAAGTGGCGCCGGATCGCGCTGATCGTCTCGATCGCGCTGCACGTGCTCGCGCTGATCGCCGGCGGCATCCACTCGATCTGGAACGTGGAAGAGCTGCCGCTCCCGGCAATCCAGGTGACGCTGGCGGCAGAGCTGCCACCGCCCCCGCCGCCGCCTCCGCCGCCCAAGAAGAAGACCAGCAGCAACACCCAGCAGACCAAGCCCCGCCCCGACCCGAAGCAGATCGTTCAACCGACCGAGACGCAGAAGGTCGAAGAGAAGCAGGAAGAAGCCGCCGACTCGGGTGACGACCAGGGCGAAGAGGGCGGCGTCGAAGGCGGCGTGGCCGGCGGCGTCGTGGGCGGTGTCGTGGGCAACCAGCCGCCTCCGGCCCCTCCGAAGCCGACCGGGCCGAAGCAGCTCAGCAGTGTTCAAGGCAGGAAGCAGCTGGCCGTGAACACGCAGGTCCCGCCGTACCGCATGAACCCGCCGCGCGCGCTGCAGGGCATGAAGTTCGTCGCGGCCTTCATGGTTTGCGTGAACGAGCGGGGCGGCACCATGGGGCTCAAGCTCACGCGTAGCTCCGGCAACCCGACCATCGACAACTTGATGAAGCGAGCCGTCGGCTCGTGGAAGTACAGGCCGTTCGTCGAGAACGGCGTGGCCATGAAGTTCTGCTGGAACCCCGTTTACGTTCACGACGAGCGCAACTAGCGCCCGTTTCGCTACCGTCCCTATTCCACGACCTGAGAGAACTCGAACATGGATTTTTCACTACTCGGCCTTTGGTCCCAGATGGGGGTGGTCGCGAAGCTCGTCGTGATCATCCTGCTCGGCATGTCCGGATTCGCGATCTGGATCGCCATCGACCGCCTGATCCTGTTCGGCAAGGGGCGGAAGGGCTCGATGGGCTACCTCGCGGCGCTGCAGCCGTTGATCGGCGCGCAGGCGAACCTCGAGCAAGCCGCATCGCTCGGCGAGATGTACAAAGAGGCGCCGCTCGCGCGAGTGATCGGCACGGGGCTCTCGGAGTTCCAGACCGGCCTCTACCAGCTCGGCGCGGCCGCCAGCGACACGATCGAGATGGAGCTCTTGCTCCACGGCGTGGGGCGCAGCATGGAGCGCGCGCGCAAGCGGGAGCTCGCCGGGCTGCAGCGCGGCCTGCCGGTGCTGGCGACGATCGCCTCGTCGGCGCCGTTCGTCGGGCTGTTCGGCACGGTGTTCGGCATCATCACCGCCTTCGAGCAGATGGCCGATCCGTCCAAGGGCGGCGGCGGCGGTCTGGCCACGGTTTCCGCCGGTATCGCCGAAGCCTTGCTCACCACCGCCGTCGGCCTCGCGGTCGCGATCGTGTCGGTGTGGTTTTACAACTTCTTCACCAACCGCGTCGAAGAGCTCGGCACCTTGATGGAGGACGCGAGCGGCGAGCTCTCTGACCGGTTGATGCACGGGAGCCGCGTCGGTCGCGCAGCCACCGTGCAGGGTGCGGCATGAACGGAGAAGCAGCGCGGCGCATGGCGCGCTTGCGCGCGCTGCGCCAAGTATTCGCCGACGATCACGAGGAGCAGGCGCTCCCGGGCGTCAAGTCCGACATCAACGTCACGCCGCTGGTGGACGTGGTGCTGGTGCTGCTCATCATCTTCATGGTCGTGACGCCGATGATCGCGAGCGGCGTCGCGGTGGACCTGCCAAAGACCGCGCATCACCAGCGGAAGCCGGACGACGGCAAGGACATCATCGTCTCGGTTACGCAGGACAAGCGCTACTACGTCGGCACGACACGCGTGAACCGCATCGAGGATCTGTCGGCCGCGATCAAGAACGAGCGCCGGCGCTTCCCGGAGAAGACGATCTTCGTGAAGGGTGACTCGCGCGCGCCGTTCGGGACCGTGCGCGAGGCGATGCAGGTGCTCCAGGCCTCGGAAATCTCGGACGTGGTGCTCGGTACGGAAGAGCTGCAGAAGCTCGGCGGAGGGACCTAGCCGTGGCGATGGATGTCGGGAAGAAGAAGCGCGGGGTTTCTTCGGAAATCAACGTCACTCCGTTGATCGACGTCGTGCTCGTGCTGTTGATCATCTTCATGGTGCTCACGCCCTCGATGCTGAAGCACCTGACCGCGAACGTGCCGAAGAAGAGCGAGGACGCTGCCCCGACGGTCAGCGAATCGACGATCGTCGTCGAATACACCGCCAAGCGCGAGCTCAGCGTGAACACCGAGCCGGTGGCCGTCGAGGCGCTCGCCGAAAAGCTGGCCGAACGGTTGAAGAGCGCTCGCCAGAAGGTCGTGTTCTTCAAGGCCGAGGACGAAGCGCCGTACGGCGAGGTCGTGAAGCTGATGGACGTCGCCCGCGGCGCCGGCGCGCAAACCCTGGCCGTCGTCACCCAGTGAGCGGGAGCGGGAGCGGTTAGCGGACGCTTCCCCGCAAAAACACGAAAGCGCGGCGAGTTTCCTCGTCGCGCTTCGTCTCCCACTCGCGCGCATCCCGGCGCGCGGGGGACCTCTCACATCTTGCCAGCGCTGCCGGCCGATGCCTTTTCGCCGCCGCCGCTTCCACCGCCGCCGCCGCCGTTCGACGACGTCGTTCCCCCGTTGTCGCTAGCTGCGCCGCCGCCGGTGGCTCCGCCGCCGCCCCTGGCCATGGGCGCCGCTCCGCCGGTAGCAGCCGGTGCGCCGCCGGTCGCTGCCGGCGCACCGCCGGTCGTCGCCGGAGAACCGCCGGTGGCAGCGCCGCCGGTTGCAGCGGGCATGCCGCCAGAGCCTCCGCCACCGGAGCCACCCGCAGGCGGCGCGGGCTCGGGCGGGTTGAAGTTGAGGAACAGCGCCGAGACCTCTTCGATGACCGCAGCGTCCGGATCGACGTTGATCGTCGGGTCCTTATCGCCGGCCTTCTTGTCGGTCGAGAACGCGTAGTTCGCGACGACGTTCGTGACGTCCATGTCACCGACCTTGGACGTCTGCTTGTAAGCGCCCGTCGCGCTCGCGGTCACCGCACCACCGTCTTGGTAGCCGCCCGGCATGTCGATGCGCTGGAACCAGCGGGCCTTGATCTGCGTGATCTTGATCGGATTGCCGCTGGCGTCCATCATATCGCTGTCGACCGTCTCCGTCTGGATCGGGATCGGAGTCGGCAGCGGCCTGCCCGCGATCGACACCTGGATCGCGGACCACGCACCCGGGTTCGACCGGTCCAGTTTGTCGTTGCTCAGGTTGATGTTCACGGACAAAACGGTCGCGTCGTCGGAGCAACCAAACAACACCGGAGTGAGTAAGGTTCCCAAGTACGCCAGGTGGCGGAGCTTCATGGGGGGGGATACTAGGTACAGCCCACCGCAGAGATCAACTGGACTCGTCGCTCGGTCCGCCGCTCGCGGGCGGCTCCGGGCCGGCTCGAACCGGAAACTCCTGGGGGGCCCGTTCCGCCATTTCCAGCGTGCGGACGATGCTACGCTGCAGGCGCAATGCTCGAGCTCGAGGAGGCCAGGCAGCGCGTGCTCGATGCCTGCGGGGCGGCTCTTTTGCCGGCCGAGCCGGCGGCGCTGGCTGACGCGTTGGGACGCGTCCTGCGCGAAGACCTGGTCGCCACGACTCCGCTCCCGCCATTCGATTACAGTGCGATGGATGGGTATTGCCTCGACTCGGCCAGATTGTCGGGGTCTCCGCCCTTCGAGCTGACCGTCGCAGGGGTGTCCCGGACCGGTCACCCCTGCCCTCCCCTGCCCGAGGGTGCAGCGCTGCGCATCTTCACGGGCGCTCGCCTGCCCGATGGCGCCGACGCGGTCGTGATTCAGGAGAACACGGAGCGCAACGGCGACCTCGTTCGGCTGCTCACCACCCCTCGGACAGGAGATCACGTCCGCCGGCGCGGCGAAGACCTGGAAGCAGGGCAGCCGGCGCTCAGCGCGGGCACGCGCCTCGGCCCGTTCCAGCTCGGGCTCGCCGCGGCGCTGGATCGCGCCCGCGTGCTCGTGTCGCGGCGGCCGCGCGTCGTGATCCTACCGAGCGGTGACGAGCTGCGCGCGCCCGGGAGCCCCGGCGCGCTCGACTCGATCCCGGAGTCGAACGGCGTGGTGCTGCAAGCGCTGAGCTCGCTCGCAGGCGCGCTCTCCGAGCTCGGGCCACGCTTGCCCGACCAGCTCGAGCCGGCAGCACGCGCTTTCGGCGAGGCCTTCGAGCGCGCCGACCTCGTGGTCACGGTGGGCGGCATGAGCGTCGGCGATCACGACCTGGTGCGACCCGCGCTCGAGCGCGCGGGAGCGAGCCTCGACTTCTGGAAGGTCCGGATCCAGCCCGGCAAACCCGTGGCTTTCGGGCGCGGCGGCAACGCCTTCGTGCTCGGACTGCCGGGCAATCCCGTGTCGGCGCAGATCACGTTCTCGCTCTTCGGCATGCCGCTGCTGCGCGCTCTGTGCGCGGACCGCGCGCCCCTACCGGAGCGCATCACCGTCACGCTGGGGCACGACCTCGCGCGCAAACCGGGCCGCCTCGGCGTCTACCGCGCGCGTCTGTTCGGCAGCGAGGCCTGGCTCGACGGCAACCAGTCGTCCGGCGCGACGACCTCGCTCGCGCGCGCGGCAGCACTGGTGTTCGTTCCGGCGGAGAGCGCGCACTGCCCGAGCGGCACGCGCCTCGAAGCGATCCGGCTCGATGACGTCTGACCCGACGTCCGAGCCGCCGCTGATCGGTCTGTTCGTCGGCGGGAAAGCCCGCCGCTTCGGCGGCATCGCCAAGGGCTGGCTCCAGACACCCGAAGGCACGAGCATCGCGGAGCGAACGATCGCGCTGGCGCACCAGGCGCTACCCGATGCGCAGCTGGTGCTGGTCGGTGACGCGAGCGCTTACGAGAAGCTCGGCATCGAGGCCATCGCGGATACGCCACCCGGGATTGGCCCGCTCGGCGGGCTCTCCGCGCTACTCACGGAGAGCGAGCGGCGCGGTTCACGAACGGCGCTGGCGCTGGCTTGCGACATGCCGTTTCTCTCTGCCGAGCTGATCCGGAGGCTGTGCGAGCACGCGCCCGCAGCTCCCGTGCTCGCGCCGCGACCGCCCGGACAACCCTGGTACGCGCTCACCGCTCGTTACGCGGTCGGCGTGCTGCCCGTGTTTCGGGCGATGATCGCCGAGCGCGAGCACAAGCTCCAGCGCTTGTTCGAGCGCGTTCCAGGAGCCGCCATGCTGCCGCTCTCCGAAGCGGAGCTCAGAGAGCTCGTGGATTGGGACACCCCGGCCGACGTGCGCTAGCCGACCGAGCCGGGCAGGCGCGCATCTTCCCAGCCGATCCAGGACGAGCCGGACGGATCGTGCTCGCGCTTCCAGATCGGAACGCGCTGCTTCACGCGATCGATGAGCTCACGGCAGGCCCGGAACGCTTGCTCGCGATGCGCGGCGCTGGCAGCGCAGATCACGGCCACGTCGCCGATCGATAGCGCGCCCACGCGGTGAAAGACGCACAGCCGTGTCCCGGGGATCTCGTCCTCGAGCTCGATCGCGATCCGCTCCATCTCTTTCACGGCCATGCTCGCGTACGCCTGATACTCGAGCAGCTGCACGGGGCGGCCCAAGTTGTGGTCGCGCACCGTGCCGATGAACACCGCGATGCCACCGGCGTCCGCGCGCGAAACGCGCCGCACGGCCTCGTCCACCGATAGCGGGGCTTCGCTGATCGAAAAGCGCTCGACCGGCCCGGCGACGGGCGCTGTCTTGCGAAAATCACCGCTCTTGCCTCCGGATTTTTCGAGCAGCTGCGTCGAGCCGATCACCATCGAGCGATCGAAGGCCTTCAGCATGTCGTAGACGGTGAGCGCGGCGGCGGTGGCCGAGGTCAGCGCCTCCATCTCGACGCCGGTTCGATCGAACGCCTCGACCGAGCTCTGGATCCGAACCGAGCGCTGCGCGGGCTCGAGCTCGAGCGCGACCTCGACCCGAGTGAGCGCGATCGGATGACAGAGCGGGATCAGATCCGAGGTGCGCTTTGCTGCCATGATGCCGGCGAGCCGCGCGGTGCCGAGCACGTCGCCCTTCGGCGCGTCGGCGCGAAGCAGGCGTTCGAAAGCCTCGCTGTTCATGCTCACGCGGGCCGTCGCCACGGCTCGCCGCGCGCTGGCCGGCTTCTCCGAAACCGAGACCATTCGCGCGCCGCCGCGGGAGTCGAGGTGCGTCGAGTACGCGCTCACGCCGACGATCTCCTGATAGGCCTCGTTCAGACGCTCGCTGGCTCCCTTGCGCGCCACCTTGACCAGGGCGTAGCGATCGAGCGCAGAGAGTGCACTCCAGACCGCAGGCGTCAGCGGCCGCTCGCCACCCAGGGCGGAGAGCAGCGACTCGGGCGCCGCGCCCGACGGCGGATCCAACTCCGGCGAAATCGCCTGCGCCATCGGGCGCGCGCCTGCAAGGACCTCGGCCACCACGCGCGTGTCGACCTGCGGCACTCTGCCCAGCTCGACGAGCGTCTCCCGCAGCTGCCGCGACAGGCTCTTCCAGCCGTCCAGTGATGGGCGAAGTCCGGCGAGGTCGGCCGCGCGACGTGCCGAGAGCGGCATCAGCTCGAGCTCTCGACCGATCCGTTCGAAGGCGTAGACGCTCACCCGGCCGAGCATAACGCATCCGCGCGTGCTAGTTCTGGGCTCGTGACTGAGGCTCTGGAGCAGAGCTTGCTCGATCGGCTGGGGCGGCCCGTCCGCGACCTGCGCGTGAGCGTCACCGACCGCTGCAACTTTCGCTGCCGCTACTGCATGCCGCGCGAGCACTTCGGCGCGGGTCACGAATTTTTGCCGCGCACGCAGCTCCTGAGCTTCGAGGAGCTCGCGCGCGTCGCCGGCGTGGTGGCGGCGCTCGGCGTGGTCAAGGTCCGGCTCACCGGCGGAGAGCCGCTGCTCCGGGCCAATCTCGAGCGGCTCGTCTCCCAGCTCGCGCAAATCCCGCGGCTCGAGGTGGCGCTGACCACCAACGGCTCACTGCTGAAACGCTCGGCGCAGGCCCTGGCCGACGCGGGGCTGTCCCGGCTCACCGTCAGCTTGGACGCGCTGGATCCCGAGATCTTCCGGCGCATGACGGACGCGGACTACACCCCCGGCGACGTGCTCGAGGGCATCGCCGCCGCGGAACGCGCAGGTCTGTCTCGGATCAAGATCAACACGGTAGTGCGGCGCGGCGTGAACGACAGCGAGGTCTTGCCGCTCGCGCGCCACTTCCACGGCTCGGGCCACGTCCTGCGCTTCATCGAGTACATGGATGTCGGCGGCACCAACGACTGGTCGCGGCGCGACGTCGTCACGGCCGACGAGATCGTCGCGCGCATCGACAGCGAGCTGCCGCTCGAGCGGCTCGAGCCGAGCGCCTTCGGTGAAGTCGCCGAACGCCATCGCTACCGCAGCGGCGGCGGGGAGATCGGCGTGATCGCCAGCATCACCAAGCCCTTCTGCGGCAACTGCACGCGCCTGCGCCTGTCCTCGGAAGGCCGGCTCTACACCTGCCTGTTCGCGACCCGCGGGGAAGACCTGCGCGAACGGCTGCGCAGCGGAGCAACCGACGCCGAGCTCGCCGAGTTCGTCGCGAACCTGTGGCGGCAGCGGGAAGACCGCTACTCCGAGCTGCGCGTGCCCGAGCGCCGGCGGCTTCCGCGCATCGAGATGAGCTACATCGGCGGCTAGCGCTCGCTCGCGTCGGCGCTACGGCCCTTCGCCGACAAGCCGACGTTCAGCGCGGCGCGGTAGTCGCGCGTGGAGAACCCGGGACAGCGCGCGAGCAGCTGCTCGAGCAGCAACATCCGCGCCTCCGGACCGAAGCCTTCGTCCACCGCGTCACTCAGCTTGCCGAGCAGGTAGTCACTGACGAGCTCCGAGGCGACGTTGCGCAGCTCCGACTTGGTGACGCTCGAACGTTGAGCCGGAAACGAAGTGAAAACTGTGGTGGGGGTCACGACGCGCCGATATCGCAACAGCCGTGCCAACCACGCGCCCTCGAATTTCGGCTCAGAACGCCAACATTTCGGACCGTGTCCGACACTTCCGTCGTTTTTGTAGGAGAAATCCGACGAGGATGTCGCCCGCGCGATTTTGCCTTCCCGAGTCTGAGAACAAAGTCAAGGCGCGCTGCGGCAAAGCACCCGCGGCGCGGAACACCGCGAAGCGCGCACGCCCGTACCAGACGCCACTCGCCGCCGGCCTTCGCGACGAGACGCGACGTGCCCCGAACCGAGACTCGCAATCACGTGATTCGAGATTTTTCGCAACACATCGAAGCTCCATTGGCGACGCCGCCGCGATTGCGCGTGTCACTTCCGAGCGCTCCGCAAAATTGCTGCGCGCGTGTCAAAGGCTCGCACCTTCACCGCTCTGCGCGAGCGCCGACGAACCACGAACGATACGACTCTCAACGACCAGAAAGCAAAACCCTCGTGGCAGATCGAACCGCGCGACTCTGAAAATCATCTAATATGCGCCATGCGCTGACACACTCAGCGCGCCCGAGCTCCGTGAAAAACGCGTTCATCGGATACGTACCGAAGCCGTCTCGGTCTGCGCTGCGCTGGTTCTGTAGCCTGCTCGCCGCGGGCGCGTTGGGCTCCGCGTGCGGCAACGAGACGGTAGACGATCTGTTCACCGCCAGCGATGCGTCGCGCGGCGGCGGCGCGCCGATCGTGCGACCCGAGCCGGCCGGAACCGGCGGCGGGCCGTTCGTATTGCCGAACCTGCCGAGCACGGGGGGAAGCAGCGTCGCGCTCGGCGACGGCGGCGAACCGTCTCGCTCCGGGAGCTTGGGCGGCCAGACTGGCGTCGGATCGAGCGCAACCAGCGGCGGCGCCGAGCCGGCAAGCGCTGGCTCGACCTCGAGCGGCGGCTCGGCCACGGGGGGCGTCGCGACGGCGAGCGGCGGCACAGCCGGGGGCGGCGTCGGCGGCAGTGTCGGCGGTAACGACGATCCGAACGGCAGCCCGAGCAGCGGCGGTGCGCCCGACGCGAGCGAAGGCGGCAGCGACGGCGTGAGCGAGGGCGGCTCGGGCGGCGAAGGCGGCGCGTCCCCCTGCCCGACCGGCAAATGCGAGTTCGACTGCAGCGTCGACGGAGCGTGCACCGAAAAGGTCACCTGCCCCGACGGCCACGATTGTTCGGTGAAGTGCGGGCCGGGTGGGTGCGGCGGCGGCGTGCGCTGCCCCAAGGCAGGCAAGTGCACGGTCGATTGCAGCGAGCCCGGTTCCTGCGTCGGCGACATCCGCTGCGAGGGCAGCGACTGCCGCGTGCTTTGCCGCGGCGCGGGCTCGTGCCTCGGCGTCGTCAACGGGAACGCCGACACCATGACGGTCGAGTGCTCCGGTGCCGAGTCGTGTCAGAGCAACGTGACCTGCGGCGGCAAGGTCTGCACCCTGACCTGCTCCGGCGAGGAGTCTTGCGCTGCGGGAGTTTCCGCCAACGCTGCGCGAGACACCGTGAATTGCACGGGAGACGGTTCGTGTCAGGGCAAGGTGGAGTGCAGCGCCACCAATTGCACCGTCCATTGCAAGGGACGCGAGGCGTGTCAGTCGCAAGTCACTTGCAGCGCGACCAGCTGCGATGTCGAATGCGGCGCCTGCGCCTGTTTCGCCGACGTCTACTGCAACGCGAGCCGCTCGAGCTGCCCGCGCGGCAACCGCACCTGTCGCTGACCGGCTGCTGGCTGTTTGCGCTGGCCGTTGCGGTCGGCGCTTGTCAGCCACCACGCGAGCCTGCGCCGGCGTCGATGTCCGCGTGGCAGCCGCCGAGCTCAGTAACGCCCGAGCACGCTCGAACGACCTCGCCACCGGAACTCGCCGGCGCGACGCAAGGGGTGCCGGCAGAGCAGGCGGACCCCGACGGGTTCGAGCTCGTCGCGCTGCCGGTGCCCGGCTTTCTGGACGCGGTGGTTGCGCTGCCACGCGCGCCAGCGCCGCGACCTCTGATGGTGGCGACCCACGGCGCTGGCGGAGGCCCCGAGTGGCCGTGCCAGACCTGGGCCGAGCGCGTGCGCGCCAAGCGGATCGTCCTGTGCCTGCGCGGCAAGGCGCTCTCGCGCGACAACAGCGGCTTTTACTACCCCGATCACCATGCGCTCGGAGCCGAGCTGCTGGCTGCGCTCGACGCGCTGCGAGCAGCGCACGCCGCGCGGCTCCGCGACGGCCCCGCGCTTTACGTTGCGTACTCCCAGGGCGCAAGCATGGGGGCGCTCTTCCTCGCCGACCACGGCAAGACGTTCCCTTCGCTGATCCTGACCGAAGGCGGGCAGCGCGAGTGGTCCGCGAGCTCGGCGCGACGCTTCCAGGCGAGCGGCGGACGGCGCGTGCTCTTCGTGTGCGGCGGTAAGGGCTGCCGCGATGCCGCGACCGTCAGCGCGCGGCTGCTCGAAAAAGCCGGGGTCGCGGCCAAGGTCGAGTACGTTCCGCACGGCGGCCATACCGACGCCGGCGCTGTGGGCAAGCGGCTGGACGAGACCTACGAATGGGCCGTGTCCGAGCTCTGAAGCGACGAGGGTCGCGTTTCGAGCTCAGAACAGGAACGAGACTCCGAGCGAGAAGGTCGGGTAACCGATACGCAGCGTGAGCGCCACGCTGTCCGAGAAATGCAGCCGCCCTCCCGCGTACAAGACGAACGGCGAGACGCCGAGGTCGCCGTGCGCGTGGCGGAGCAAGAGCCCCGGCTCACCGAACACGGACCAGCGCGGGGACAGCCAGAAGTTCCACTGCATCACGACCGGCAGCAGATAGTAGACGGAGTTGCCCGAGCCGCTGACTTCCGTACAAATGCGCGTCCCGTTCAACCCGGGCTCGAATTCCTCGCACTGGCCGCGCGCGTCGCCATCGTACTCGAGCACGTCCAGCCCGACGCCGAGCGCCACCGAATCGTTCAGTTTGTGAATGAACCCGTCGCGCACGAGCTCGAACGAGGCGCGGAGCCCGAGCCCGTACCCACCGTCCGCTCCGGGACCGGGCCCCGGCGGATCGAAGGGCCCGAGCACTACGTGCGGCTCGAGCTCGACGGAGTACGGAAACCTGTCGCCCGGGTTCTTGATCGTGCTCTGCGCGTGCGCGGTGCCGCTCAGAGCGGATAGCGTGACGAGCCCGGCCAGGAGCCCTGCGAGCTTAGCAAGTGCCACAGGCAAACCCCTCCACGCAAGACACTCGCTGCTCGCCGCCGGCGCAACGAACGTCGCAGCGGCCGGTACCAATGCACGTGACACGGCACGGGCCGTTGCACTCGACCTCGCAGCTCGAGACGTTGTCGCACCTCACTTCGCTGCCGGGCCCGACCTCCACCCCGCAACGATCGGCGTCGCTGCAGCGGTAGCGGCAGGACTCGTCGCAGCGGGCGGCGCAGGAGTTGACGCTAGAGCACTGCATGTCGCAGCGGTCGCCGCAGGCCGCGGAGCACTCATTCATGGAGTGGCAGCGGAAACTGCAGCCGTCCTCACACACGCCGCCGCAGCGTTGCATGTTGTGACAGTACTGGTCGCACCCGCCGTCTTCGCAGCCGAGGTAGCACTCGTTACCGCTGGCGCACTCGCAGATATCGCCGTCTTTGCAGCCTTCCTCGCACTGCAGAGTGGTGAAGAGCAAGGCTGCGCCTACGGCGACGCGTCGTAAGAAAATAGGCACGAACTTCAAGCCCCCGCAGCGTTAGGGAAACGGCTCGCGATGTCAACCGCTGGGGGTAGCCCGCCCCGGCGGCCCGATTTTGGGGAAGCGGCTCGCCGAGAGTCGCGTATGGTTCGGGATTGTAGCTTTGGAGGGTTCGATGCGTGTGATCTCGAGCTGGTGGATCGGGTGGATGGTGTGTGCAGTGGCCGGCTGTTCGTCGCAGCCAGCCGACGAAGCACTCGAAACGCAAGCGCCGGCGTTGAACCTGCCGAGCGCGGAGATCGGCGAGCCGTTCGAGACGGATCCGGCCGTGCCGGCGCTGGGGCGATTGGGTCACGGTCCCCGTGTGGCCTTCGACGGGGAAAACTACGCTGCTGTCTTCGAGGACCAGGCGCAGGTCCACGCCGTGCGCATCGCTCCGGAGGGCCGCGTCTTGGAGCTCGACTGGGTCGCATTCGAGCCCGAGGCGCCGGACGCGTTGCAGCTCTATCCCTCGCTCGCTTACGGCGGTGGAAAGTACCTTGCGACCTGGAGCGAATCTGCCGGCTCCGGGATCCGCGTTCGCGGTCAGCTATTTTTGCGCGACGCAACGCTCGACGGGGGAGCCTTCGCGATCTCTGGCGACGCGGCCAGCTATCCTTCGGCGACCTTCGACGGCACCGACTTCCTGGTGACGTACCAGACGCCCGGGACAGGGGTCTCTTACTGTCGGGTGAGCACGGCAGGAGCTCTCATCCAAGGCTCCGAGCACGCGATCGACGGGACCGCTACGGCTCTGAATGCCGCGGTCGCCCACGCCGGAACGCTCGGCCTCGTGGTGTGGCCCGAGAGCGGGGATAGCCCGCGAATCCGCGCCACGCGCATCGCGCCGGACGGGACACCAATGGACACGACGCCGATCTCGATCGCTGACGGCCCGGGCCTCGCGGAAGTGGCGGTCGCGGGTGCGAACGGGAAGCTGCTGGTCGCCTACCGCAGCGGCACGCAGATCGAGGCGAGGCTGATCGACGCGACCAGCGTCGGCCCCCCCTTGACGCTCTCGCCCGCTGATTCCGAAGCTGGACTGCCCGCCGTGGCGGCGTCGGGTGACGGCTTCGTCGTGGCCTGGGCCGACTCGCGGGACGAGCTCTCGATCCGCGGCCTTCGGGTCTCGAGTACCGGCGAGGTGCTCGGTGAGGACGAGCTGCTCGCGAACGGCAAGCCGCGCAGCGTCGCGATTTCCGAACCGTTGTCGCTGACGTCCGGGGCAAGCGAGCTCCTCGTCGGCTTCATGGGCGAGGGGGTGCAAGGCAGCGTGTTCAGCCCGGAGCTCGTGATCGAGAACGGAGATTTTCCGATCAGCGCGGTCCAGAACGCGCAGGGCGCGCAGCAGGTCGCGTGGAACGGCGAGAGCTACACGATCACCTGGATCGACGAGCGCAACGGCCGCGACATCGAAGACATGGACGCCCGCTTCGTGCGCATCGGTCCCGACGGAGCCCGGCTCGACCCGGAAGGCGTCGTCGTGGCCGAAGCGGGCACGTTTTCCCTCGCCCAGGTTGGCGGCAAAGCCGGCAGCTGGCTCGCGGCCTGGTACTCGAGCACGGACCAGAGTGTGTTCGTCCGCAGCGTCCAAGGCAAGACGCTCGGTGCTCCCCACGAGCTCACGACACGCGACGTTGCGACGGCCCCGTCGCTCGCGTTCGACGGCACGAGCTACTTGAGCGTGTACGCAGCGTTCGACAAGGCCGACGTGGGCGGCACCTATTCGATGTTCGGTCGTCCCGTCGCGGCGGACGGCACGCCGGGCACCGAGTTCCCGATCGACAGCGGCCTCGCGCAGCCGCCGGGTGTATCGGTGTTCGCTCACGGCGACGGCTACGTGTTCGCCTCGTCGCTCGATCGCGTGACTCTCCGCACTGTGACCGCGACGGGCACGCTCGGCGAGCCCATCCCATTGCAAGAAGGCGAGGCGTTCCTGGCCGCTGCGAGCAACGGTGAAGAGCTGTTGATCGCCTCGATCGACCAGAGCACCCAGCGTGTCTCGGCGCGGTTCTTCGCGGACGGCGCGCTGCGCGGCGAGAGCATACCGCTCGCGGACACGAGCAGCGGCTTCCTGCCGGCCGTGGCCTGGGACGGCGAGAGCTTCCTCGTGGTCTGGGACGAGGACGAGACGCGGGTACCGAAAGCGCGCAGCATCACGCCCGCAGGCAGCGTGTCCAGCGTGCGCGCGCTGGCAGACGCGGAGTGTTACGGACCCTGGCTCGCCAGCGACGGCGCAGGACAGCTGCTCTTGAGCTGCGTGCGTTACGACGCGTACTACGTGCGCCGCATCGATTCGTACTTCCTCAGCAACGCGGCCACGCCGAAGGTGCCACCCTCCGGTGATGACGGCGGGCGCGCAGGTAGTGGTGGCGCCGCGCCGAGCGGCGGTAGCGCCGGGGGACGGCCCGTGACCACGGCCGGCAGCGGCGGGAGCTCGGAACCGTCGACGAACGGCGGAGCGCCGGATGCCGGCCAGCCGGGCATGAACGACGCGGGTGAGAGCGGCTTTGCGCCCGGAGCTGGCGGGAGCGGCGGGCGCGTTGCGACGGGCGGGAGCGACGGCAGGGCCGCCAGCGCTGGGCAAAAGGCCACGGGCGGCACAGCCGATAGTCCGCCGCCGGCAGACGACGGCGAGGACGACAGCGGCGACGACGGCGGCTGCAGCTGCAGCGTCGGGTCAGACCGGCACGACGCGTCTTCCGCTTGGCTCGCGGCCTGCCTGGCGCTGGTGCTCGGCGTCCGGCGGCGGCGCAGCTAGCGCGCGATTATGCGATAGGCTCAGGGCATCGCCGCGTTGCCACCGATCCCAGCGCCTTCCAAGGCCGGCGTGCGCCCTGCGCGACGATTGCGGCCGCGGCTCTGGCACGCGCTTCGCCGGCTGTGGATCGGGGCTCGCCGGCTGCTCCGCGATCCGCGGGGCCTGCCGCGCGCCTCGAGGCTCGCGCTCGCGTTCGGGCAGACGCTGGCGTTGTTGGCGACGGTCTGGATGCTGGCGGTCGCGACCTGGGAGATCGCGGCACCGTTCGGCCCGGGGCGCGAAGCGGTCTCCGCCTCTGTCACCCTCGGGGGTGAGAACATGCTGCGCTGGGGGACGGGCCTGCCCGTCACCGAGCACACGCTCTCGACGCCGACCACCGACAACGTGAGCTTCGAGCACCCGTTCGGCGTGTACTGGACGGCCGCGCTGTTTCGCGCGCTGTTCGGGCACCACGACTGGGTTTGCCGCCTGCCGGCGCTGCTGTTCAGCACGCTCACGCCCGGCCTGGTTTATGCGCTCGGACGCGCGCTCTACGGGCCTCTCGCGGGAGGCCTTTCGGCGCTGGCCTTCGTGGCCACGCCGATCGCCCTGACCACCGCGCAGCTGAACGGCTTCGAGGTGCCGCTGCTGTTCGGCGCGCTGCTCGCCTGCGTCGGAACCGTGCGCATGCGCCAGACCGGGCGCCGCGGCTGGGGAGTCATCGCCTGGCTCGGCATGGCGCTGTCTCTGAACAGCGATTGGCCGGCGCTCGGCTTCGTCGCGGCGCTGCTGTCGATCTTGCTGATCCGGCTGTTCGTGTTTCGGGCGAACCGGCGCGAGTTCGACGCGGGCGCGCGGCTCTTCGCCTGGGCCAGCGTGCTGACCGTGACGCTGATCGTCTACTACGCCTGGGTGTTCTTTCACGCGGGGCGCCTGCCCGTCGCGTTCACGCCCGCACCCGATCTGATCCTGCTCAAGAACGACTTCGGAGCCCAGGCGCTGGCGGCGCGCCGCGAGCTGCTAAATTCGCTGTTTCCGCCGCTGATCCCGGCCGTGACCGCCGTGGCCGTGCCCGCGATGATCGGGCGCGCGCTGCTGCTCCGGCGCGACGTCGAGCTCGTGCCGCTCGCGTTGTTCGCGATGGGCGCCCTGCAGCTCGCCTGGTTCAACGGCAAGACCGAGCTCGGCATGGTGCTGCCGCACGCCTTCGCCGGTTTCTTCGCGATCTCGGCAGGCGCGCTGTTCCACGCCGTCACCGGCCTGTTCGCGTTCGGCAAGAGGCGGCTGTCCCGCGACAGCTTGCCGAGCGTGCGCTTCCCCTGGGTCGCGCTCGGCCTGTTCGCGTTGCCGTTCGGAGTGCTGCTAGCGGACGCCCTCGACGCGCTCCGCGCATCCCGCAAAGCCGGGACGTCGCTCGCCGCCGAGGGCAGCGCGACGCCGGTCGATCGCCAGCTGGTCGCCGCCTTCCGGTTCTGGTCGTCGCGGCTCGCAGACGACGCCGCGGTGGTGCTCGATCGCCGCGTGGCTCAGGCGATGTGGATGCCCTGGATTCTCGGGCGCCCGATCCGCACCAAGGCCAGCGCCTGGTCACGCAACAAGGATCGGTACGTGGCCCTCGACGCGCGCTACGCGGACTCCGGCGAGCTCCGGACCCGCGCGCAGGCCTCGGAGCTGCTCGTGCTCGGCCCCTACTTCCTCTTCGATCGCGCGCGCCCGAGCGGGCCAGCCTCGGTGTTTGCCATCGAGCAGCGCGAGCCCACCCTGTTCGAGCGGCTGTTCGTGTCTACGAACCACGCCATCCGCGAGGTCGTAGCCGATCCATTCCACACCTACGAGGTCCGAGAAGTGCTCGGACAGACCCCGAATCCAGCGCCGGGCATTGCTCCGCGGACCTGGGACCAGATCCGCGTAGCCCACAACCTGGCCGTTTCGCTGGGGGACGTCGCGGGCGCGGCGGCGCTCCGAAAACGCCTGGTCGGTTCGCTCGATACTCGACCCGCGACCGAATACCAGGACGGCACGCGCCTGCTCGGGATCCGCCTGGACCGCGGCGCGTCCGAGATGCTCCACCTCTATTTCGAATCGCGGGGCCCCGCCGACCAGCGCTTCGTCGTGCGCTCTCGCGCGCCGAACGAGAAGCCGCCGGCGTTGCTGCGTGACGAGCGCGCTCCGGAGCTCGGAGCCCCCTCCTTCCCGCTGCGGGACAGTTGGAAGATCGGCTACCTCTACGGCCTCGCCATCGAGCTTTCGCCGGCGCGCGCACCGGAAAAAATCGTGGGCTCCTGGCTCGCGACCAACTCCGACATCCCGATCCTCCCGAAGAACCTGGCTCCCGAGATCACACTGCTGGTTCGTCCATGACACCAGCCGCCGCGCGCGGGCTGGCCGTACGCTTGTCGCTCGCGGCGTACGCCGTAGCCGCCACCGAGGCAGCGCTGATCGCCGCTCGAGTGCCGCCCGGCGTGAGCACGCCGAGCGGCGTTTTGGCGGTTTTTTCGGCGTCTGCCGTGCTCGCGCTGGGGGCGGCGGTGCTGCTTTGGGCGCTGCTCTCGGGGCTCGAACGCTCGCTCTCCGAGTGGCGGCGGCGCAGCGGTAGGACCTTCGGCTTCGAGACGAACCTCGCGCTGCTCGTGCTCTTGCCGCCGGTGCTCGCGGTATCGACCGTCGCGGCACGCTTCTTCTTCGGTGCCTTCAGCAACGTCGAGCTGGCGGGGTTCTTATCGGCGCTCGCTACGCTCGTCGTCGGCGGCGTGGCGCTGCTGGCTTCGGTGTATCTGCGCGCGCTGCTGGAGCGGGCAAAGCCCGGCAAGAACCAGCGCACCCGCAGCGTGAGCCTTGCAGTGCTGGGCTTCTACTTCGCTCTCTGGGCGGTGCTCAGCCAGCGTGGGCTCGGGCTGCGTCAGATCGACGCGGGCCTCGCGCTCGCCGCGCTCTCGGGCGCAGCTGGCTTTTTCGCCGGCAGGTTCGCAGAGCGGCACGTCCCCGCGACGTTGCTCGGGCTTCTCGCCGGGCTCACGCTGGGCCTCGGCCTGCTGACTCGGTCGGCGACGCCGCCGCCCTTCGCGGCGATGGCGCGCCACGGCAGCTGGTCGAAGGCCGCCGTCACGCGCGCTCGGCTTGGTTTCGACGCCGACCGAGACGGCTTTTCTCCGCGGTTTTCTGGGGGAGACTGCGACGACGCCAACGCAGCGATTCACCCGGGCGCGCCGGAAATCGCGCGCGACGGTCTCGACAACGACTGCTCCGGTTCGGACGCGCAAGAAGCGCCGAGCCGGCCGGTTCCCGGGCGTCCCCTGCTGCTTCCCGCGTCGATCCCGGATCCGCTCGATCTGGTGCTGGTGACGATCGAGACCCTGCGCCCCGATCATCTGTCGCTGCTCGGTTACGAACGCCCGACCACGCCCAAGCTCTCGGCGCTCGCGGCGGACAGCGTCGTGTTCGAGCGGACCTACGCCGCAGCGCCGGGCACGCGACTGTCGCTCGCGGCGTTGCTCTCGGGTCGCACGCCCTCGGCGCTGCGCTGGCTACGCCAGGAACCTGCGCGAGCGATGCGCCGGCTCGCGCCGGAAAATCCCTGGCTGCCCCGAACCCTGCAGCAACACGGATACACCACGCTGGCCGTGCATCCCCGCTTCCGCGCGTTCACCGAGGTCGAGAACGCCGGCTTCGATCGCGGCTTCGACGTTTACGACACGAGCACGCCGCTCGACTTCGTCGGAGGGACGATGCGCGGCTTCCCCGGACAACGCCAGGTCGACCGAGCGCTCGAGCTACTCGACCGTACCGCCGGGCGCCCAGCGTTCCTCTGGCTCCACCTGGTCGAGCCGCACTACTCGTACGAGCAGAGCCCTCACGTGCCGAGCTTCGGCAGCGACGAGATCGCGCTCTACGACGCCGAGATCGCCGAGGCCGATCGCCAGCTCGGCCGCCTCGTGTCGGGTCTCGCAAAACGCCAGCGTCTCGAGCGCACGCTGCTGGTCGTCACGGGCGACCACGGAGAAGAGTTCGGCGAACACGGACAGCGGTTCCACGCCACGAACCTGTACGAGCCGCAGGTGCGCACCATCGCGGTCGTGCGCGTGCCCGGGTTGCCCGCTCGGCGCGTGCGTGAACCGATCGTCCTCACCGATCTGGCCCCGACCCTCGAGCGCTTGCTGCGGTTGCCGGAGCTCGGCGCGTGGCCGAGTGAGGGTCGCAACCTGCTCGGCCTGTTGCTCGGAGGCGAGCGCCCGAAGCCGCGCTTCTTCCTGGAAAATCTACGGGTCGAAAACGGAGCGCAGCGCGCGACCGCGCTCGTCGAATGGCCCTTCAAGCTCATCTACGAGGACGAAGGCCGGACGCTCGAGCTCTACGACGTCGAACGCGATCCCCTCGAGCGGAACAACCTGTACGCCGCGTCCCCGGCCACCAGCAGTAAGCTGTTGGAGCACCTGCACGCACGCCTGGAAAGTGCTGCCTTTCCCGATACTGCGCCCGCTCCCCGACCGAGCGACCGGCAAGAAAGGCCGTGAAAGTTGCCAAATTTTCGCCCTCGCAAGGACAATGCGCCTTCAAACCTGGAGAGGCGAGATGAATAAGCTTGGAAGTCTGGTGGTGTTCGGTGCGTTGCTCGTTCCGCAAACGGTGTTCGCGCAGGATCGGTTCGGGAGCGCCGGTCAGTTCGCGATCAGCGCGGACCGCCTCACGGGCATCTCTCACACCACGATCAAGAGTGAGCTCGGCGCGGTGGAGCGGACGGACAGCCTGACCACGATCACGCTCTTTACCAACACGCTCGGAGATCGCACGTCGGTCTACTCGGCGCCACGTCTCGGCGGTGACTACTTCGTGATCGACGGGCTCTCGCTCGGCGCGGCGATTGGTATCGTTCACAACACGAGCTCGCGAGAAATGGCGCAAGGCAACGACAGCATCGAAACCGACGGTCCGAGCCGCACTGGCTTTCTGTTCTATCCGCGGGTCGGCTATGCCCTGATGTTCCAGGACAACTTCGGGTTCTGGCCGCGCGGCGGCCTGACTTACGCGAGCGCGAGCAGCACGACCGAAGGCGACGACGGCGACGACGACAGCACCCAGAGCGAGAGCGCCCTGGCCCTCTCGCTCGAAGCGCTCTTCGTGTTCAGCCCGGTTCCACACGTCGCGTTCACCGGTGGCCCGACGCTGGATCTCGGGCTGAGCGGCACTTACGAAACGGAAAACCCGCCCATGGGAGACGACCAGGAGTACGACATCAAGGCCACCGACATCGGCCTGCAGCTCGGCGTCAGCGTGTTCTTCTGATCGGCCGCGCCGCGCGCTCGGCGAGCAGCGCCTCGAAATCGGCGAGGCTTGCGAGCGCCGTCGGCTTCCGCGCTGCTCGCTGGGCGATGGTCTCGGCGAGCGGGCCCCCCAATACGAGCTCGACCTGCTTCGGCAGCTCCGAGAGCAGCTGATCGATCTCTTCGACGGCTCGCTCCACCTCGAGCGCCAGCACCGACAGCGCGACCATGCCGGCGCCCGAGCTCCGCGCGGCGAGCGCGATCTGAGCCGCCGGCAGATCGGGCCCCAGGTACAACACGCCGAAGCCGCGCAGCTTGGCCGTGGCAGCGGCCAGCATCGCGCCGAGCTCGTGGAGCTCACCCGCGGGTGTGGACACCACGATCAACTCGGCGCCCGGATCCGGCGGCAGCTTGCGCAACAGTTGGCTCGCGTGGTCGCGCACCAAAGCCGAGGCCACGTGCTCACTCGCCGAGCAAAGCCCGCCCTCCGCCCACTCGTCCCCGATCCGGACCAGCAACGGCGCGAGTACGTCGAGCACCAGCGTCCGCGCCGAGAACAGCAGCGAGGCGCGATCCAGCAGCTCCTGCGCGTGCGCCGCCTCGAAGCCGCGCACCGCTTCCAGAAACTCCGCGACGATTTCGGACGCGCTGTCTCCGCCCGCCTCGGAATCGCGCGCCGAGCCCTGTCCCGGCCGCTCACCGGCGAGCCGCACCAGCGCTTCCCGGTCGAGCGGTACGAGCTGTCCGATGGGGTGGCCGCGATCGACCGCGCGCTTCAGCAACCGGAGCCGCGCGACCTCGGCCTCGGAGTACAAGCGCGCTCCGCCTTCGCTGCGCGTGGGCGCGGGCACACCGTAGCGCCGCTCCCAGACCCGCAGGGCGTGGGTGCTGATCCCGGCGAGGCGCGCGACGGTGCCGATCCGATACAGCGGCTCAGCCATGTGCTGCGAGCAGGCGCAGCACGTCCGGTACGCCGCGGTAGTCGTCGAAGAACCAGGCCCACCAGGCGATCATCATCGTCAGGTGACCGACGAAGATGCCGACGTGGCTCCACATTTCGACGCGGTCGGAGCGGCTGGAGACGTAGCGACGCCAGTGAAAGGCTTCGTCGATCAGGCTGTACAGAAAAGAGAGCACGGTCAGCACCAGCGCGGGGATCCAGAACGCGCGGCGCTCGGCATACGCCGCGCACAAGAGGACGCAAGAGCCGATCCCACAAAAGATCGTGATGCCGTGGACCAGGCCTTCGGCGAGCTGGATTTCTTGCTTGTAGATCGTGCGGTGGCCGATCGTGTCGATGGCGATCGAGACCGTGAAGATCAGCGCCCCGACCGGCACCAGGTAAGCCTCCGCCGGTAGCGCGGCCCCGCCGAAGTGCCCGACGCCGACGAAGGTCGCCGTCGAGATCACGAGGCCGACCATCAGCCCGACCCAGGCGACGTACACCCACCAGTCCTCGCGCGAGAACTCGCGCATGCGACCGACGTAGGTCAAGAGCTCAGCGCCCATTGGACACCTGCAGAGACGCGGCCTTGCGCCGCAGCGGCGCGACGGCGCGCGCGGCGCACTCGCCGACGAGCGCGAGCAGCACCAAGAGCACCTTGTGGAACCCAGAGACGACGGCGCGCCCCGCGTGCACGTCGTAACCCTGCGCCGCAATGCGCGCGCCGATCGCTGCGTACACCAGCCGCGCCGCGCGCACGGCCACGGCGATCCGGAACGGCAGCGCGGAGAGCCCGAGCTCTCCCGAGGCGTAGTAACGATCGGCGAGCGCGAGCAAGCGCCGCAGCGCGAGATTCACGCGCTCGGACGAGCCCAGCTCGAGCGGTGCGCCAGCGGCCGAGCCGAGCAACTCCGCCGGCAGGTAGACGCGATTTTTGCCCCAATCTTCGGCGACGTCGCGGCACACGTTGGTGAGCTGCATGGCGATACCGAGGTGGTTCGCGTGCGTGAGCGCGCGCGCGTCGTGAACCCCGAACACGCGGCACGACATCAGCCCCACCACCCCGGCCACGCGATGCGCATAGATCAGGAGCTCGGAGAGCGTGCGGATCCGGACCGCCCCCACGTCCGAGCGGAACCCGTCGAGCAGCGCCCGCGGATAGCTCTCGGGTATGGAGTAGCGGAAGACGACGCGCTGGAACTCGACCAGCACCGGGTCCAGCTGGGGCTGTCGCGCATAGACGGAGCCCAGCTCCGCGGCGAGCGCGTCGATCCGCGCCGGTTGCTCGGCAGCGGTCGCGTCGTCGACGAGGTCGTCCGCGCGCCGGCAATACGCGTAGAGCACCGCGATGTCGTCGCGGCAGCTCCGTGGCAAGGCGCGCGCCGCGAGCGCGAAGCTCTTCGAGCCCCGAGCCAACATCGATTGAGCCAGCGCCACGCTCATGCTCCGAGGTCCTCCAGCACCAGCCGCGCCGTGGCCTTGCCCGACGCGACGACGCCGGGCACGCCGGCACCCGGGTGAGTCCCAGCGCCGACCAGATACAACCCGGGGATCCGTGAGTCCTTGTTGTGCGGCCGAAACCAGGCGCTCTGAGTCAGGAGCGGCGCCAGCGAGAACGCCGAGCCCTGATAGGCGAACAGCCCGCGCTCGAAATCGAGCGGCGTGGTGGCGCGCTGCACGACCACGTGCCGGCGTACATCGGGCATCCAGCGCTCGAGCGCCGCGAGGATCCGCTCGGCATAGCGCGGAGCCAGCGTGTCCCAATCGAGCCGAGCGTTGCCGAGGTGCGGCACCGGCGAGAGCACGTAATAGGCGCCTCCGCCGGGCGGCGCGAGCGACGGATCGGTGACCGTCGGCGCGTGGAGGTAAAGACTGAAGTCCTCCGGCAACGACTCGCCGTGAAAGATCTCGTCGAGCAACGCTCGGTAGCGCGGGCCGAAGAGCACGTTGTGGTGCGCGATCGGGTAGCTGCGGTCGGTGCCGAAGTACAAGACGAACAGTGACATCGACCACTCGGACCTCTCGAGCTTCTGGCGCATCGCGTCCGCGGCCGGCTGCTTGCGATACAGGCGCGCGTAGGTGTGGTGCAAGTCGGCGTTGGAGACCACGGCGTGGAACGGCTCGCGCGAGCGTCCCGCCGAGCTCACGAGGTGGCGAAGGCAACCAGCGCTGTGCTCGAGCTCGACCCGCTCCACCGGTGCGTTCAGACGCAGCTCTCCGCCGAGCTCTTGGTAGAGCCGCACCAGAGCTCGCACCAGCGCGCCCGTACCGCCACGCGGGAAAAAGACGCCCCATTCGCGCTCGAGGTGGTGGATCAGCGTGTAGATCGAGCTGGTCTCGAACGGATTGCCTCCGACCAACAGCGAATGAAAGCTGAGCGCCTGGCGCAGGTGCTCGTTCTTCACGAAGCGCGCCACGGTGGCGTACACCGAGCGATCGGCGCGCAGGCGCACCAACGACGGCGCGACGCGCACCATGTCCGAGAAGCGCAGGAACGGCTCGGCAGCCAGCTCGACGTAGCCCTTTTGAAAGACACGCCGCGTGTAGTCGACGAAGCGCTGGTAGCCCGCCACGTCGTCGGGCGAGAGCCGCGCGATCTCGTCGAGGAAGCCCGCGCCGCCCGTGTAGTCGAGCTCAGTGCCGTCGTCCCAGAGCAGCCGATAGAACGGCGTCACCGGTAAGAACTCGACGTAGTCTTCGCGGCGCTTGCCAGCGAGCTCGAACAGCTCGTCGATCGCCTGCGGTGCGGTGATCACGGTGGGGCCCGCGTCGAACACGTAGCCCGAGTCCTCGTGCACGTAGGCGCGCCCGCCGGGCTTGTCCTTGGCCTCGAACAACACCGTGTCCACGCCCGCGGCTTGGAGGCGGATCGCGGCCGAAAGCCCGCCGAAGCCGCTGCCGATCACGGCGATCGGCTCAACCACCGTACGTCTCCAGGCGCGCAAGCTCCCGCTCGAGCTCCGCCAGCGCCGGTGAGTCTGTGAACCGCGCCCTCACTCGGGCGAGCGCACGCTCGAGCCGACCACGGATCGCGGCTCTGCCGGCCTCTTCGATCTGCTCGGCGAGCTGCTCGGCGAGCAGCAGCGGGTCGAGCTCTCCGCGTTGCACCGCCTCGAGCACGCCGCGAAAGCGCAGGTAGCTCAGCCGGTCGCACCGCTCCGCGAGCCAGGCCCAGACCCAGGTCGGCCGTCCCAGCACCAAGTCTTCCCTGCCCTTGTCGCGGCGGCGCTCCACGCAGATCCCCGTCAGGTCGTCGAGCATCTGCAGCACCACACCGAGCTCCGCGCCGAGCTCCGCCAGCACCGTCAGCGATGCCGGCTCGGCATCTGCGGCAGCAGCCCCGAGCTCGGCGGCGAGCTCCATCAAGCTCCCGGTCTTGAGCCGCGTCGTGGCGAACACCACGTCCGACACCTCGCGCTGCCGCAGCTCAGCGACCCGCACCGACAGATCGAGCGCTTGCCCGTAGTGGCAGCGCAACACGGCGCGATCGATCGCGCGGCGCAGCGCGAGCTCGACCGGCGCGGCGAAGCCGGCGCGCGCAAGCACGGCGCCGGGCCAGAAATACAGCCAATTTCCGGCGTTCAGCGCGAGCGGCAATCCGACCTGTTGATGCAGACACGGCACGCCGCGCCGGCACTCCGACCCATCCTCGATGTCGTCTACGATCAGCGAGCCCAGGTGTAACGCTTCGACGATCAGCGCGAGCTCCCGCGGTGCCTCGCCCTCTCCGCCGGAGAGCTCCCAGCAGATCCCCGACAGCCGGGCGCGAAACTCCTTGCCCGGTTGGCGCGATGCTTTCGACAGCGGGTCGAACAACGCCCGATCGAGCAGGCGCTGCGGCACGATCAGATCGAGCGGTAACACACCCGGTCTGAGCCGCGCTTCGCGATCCAGCGCCTCGGCCAAGAGGGGGACGGCTTCGAGGGACGGCGCGCGGTTTATCATGCTCGTTCTCCGATCAGGCGGGTCAGCGAAAACCCTCGTGGCGGGCGACCGCACAGGATGCGCGTGCGATCGAGAGCCGTGGTTTGGTGGGCGTAGAAGCGGCGGATCGTCTCGACCGGTAAGCGGTAGAACCGCTCGAGCACCGAGTAACGATTGGCGGGTGCGACGCCGCAGAAAAGCAAGCGGTTGAGCCACGCCGCGAAGCGCTGGTTCGAAAGCTCGCGCTGCGCGAGACGCTCGAGGCGGGCGCCGAGCTCCAGAGGCTCCGACTCCGCGACGGTGAGCGCGTAGCGCACCGCGAGCGGGAACGAATAACCCGTGGTCGGGTGGAACCAGCCGCCCGCGTAACCGCCGCGAAAGCGGCCCCTTTCTCCGACCTCGGCGAGCGGCGCGCGGCGGGGCAGCGGCAACACCCCCGTCTCTTCGCGCAGCACGTTCCGTGAGACGATGCCCCGGGAAGCAACGTAGCGCTCGATACCGGTGCGGAGCGCTGCGACGTCCAGCGCCGGCGTGTCCGAGAAGTACGTGTCCTCGACGAGCAGGCGAGCGCGGCCGAACGGCAACAGATAGACGAAGCGAAAGCCGTCGTTCTGCTCCACGCAGGCGTCCATCAGCACCGGCGAAGACGGCCCTGAGCCCGGCTCCACCTCGAGCTCGAGGCCGAGGAACTTTTGATAGCCGAGCACGTGCTTTCGCTCGGCGAGCTCCGGGCCGCGCGCGTCGATCACGACCTTTGCCTCGAGGCGTGCGCCCGACGCGAGCTCCACGTGCTTCACTCCGACGAAAGCCGCGCGCTCCCCCAGGTACAACGTGAGCGCGCCGCGGGCTGCACGCTCTCCGAGCACGCGCTGCACCGAAGCCGAATCGAGCGCCGCGTAGGGTTCGTCCAGCGTGCGCTCGAGCTCGGGAAAGCGCACCGACTGCCGCCGCCAGCGCTCGATCACGAACGGCTCGACGAAGGGCATCGCTTTCGCCGGCACGTCGGCCGCGTGAAAGCACCAGGTGTGATTGCCGCCCAGGGCGGGCCCCTGCTCGATGACGGCGAGCGTCGCGGTCGGCCGGAGCTGGCAAAGCGCCTCCGCAATCAGGGCATTTTGCAGGCCGCCCCCGACCAGGACGTAATCGAGCTGGGTCATTTGACTAATTGTTGTCTAAGTTATGTTCCGCTAGGATTGCCTGGTCAAGGCCGCCTGCCAGATTTGTATAAATATTGTCTAACTTAATATCGAGAGCCTGGATCCTAGGCGCCGGATGTCTCGCGGTCCTCTGCAGCTCCCCCCTCGCAGCCGGAGCCGAAGCCAAGAACCGCATCGAGTTCCGCGCGCACTTCGAGGAGCGCGGGGGTTCGGTGCGTTGCGGCCTGTTCCAGCGTTCGGGCTGGCTGAAGAAGCCGCTACGCGCGGCAGCAGCGCCGGCCAACGCCAGCCCGGCGCTGTGTGTCTTCGAAAACGTGCCGCCCGGCACCTACGGCATATCGGCGTTCCACGATCGGAACGACAACGAGAAGCTCGATACGAACCTGATCGGCGTCCCCGTCGAAGACTACGGCGCCTCGAACAACGCGCGCGGCGTGTTCGGCCCTCCGAAGTTCGACGACGCGCGCTTCGCGTACAAGGAAGGCACGAAGCGCCTGCAGGGCACGCTCGATTGAGCGCGCGGGTTGCTCGGTTCAGCGCTTCAGTCTTCGATCGGCGTACGACTACAGTCGCAGGAGTCGTCCCAGACGTAGCGCTCGCCAAGCTCGGGCACCTCGAAGTCGTCCCAGCGCAGGCTCGTGAGATCGCTCGGGCCGAAGTCGAGATCGGCCCACTTCGCGGTCGTGAAACGGTCGTTGGCGGCGGTAAAGGTGAGGTTGCCGCCGTCCGACAGGATCATGCCGTACTCCTTCAATGCCCGGGCCACGACGCGCGCCGCCGGCTTCAGGCTGCTCTCGTCGAACGAAGCCTTGAGGCGGATCCGCGCGCCATAAGGCGGCGCAGCGTCCGGGCCGGAGGTCGCACCCGTGGAGTGCGTGGCCGGTCGGACGTAGACGCGCTCGCGCATCAACGCGTTCGGGAGGATGAAGCGAATCGCGTGTGGGATCACCCCGGCCGCGACCTCGTCGGCCGTGAACATGTGAGCGGCGATCGGCAAACCGGCAGCGTCCGCGCTCGTGCAGCAATCCCCGCGCAGCGTGGGCTCGTAGGATGCGCGGAGGTCCCAGACCGCCTGGCAGCCGCCCTCGAACGACGACCCCGAGCGGTTGGCTCGCCACATCTCGTAGAGGCGGCAAGAATCGGTGTCGATCACGATCAGGTGACAATCGCCGTCGCTCTCGCAAGCGTAGTCCGTCTCGCCTTCGATCGCGCCGTCGACCGGCAGCGGCGGTGGTGCGGGATCGCAATCGGGCTCGTAGTAATCGCCGCTCGGCTCGAACTCCACGCGCGGCGTGGACGAGTCCGCCGTGAGGATCGTGATGCCGTAGAGGTTGTCCGGCTCGTCGCTCGGACCGTCGATGCGGAAGCGCTGCGAGCCGGTGTGGTTCTCGGACAGGTAACCAATGATCGCGTCGGACTCGTCGTCGAGCGGCGCGGCGTCGATCCGCTGATTCCAGGGATGGTCGGGACCGAACAGCTGCCCCTTCTCGGCGCCGCACAGGCCGTCGCCGAGCGCCTTCGAGCCGCCGCTGCCCCCGGACTTTCCACCGGTCGAGGCCTTGCCTCCGGTGTCACCGCTCGCGCTCTTGCCACCGTTCGCCGCGCCGCCACCGCCGCGCCCCGAGTTGCCGCCGCTCGCGCGCCCGCCCGTGCCCGAGCCGCCCGTGCCCGAGCCGCCCGTGCCCGAGCCGCCCGTGCCCGAGCCGGCCGCCGCACCGCCGGTGTTGCTCGCGCCGTCGTCCCCGTCCTCGTCGTCGCTACAGGAGAACAGCGCGAAAGATAGCGCCGCCATCAACGAAAGACCGCCCGCAATCCGCACACGCCTCTTCGCCACGGATGCGAGTCTACAAGCAAGGGCTCATCGACTGTCTACCGAGTGTCTGCTTTCCCTAATCTCCGGTCGTACCTGTGCCGACAATCCACGGAGAGCGCCTGACATCCGACCCCTTGCGGATCATACTGCGCGCCCCTCGTGGACCAATCCGCCTCTGCAAACGCCAAGGTCAGCGTCGGGACGCTGCTGAATCTCGCCTGGCCGATCATCCTGGCGCGCGCCACCCAAGCGGTGATCGGCTTCACAGACGCCCTGCTCACGGCGCCGCTCGGAGAGAACGCGCTGGCCGCGGTGACCACCGGCTCGCTCAACGTGCTCTCCGCGATCATCCTGCCGATGGGCACGGTATTCATCGTGCAGAGCTTCACGGCGCAGCTCCGCGGCCGGGGAGACCTCGGCGCGGCGCGCCGCTATGCCATCTACGGGCTGTTGCTCGCCGTGCTCTCGGGCCTGCTCGCGGCAGCGCTCACGCCGCTCGTGCCCGTGCTGCTCGGCAAGCTCGAGTACTCGACCGAGGTCCGCGACCTGATGACGGAGTACGTGTCGATCCGCCTGTTGTCGGTCACCGCGGCGGTGGGCACGGAGGCGCTCGGCAACTGGTACGGCGGCCTCGCCAACACGCGACAGGCGATGATCGCCGGCGTCGTTGCGATGGTCGCCAACGCGATCGGGTCCTATGCCCTGATCGAGCCGCGCTTCGGGTTGCCCGGCTACGGCGTCGCGGGCGCGGCCTGGGCGAGCGTGGCAGCGAGCTGGCTCGGTTTTGCGGTGATCGGCTACGCCTTCGTCCGCGGCCACGGCCACGATCTGCCGCCCTCCCGCTTCGAGTTCAAGAGCCCGGAACTCTGGCGAGTGCTCCGCTTCGGCATACCGAACGGCATCAACTGGTTCCTCGAATTCTCGGCGTTCATTCTCTACATCAACGTCGTGATCGGCCACCTGGGCACCTCGGTTCTGGCCGCGTTCAACGTCGTGATGCAACTGAACTCGATCTCCTTCATGCCCGCGTTCGGAGCGGCGTCCGCAGGAGCCATCCTGGTGGGCGAAGCCATCGGTGCCGGAAAGAAGGCCAGGGTCGGCTCAATCGTGAGGCTCACCCTGTTCACCAACGTGAGCTGGATGATGTCCGTGGGTCTGATGTACCTGCTGATGCCCGACGTCTGGATCCGCCTGTTCGTCCCCGACGGCGGCACGTCCAGCGCGTTGCTCGCCGCCGGCACGACGATGCTCATGATGTCCACCATCTGGCAGCTCTTCGACGCCATGGGCCTCACCCTGAGCGAAGCGCTGCGCGCCGCCGGCGACACCACCTGGACCATGCTCGCCCGCATCGTGCTCGCCTGGTTCGTCTTCTCCCCCGCCGCCTGGCTCGCCGTCTTCGTCTTCGACGGCGGCATCATCACCGTGATGATCTCCCTCATCGCCTACATCGCCCTGCTCGCGCTCACGCTCGTGTGGCGCTTCCGCTCGCGCAGATGGGAAAAGATCGACTTGATCGGCGAACCGGCGCCGCTGTGAAGCTCCGGGGGCGGGTGAAACAGGAAGGCGGGGAGATGGGCAGATCAGAGGGGATTTTTTTGGGGGGGCGCCGGGTGCGTCGACAGTACTCAGTGCAAACGCTCGACGCGCACGTCGTAGGTATCGATGCAAGATTTGAAGTCCCGACACGCGATCGGCGCCCGATGGTGGATGGAGAACCGCCCAACAGTTGGCGATAGACCGGGGATGTCTGCGTTAAGCGAAAACGCCACGTACCCGACTTCCCCGGGACACGTGGGATATACGGCATGGCATTCCGAACCGAGCTGTCCGTGCGGCGTGCAGTTCTCGTAGGCAAAGTGCGCCTGGGGGCCGATTGGCGGTCCATCGGCCCCGGTGACCTTACAGACCTCGCCCCCAAGGGCGCTTGAAATGTTCGGACCTGCTACAAGCTCGAAATCATCACCGGGCACGACCCGATACAGGTAACACCCAGTCGAACTCGGATTCTCACTCAATACAAGAACCCTAAACCTTGTGCCCGCAGGGACGAGATGAACGTCGTCGCAAGACGATCCGCACCCAATGGTTGTGCTCCCGAAGAACACCAACGATCCGAGAAGGGCTGACGCGCGTCCGCAAAACAGCACCAAGCAAAGGAAAGACGCTAGCCAATTGAACGCGCGCGCCATTCATCTCACGCGGGAACCTAGCACAGTGGTCCGAGGTCCTGCCGGCGGAGGTCAGGACCCCGATCGCATGTGGTTTAGCTAGGGATGATGGTATTGCAGGAGCTGTTGGGGCCCGGCCGGGTATTAGAGGGGCACCCTGGTCATGTCGCTACCGACGGGAAAGAGAGGGTCGCGATTCTGGATGTGAACATCAACCGTTACCCTCACGTGGCCGGTGGCAGCGTAACCGTTCAGGGGTGGTGTTGAGCGGTCGATGTTGAGCGTGCGAATCAGTTGCGCATGACGAACACGAACGATGATCTGGGCGCCCGCATCGAGCAAATGATCGCGGAGCACATCGCGGTGACTCGGAAACCGGCGCAGGCCGCGATGGAGCGAGCCTTCGCAAAGGCGGGTGATCAACGTCAACTATTCTTGCCGGTGGACGACAACTATCTGTCGTGCTGATGAGCGTGGTGAGGTGAAACAGGAGATCGCGCTGCAGCTCTGGGCGTAGCCTTCATGCTGCTCGAACGTCGCCCGGGATGCGATGTGCGGCTCGTCGTGGATGACGGCGCCGAGCGTGAGGTTGCCTTCGACGCCGACGCCCGCACTCGCGCGAAACGTGTTCTGGACGAGCTGCTTGAGGGCATGCCGCCCGCGGGGCCGTCGACGGCTGGCGAACTTGCCGTACCGGGTAAGGGTTGCTGGGGGTGTCAGGTCCGCCATATCTGCCCGGCGTATCTCGCAGCAGCACCTCAATGGTGGCAGCAGTATCCCGACGGGGTCGACAGGCTCTCGAACGATGTCTGGGGCACGGTCCTTGATGTCATCGGGGAGAGACGAGTCGACGTGGTGCTGCGCGACGCAGCAGGACGCCGAGTGCGCATCGACGGGCTCGATCCTCGGCACGGCCTGACCTCGGTGCTGGTCGGCAAGAGAGTTTGGTTCTTCGGCCTCGAAGCCACCGGGGCAACCCGTGGTTTCGACGGCGGGCGCTTCCACCCGCGAGCTTTCCACGAGCTGCCACGAGACAGAATGGAACGGCGAGCGTGGGCGCTACAGGTATTCGGTGAAAGCGCAACGGGAGGGCCAGCGTGACACACCGCCACTAACGTCGCCGTCCGGGCATTGGTTCCTAAGCCTGCCGCTCGCTGTCGCCTGGCAACGCATCGCGACCCGCGTAAGCGATCGCGACCCGCGTGAGCGATCGCTCACGCGGCGGCGCGAGCTGCCCTCAGCGACGCGAGAGCTTCCAGAGCATGGGGAGGATGCGCTCTAGCAGCGCCGACGCCGCCTCTGCGTCCTCGCTTTCGATATAGCCCCACGCGACCGCGACTTTCAGGGCCGCGAGCGTTTCATTGGCGCTCCCGGCTGCGGTGAAGAAGCGCGCTCGCTGGTTTCCGGGATCCGAAAGGTCCGCTTCGGCGATGTTGAGCGCGATGCTGCTCGCGGCGCGCGTCAGCTGATCCGCGAGCGCGCGTTCCCGCCGCTTGACCTTCGGCATCACCGAGCGAAGCGCCTCGATCACTTGAAAGCTCAACCCTGCGACTTGCAATGCCATGTTCGTTGCCTCTCTGCTCGCGCTGCTTGCGAGCCAAGGCCCCCGGCCGGCGCGCGCAGGCGGTGTCCGGGCTGCCCCGCAGGGGCACCGGCGGAGCCGGCGCGCAGCGGCCTGGACACCGCCGAGCACGCAGGCAAAATCAAAAACCCAGCAAGCACCCATTTCCGATCCGGAATGGTGCCTGCGCAAGCCTAAGAACCGATCCTGAAACTCATGTTGCCTACTGAAACGCGATCAGGCCGCACGCGAATTGAAGCAGAGCGAGGTAGTGAGCGCCGTGCCGTTCCCAGCGTACGAGCAGGCAACGAAAACGGTTGTGCCAGGCGTTGGTGCGCTCGACGACCCAGCGCCGCGGTTTGCCGCGTACCTTTCCGATCAGCGGCGGCTCGCCGCGACGTCGGATGTGCGCTCGAATCCCGCGAAGTCGAAGCGCAGGCGCGACGTGCGGGTAGTCGTAGCCCTTGTCGAGACACAGGTGTTCAGGGCGCCGGGGGCCTCGAGGGCCGCGCATGACGACGGCGTCGAGCACCTCGCCGATGACATTCGCGTCCGGAACGTTCGCGCCGGTGATGAGCGCGGCGATGGGCACGCCGCGCCCGTCGGTCAGGATGTGCCGTTTGACGCCCCTTTTCGCGCGGTCCGTCGGGTTTGGCCCTGTGAGGTCCCCCCTTTTGGCGCCTTCACCGAGGCGCTGTCGAGCGAGCTCCACTTCAGCGCCGCCCCCCGCCGACCGTGGTAGTAGCCGACGAGTTCGCGATGTATCGCGGCGAACACGCCGAGCTCCACCCACTTCTGAAAACGCAGGTGGCAAGTCGAGCCTGAACCGAAGTCGTTCGGCAACGCCTTCCACTGACAGCCCGTCTTCAGTCGGTACAGGATGCCCGCCATCACCACCCAGGAGGGAACGACGGGGCGCCCGCCTCGCGGCTTCGCTCGCTCCGGCGGGATCAGCGGCTCGATCAAACGCCACAGAGCATCGGGAACGTCGGCAAACTTGGCTTCCACGAACCACGGTAGATCACACTCGATCCGACCTTTCAAGAGGTTTTAGGATCGATTCTAATTTGTCACCTATGTACCCGGTCTGAATCCCCTTTTTTCGTTGACAGCTTTTTTCGCGCCCGCTGGTCCAGAGCACCTGACTCGCGCGCCATTGCCAATTGCGGCGCCGACGTCACGCACCGTCGGCGTTTCGGCGAGAAATCGACTCACGAAGCGTTCGCAGCGCCGATCGCCCCGCCAAGCGCCTCTCAGAAGAGCCGAAATCGTGGGTGTATAGGAGATGAATCATGCTCACGCAGCTGCTCGCGCCTGCGCATTCTCCGGGCTCACTCGCCGGTCGCGTTCGACGACGACCTGAGCGTCCGCGTGCACCGGGCTGCTCCGTCGAACTCCTGCAGGCACTCGATGCGGAGCTCGCGCGTCGAGCTGGAGAGGCCGGGCGCTTGCGGTTCGAGATGGGGCGCGGTCTCGACATGCTCGAGCGGAGCGGCGGGCATCACGTGCTCGGCTTCTCGTCGATCGAAGCGTACGCGCTCGAACGCTGCGAGCGCTCGCAGAGCTGGACGCAAAAGGCACGGGGTTTGGCGCGGCGGCTCGAGGCGCTTCCGCTTTTGGCGGACGCGCTGATTTCTGGCTCGCTCAGCTGGAGCATGGCGGCGGTGTTGGCCACGGTCGCGTCTCCGGACGACGCAGAGTTCTGGCTCGCCGAGGCCTCTCGCCGGACCGTGCGGGAGATGAAGGCCCTGGTGCTCGAGAAGCGGGGTGTGGCGGAAGAAGGTGAACCCGAAGCAGAGCTGCGCACGCTGACGCTCACCGTTCCGCGCGAGGACGCCTGGTGCTTCGAGCAAGCAAAGTTGCTCGGCCGGCAGCTCGGGGAGCGCACGAACGCCGACTTCGTGCTCGGCTTGGTCGCCGAGTCTACCAGCACCCTGTGCAGCGAGCTGCCGAGCAGCGGGATCGAGCTAACCGCCGACGATGCCATGGCCCCGCAGCGCGCCTGGCAGCGCGAGCTCGCACGCATGCGCACGGAAGCGGAAGAGCGCTGCGAGGCGCACTTCCGTCGCAGCCCTGAACCACGTCCGCACGTCGAGCCGTTGCTCTGGCCCGAGCAGCCGGAGGCCGTCGATCGGCAGCTGCGGGAGCTTTCGCGGGAATTGGTGGGGCGCGAGGTCGCCTTTGGACGCGCACTCGACGCCTTCTTTGCCGCGGACGGCTGGCGGCGGCTCGGTTACGCGACCGCAGCGCAATACGCACGCGAGCGCCTCGGCACGAGCTTGTCCTCAATCAAGGCCAAGCGACGGCTCGTGAAGCGCCTCGGTCAGCTCAGATTTCTGGCCGACGCCGTAGACCGCGGCGAGCTCGGCTACGAAGCGGCGCGACTCGTCGCAGAGGTTGCCACCGGCACCACGGTCGAAGCCTGGGTCACCCGCGCCACCCAGCGCACCCTGCGACACCTGCGCGAGGAGATCGACTCGGCCGAGCTGCTGGCGAGGTGGTCCGAGAGCACGGCCGTGCTCCCGCCGAGCGACGCCGAAGTGCGGCGCGTGGAAGCTCTGGAGCGGGCCGTGGTCACGGGGCAGATTTCTGCGCCGCCGGCTTTACCGAAAATGGCGGGTGCGCCGTCGGCGACCGTGACCCTGCACCTGCGCGTGAGCGCCGACACGGCGCGGGATTTCCGGTGCTGGGAGGCCATTTATCTGCGCCACCGCGGCTCGGCGTTACGCGCCACGACCTTTTTGCGCTTCGCTTGCGAGCTCTTCCTGGATACATGGCGCCCGCGCGGTTTAGACGTGGAATACGCTCACATCTACGAGCGCGATCGCCATCGCTGTCAGAGTCCCTGTTGCGGCCGTCGCGATGTTACCCCACATCACCTTCGATTCCGCTCCCACGGCGGCGACGACTCGGACGAGAACCTGACCAGCCTCTGCACCTGGTGCCACCTCGAGGGCATTCATCGAGGGCAGATCTCTGCGACGCCTCCCGCGTCCAACATCCGCTGGACTTTCGGGCGCAACGCACACACCGTGGTCGAGGGCAGGCGGCGAACGCGAGCAAGCGACGACTAATAGTGCATCGCCCACACCGGCAAGGAGCACGCGCTGCTTCGACGTCGCGCAGAGCCCTACGGCAAGGCGCGACAGCGTCCTCCCGAGCGCTGGTCGCGTGGCATTCGTCGGCGCCCGCGGTCACGCCCCGATCCATCGCCAACTGTTGGGCGGTCTTCCATCCACCATCGGGTGCCGATCGCGTGTCGGGACTTCAAATCTTGCATCGATACCTACGACGTGCGCGTCGAGCGTTTGCACTGAGTCCTGTCGACGGACCCGTTCGGGATAAGCCGAAAGCAAGGGTACGAGTGGAAGGAACGCTACGAAACGGGCGGAGTACAGGCGCTGGTCGACCGGTCAAGGGCGCCGCATTCGCACCCGCACGCGGTATCGTCGGATGTAGAGCAACTGCTGCTGGCGGCGCGGAAGAAGCACCCACGTTGGGGGCCGCGAAAGCTGC
>JAICQO010000056.1 GCA_025937835.1 Polyangiaceae bacterium
CCAAATGTCGGACGAGCGCAGCAAGAAGCTCGCAGCGCGTGCAGCGCTCGCGCTGTTGCCGGAATCGGGAGTGATCGGGCTCGGCACCGGTTCCACGGTGCGCTACTTCATCGAGGGCGTGGCCGAGCTGGTGAAGCAAGGGCGCGCGTACCAGGGCGTCCCGACCAGCCAGAAGAGCCGCGAGCTCGCGACGAGCCTCGGTATCCCGCTGCTCCAGGACGACGGCCCCTGGGACGTGCTCTTGTGCGTGGACGGCGCCGACGAGGTGAGCGACGAGCTCGACCTGATCAAGGGCGGCGGTGGCGCGCACACACGCGAGAAGATCGTGAACTTCGCGGCGCGCAAGAACGCGATCGTGGTCGACGACTCGAAGCTCAGCCGGCGCCTGGGCGAGCGCTTCTCGGTGCCGGTCGAGGTTCTGCCGTTCGCCCACCTCGAGACCCACTCCCTCCTGTCGATGCACGGGGAGCCGAAGCTACGGATGGCCGGGAGTGAGCCATTCCGGACCGACTCCGGGAACTACGTGTACGACCTTCGGACCGGCCTGATTCACCGCCCGGCAGAGCTCGACGTCGAGCTCCGCACCATCCCCGGGGTGGTCGAAACGGGCTTGTTTTGCGGCCGATGCGACGTGCTGCTCGTCTCTAGGGACGGCGACGTCCAGCGCATCGACAAGCCCGTATGACGCTCGGCCTCGTCCCGAAGAGAGAACAAGCGCCCAGGCCAGGGCCGAAAGCCCGAGCCCCAAGCCACGGAAGCCGGGGAATGGCGTTGACAAACTCGGGGGCGATCGGGAAAATGAGGCCTTCGCGCTTTTCGACAGCAGGCAATGAGTCGCCCTCTCAGGATCGAAGTCGCCGGTCAGACGGACGTCGGGCGTAAGCGCAGCCACAACGAAGACAACTTCGCGATCCTGGCGGAGTACGGGCTGTACGTCGTCGCCGACGGCATGGGCGGCCATTCTTCTGGCGAGATCGCGTCGAAGATGGCGGTCGACACGCTCGAGCAGTTCTTCGCCGACACGTCGGAAGATCCCGAGCGCACCTGGCCCTACAAGATGGACCGGGCCAAGGGCTACGAAGAGAACCGCCTGATCACGGGCATCAAGCTGTGCAACCTGCGCATCTACGAGCAAGCGCAGCGCAACGCCAAGCAACGCGGCATGGGCACGACGCTCGCTGCGCTGTTCGCGGTCGAAGACGGCATCTACATCGCGCACGTCGGCGACAGCCGCGTGTACCGGATCCGCGACGGCCGGATCGAGCTTTTGACCGAAGACCACAGCCTCCTCAACGACTACAAGCGCATGAAGCGCCTGACCGAAGAGGAGATCGCGAACTTCCCTCACAAGAACGTGATCGTGCGCGCCCTCGGGATGAAGGACACGGTCAAGGTCGACACGCGCTTCGAGTCGCCCCGCGTCGGTGACATCCTGCTCTTGTGCAGCGACGGGCTGTGCGGTCCGGTCAACGACCAGCGCCTGCTCGACACGGTGATGAAGCACGGCGATTTGACGGCCGCGACGCAGCGGCTGATCGAGACCGCCAACGAGAGCGGCGGTCCGGACAACATCACCTGCGTGCTGGCTCGCTGGGTCGAGTAGGCCGGCCGCGAGTCCGCGCCGATCGGAGCCCGGCTTGTTTCAGCTGAAGCGCTATCCGGGAAACCCCGTTCTCACCGGGAAGGACTTCCCCGAAGGCTCCGGCATCAGGCGGGTCTTCAACTCGGGCGTGATCAAGGCCGGAGGCCGCTACGTGATGGCGTGCCGAGTCGAGGACGCCGCGCTCCGGAACCGGATCTGGATCGCCGAGAGCGACGACGGCCTGCGCTGGGTACCCCGGCCCGGGCCGGCCGAGCTGCCGCACGACGATCCCGATTTCGCCGAATACACGGCGGGCATGTACTACGACCCACGCATCACGTACCTCGACGGCAGGTACTACTTGATGCACGCCGCGCACAGCTCGCACGGCTGCCGGCTGAGCTTGCTCTCCACCAGCGACTTTTCGCGTTTCGAGTGGCTGGGACACGTCTCCGCGCCCGACAACCGCAACGGCGCGCTGTTTCCCGAGAAGATCAACGGCCTCTACGCCCGGCTCGAACGGCCGAACACCGGCGGGGCGTTCGGGGACATGTGGGTCAGCTATTCGCCCGATCTGATTTTCTGGGGCAAGGCCCGGTGCGTGCTCAGAAACCGCGACGTGCGCTGGGCCTGGACCAAGATCGGACCGGGCGCGGTGCCGATCCGCACCGAGCACGGCTGGCTCACGATCTTTCACGGCGTGCGCACGCAATGCGCGCAGCACTACGTGTATCAGCTCGGAGTGTGCCTGCTCGCCCTCGACGATCCGTCCCGGGTGATCGGCCGCAGCGAGGAGGCGATCCTCGAGCCGGAGGAGCAATACGAGCTGGTCGGACAGACGCCGAGCGTCGTGTTCACCTCGGGAGCGGTGCTCGAAGATGATGGCGAGCTCAAGGTTTACTACGGCGGTGCCGACACCGTTCAATGCCTGGCCACGATCCGCATCGAGCGCTTGCTCGAGGCGTGCGGCGTGGCTTCGCCGCGCGTTTGAGCTCAGCGGCGCACGCGGCGAGGAGCGGCCCGCCCGGTGCTGCCGCGCAGCACCAGGTCCACCGGCGCGAGCTCGACCTTCGCCGCCTGGTCCAGCTTCTCGACGAGCTCGATCAGCCGCGCCATGGCGCGCCGCCCCAGGTGCTCCTTGACCACGCTTACCGTGGTCAGCGGCGGATCGGTGTACTTGCTCATCACGATGTCGTCGAAGCCGACGACGCTGAAGTCGCGCGGCACCGCACGGCCGCTCTCGTGGGCGGCCCGCAGCGCCCCGGCCGCCATCTCGTCGTTCGGGCAGAACAGCGCCGTGGGCGCCTTCTTCGTCGAGAGCGCGCGGTGCGTGGCCTCGTAGGCAGCCTCGAAGGTGAAGGCCTCGGTGTCGAGCACGTGCGCGGACTTCTTGAACGCGAGCTCGCGGCGCTCGAAGGCAGCTCGAAAACCTGCCAGACGCTCGCCGACGCTCGGCGGCGGGCGGCGCGGCAGCAGCATGGCCGGGACGTGTCCGAGCTCGATCAGGTGCTCGGCCGCGAGCGCCCCACCGCGACGGTTGTCGATCAAGAGCGCGTTGATGCCGCGGAGCTGAGGGAAGGTGTCGACCGCGACCACGGCGACGCCGAGCGACTCGAGATCGCGCACCATGCGCGGCTCGAGCCGGCGCATGAACAGCACGCCAGCGACGTTCTTCTCGCGCACGATCTTGGGAAGATCGGCGTAGCTCTTGTAGGTCGCATCGACGTAAGAGAAGAGCAGGTTGTAGTCGCGCTCGATCGCTTCCTTGACCGCGCCCTGGACCACGAAAGAGTAGAAGTGATTACTGATGGCGTCGTCCTGCTTGTAAAAGACGATGCCCACGTTGACGATGCGCTTGCGCGCCAGACCCGCCGCCGCGGCATTGGCGTGATAATTCAGGGAGCGCGCCACCTCGAGCACGCGCCGCCGCACCTTCGGGCTGATGCTCTCGTTCGGGTTGTCGTTCAGCACGAACGACACCGTCGCCGTCGAAACCCCGGCGCGCTTGGCGACGTCCTTGATCGTGGCTCGTTTACCGGCTGGGGACGTCACAGCAAGCTCATAGACTATTTCGAGCGTGGTCCCAACGAACTGCGGCGTGGACGAGGATGCAACTCGGCTTCACCCGAACGGCCGCAACCCTCTCGGTCCGCGATACCGCTCCAGTTCCTCAAGAATAAAATCCCTTCCCGATCTTCTCACCTTCTGATCTTCTTGTTGCCCGGATCGAACCCCGCCGCCCTCAGCCTTTTCTATTCGGGGAGGACGTTGACCGGTTGGGGCGGCTTCACTTCCACGGGTGAGCCCGAGAGCGGGTGCAGGAGGCCGTAGATCGCGCACAGTAACGCGAGCATCATCACGCTCGTGACGAGGTAGGTGTTCACGGGCGGGTGCTTGGAGGTGCTCCAGCCGTCGGCGTAGAATTTTCCGCGGCTCCGCGTGCGGATCCGGCGCTGAACCCCCTGCGTGAGATCGGGTGGGACGGAGGCGCTACCGAGCGCGCCTCGGACCAGCTCCTTGACCCGCTCTTCACCCTGCGGGTCTAGTCGCGACGGGGGCGCGGGCTCTTCGGGATCCGCCATCAGGACTTGCCTCCGAGTTTGCGCTCGACCGCTGATTTGAGCATCGCGCGGGCGCGGTGCAGACGGCTCTTCACGGTGCCGTCCGGCAAGCCCGTGATCTCCGACAGCTCTTCGTAGCTCAGGTCTTCCAGGTCACGCAGCACGAGCACCTCGCGAAAATCCGGGTCCATCTCCGCCAGACACAGGCGCACGATGCGCTCGACCTCTCGCCCTTCGGCCATCTGGTCCGGTCGCTCGACGTCCCCGCTGGTGAAGCCCTGAACCTCTTCGGCGTTGAGCCGCTCCTTCAGCGGCTCGAAGTCGGCCTGGCTCTCGGTCTTGCGCCGGCCCAGGTACTTCAGGCGATTTTTGCAGAGGTTGATCGCGATCGTATAGACCCAGGTGCCGAGCCGCGAGTCGCCACGAAAATTGCCGACCGCCTTGAACACCTGAACGAAGACTTCCTGCGCGAGATCCTCGGCTTCGTCCCTGCGGCCGACCATGCGGAACACGAGCTTGTAGACGCGACCCTGGTAGAGCTGCACGAGCTCGAGGAACGCGCGCTCGTCGCGAGCCCTGAGCCGTTCGATGAATCGGCGCTCGCTCTCGTCGTCGGGATCGCTGGGTTCCAACTTCGGGGTTCCGCCCTTCCCCACTCTCACTGGAGGTTCGGGATTTGGGGTTCCGGCGCATGGATTCGAACCACGATTCAGGGATTCAAAGTCCCTTGTCCTGCCTTTAGACGACGCCGGAAGAAGAGAGTTCCCTGCGGGCCACTAAATAGTGGAGCGCGCTTTGGTGTCAACCTGGCTCGCGCGATTCAGGAAAGACAGGGCCGCCCTGGCTGCGCTCTTGGCCTGGCGGATGCAGTCCGGAATGCCCACACCGTCGTAACCCGCGCCGGCGAGAAACAGCCCCGGGAGCTGGGCGAGCTCGGTGTCGAGACGCTCCAGGCGCTCCCGATGACCGATGCCCGGTTGCGGCCGGATACCCCGATGCCGGTACAGGCGGCTGAAGAGCGGCGCGCCGAAGGGCCCGCTCAGGCGCTCGAGCTCCGAACGAGCGAGCTCCACGAGGTCGCTGTCCGGCAACTCCAGATCGCGCCCCGGCCCCACGTACGCGCGCACGAGGATCGAGCCCTCGGGCGCGCGCCCCGGCCACTTGCTCGTCACCCACGTCGCCGCGAGGATCCTGCCCTCACCGGGCGGCACCAGGAAGCCGGAGCCATCGAGCTCGCGGCCGAGCTCGCTCTTCGAGAACGCGAACGCGGCCGTCGCGGTCGAGGCGTAGCGGATCGCGGCGAGCTCTCGCGACAGCCGCCCCTCGGGTACGACCGCCGCGGCCACCGGCGCGGGCAGTGTCAGCACCACCGCACGCGCCGAGAGCGTGCCGCGGCTCGTGCGGAGGACGAAGCGCGCGCCGTCGCGCTCGAGCGCGATCAAGCTGTGATCGACGCGGATCCGAGCGCGGCCGATGCGCTCGACGAGCCGGTCGACGAGCGACTCGAGCCCGTCCCGCAGAGACAGGAACGGGCTCGGCGCCGCCACCGAACGCGCGCGGACCCAGCTTTTCAGCAGGGAAATCAGGCTCGGGTGCGCCTCGCCGCCGCGCTGCAAGGCTGCCCCGAGCATGCCCAAGATCACGCTGCGCGAGCGGCTCTCGAACAACGACAGCTGCGGAAAGGTCGCGTGCAAGCTGAGCTCGCCGATGTCACCGGCGTAGATCCCGCCGAGCAGCGGCGCGCCGATCGTCCTCGCGACCTCGGCTCCGAAGCGCCGCGTGAGGAAGCTCTCGATCGATTCGTCCTCGCCGCTCTGCTTCGCGGGGATCACCAGATCCCCGAGCGCTCGCAGCTTGCCGGGGAAGCTGAGCAGCGGCGTGTCGAGCAAGGGGCCGAGCCGCGTGGGCGCCGACAACACCATGCCCGCAGGCAGCCGCTCGAGCGCGCCGTGTCGCACGAGATACGCGGCGTGCGCGCCGGGCAAGACCTCGATCAGCTCGGACTTCATGCCGAGCTCGGCGCACAGCGCCGCGGCGTCGGGCTTGGTTCTGAGAAACGAGTCGGGGCCCGCCTCGATCACGAAGCCGTCGCTCCGCTCGGTGCGCACGCAACCGCCGAGCCGCGGCGAGCCCTCGATCAGCGAAAGCGCGAGCTCCGGCGCCTGGCTCATGAGCGCGAACGCCGCGCTCAGGCCAGAGATTCCGCCGCCGACCACGGCGACGTCGAGCTCGGCGATCATCGCCGCGAGCGCTCGTGGACGTAGTCGACCACGAACTTGGCGGCATCCGGCGAAGTCTCGGGCAAGATGCCGTGGCCCAGGTTGAAGACGTGACCGAGCCGGTTACTGGCCGCGGCGAGCACCTCGTCTACACGGCGGGAGAGCAGCGGGCGCGGAGCGTCGAGCACGAGCGGATCGAGGTTGCCCTGAACCGCGACGCCGTCACCGAGGCGAGCGATGGCGTCGGCGAGCGGCGTCCGCCAGTCGACGCCGATCACCGTGCCGCCGGCGTCGCGCTGCAGCTCGAGCAGGTTGGAAGTGCCGGTGCCGAAATGAATCACCGGGACGCCCGCCTTCTCGACGTCGGACAAGATGTGGCGCACGTGAGGCTTGATGAACTCGACGTAGTCGCTCTGGCCGAGCGCGCCGATCCAGGAATCGAAGAGCTGCACGGCCTGCGCTCCCGCGGCGATCTGCGCGCGGAGGTAGCGCCGCACCACCTCGGAGAGCTTGTGCATGAGCGCGTGCCAGAGCTCGGGCTCGCGGTACATGAGCCGCTTGGTGAGCGCGTAGTGCGAGCTCTTGCCGCCCTCGACCAGATAACTCGCGAGGGTGAACGGCGCGCCGGCGAAGCCGATCAGCGGCGTCTTTCCGTCGAGCTCCTTGCGCAGGAGGCGGATCGCCTGGAGCACGTGCGGCAAGCCCTCCTCCGGATCGAAGAGCCTGAGCCGCTCGATGTCGGCAGCTTCGCGCACCGGCTGATGGATGACCGGACCTTCACCGGCCGCGAACTCGAACGGGGCGCCCATCGGCTCGAGCGGCAGCAGGATGTCTGCGAACAGGATCGCCGCGTCGACTCCCAGGGCGCGCACGGGCTGCAGAGTGACCTCGGTCGCGAGCTCGGGTTGCCGGCAAATCTCGAGCAGCGTGTGCTTCTTCCGCACCGCGCGGTACTCGGCCATGTAGCGCCCTGCCTGGCGCATGAACCAAACCGGCGTCGCGTCCACGGGTTCTCGCCGGCAAGCGCGTAAGAATCGATCCCACATTTTCTGATCTTTCCGGGCCCTCGGCCCTCTTGCCCGGAGCTCGACTAGAGCGAGGTCGTAGTCTGCATCTGAAGGTGCGGCGCGCGCTCGCCCTTCTCGGCCCGGTCACGCATTTCGTACTTCGAGGGACACTTCGCCATCACGTGCGTGGCCTCGAAGTGACCGGCCGCGGTCAGCGTGCCGGTCGCGGTCACCTCGGTGTCCATGCCCGGAACGTCACGGAATGTATCCGGAACGACGCACGCGGGCAGGCGCACCGGCAGCTTCACGCCCTTGCTCTCGACCGTGAACCGATACTCGCAGGGTTGATCGCGCCGCACCAGGGTGCCCCGCGTCAGGATCCCCTGAACCTTGATGTTGCGACCGGTGAGCTTGGTCTGCTCCTTCACCGCCTGATCGACCTGGTAGGCGTAGACCGCTGCGTTCTTGAAACTCAGGAACACGAGCGACAGGATGCCGATCACCATCACGAGCAACGCCGCGAGCAGCCCGCGGTTCCCCTTGCGCTTGGGGCTCGGAGACTCGACGGAAACGCCGTAAGCCGGCTCGGTCTTGGCGATCGTCTCGGACTCTTCGAGCGCTTTCGTCAGCTCGTCATCGACCCGGCTCATGGTCAGAGAGGCTAGCTCCGGGTCCCGGCAGGGTCCAATCCCGGCGGAAATTCGGCTTCAGCCGAGTCCTGGTCTCTTGCGGATGCCGTAGCGGGCGCCGAGCCAGGCGCAGCCGGCCCCGACGGCCACCAAGAACAGCGTCGCGCCGAGCGCGACGGTCCAGGGCGACAGCGCCCCGGCGAGCCCAGCCGGCAGCAGCGTGAGCAGCCCGCCGAGCGCGCCACCAAAAAGCCCGTGACGCGCCACGAGCCGCGTCCCGAACCGGCCGGCGATCGCGCCAGCGCTCCAAGCCGAGACTGCGAACGCCGCGACGAGCGGCAGCGCGCCAGCTCCGCTCCCGGTGCTCGAAGCGAGCCGCGCCCCGACCCAGAGCCCGACAGCAGACAGCGGCAGGAACAGCGAAAGCGTGAGCGCGCCGCAAATAGCCGTCCAGGCGAGCGGCGAGCGTTCGGCCGCCTCGGCGTCGTCGCCCTGCGGCGTGTTCAGCACTTTGAGGCGCCGCACCATCGTTTCCGAGCAACTTACCGCGGTCGCGGGCCGAGGGGACGTCATGTTGTTCTTCGACCCGCCGCCGGCCCCCCTGCTCGAGCCTCCGGAATACCTGCGGCGCAGCCTGGAGGTCGTCTCGAGCGTCGGAGCGGGGGTCGCCGAGGGTCGGGTTCCGTCCGAGACCAGCAGCGTGGGGAGCGAGCTCGCGCTGTTCGGGTTCTATCGGGTCTCGCCATTTTTCGCGGCGGGCGCCGGTGTGCGCTGGAACGCCTTTCCGGTCTGGCCGAGCGGGGAGGGCGGCGGAGCTCGCTTCGCCGGCGCGGCGGGCCGCCTGTACTTCCTCGAGAGCGGCGCGTCCGATCCGTACTTCGAGCTCGAAGTCGGGGTGAGCTCGCTGCGCGTCGGGGACGACGACGTCGGCTCCTCCGCGGATCTCGCCGCTGCGGCGCGCGGCTCGATCGGCGTCGACTTCTACCTGAGCGGTAGCACGCGGTTCGGGCCGAGCTTCGGATACACGCGCTACCGTTATGGTCGAGTCGAGCACTGCGCTGGCTATCGCTGCCAGAGCCTCGACTCCGGCCGCGGCGATTTGCCGTCGGGCGTCGTGAGCCTCGGGATAAACTTGACGTTCGGCGCTGGCGACGCACTGTGACGCCGCGCCGGCACCGATGCAGTACCACGACCCCTTCGCCCTCGATCGCTCGCTCGCCGCTTACGCGCGTCTCGAGCGCAGGTTCCGGGTCGCGCTCGCCGAGGGCACGGCGCGAGATCACGCCTTCGAGGTCTTACCACCCGGCTTCTCGAAGGAGCGCCTGCGCGAGCTCCGGCGCGAAACGGGCGATCCGTTCGAGCGAGCAGCCGCGCGCTGGATGGCGCGGTTGCTGCTCGAGCACGCGTTGATCGCCGAGCGAAGCGCCGTCGCCCACGCTTACTTCGCTGAGCCGCGGCCGATCGACGAACCGGAGCAAGGCAGATTCAGCGTCCTCGCCCTGTTCGAGCGCGTGCTGTCGGACGCGCCACGGCGCGCAGGCTGGCTCCGCGCGCTCGCGGCGCAAGGCGATGAAGTGGGCGCGCGTCGCCTCGCATCGTTCGAGGCGCTCGCGCTGAACGCGCGGGAGCTCGGAGCTGATTCTGCGCTGGCACCGGAGCCCGCGCGGGTCGTGCGCGAAGCCGGTGCTTGGTTCGTCTCGGCAACGCGTGACGCCGTGCGCGAGCTCGGCATGCGCAGCCTGTCGGAGTGGATCGGGCTCGGCCTGGGCACGGATGCGCTCGGCGATTGGCCCGTGAGCCTCGGTGCTCCGCGCCTTGGCGAGTGGTTTCGCGAGGGGCGCTTGCTCGACGGTCTGTCACCCGAGCTCGGCGCCGCGCCGCGGATGCTGGGCTCGTCCAGCGGGTTGCGCGCGCTGTCGCGCTTCGGGAGCGCGGTTCACGACGCTGGGGCGAACCCTCGCCGTCCCTTCGTGATCGCGCGCGATCCGTACACGTTGCGTTCGCGAAGCTACGGCGCGCTGTTCTCGCTCTTGCCGCTTCACGCGAGCTTCGCCGAGCGCCGGCTAGGCGTCGGGCGCGGCCGCTTCTCCGAGTTTTCACGCGGGCTCGGCCGCGTGCTGTTGCTTTCGGCGTGCTCGGAGGTCGTGCGCGCGGAGCTCGCGTTCGCTGCGGCGGAGGGCGCGAGCACGTATCGGCGCGCCTTCGCCGAACAGCTGCCGGAAAGGATGGGCTTCGAGATCCCGCCGCGCCTCGCCGGAGTCGTCTTCGCGAACGAACAGGCGCCGCGCGGGCTCGCGGCCCTTTTCCAGGCCGTCGAGCGCGACCGCTTCCTCACCGAGCGTCACGACGAGGATTGGTTCCGCAATCCACGCGCCATCGAGGAGCTGCGGGGAGACTTCGAGAGCGTGCCGGAGACCGAGCCCGACGCCACCGCGCTCCAAAACGGCAGCCGCCGCCTTTCGAAGCTGCTGATCCAGGCAGGGTGACCTCGCGCACGGCGAGCCGACCCCAGGGCCGGCCTCAAATAAAGTCGCGCTTTCTGTCGATCGGCTACGCCGTGGATCGTCGCCAGATCGAAGCGGGTCGAGGCGGCCCGCCAGAACCAGGAGCTCGAAGATGCGCGTGATCGTTTTCGTGAAAGCCACCCCCAACTCGGAAGCCGGAGCCCCGCCCCCCCCGGAGCTCTTCGACCAGATGACCCGCTACAACGAGGAGCTCGTGAAGGCCGGCGTCATGCTCGGCGGAGACGGACTGCAACCCAGCAAGCGCGGCAAACGCTTGGTCTTCGAAGGCAGCCAGCGAACCGTGGTGGACGGCCCGTTCACAGAGACCAAGGAGCTCGTCGCAGGCTTCTGGCTCTGGCAAGTGAAGTCGATGGAAGAAGCCGTCGAGTGGGCGCGCCGCTGCCCGCACCCCATGCCCGGCGAGACCGGGATCCTGGAGATCCGCCCGGTGTACGAGCTCGACGATTTCGGCGAGGGTCTGACGCCGGAGATCCGCGAGCGCCAGGACGCGCTGGCGGCGAAGCTGGCAAAGAAAACTTAGGCGCGCAGCGCCTCGGGCTCGAGGCATGGAGCTTGCTAACCCGACCGGTTCGTGGAAGCGGGTGATGCAGATCCTCGGGTGGCTCGGCTCTCACGGAGTGCGTGCGAGCCGGCCACCCCTGACAGCCGTGTCGCGGGTGTGAAGGGATGGTTGATCCGAGCGCTGCTGATCGTGGCGGCGCTCGCGTTGATCGCAACCAGCAATCCAGCGCCTTACTCCGATAGCTACGAGACGAGCGTGGCTGCTCCCCACGCCATCTTGACTTTGGCTGCCCCGAGCGCGCGCTTCGAGGTGCGAATTCACGCCGAGGATTTGCTCCCGGCGACGGGCGGAGCGCTCGCCCAGGTCCGCGGCAGCGTCGTCGAGCCCGCGGCAGACTCGAGCTTCGTCCGTGTGACGCTCGATGACGGCTGGCCAACGAGCAGTATGGAGTTCGTGAGCTCGTTTTCGAAGGCGGCCCAGCCCGTCTTCACCGGTGACTGCCGCGAGCACGATCCCAGCTCTCCGTGCGAGGGCTCGTTCGTGGTCACGTTCGAGCGCTCGAGTGGAGCCGAGCGAAGCGCGCCCAGCGAAATCGAGTGGAGCATCGACGTCCGCGCGCGGCTCTCCAAGGACGACGGCCCCGATCGGGGACCGTTCCCCCTCCCCTGGCTGGTGGAGGTGACGCCGCTTGATTGAGCGACGCTTGGCCTTCGCGTTGTGTTGTCTTTTGACCGCGACCGCTTGCGACGGAAAAGTCTGCAGCGGCGACGCGCAGGACGACACTCGCCTCGAGACGGTGCAAAAAGGCTCGCTGCGGCTGACCGACGCGGGAGAGACGCGCACGATCCGGCTGCGGGCGATTCTGGGTGGCCTTCCCGAGCTCTGGAGCGATTGGACGCTGCCCGGAGCCAGCGTCGATCTCGAGATCTACCTGCGCTACGAGTCGGCGCCCTTCGGTGGGGACGGCAGGACCGAGATGCCGTCGTTCACGATCGAGCTGATGCCCCTCGAGCGGAACGGCTTCGCCACGATCCGCACGCCTTCACTGCCGCGGAACCCGTTCGCCACGCGCCGCGGTTTGTTCGTGCCGTGCGGGCCCGACGAGGACGGCTATTGCTGCCCCTTCGGTGAGGCCGAATGCGTGCTGCCCGTGACGATTCGCGTCGAGCGAGCCGTAGGCGCGCCGTTTCCTCCGGTCGTCATCGACTGGTACGCGAGCATCGCCGCGCGCGTGAATAGCTGCCCCGAGCCCGACCGCGTCACCCTCGCGCTCGAATTCGAGGCGGAGGAGCCGTGACCGAGCGCGCGCCCGGCGCGGGCATGCTCCATCCGCTCGCCGTCGCGAGTCTGCTGACCTTGGTGGTGAACGACCAGATCTTGAAGGCCGAGGTGCCCGGGGCGCTGACCGGCAAGCTCTCGGACTTCGCGGGAATGGCGCTCGTGCCGCTGCTCTTACAAGCGGTGTTCGAAGTCGCTCGTTTCCGGAGCCGCGGGACATACTCGGAAGAAGCCTCGAATCGCGTGCTCGCGGGCGCAGCGCTCGCGACGGCGCTCGGGTTTTCACTGGTGGAGCTCGTCCCGGCCGGCGAAGCCGTGTATCGCGTGGGGCTCGGGCTCGTGCAGTGGCCGTTCCGCGCCGCGGCTTGCCTGGCATCGAGCGCGCCGCTACCCGCGATACGGCCGGTACAGGCGACCTCCGACATCACGGATCTGCTGGCGCTGCCGATGGCGTGGGTCGCCTATCGAGCGGGCCGCGTGCGGAGAAAGCAGGAACGCGCAGGGCTCGCGACGACGCTGGTTGCCTTGGTCGTCGCCACCTGCGCCTTTCCTACGCGCGCGGCGGCGGCCGAAGGCGATCACGTCCGCGACGGGTTCTACCTCGGCAGCGAGCTCGGCGGCGGCGTTGCGTACCTGAGCTCGACCGCCAGCATCCACAACGGGTTTCGCCAGCGCATCGACACGACTGCCTTCGGCAGGGTGTTCCCGTCGTTCCTCTTGGATGCGGGTGGCACGATCGCAAAAGCAAAGCTGGTGATCGGCGGCCGTTTCTCGGCCGTGGCGATCCGCCGAGTTCGCTACGATTCGAACGGCTCCGAGTTCGTCGATGCCAGCAATGAGCTGCGTTTTTTCAGCCTTCAGGTGCTCGGCCATTACTACCCGGATTTGACGGGCGGGCTGTATTTCGGCGGCGCGCTCGGCGTCGGCTCGCTGGAGCCCTCGGCACGCTACGCGGAGCACCACGGCGGCTACGCGCTATCGATCGAGGCCGGCTATCGGGGCTGGGTCAGTCGCAACTGGAGCATCGGCGGGGTGCTGCGCCTGAGCGGTGCCGTTTTCGAAGGGCAACGCTTCGGAGTCACGACGCTGCTCGCACCGACCTGCGGCGTGACCGTGGCCTGGCACTAGAACGTATCACCCGGTCCCGCGTCGAAGCCGGTGCTCTCGAGGTGATAGGTGAAGCCGATCACCAGCGCGGTCGCGCCGATGTCGCCGAGGGTGCGGCGCGCGCCGATCTCGGCTTCGAACTCGCGAGAGACGTAGGCGAAGCCGAGAGCGCCGGCGTGGGACTCGAGGCCCTGGTCGTAGCGGTAGCCCGCGCGGACGGAATAGGCCCCGCCGAACAGGGTCTCGATCGCGAGCATGCCGCGCAGCTTGGTGTCGTCGAAGGTCGTGAAGTCCGCAACCAGATCGGCCTCGATCCCGAACGAGGTGACGCCGTAGCCGATGCCACCCCCGATCGTGGTCGGCATGAAGCCGTGGTCGGGCGCGTTCAGGTTCGTACCCGTGATGGCCAGAGACAGCTCAGGAATCGGTTTGACCGTCGCACCGGCGTCGAACGACCACTGGCGGACGATCTGTTCGTCGTTGGTTCCCGAGCTCGCGAGGCTCTGGCCGAGCGGGCCTTGCCCGTTCTGCTGCAGCCACAGGTAACGGCCCCCCAAACCCACGAAAAGCGACTGGGAAAACGGGTAGGCCATCGCGAACCGCAGATCGGTCCACTGGCGATCGACGCCGTCGGAGTCCTGCGTGTTGTAGGTGACGCCAGCGGCGCCCGCGAGCTCGGAGGACGACAGGAAGGAGTCGCTGCCGGCCACGCCGTAGCTCTGGCGCTTCGCTTCGGGCCAGATCTGTGCCAACACCCCGAGGTGATAGACTTCACCGACCGCGATGTTGGCGGGGTTCACGAACAGGGCGCCGATCGAGTTCGACGTCGCCCGTTGAGCGCCCGCGGTCGCAGCGTGACGCGCGGTCTCGATCTCCTCGTAGTTGTAGCCAACGGTCGGATCGAGGCTGCTCGGATCGGCGCGCGCGTGCGTCGCCAGCAACGCCAACGCACACATTGACGTACTCGCAAGGTACGCGGCGCGCACGCTGTGCATGAAACGTTTCACCCAGCGAGCGCTAGACCGGCTACGCGCGCGCGGACAACTATTCGACGAACTCGAGTGGCCCGTCGTCCGGCCGTTGCCCAGCCAACGACGCCGGAGCGGCGGCAATGCAACCGGCCGTCCGTGCGTTGCATAGAGTCACCGTGGATGCGCGTTGACTCTTGACGCCACAAACCGCGGAAGTTGCCGTCGATGAAAAGCAGCGCGCTCGAGCGTCGAATGGAATGTGCTTCGACTCTGCGAAGTTACTGAGCGCGCACGAAAGCCATGCGCTGCAAAACGAAGCGCGCGCAAATTCGGGTCGCGACGATTCAGCGTCATTTGCGCGGCGGCTGCGTGAGCGCGATCTTTTGATTGAACTTCGGTTTGGGGCGGTGCTAGCTGCCCCTTCACTGTCGGCGGTCGCGCTCCTCGGGTTCGACCATCCGGCCTGCGGATTCAAGGAACAGGGCTAGATGAGCAGGTCTTCTCCCCAGCCGTAACCAGGGTCCCAAGCTCCTTCCTGGAGCGTGGAATCCAATACCCGTGAGCATGGCCGAGGTGGTCGGCCAGCTCGCCGAAACCCGACGAAATAGTGAGCCCGAGCCAGGCACCCGGCCTTTGGGCTGACCATTCGGACACGCAACTGTCCACAGGTTTGTGGACAACGTGGGGGCGCTTTCTGTGAGATCGCCGTGATCAGTCAAACCAGCCAGTACATCCCGCAAGGTCCTTCCGTGAGCGCGCTTAACGAGCGGATCTGGAACGAAGCAGTCGAGGAAACGCGCCGCCGTTCTCCGGCATCCTTCGAACAATGGTTCTCGAGCGTTCAGTTCGACGAGCTGGACGACGGCGTGCTCACGCTCACTGCCCGTGACGAGTGGGTGCGCGACTGGGTCGTCGCGCATTTCCTGCCCGACCTCCTCGCCAATATCGAGCAGAAGCTCGCGGGGGGTGAGACGGGCGAGGCCGAAGCGCTGCGCGTCGAGTGGCGGATTTCGGGCAACGTCGAGCGGCCCGTGTGCGAGCGCCGCCAGAGCGTCCGCCCGAAGACGCTCGAGCCGACGCCCCAATCTCGCCGTTCGGAGCGGCCCCTGCCCGGCGGGTATTCACGCGCCGCGCTGGCCGCCGCGCTGAACCCGAAGCACACGTTCTCGAACTTCGTGGTCGGGCCGTCGAACGCGCTGGCTCACGCGGCCGCGCTGTCCTCGGCGGGCGGCAGCCCGGGTTACAACCCGCTCTTCATCGCCGGCGGCACGGGCCTCGGCAAGACGCACCTGATGCATGCGATCGCGCACAAGGTGCTGGAAGAGCGGCCCGACGCGCGCATCGTCTACGTGTCCGCGGAGCGCTTCACCAACGAGTTCATCGAGGCGCTGCAGCACCACCGCATGGACGAGTTCCGTTCGCGCTACCGCGCGGACTGCGACCTGTTGTTGGTCGACGACATCCAGTTCTTGGCGGGTCGCGAACAGACGCAGGAGGAGTTCTTCCACACCTTCAACGCGCTCCACGATGCGGATCGGCCGATCGTGGTCACGAGCGACAAGTATCCCCAGCAGCTGCAGCGCATGCCGGAGCGGCTGGTGTCGCGCTTCACCTCGGGGCTGGTCGCGGACATCCAGGTGCCGCAGCTCGAGACGCGCGTCGCGATCGTGAAGAAAAAGGCGCAGCTCGAGGGCATCGAGCTGCTCGACCAGGTCGCGGTTTTGCTCGCGCAGAACGTGCAGAGCAACATCCGGGAGCTCGAGGGCGCGCTGATCCGACTGGCGGCGAAGTCGTCGCTCACCGGGCGCCCGATCGACGAAGAGTTCGCCCAGGGCGAGCTGTTGCTGGTCGCGCCGCGGCGGGCCAACCTGGTCAGCGTCGAGGACATCCAGCGCGCGGTCTGCCACCACTTCCAGCTCTCGAACGCGCACCTCATCAGCAAGGATCGCCACAAGAGCGTGGCGTTCGCGCGGCAGGTGGCGATGTACCTGTGCCGGCAGCGGCTCAAGTGCAGCTTCCCCGAGCTCGGTCGCGCTTTCGGTAACCGCGATCACACCACGGTGATGAGCGCGGTGCGGCGTGTCGAAGAGCTGCGCGCGCGGGACCCTCAGGTCAACGCGCACCTCGAAGCGATCGAGCAGCGGCTGGCGTCGTCTTCGGAGAGCTAGCTCGGCTCGGTCGGGGCTACTCGACCCGGGCGCCGCCGATCCGGACGCTGCCCACGACTTCCTCGAGCTTCACCTTGGTGACGCCGGGGCCTTCCCCGGAATCGGTCCAGAGCGTGACCAGGGTATCGTTCGCGGGGAACGTGGTATCGACACGGACGATCTTGCCCACGCGGCCGTCGGCCAGGCGGACGTGGAGCCGCTGGTTCATGAATTGATGGATGCTGCGGAGCGTCGTCACCCCGGAACCATAGCTCCCTCGCAGGCAGATTGCCCAGATTCCCGGCGCGGCGGCCTCCCGGTGCGTCGGCACATCTCAGGAAATTTCCGGTTCACGGGCACTCCGGCTAACGTCCCGCCATGAATCCCCGCGCGCTGCTGGGCGCCGCCCCGTGCCTGTGCCTGTTGCTCTGCCAGACGCTCTCGGGCTGCGGAATGACGTACCACCAGGCCGAGATCCGCAGCTCTCGCCTGGCGCCACCCCCGGAGCCAGTGACCCGGCATTCTGCGCCGATTTGGCTCGAGATCGACCCCGGGGTGGTTCCGTCGCAGTGCGTCGTCCCGCGGGGGCAGCGCAAGCTGTGTTTCGAGGACGTGCACGGCGCGCTGGCGACGGCCCTGTCGCAGTCGCTGTGGACGAGCTTTCCGGACGCCCCCGTGCTCGGACCCGGAGACGAGCCGCACCCGGGCGACTACCGGCTCGTGATCGAGCTCCGCATGGAAGCCGTCCCGCCGAGCGAGGGCGGCCCGGGCTGGGCAGCGCTCGGACGCGGCAAATTCCGGCTGATCCGCGGCCAACAGACGCTCGCGACGTCCTCGCTCGAGTCCCGCTCCCGCGCCGAGTTCGCCTACGGTAAGCCGCTCGGCATCGGCGCGAGCGAAGTGATCGACGCCATCGCCAGCCACATCGCGGGCGAGCTGTCGAAGATCCCCGAGACCGTGACGCCCCCCGGGCGCTCGCTGCCAGCCGTCAGCGTGACGAGCCCGCTGACGCCGAGCTCGGCTCAGCCCGCAGATCCGTACATGGCCTCGGCGAGCTCGAACGTCGCGCTCTCGAGCTCCGAGTAGGCGCTGCGGATCGCGTCGAGGCTGGCGCCGGTCCCGAGGATCTTGCGCAGCGCCTCGACCCGCGCCTTCACGTTCTCGAGCTGCTCCGGCTTCAGGAGATCGACGTATGCCTCGAGCGCCTGATCGGTCGTGTAGATCAGCGTCTCGGCCTGGTTGCGCGCTTCGGCGAGGTTGCGCCGCAGCTCGTCGGACTCCTTGTACTTGTCGCCTTCCTTGATCAGCCGGTCGATCTCGGACTGCGACAGGCCGCTGGTCGGCGTCACGCTCATGGCGTGCACCTTTCCGGTGCCGAGATCGCGCGCCTCGACGGCCAGGATGCCGTTGGCGTCGATCCGGAACGTGACCTGGATCTTGGGCAGACCGCGCGGGGCCGGCGGGATCCCGGTGAGCTCGAAGTGCGACAGGCTGGTGTTGTCCTGCGCCATCTCGCGTTCGCCCTGGAGCACGTGGATCGGCACGAATGACTGGTTATCGACGCTGGTCGTGAAGATCTCGCTGCGCTCCGTGGGGACGGTGGTGTTGCGCGGGATCAGGCGCGTGAACACACCGCCGCCGGTCTCGACGCCGATCGACAGCGGCGTCACGTCGAGCAGCAGCACCTCGTCGATCGCACCGCTCAGCGCGCCCGCCTGGATAGCCGCGCCGACCGACACCACCTCGTCCGGGTTCACGCCTTTGTGCGGCTCGCGGAGGAACAGCTCCTTGACGGCGCGCTGCACGGCCGGCATGCGCGTCATGCCCCCGACCAGCACGATCTGCCCGATCTTGTCGACCGTGATCTTGGCGTCGGCGAGCACGGCGCGGCAGGCCGAGAGCGTCCGATCGACCAGATCGCGCGTCAGGATCTCGAGCTCGCTGCGCTTGAGCGTGCGTTCGAGGTGCATCGGCCCCGAGGGACCGGAGGCGATGAAGGGCACGTTGATTTCGGTCTCGAGCGACGACGACAGCTCGTGCTTGGCCTTCTCCGCCGCCTCACGCAGGCGCTGCAGCGAGGTGCGGTCCTTGCGCAGATCGACGCCCTTTTGCGCGAGGAACTCCTCGGCGAGCTTGTCCATGATCCGCGCGTCGAAATCCTCCCCGCCGAGGTGCGTGTCGCCGCCCGTGGCCTTGACGCTGAAAACGCCGTTTTGAATCTCGAGGATCGAGATATCGAAGGTGCCGCCGCCGAGATCGTAGACCGCGATGATCTCGCGATCCTTCTTGTCGAGCCCGTAGGCGAGCGCCGCAGCGGTCGGCTCGTTGATGATGCGCTTGACCTCGAGCCCGGCGATGCGACCGGCGTCCTTCGTGGCCTGGCGCTGGGCGTCGTCGAAATACGCAGGCACGGTGATGACCGCTTCGGTCACGGGCTCGCCCAGGTAGACCTCGGCGATCTCCTTCATCGCGCCCACGACGTAGGCGGAGAGCTCGGGCGGGGACAGCGCCTTGCCCTGCACCTCGACCCAGGCGTCGCCGTTCTCGTGCTGGGTGATCTGATAGCCCGCGTTGCGCAGGTGCTGCTGAACCGAGTGCGAGTCGAACTTCTGCCCCATCAGCCGCTTGACCGCGTGGATCGTGCTATCGGGGTTGGTTGCGGCCTGACGGCGCGCCACCTGACCGACCAACCGCTCCCCCTTCTGCGTGAACGCCACGACGCTCGGGGTGGTGCGAGCCCCCTCTGCGTTGGCGATCACCTTCACCTCCGGCTGGCCCTGAGCATTCGTTCCCTCGAGCACGGACACACAAGAGTTGGTCGTGCCCAGATCGATGCCGATGATCTTGCCCATGAAAATGCTCAGTCTCGTGCCGTGCTCGTGATCGCAGCCGAGGATACCCAACCCCTCGGCGCGTTCAAAATGAGACTTGCCTGAACGACGAGAGCGTAGCCCGTCGCCGCGCCCCGGACGATGCCCCAATTCTCGCGGTCTCCCGCGGCCGGCTCCGGAAGGCCTACTCCGTCGTCGAAATGGCGACATCGGGCGCGGCGTGCCCGCGACCTGATGGCCGGATTCCGTGGCCGGCGCGCTGGATCGCGTGGCCGCAGGGAATCCGCCGGGTTAATCTGGTTGCTGGAGCGCGACCGAGGTCGACTCCTTTCACTTCCGAGAGAGGGCGCCTGGCCGAGGCAGAGAAACCGGCGGACGGCGAAGGCCGTACCGAGAGCGAGACGACGTTCTTGCGCGTATCGGTGCGCAAAGAGTTGGCTCGCGAGGGCTTCCTCGCGGAGGACGGCGACGTCGACTCGCTGCACTCGATGCTGGAGGGCGAGTCGGGCCGCGACGAGCTCGCGCGGCGCGTGAAGAGCCTGACCCAGCTCGAGGCCGTCGCGCGTGTGGCAGCAGGCGTCGCTCACGACCTCAACAACGTGCTGGCCGTGGTCGAGACGTACACCGGGTTCGTGAAGGAGGGCGCGCTCGGGCAGCAACAGCGCCACGATCTCGAGATCGCGCGCAACGCTGCCCGCCGCGGCGCGCAGCTCACGGCGCAGCTGCTCTCGCTCAGCGTCCCGACCAGCTTCGAGAGCAAGCTCGTGGATCTGAACGAGCTGGTGCGCGGCTTGGACGGCATGCTCCGCCGCGTGCTCCGCACCAGCGTGTCGTTCGCCGTGCAACCTGCAGCTGCGCCGCTGACGGTGCGTGCGGATCCCGTGCAGATCGATCAGGCGATCTTGCACCTGGTGCTGAACGCTCGCGATGCCACGCCGGACGGCGGCAGCATCAGCGTCAGCCTCAAAAATTCGGTGGTCGGCCCCGGGCACCCGATGCACGGCAAGATCGCCAACGGCAGCTACGGCGTGATCGCCGTGCGCGACACCGGAGGCGGCATGGATCCCGCCACCCAGACGCGGATCTTCGAGCCGTTCTTCACCACCAAGCCGGGCGACGCGGCCGGGCTCGGGCTCGTGATCGTGAGTGAGACCGCGCGGCAGTTGCGCGGCGGCGTGCAGGTGGACAGCAACCGCGGGCAGGGCTCCGAGTTCAGCCTGTATCTGCCGATCGCGGCGGTGAGCAACGCCCCGAAAGAGGGGCCCGTCGAGCGCTCGACGGAGGCAGAGACGCTGCTGATCGTCGACGACGACCCGGCCCTGCGCGCGGCGATTCGCCGGATCCTGGAAGCCAAGGGCTTTCGGGTGCTCGAGGCGGCCGACGGCAACGAAGCCGGGGAGCTCGCGAGCCACTACGAAGGGCCGATCGATCTGGTGCTGTGCGATCTGGTGATGCCAGGGCTCGGAGGGCGCGAGGCCGCGGAGCGCGTGCGCGCGGCCAAGCCCCAGGCGCGCGTGGTGTTCACCTCGGGCTACCCGCTCGAGCACGGTTCGACAGACGGCGAGCCGGTGGAGTTCGTGGCCAAGCCCTTCACGCCCGACGAGCTCGTGGCCGCGGTCAAGAAGTGCCTCGAAGCGCCGCAACCGAGCAAGCCGCTGCCCGCGCAACCGGTGGTGCTGCTGGTGGACGACGAGCCGAACCTGCGCTCCTCGCTGGCGCGCGTGCTGGAGGAGTGCGAGGTCTCGACGCTGGCCGCGAAGAGCAGCCTGCACGCGCTGCAGATCTTGCAAGAGCAGCACGTCGATCTGGTGGTGTCCGATCAGTTCATGCCCGGAATGGATGGCGTGCGGCTGCTCGAAGCGGTACGCCAGCGCTGGCCGCACTGCACGCGGATCCTGTTCACGGCCCATCCGTCGTCGGACATCGTGCTCGAGGCCATCAACCGCGGCGGCGTGCACAAGGTGCTTGTGAAGAACATGCATCCGGTGGCGATCCGCGACGAGATCGCGAAGGCGGCCCGAGCCGCGCAGCGCGCCCGGCGATGAGCTCACGCCGTCCGGTCTTCCTACGCGCGCGCTGGGAGCAGCTCGTGTTTCTGAACTACGAGGCTCCGCGCGCGCTGCTCGCGCCGCTCGTGCCGCGCGGCACCGAGCTCGACGACTGGGGCGGCGCCTGCCTTTTCAGCCTGGTCGGGTTCCGCTTCGCGGACACGCGCGTGCTCGGGCTCTCGGTGCCGGGGCACCGCACCTTCGAAGAGGTCAACCTCAGGTTCTACGTGCGGCGGCACGGGCCCGACGGCTCCGTGCGGCGCGGGGTGGTGTTCATTCGCGAGCTCGTGCCTCGTTCCGCGATCGCCCTCGTCGCGCGCGTGCTTTACAACGAGCCGTACCTCTCGGTGCCGATGCACCACGAGGCCTCGCTCGAGGCAAGCCGCGGAGGCCGCGCCGAGTACGGTTGGGCGTTCGAGGCAGGACGATTCTCGATGTCGGCGACGGCGCAAGGGGCTCCCGCTCCGCTCGAGCCGGAGTCCGAAGCGGAGTTCATCACGGAGCACTATTTCGGGTACACGCGCCAGCGCGACGGCGGCACCCTCGAGTACGAGGTCGAGCATCCGCGCTGGAACGTGTGGCGGGCGACCGCTTCCGAGTTCGAAGGCGCGGCGGCGGCGCTCTACGGCGCGCCGTTCGCGGAGATCCTCGCCCGCCCGCCGCGCACCGCCTACCTCGCGCTCGGCTCGGAAGTCAGCGTGCGACGCGGCATACGCATCGTCTAGTCATCGGGAGCGCAGCTCCCACCCCGCTGGAGTGAATCCAGCGGGGCCCCTACCCCAAAACCGTTCTTTCCTAGTTCGGGGGCGGCTTGGCGACGACGACCATCGCGGGGCGGACCAGGCGGTCCCCGAAGCGATAGCCGGCCTGCACTTCCGCGGCGACCGTACCGGGAGCGTGCTCGGTCGTCTCGAGCTGCTGCACCGCTTCGTGCAGCGCGGGATCGAAGGGCTCTCCGACGGCGCGCACGCGCTCGATGCCGATCCGGCCGAGCGTGTCGGTGAACATGCGGAGCACCATCGAGATCCCGTCGGCCAGCGACTTCACGTCGCTCGCGGACTCGGCGTGCTGGGCGGCGCGCTCGAGGTTGTCGAACACCGGAAGCAGATCCTTCAACAGATCTTCGCGGGCGCGGCGCTCGCCGTCTTCCATCTCGCGGCGGGTGCGCTTCTTGAAGTTGTCGAAGTCCGCCGCGGTGCGGAGCAGCTGCTCGCGGTAGCGCTGAGCTTCCGCTCGCGCGGTTTCCAGCGGATCCGCTGGCTCCGGCTCTGCAGCAGGCGCGGAGTTCGGGTCAGCGTCAGCGGAGGAGGGCTCTTCGGAGGGAGCGTCGGGCGTACTGTCTTCGGACACGGCCGACCAGTATAGTCACGCCGCCCAGGATTTCAGCAAGGCCTGCTGCTCCGCGGAAGACAGCAGGTCAGCGCGCGCCGCCGGCTTCGAACGGCGCTTCGGAACACGGTGCCTGGCGCAAAGCGACACTGGTTCCGCCCGTCAGGTTGGCCCCCGAAGAGTCGCGCGGGTTGGGGGAAAACCAGCCCCTCAGATTGTCCGGCAAGACCCAGAACCGGTCTTCGCCCTGGAGCGGAACGATGGTTTCCGACCCCTGTTTCGGTCGTTCCGGTCGTTCCGGTCGTTCCGGCTGTTTCTGGATTTGCTCTTTGCCGTAACTGCGGGACTCGAGCCAGAAGCAGGTCTCGGCCGAGGCCGGCGCGTACAGGTGATGCTTGCCGGAGAGCAGCCGCACGCTCGCAGCGGCCAGCAGATTCCCGCCCGTGTCCCGGGCTTCGAGCCTTCGGCGGCCGGACGGCACGCGGAGCTCGAGTCCGGCGCGGGAGCTCTCGCCGCTGGTCGGTTCGACGCGGCCCGCGAAGCGGCCATCCACGGTGAGCACCAGCGTGCCTTGGCCGAGGTTCAACACGCGCAGCGGCGGATGGTGAAAGCGATGCAGCGCGAACGCGAGCAGCGCCGCGCCGAGCGCGAGCGGGAGTGAAGCGATCGAGAGCCGGCGCCGCGCCGCCACCGGCTCTGGACCGCGGTCGAGCCCGAGCCCCTCGGCGAAGCGCTCCGCCCATTCGCGGCGACGCGACCAGAGCTCGCCGGGCTCGTGGAAGAACACGGACGGGCCCGCGGCGGCGTGTCCGCGAGGAACGCGCTCGAGAGCTCCAGCGAGCAGCGGCACCAGGAGCGCGCCGAGCGCCGAGAACGCAGCGTCGACCCAGGCCGGCCAGTGTGGCAGCGCGACCGGCAGCCCTGCGGCGAGACAAGCAGCGAGCAGCGCGCCCCCGAACAGCGCCGCATAACGGCGCGTGGCATGGCGAGCGAGGTGCGCGGCGCACTCGTCGCAATAGCCGATCAACAGGTGTTGCTCGGCGCCGTCCGAGATCGCCTGGGTCGACACGGCCACGCCGCCGCAACACGCGCATTCCGCCGGAACGACGCCGCGGCGCGCGCCCAAGGAGAGCCGTTGGAAGGCCGCGCCTCGGGCAGACGGGGCTTGATGAATCGCGTCGTCGGAAACGGTCTGGAAGTTCTACCGCGAAGGCCGGGACGATCAACTACGGCTCCCTGCGCCCGGGATCGATCCGAGCTAGGCTCGCGCCCGATGATTCGGGTTCCGGAGCGCTCATGGCGGAGCTGAACGAGCCGCAGCGGCAGGCGGTGGCGCACACCGTCGGGCCGTTGATCGTGTTCGCGGGCGCCGGCAGCGGCAAGACCCGAACCATCACCTACCGCATCGCCAACCTGCTCGCGAACGGCACCCCGCCCTATCGCATCCTGGCCGTGACCTTCACGAACAAGGCCGCGGGCGAGATGCGCGAGCGCCTCGAAAAGCTGGGCGGCGAGGTCACGCGCGACCTGTTCATCGGCACGTTTCACTCGGTGTGCGCGCGGCTGCTCCGGCGCCACCACGCCGCCGTCGGCCTCGGCCGGAACTTCGTCATCTACGACGATTCGGACCAGAAGGCGTTGCTCGGCCGCGTGTTGAAAGACATGGGGCTGAACGACGCGAGCTACCCGCCCAAGCTCGTGCTGTCGCTGATCAGCAAGGAAAAGCGCGAGGGCTATCTGCCCGAGCAGTCGCGCAGCCTCGGGCGCCTGGAATCCACGCTGTGCGACGTGTACGAGCGCTACCAGGCGGCGCTGCTCCGCGCGGACGCCGTCGATTTCGACGACCTCTTGCTGTACGTGATGCGCATCGCCGAGGGCGAAACGCCCGACGGGCAGGGGCTCCGCAGCCGCTTCTCCTACGTGCTGGTCGACGAGTTCCAGGACACGAACCAGATCCAGTACCGATTGATCCACGCGCTTTCCCGGACCACCCGCAACCTGTGCGTGGTCGGGGACGACGATCAGTCGATCTATCGCTGGCGCGGCGCCGACGTGCGGCTGATCCGCAACTTTCGGCGCGACTTCCCCGACGCCACCCTGATCAAGCTCGAACAGAACTACCGCTCGAGCCGTAACATCGTTCAGGCGGCGCTGGGCGTGATCCAGTGCGCGGGGGATCGCGAGCCGAAGGAGCTGTGGACCGAGGCCGAGCCCGGCGAGCTGGTGATGATCCGCGCGCTCGAGAGCGAGAGGGAAGAAGCGGCGTTCGTCGCGGGCGCGATCCGCGGCGCGCTGTCACGGGGCCAGAGCGGCCGGGAAATCGCCGTGTTTTACCGGGTGCACGCGCAGTCGCGAGCGCTGGAAGAGGCGCTCCGCAGCATGAACCTGCCGTACCAGATCATCGGCGGCATGAAGTTCTTCGAGCGCGCCGAGGTCAAGGATCTGTTGAGCTACCTACGCTTTTCGCTCAACCCGAAGAGCGACACGGACCTGCTGCGGATCATCAACGTGCCGCCGCGCGGCATCGGCGACAAGACCGTGGAGCGGATCGTCTCGCGCGCCGCCGAGGACACGACCAGCGCCTTCGAGGCGCTCTCGGCCGTGATGGGCAGCGACGAAATCACGACCGCCGTGAAGAAGAAGCTGGTCCAGTTCCGGAAGCTGATGCTCGACTCGATCGAGCAAGCGGAGAAGCTGCGCCCGTCGGAGCTCGCCCGCCGTATCCTCGAAGCCAGTGGCTATGAAGCGGCGCTGCGCGAGGACGACAGCTCCGAAGCGGACGCGCGGCTCGGCAACCTCGAAGAGCTCGTGGGGGCGATCTCCGAGTACGAGCAGGAGCTCGACGGGCGCGACGAACAACCGACGCTCGGCGGCTACCTCGAGCGCATTTCGCTGATCGCCAACGTCGACACCATGAGCGACGGCTCGCAGGTCAGCCTGATGACCGTGCACAGCGCCAAGGGGCTCGAGTTCGACACCGTGTTCCTGACGGGCATGGAAGAGACGATTTTCCCGTACAAGGGCGTGGACCAGGCGCGCGGCGATACGGAGGAAGATCTCGACGAAGAGCGGCGGCTCGCCTACGTCGCGATCACGCGCGCGCGCCGGCGGCTGGTGATCACCCACGTCGGGACGCGGCTCTTGTTCGGGCGCACGCACTACCTGACCGGTTCGCGGTTCCTCGACGACATCCCGCCCGAGGTGAGCCAGCGCGAGGGCTCACGGCGCGCGCCGACGAGCAACCGCTTCGGTGCTCCCCAGAGCTATCGCTTCGGCTCGAACGCCTACGCGACGCCGTATCCGAGCCCGTCGCGGCCTCCCCCGCCGCGCCTCGCACCGGGCACGCGCATCGTCGAGCGCGACGAATACTCGGACTCCTACGACGGCGAGGCGCAGATCCGCCCGGGCACCGCGGTGATGCACGAAAAGTTCGGTAGGGGCATCGTCGAGGCGATCGAGCCCGGAAGCTCGCCGATCATCGTGGCGCGCTTCAAAAGCGTCGGTCAAAAACGCATCAAAGCCGAGTTCCTCAAGCTCGCCTGAACGACGAGAACCACATGGTAGACCCCAACAAGCGCCTCGAAACCCTGCTCAAGATGACCGCCAGCCCGAGCGCCGACTCGTTCGCCTGGTACGCGCTCGCGCTCGAGTACCGCAAGGCCGGGCGCCTCGAGGAGTCGCTGTCGACCTTCGACCGCCTCGCCGAGCGCGACCCGAGCTACCTGCCGATGTACCTGATGGCCGGGCAGACCGCGATCGAAGCCTCGCAGCGCGACGCCGCGAAGAGCTGGCTCGAGCGCGGCATCACCCTGGCGGAAGCCAAAGGCGACATGAAGGCCCTCGGAGAGCTGCAATCGGAGTTGGCTGGGCTCTAAGATCGTGAATGGGCGGGCGCGGAATGCCCCTGGTCGCAGACCGACGGTGCAGTAAGGATCCTGACTGCACCGCGGCGACTCGTAAACCCAGGATATTGCTGACTATTTCAAAATTATCCACAGCCAGTCAGGATCGTGACTGGCGGGGGGCGCGGAGAAGGGGTGCTCCCGAGGGGGAGGGGAAGATTTTTTGGGGGCGCTCGTGGGCGTTGCCGATGACGCTCGCCCGACTGCTCAGTCAGTGAGCGAGGGGAGGCGTCCGGTCGCGTGGAGGGCGAAGAGGTCCATGCTCCAGGCGACGGCGCAGTGGACGAGCACGCCGCCGTAGATCGAGCCGGTGCGGAGCGAGATGGTGCCGAGCGCCACGCCGGCGAGAACAGAGCCCAGGCACTCGGCGAGCGGCTTGCCGAAGTGGATCATCGCGTACGGCACGATCATCACGAACAGCGATAGCGAGCCGATGTAGCGCGCAAGCGAGAAAATCAAGAAGCCGCGGAAGAAGAACTCGAGCATCAGGAATTGGAAGGCGTATGCGGCCTCCCAGAGCAGGAGTGCCGTCACGGAGTCCCCTGCGCCGGCGTACTTGGGGTAGGTGCGCAGGAAGGACTCGGTGGTCGACGCGAGGTAGGCCATCGGCAACACGGCGGCGACCATCCCGAGGTAAAGCAGCCATACCTTCGGCTCGCGCACGAAGCGCAGCCCGAAATCGCGGAGCCTCTGCTTCAGCACGAAGTGGATGCAGAGCGCGGGCAGCAAGCCGTAGTTCACGAGCTTGAACGCAGCCCAGTAGAGGTGCGGATGTAGATCCGGATACGGCAGGTGGCTCGTGGCATCGACCAGCCAGCGAGCCTTCACGAACCAGTGCGTTTGCCCGAAGTAGCGCGGCAAGATCAGCGCGAGCGCGGCCGTCACCAAGATCGCAGCGGCTTTGGCGCTCGGGAGCGACTCGGTGCGGTACTGCTCGTCAATCGCCCGGAGCTGCGCGAGGAGCCAGCGAATCAATCGGTTGTTCAAGGCGGCGGATCATCCAGCGGAAGGGGCGGGTCGCGAGCCAGCGTTCGGCTCGGAAGAACGCCAAGTAAGGCACGGCCGACAGCGGGTAGGCAAAGGCGATCATCATCGTCACCAGCACCGACGCGTGAAAGCCCCAGGCGAAGACCGACCAGACCAGGGCCCAGCGCCCGCCGAGCAGCGCCGCGGGCGCCCCGAGCTCGACCAGCAGCGTGAGCCAGGCGAGCACGGTGAACAGCGCCGGCACCGACAAGAGCGCGACGCCGAGCGGCGAGTGCAAGCTGCCGAGCTCGATCTTGCGCAGGTTGTCGTAGGCGATCTGCGCCTCGAGCACCTCGCCGCTGAACCAGCCGTCGCCGCCGAGCCGCAGCTTGGCGACGCCGGCCAGCACGTAGGTGACGACCGTGAGCAGGCCGAGCGTGCGCACCGCCCAGCCGTAGCGACCATGAGCCGAAGGTCGCGGCTTGCCGCGCGCGTCGAACGAGACCGCGTCGGCGGCGGCCGAAAACCCGAGGACCAGCGCGTGCAGGCACACCAGGTTCTCGGTGTGGAACTTCATGCCGAACGAGCTCCGGTAGCTCGTGAGCAACAAGAACGCGATCGCGAAGGCGGGGCCGCTGACGCGGAAACGAAAACCCAGGCTGAACGCCACCCCGAGCAACAGCGTCGCGGCCGTGAACGCGAACAGCAGAACGCGCGGGAGCGGCTCGGGCATCCAGAACAGCGGACCTACGGGGTCGAACTCGTGCGCCGAAAAGCGCGACAGGCTGGTGAAGCTCGTGAAGCGCACGGCGAGGTAGAGCGTCGCGAACGCGCCGATCAACAGCCGGAGCACGCCGAGGCGCTCCGCGGGTATCGCGGCGTAAAACCGCCGGTCGAGAGCGTTCACGGCGGCACCGGGCAAGTGTGGTGCACCGTGCGCGACACAGGCTCGGGACCGCGCGTGAAGTAACCCACGGGATCGAAGGTCGCGCTGACGAGCGCAATCTCTCTCGCTCTTCCGTGGGCGGCGGGCGACCAGCGCGACGCGATTCGTTCGCAGAGCGCTTGCATGGCTTCAGGGCCCGCGCGAACCGCGCGCTTCACCGTGGCCGCGGCTTGCATCACCTCCTGATTCGCGACGAGCTCCGGCGACACGCGCAAGCGCTCACCCCGTGCGTCGACGGCTTCGGCAAAGTGCAAGGTCGGGCGCCCGCGGGGCCGAGCGAACATCGGGTACGTGGACAGCGGGTACGAGTCCCAGCGCGGGTCACCGAAGCCCGGGGCTGCCACGAGCAGCGTGAGGCCGAGCCCGAAACCGTACGCCCAGACCCGCGACATCACAGCCCCAGCAGTCTTCCACCGTGCCCGAGCGCGGCCATGGCGTGCTGCACGTAGTCCACGCGCACGGCGGGCGTCGAGGCGCTCTCGGAGAAGCCGCCGATCACGCTCAGATCCGCGCAGGTGCTGCAGGCGCGCGCGTCCCATTGCTGGCGCGACACGAAGCCCAGGGTGCGCGCGAGCAATCGAAGCTCGGAGGAGACGTCCATCCCCCGCGCTTTCTTGACCGAAATCGCCGCCGACAGCGCCTCGGCGAAGCCGGCCGCGGGCGTGACGTGAAGCGGGAACAAGTGCCCGAGCCCGTAGCCACCGGCGTTGGCCGGAATGCGCGTTCCGGGCTCGAAGATGAACCGCTCCTTGAAGGCCACGTAATCGAGGCAAAATCGCTCGTAGCCGTCGTGGCGGTGCGCGGCGAGCGCGGCGCGGGCTGCCAGGCAATGCCAGTTCTCTTCCAGGTAGAAAAGGCTGCGCAGCGCCCTCGGCCAGTGGCGCGCGGCGTAGTGATCCATGGCCCGCGCGATGGCCGCGTCGAGCGCTGCCCGCGACGGCGCACCCGCGCGTGGCCGTGCAGCGAGCTCGCGCTCCAACAGGATCAAGCCCAATACGGCCTGGCCCGCGCCGAACAGGGACTCGCGTTCTCCCTCGGGAGCGCCTTCGGGCAGCGGGATTTCTTCGTAGAAGCTGCCGTCCGCGCGCTGCATGCGCAGCAGGAACCGGCCAAGGTCGTCCACGAGCGAGTCGGCCTCCTCGGAGTGCCCGCCGAATTCGGGCCGTTTGCGGCAGGTGAGCAGCGCCGCGAGCGGCAGCGCCGAGTGGCCGAGCTGCGCGCGATCTTCACGCACGCTGACCGCGCGAAATCCGCGGCCGTCGCGCGAAAGGCGCGCCATCATCGCGAGCGCGCGTTCGGCGCTGTGCACGCCTGCGTCGGTGCCGAGCTCGCACAGCACCAGCGCGGCGCCGGCCTGGCGTGCGACGTTGCCGACGTCGGCTCCCGGCGGCTCCGTCGAAAACGGATCGATGGAATACGCGTAGGTGCCGTCGTCGGCCTGATGCTGAACGATGTAGCGCTCGGCGGCCGCGATCGTCGTCGCCAGCGACTTGGAATCGAGCGCTCCGCGCGGCGACCGCAGCCGCTCGAGCCGCGAAAAGCCCTGGCGATCGCCGGCGTAGCTCACGGTTTCGATGCGCTCGAGCGGCTCGCTGCCGCCGAGCGCGGCCTCGAGCTCGTCGAGCGAGCTGCCGAAGCGCGCATCCGGCACCTTGGGGATCGGGCTGAAATGCGTGAACGCGCCGCGCGCCACGAGCTGCCACGGCGTCAGGCAGCGCGCGCCCCGACACACCCCGTCGAGCGCCGGTCGCAGCTCGAGCGCATCGAAGATCGGGTGCACGCGTCGGAGCGTCTGGTGCGCGGTCACCAGATCCGCCTGGATCCGAGCTACGCGGAACGGCGCCATCCGCAGCGCCTCCGAGAAACGCGCGGCGAGCCGCTCGGGGGTTGCGGCCTGGAGGCAACTCGAGATGCCCACCGCGTGATCGCGCACCAGGGTCACGAGCAGCGTGTACTCGCCGCTGGACACCGCGCCGCGGCAGGTGATCGGAGCTCCGCGTACGAAGGCCGGCGCTCCGAGCTGCCGGAGACGCAGAGGCATCGTGAAGTATTCGGACGCGGTCTCCGCGAGCACACGCTCCACGCGTTCGCTGTCGTTTGCGCCGAAGGCCGGCAGCGGCGGCGCCGCGCGCGCCACGGCCCAGATGCCGACCACGTACAGCAACGCCGTCAGCGCGGCACCGGCCCGAGCGCGCTTACCGAATGCTCTCGACAGGCGCGGTGAGCACAGCCCCCAAACGCCGATCGGCAGTGTGAACAGCGCGACCGAAGCCCAGACGGTGAACAGGCCCGCGCTCACGGCCGCTCCGATCCCCGCGTACAGCTCGCTCAGGTAAAAGGCCGAGGCTGCGGCGATCCAGGTGATGGCTGAAAGAAAGCCGAGCGACGCGATCGAAGCGGCTCGCAGGGCGAGCAGGACCCAGCGCGGGCGCCGGGAGAGGAAGGCCGCGAACACCGCGCCGTGCACGGCTGCGAGCGCGAAGCCCGCGACGGTCAGCCACGACGCCGCTTGCCAGGGCGCGACGGCGCCAAGGCCGCCGAAGGCCAAGCCGTGCACGAGGTGCAGAACCGCGCGGCCCGGACCGACGGGCGACGTCGCCGCGCCGGCGCGGGTCGGTGACTCGGGGTCGGTGGCCATCGGCGCCGAGTCTTCAGTCGGCCCGGAAAAAGCGCAAGCTGAACCTCCACCGAGAGCGTTGCTTTTGGCATGCTCCGGCCATGCGCATCCTCTACGGCGTCGTGGGCGAGGGCATGGGGCACGCGACGCGCAGCCGGGTCGTGATCGAGCATCTGCTCGCGAGCGGGCACCAGATCAAGGTCGTGGTCTCCGGGCGAGCGCACGGCTTCTTGGTGGAGCGACTGAAGCACCACCCCAACGTGCAGGTCGAGGAGATCGCGGGGCTCACCCTGACTTATCACGGCAACCGCGTCGACAAGTCGGAGAGCCTGCTCGACAACCTGAGGCGCTCGCCCAAGTCCATCGAGAAGAACCTGGAGGTTTACCGGCGCGTCGCCGAGCAGGGCTTCGCTCCCGAGCTCGTGATCAGCGATTTCGAGTCGTGGGCGGCGCTCTATGCGCTGAACCATTTCTTACCGGTGATCAGCATCGACAACATGCAGATCATCAACCGCTGCGAGCACGAGCCGAGCTTGATCGGCAAGCACAAGCTCGACTACCGCCTGGCCCGGCTCGCGGTGAAAGCCAAGCTCCCCGGCGCGTACCACTACCTGATCACGAGCTTCTTCTTCCCGAAGGTGCGAAAGAAGCGGACGACCTTGGTTCCGCCGATCGTGCGGCCCGAGATCGCGGCCGCCAAGCGCGAGCCGCAGGGCCACGTGCTCGTGTACCAGACCGCGGCCACCAACGCCGAGCTGGTCGAAACGCTCAAGAAGCTGCCCTACGAGTTTCGACTGTACGGGATGCGCCGCTCGGAGGTGCTCGGCAACGTGACGCTGCGCGACTTCTCCGAGATCGGCTTCGTCGAAGACTTGCGTACGGCGCGCGCGGTGCTCTCGGGCGGCGGGTTCTCGCTGCTCAGCGAGGCGGTGACGCTCAAGGTACCGTGCCTTTCGGCGCCCGTGGAGCAGCAGTTCGAGCAAGAGCTCAACGCGCGCTACCTCGAGCACCTGAAATACGGCGCGTGGACCGAAGAGTTCTCGGGCCGCGCCATCGAGGGTTTCCTGGAGCGGCTCCCCGAATACGATGCAGCGCTCTCAAAGCTGCCGAGCTACGACAACTCGATGCTGTTCGCGTGTTTGGACGAGCTCATCGAACGCCACGCGCGCGGCGAAAAGCGGCCCGTCCGCCTCGACAGCCCCGCGCTCGGCAAGTGGTCCGAAAGCTGAGCCCCGCGCACCTTTCTCGGTGCTCGGGGCGCCCCAGAAGAGCATCTACCTCGGCTGAGGAAATCGACCAGGACCGATGAAGGATTCGCCTCCGCCGAGCGAATCCGGGTGGCCATGAAACGGCACCTGTTCGTTCTGCTCTTTGGGCTCATCCTCACACTGGCGTCCGTACCCGTGCGGGCGGACACGGGCTTGCGGATAGGACCGCACGCGGGCGTCGCGCTCGACGGGGACGCGGACGCGTATGCCGGATTGGGCCTACGGCTGACGGCCTCGAGCAGCCCGCTGACGATTCAGCCGACCTTTGCGTACGTCTTCGACGAAAACCGGACGCTCTATCACGTCGGCGGAAACGTCTTGTACGAGGTCCCGGTCGCGTTCCGTCTCAAGCCCTACTTCGGCGTCGGCGCCAACTTGAGCGCGTTCAAGTTGAATCGAGAGTCTGCAACGACGGACAGCCAAGGCTACCGTCTGGGTCTGAATCTGATCGCCGGAGCCCGGCTCCAACTGCCGTGGGTGTCACCGTTCGTCCAGATAACGAAAGGGGTGGGCGAGCTCGACGCCGTGGCCGTCGGCGGCGGCATCGAGCTGACCTTGAGCGAGACGCAGGAAGCTCCAGCCGCGCCGAAGCCGCTGCGCTTTGCCGCCTCGCCTTACGTCGCAAACAACGTGGCCGGGGCCGTTCAGTCCGGCCGGCTCGGCCTCGGGCTGTCGCTCGCCTTATTCCCGTGGGCGCACTTCGGCTTCGAGCTCGACGGCCAACTCCACGGGCACTTCTTCCGCGACGAAGACGTCGCCGATCTCGTCTCCGAAGGCGTGGATCTCGACACCACGGCCGCCTTGCTCTCCGCAAGCGGGGTCGTCCGATATTGTGTCAGCGGCGCTTCGTACGGCACCTGGTGTCCCTACGCCACCGTCGGAGTTGGCGCCATTCACGCTTCCTTCAAAGGCATGGCGAGAGAGCCCGGTGCGACTTCGAGCTCGAAGACGCAGACGGACCCGGCGCTCACCGCTGGCGTCGGCATCACCCACGCCTTCGCCCGGTACATCGGTGTGCGCTTCGACGCGCGCTACTTCCATGCGCTGGTCGACGAGAGCTCGCGCGACGGCGGCTACTTCGAAGATTACGGCTTCCTACGCCTCGCCGCGGGCGTCACCGTCGGCTTCGACTAGCGCAAACCTGCCAGCTGGAGATACCCGAGCAGCTCCGGATCATCGACGGCGATCGGGCGGAGCTTGGTACCGAGGAGCTCGCGGTGCCAGGTGCCCGGCTCACCCGCACGGGTGAATCGGTAGCGGTACTCGAGGATGCGTAGGTAACGCGGCGGGCGCTCGGGGAACGGGTCGTGAGCGAGCAGCGTCTTCACGCCGGCATCACCCTTCAGGAGCTTGTACACGAGGTTCAGCGCCCAGGGCTGGTCGAGCCGTCCCATGGCGAGGAACCAGAGCTGCCAATCGAGGCGGTAGTGGTAGGGCGAAACCAGGCAGGGAGGCCGCAGCGGATCGCCCGGCTTGCAGGGAAATTCGTAGGCCAGCCAGCGCGCCGTCTCGTCGGGGACCTCGGCGGCGGTGCCCTCGAACACCAGCTCGCGCCGCTCTTCGCCCACGCTGCCGAACGCGCCGTAGGTGTTCACGAGCTGGAACGGGTCGAAGGAGCGGTTCATCGCCTGGCGGGGCGAGAGCAGGTTGACGATCGGGTTGATGCTGAGCAGCACGATCACCGCCGCTAGCGCGAAACCGATGCCACGCCAGACCTTGCCGGCGACTTGCAACGGGCGGGCTGGCAAGCGCCGCGTGACGAACGCGAACACGCCGTCGTCGAAGCAGGCGAGCGCCACTGCGATCGTGAGCCAATTCAGGAACGACAGGTTGCCGCTCAGGATCAACAGCACCTGGAACCCGATGATGGCCGTACCGGCGATCAGCCGAGCACGCCGCGGTCCAAAAACGAAGAACGGCGCGACGAGCTCCACCGCGTGATTGACCAGCACACCGAGCCGATGGGTGAGCTCCGGCATTCGGTGCAGGATCGGGCTCAACGGATTGGGGTTCGGCTGAGTCTCGTAGTGGTAGTCGAGACACGTCAGCTCCAGCCAGCAGGGGTCGCCGCGGAGCTTGATCAGACCGGCGCCGAACATCACGCGGAACGTGAGCCAGCGAAACAGGACGAACATCAGCCGCGGGGGCTCGGCCGCGTTCGCAAAGCGGATAGCGGTCGGCGGAGCCAGAAAAATCGCCAGAAATCCGGCCTCGCAGAGCAGGCTCTCCCAACCGTAGCCGTAGAAGATCTGCCCCACGTGCACGAACGACAGATAGAGAACCCAGAGCGCCCCGAACCCGAGCGCGTTGCCGAAGCCGAGGCAGCCGAGCGCCGACAACACGAGGCCGATCGACGCGCACACGGAGAGCGCCGCGTCGCTGTCGCCGAACCAGAACAGGCTCGGCAGTCGCCAGAACGCAGCGCCGTTGGAGCCAAGACTGTCTCGAACGTGAGCCGTGAACGCCCGGACCGGCAAGAGCCCGTCCGAACCGAGCAACGGCGCGTGTTGCTCGACCAGGATCAGAAACGCGATGAAGTAGACGAACGACAGCGCGTGCAAGAGCACGGTGCGCGTCCAGAAGTACTCGGGGCGTGGACGCAGGCGGCGCGCCTCGAGCTCGTCCTCGTCGGGCGCCTTGTCAGCCCGCGCGGCGTGGTCCAGACTGGACGCCTTGGCGAGGGTTGACATGGGGTATCTTAAACACGGGACTATCGGCAGCAGGGCTTCGAAACGGGATTGGATCAGGCGCGTGCTGGCGCTGGGTGCGCTCGCGCAGCTCGCCTTCCCGACCGAGCAATGCCGCCTCTCGCAGCACGCCTAGCGGAGGTAGCCGGCGAGCGGCAGGCCCTGCTTGCGGATCGCGTCGGCCACACTTTGGCGATGCGAACCGCGCCGGAGCGCGAGAGGTGCGTGTGATCGTCGCAGAAGAACTCGCCGACGGGTCCGGTCGTTGACGCGCTCACGTCGCCGCCCGGGATCGGGCAGAAGCCGAGCGACTGGTAGAGCGCGACGCTGTCCGCGTGCAGATCCAGCGCGGGGACGCCGTTGTTCTTCGCCGCCTCGAGCGTGGCAGGGACGAAGTCTCCACGGCTGCCGCGCGCCGTGCTGCCGTTACAGGCGATCATGCTGAGCGGCGCGACGAACACGGGCGTCGCGCCGCGCTCCTTCGCGGCCTCGGCCATCACGCCGTAAGACTCCTTGAACGCCTCGACCCCGACGTGGCGATCGCAGTCCGGGCTGCCGTCGTTGATGCCGAACTGGATGAAGAGGTAGTCGCCCGGCTTCATGCCGCTCTTCGAGTCCAGCATGGCTTGCCAGCGCGCTTGCAAGCTGGGCTCGCCGTTGGCATCGCGCGCGAGGTATTGCCTGAGTCCTACCGCCGCATCACGAAAAGGTCAGGCCACGTCGGCGACCATCTGGCGTTTCATGAACGAGCGCTGGAACCCAGGGTCGCGGATGTTGGCGAACAGCTTCTTCACGTACTCCGAGGCGCGGCGGCGGGCCTCGTCGGCTTGCGGTGAGGCTGCCTTTTTCAAGGCATCCCAGCACACGACGCGTGTCTGCAGACCGTACTCCGAGCCTTGCAGCGTCTCGATCGCCCCCATGGCGGTGGTAGCGAGCAGAATGCCGGTGTGCTGCTCGCCCATCTCGACGCGAGCGCAGGCTTCGATCGCCATGGCGTAGAAATGAAAGGCCACGTAAGCCTGAGCTTCCGCCGCCTGGCGCGCGTCGAACGCATGAAGCACCGCGCGCGCCGGGTCTCCCGCGAGCCGCGCCAAAAGCGCGCGCAGGATCTTCTCGTGCACGGAGTCGTAGGTGCTGCCGGTCACGGCCGTGAGCGCTCCCGCGTCACCCACCAGCGGCTCGGCCGCGGCGATGTTCCCGATCTCGATCAGCACCTCGGCGAGCGAGAGCAGCGTGTCGGCGCGCGAGTCTTGATCTCCGTAACGCTCGTGGGCGTCGCGCGCGCGGTGCATGTACGCAAGCGCGCGCTCGAAGTCGCCGAGGCTCGCGTAACATTCGCCGATCGTGTTCAAGGTCTTGGCGATCTGAAAGCGTCCGCCGATCGACAGATCGATGCGGATCGCCTCGAGCGCGAGCGCGATGCCGTCCTCGAAGCGGCCGAGCACGAGCAGGCCGTAAGCGAGCGAGTTCTTGGCGCGGGCCTCGAGCCGCCGCGCTCCGGCGCGACGGAACACGGCCACGGCTTCGGCCTGGGCCTCGATCGCCTCGTGCACGCGGCCGACGCGGCGCAACAGGGTGCCGCGCAGGCGCAGCAACTCGGCGCGCAGGCGCGCGGGCACGTCCTTGCCGTCGGCCATGCTGCGCGCGCGGTCGATGGCCGCGAGCGCGCCCTGCATGTCGCCGATGTCGTGCAAGATCTCGCCGATCAACATGCGCGCCTGGACGAGTAACAGCGGGCTCTGCGCCTTGTCGGCCACGACCTCGGCGCGCTGGGCCGAAGACAGCGCCTTGGCGAGCCGCGCCGCGTCGAGCTCGAACTGCGCCGTGAGCAGCAGCGCGGTCGCCACCCAGTAGGGCCTGGCGCTGTGGCGCGCCAGACGTCGCAGCATCACCAGGTGCCGCCGCCGTTCGCGCCAGCGGCCCTGCGTGCGGCAGATCGCCTCCATCGACTGGTGCACGTCGAGCAGCCGCAGATCGTCGGGCAAGAGCAGCGACAGCGTGCGGCGGTAGTAGCGCTTGGCGAGCGGCGTCTGGTACGCCGCGCGCGCCGCGTTGCCGGCCTCGATGTAGTAGGTCGCGGCCTCGGTGCGGGCGTTGCCGCGCGCGAAGTGGCGAGCCACGACCGCGGCCGTCAGACCGCGAGCCAGCGGCGTCGACGCGAGGTACTCGCCCAGCACCTTGTGCATGCGCACGCGGCGCCGTCGCTCGAGCGCGCGGTACGCCACGTCGCGCGTCAGCGGGTGGCGTACGTCCACGACCTCCGCCTTCAAATCGCAGAGTCCGCGGGCGCACAGCCGGGCGACGGCGTCCGCGGTTTGCGTACCACTGACCGCGTCGAGATCCTTCTCCGACAGCGGGCCGCCCGCGAGCGCCAGCCAATCGATCACCGAATGCTCTTCCTCGGGCAGCTCGTTCAAGCGATCCGCGATCAGCTGCTCGAGCGTGGACGGCAGGGTCAGCCCCATTTCCCCGCTGCGCTCGACCTGCACCAGCTGTTGTCGCCCCTCTTCGCCCTCGCGGATCTCGAGCATGCCGCGCTCGAGCAGGGCATCGACCATTTCGAGCAGGAAGAACGGATTTCCGGCCGCGCGCGGCACGAGCTCGGCGCACACCTGCGCCACGCCGTCGCTGACGCTGAGCCGCGCTTGGAGCAGCCGGATCTGTTGCTCGGGGGCGAGCCCCTTGAGATCGACGCGCACCAGGCCGTCGATGTGCATGAGCACGCGATCTTCCGGGCGGGTCGCGAGCAGCACCAGCACGGGCAACGTGTCTCTGCGGCGCACGAACTCGCTCACGAGCTCGAGGCTCTGGCGGTCGGCCCACTGTAAGCCGTCGATCACGACCACGAGCGGCGCTTCGGCCGTGGCGCGCGCGAAGAAACAGCGCACCCCTTGCGCGATCAGCTTCTGGTTCTGGACCGCGTCGGCCTCGTCGTTGGCGGTGCGCACGCGGCCGGTGGCAAGCTCCGCCATGCGCTCGATGATCTGCGGGCCGTCGTCGCCGAGCGCGTATTCGCCGAGCGCGGCAGCGACCAACTGCCGCACCTGTTCGAGAGGCTGTTCGACGCGCGTCTCGGTGAGCTCGCGCACCCAGTCGCTGACGGTCGCGAACGGGATCTCGCTCAGCACAGGAGAGCACTCGACCCGCAGCACGTGCGCGTCGGGCGGCAGCTCGGTGAGGAACGCCGACACCAGCGCGCTCTTGCCGATGCCCATTTCCCCGTGGATCACCCGGGCGGCGACCTGACCTGGCCCCTTGTCGGTGCTGACCACGCCGTAATACGCGGCGTGCAGATCGGCGAGCTCCGCGTCGCGGCCGATCAGATCGCTCGGCAGCGCGGCCATCTCCGCCACCTTCTCTTCGCGCGTGTGCGGGCGGAGCAGCGTGTAGATGCGCATGTTGTCGGGCAGGCTGCGCGACGCGGCCTCTTCGATCTGCACCGTCGGCGCGTCACCCCAGACGAAATCGCGGCGCACCAGGCGGTACAGGCCGCCCGCCACCCAGGACACGCCGGGCGGCGCGCGCTCGCCCAGGAAATCGGCCAGATACGTGGCCGGCTCGTAGAGCTCGTGCTGCACGAGGTGTCCCGCCTTGTCGCGGCGGCCCGAGGCGATGCCGCGCACGATGCCGACGGCCAGCGACAGCTTCACCGGCAAATCTTCGGACGCGCCGCGGACCACCTCGTGGACGTCGATCGCGAGCCACACCGCGTCGGCGGGCGCGCGCGACGGGTTCGCGGTCAAACCGACGATCGCGCGCGCGGCGATGCTGGCGCGCACCGCGCCATCCGCGATCGTGGTCTCGGGCTCCCAGACGAAGTGCGCGCCGCGCCGGAACGCGGCCTCGCCGAGCGTGTTCTTCAGCTGATCCAGCACGCGCGCCGCCGGCGCCGCGCCGACGCTCTGCACGAGCTCGTCGGCGCCGTGCATCTTGAGCTTGAGCAAGGCGACGTGACGCACCTCGCGCCCGGCGCGCTCGCGCTCGTCCACGCGCTCGAGCCCGCCTGGCCCGGTCTGCTCGTTTTCGGAGGCGGACTCGGCCGCGGGCGCGGCATTGCCGGACGCCGCCTGTTCCATCGAGTCGAGCCCGTAGTGGCTCTCACCGGCGAGCTCGGAGCCCGCGGTGTCCGGCGGAAACGCCGACTCGCGCGTCACGAGCTGGGCGATCACCGTCTCGAGCACGTGGGAATCGACGAGCTGCTGGCGCTGAATCAGCGCCCGGCTGATGCTCGCCGCGAGCTCGCGCGCGGTCTGAAAGCGCTCTTCCGGATCGCGCGCGAGCGCACGCAGCACGAGCTCTTCGAGCTCCGGGGGTAGCTCGCGAACGAACGTGCTCGGCGGCTCGATGTGCCCGCCGCGCACCGCTTCGAGCAGCTCCGGCCCCTCGGCTGCGCCGTGCAAGGGACGCCCCGAAAGCAGCTCGTGAAAAACTACACCCAAGGAGTAAATATCGGTGCGACGACTCACCCGCTCGGCGCGCGCCTGCTCGGGAGACATGTACGCCGTCTTGCCCTTGAGCACGCCCGGCTCTTCGCGGAACAAGTTGGCGGACGCGATGCCGAAGTCGGCGACTTTGACGGCGCCGTCGTAGCTGAGCAGGATGTTCTGCGGCGATACGTCGCGGTGCACGATGTCGAGCGGCGCGCCCGCCTCGTCCCGGCGCTCGTGCGCGTAGTGCAGGCCCTTGGCGACTTCGGCGACGATGTAAGCCGCTACGTACGGCGGAATTCGCTGGCCGCGCGCCAGCGCCGCTCGCATCAGACGTCGAAGATCCGGGCCCTCGACGTACTCCATACTGAGGAGCTGACCTTCGTCGCCGTAGTCCTGAAAGTCGTAGACCTGGACGATGTTCGGGTGATTGAGGCGCGTCGCGAGCTGCGCCTCTTCGGCGAACATGGTGCGGAAGCGCCGCGAGCTACCGAAGGCCGGCAGGATCCGCTTCACGACGAGCAGCTTGAAGGTGCCTTCTGCTCCGCGTTTCTTGGCGAGAAACACCTCGGCCATGCCGCCCGCGCCGAGGCGCCGAACGATCTCGAAATCGGCAAGGCGCTTGGGCGTGGGCCGGTCGGAGGGCTCGGTCATGAGGGCGGCTCGAAGAACTGCGCGGAGCTGCGGCGGGATAGATTAACGCGAACGAAGGGCTGCGTGGTAAGGTCCGGCCCGCCAAAAAGCCCCCGAAAGGCGGGATTAGCTCGAAAGAGCGGAGGAAGCGATGCGATTCAGCTTGGCCCTGGCCCTGGTTTCGATGTTGGTGAGCGCCCCCGTATTCGCCGCCCCGAACGACGGTGACGGTAAGGAAAAGAAGGCAAAGAAGAAGGGGGAAGAGACCGGTCCCAGCATGGACAGCGGAGCGGACCCCGCGGCCACCGAGAAGAGCGACGACGGTCCGTTCAAGCCGAAGAGCGAGAAGCCGGTGATCGACAAGGAGACCGGAAAGGCCGAGCCGCCGCCGAAGCCGCGCCCCCGCGATCCGATCGTCGTCTACCTCGAGCCGCTGATCGGGTTCGGAAAGGGCTTCTCCGCGTCCAACTCCGCCGCGAGCCAGGACCAGATGCCCGACAGCACGGTGGTCACGGTCGAGGCCGGCGGCATGTACGACCTCTCGCCGAAGATGTCGCTCGGGCTGCGGTTGGCCTGGTCCACGGCCACCATCGACCCCCAGGACGGCGGCGAGTCCTTCAGCTCCACCGCCTTCGCGGCACCGGAGCTGATGTTCGAGTACCGCCACGCGCTGTCGCCGTTCACGGCCCTGCCGATCTTCGCGGGGCTCGGGATCCCGGTGGCTCAGGGCACGCTGGATCCCTCGGAAGTCGACACCGTGAAGCAGCGTCAGGGCCTGGTGAACTCACTCGCCGACGCCTCGCACGGCTTCGAGGACGGGGAGCTCTATCAGCCCAAGCGCTTGCCGCTGATCCTCGGCGTGGGTCTGCGCCACGAGCGCGGCGCGCTCGATCTGCACGCGGGGACCAAGTTCGTGTTCGGCTTCAACACCGGCGGCGCCGTCAAGAACGAGAACTTCTTCAGTACCGGCGTCGGTACGATCAAGGCCAACGCCGTCGCGATCCGCAACGTGACGCTCGCCGGCATCATGTATCAGTTCCTCGAGAAGCCCGCGCTATCGGCCGGCCTCGACGCCTGGTTCTCGTACCGCGCCATCGACCCGGTGGAGTTCGAGTCGGCGGTGGACGCGACGCCGCCCTCGTCGTTCCAGTTCGTGGTCGAGCCCAAGCTCGGCGCGCGCTTCGGGAAGCTCGGCGTAGGCGCCGGCTTCCTGCTCCCGGTCGGCGGCCCGCTCGGCGACTCGGGGATGAAGGGCGTCCGGCTGAACGCGAGCTACGCGCTGTAGCGTTCCGCCCGCCCACCCCCACCGGAGTGCTCCGCGGGGGCACATCGCCCCCGTGCCCCCAAACGCGACTCGCTACGCTCGTCGCTCGCTCGGCGTCTCGTGGTCCTGACTGATGGGCTGAATTTCGCTCGGGCTCCGGGGACCGCCGCCCTGTAGACTGCCGCGCATGATCCGTCTCGACGGTCGCGGAGCTCGGCTCCTTCTGACGGCTGCGCTGTGCTGCGGCTGCGCGGGCTCGGCCGCGGGCAACCTGCGCGATCCGAACGCCGCCGGTGCGTCTCCGGTGCGGCCAGTGGCCGTCAACGACGAGGAGTTCGCCGAGCGCACGTACCAGCTGTTGCTCGACCCCGAGCCGGGACCCGATCGACAGAACCTGTTGGTCGGCGTGGTGCGCCGGCAAATCGCGCGCGCGGGCGCGCGCTTCGACGCCGGCCACGACGCGGTCGGCTTGCGCGCGTTGTTCGGCGCGTTCCTGTTGATGCGCTCGGGCGAGTATCGACCAGAGATCCTCGAGGGCGCGGCCAAGCCGCTCCATGCCGGCGCCACCGAGGTCTCGCGGCTCGGCTACGACGGCTACGCCCTGTCCTTGTACAGGATGCTGGAGAGCCAGCTGCCCGAAGGCCGCGAAAAAGCCGACGTCCAGGCCCACATCAAGGCCATCGAAGACTTCGCGCGGTCGACGCACGGCGACGGCCCGCTCGAGGTGGCGAGCAGCGAGGCGCGCCGCTCCCTGCAACAGGCGCTGCTCGAGTCGGATCCCGAAGGGGTGACGCGCGCGGCGGACAACGTCACGCGGCTGATCCGCGGCGCAATCGAGGCCAGCACCAACGAGCAGCGCTCGCTGCTCGATCGCAACGCGGCCTTCGAGGGCTACCGAGACGGGCCGTACGCGCTGGTCGCGCTCTACCTGCGGCACGGCGATCCGCGCGGCGCGCTCAACGCGATCAGCCGCGCCGACCTCGAGCACCAGTTTCCCCCGGAGCTCAGCGAGACGCTCGAGCGCGCCGCCGACGATGGCGATCCGGAGGCCTGGACCCGACTGTACCGCGCGTTCGAGTCCGCCGCGGCCACCGAGGGCGCGATCGCGCTGGTCGATTCGATGTCGATGTCCGCAGCTGCGTTCGGCTCGGCGCTCGAGCTCTATCGGCTGCGGCCGGGCTCGCTCCAGGGCGCGTTGCCGCTGGTCTCGCAGCTCGTCCGCTACGGCATGGCCGAGGTCGCGACGCCGATCCTGAACGCCGCAGTGAGCGCCGACTCACCTCCCGAGCATTTGAGCGTCTGCCTCACGGTCGTATTGAACTCGATCGTGGCCGAGGACTCGGCGGGGCAGCTCGACGCGGCGCGGCGCCTGTACGCTGCCGCAGAGCCGCTGTTCGCGCTCTCCGAGAAGCGCAGCGTGCTCGGTCGCGTCGCTCCGAGCGCGGCGCGCGTTCGTTACGTGATGGCAGCGGTCGAAGCGCGGCACGGCGAGAGCGAGCGCGCGTTGCCGCTGCTCGAGCGCTCGATCGCCTCGGAACCGAGCGCCGAGGCCCTCAACCTGCTCGCGTCGCTGGAGCGCCAGCGGAACCGCACCGACGCCGCGCTCGCCGCGCTGGACCGCGTGATCACCCAGGCCCAGGCCACCAAAGATGGCATCGCCGCAACCGACGCGCTGATCCACAAATTCGAGCTACTCCGCGACGCAGGCCGCGCCGAGCTCGCGAAGAAGACGCTCGACGAGGCGCTCGTCCAGGCCATCGACGCGCAACGCCAGAGCAAGCCCGGGCCCAGCCAGGCGAGGATCGAGCGCCTGCTCGCGCGCGTGCTCGAGCAATACGGCAATCAGGCGGGGATCCGCCGAGCCACCGAGCGCGCCTACGAAGCCGCCAACGGCGACGCGCGCCAGTTCTCGGCCACCGTGCTCGACGCGGCGCGGCGCGCGCTCACCCTCGGTGATCTCGGCGCAGCCCGCGCCGCGGCGCAGCGCGCGATCGAGGCCAAGCTCGCCCCCGACGAGATCGTGTACGTCGCGCTGTGGCTGCAGCTGCTCGAACGCTGGCTGAAGGTGACGAGCGACGGCACGACCGAGGAAGCCTACGCCACGATCGACGACGCCTCGGGCTGGCCGGCAAAGCTCCGCTCCTGGGCGCGCGGCAAGCTCAGCGACGCCGAGCTGACCAAGGCGGCTAGCGACGGGGCGGAGCGCACGGAAGCCCGGTTTTATACGACGCTTTTCGCCATGTCGCCGAGCACGCCGGCAGCCAAGGTCGCGCTGAAAGACGTCGCCCAGAGCGGCGCCGTCGACCTGATCGAGGTGACGATCGCGCGGGACCTATTGGCGCCCCCCGGCCCGTACGTGCTACCGGCGAAAATCGCGGTGCCGTAACGTGTTCGATCCGTACCAGGTTCTCGGAGTCCAGAGAGGCGCGAGCGAAGGCGAAATCAAGAGCGCCTTCCGCAAGCTCGCGGCGCAGCACCACCCCGATCGCAACCCGAACGACGACACGGCCCAGGGCCGCTTCAAGCAGATCAATCAGGCCTACCAGATCCTGGGCGACCCCGACAAACGAGCCGCCTACGATCGCTTCGGAGAGGCCGCGTTCCGCCCGGGCGGAGCGCCGTCCCCCGGCTTCTCCGACATCGGCCTGGAAGATCTGTTCGGAGACCTGCTCGGCGCCTTCGGATTTCGCGGCGGCGGCGGCGAGCGCGTCCCGCCGCTCCAGCGCAGCATCGAAATCAGCTTCGAAGAGGCGGCGCACGGCACGACGCGCGAGGTCAGCTACGAGCGGATCGACCTGTGCAGCGGCTGCGACGGCAGCGGCGGCAAGCGCGGCACCCGCGTCGAGACCTGCACGGCTTGCTCCGGCCGCGGCCGCGTGCGCTTTCAACAGGCGCTGTTCCCGATCGCCGTCGAGCGCCCCTGCTCGCGCTGCCGCGGTACGGGCCAGGTCCCGCTCGAGTCGTGCGGCGAGTGCCAGGGCTCGGGCCTGGCCAAGGCCCTGCGACGGCTCGAGCTCACCATCCCCGCCGGCATCGAGCACGGCAGCGTGCGCACGGTGGACGGCGCTGGCAACCGCAGCCGCCCCGACAGGCCCGCAGGCGACCTCGAGATCACGATCGAGGTCAAGGAGCACGAGCTGTTCTCGCGCGCG
>JAICQO010000065.1 GCA_025937835.1 Polyangiaceae bacterium
CCTCGCCGAGTCGTCGGCCCCGAGCGCCGCGCGGTAGTCGCCGAGGGAGCCACGCACGTCGCCGAGCGCCATGCGTGCGTCGGCGCGACGCCGGAACAGCTCCGAGCGCGTCCGCGAATCCCAGATCAGCGGCAGCGCGCGGGCGATCTCGACAATCGCTGGCTCGGGCTCGCCTGCCGCCAGCACCAAGACCAGCCGCGCCTCCGCCTCGAGCCACGGCTCGGGTGCCCGGGCCAGCACTTTGCGAGCGAGCTCGGTCGCTTCCGCCTCGCGACCGAGCTCGGCTCCCAGCAAGATCTGCGCGACCAGCAGCTCCAGGCGCGGATCGTCGAGGGCGCGCGCGCCCGACTGCTCGGCGGTGACGAGCGCGCCGAGCCAGAAGTCGTGGCGCATGTCCGGATCGGCGTCGGCTTCCGCGACCCAATCGACGAAGCGCGAAATGCGGCGCAGGGCGCGTTCCACGCGGGCGAGGCTGCGATCGTCGCTGCGCTGCCAGAGGCTCGGCTCGGCCGCCGCGGGCCGGGATGGCGCGAGCGCAAGGAGTAACGAGACCAGGGCCGCGCCGGCCGGTGTCAGCGCGGACCGCGAGCTCATCGCCGCCCACCGCGCGAAGCAGCGAGCTTTCCGCGCGCGAAGCTCGCCCAGGGGCCCGCTGCGGCTGGCCCGAGCAGGTACGCCTCCAGGTGGGTGCGCAACGAGCCCGGATCGCGCTCGGCGGCGGCTAGCGCGAGCACGGCGTGGAGCTCCCCGTCGAGGAACAGCGGCGACCGCGCCCGGAACACCGGAGCGACCGGAACGGACGGCGCCTTGTCGTCCGGCAACACCACGCGCTCGAGGCGTTGCTGGTCCGCCTGCGACAAGAAGCGCTCGAGGCCCCACGGCCCAGGCAGCTCGCGCGCCACGACGCGGGCTTGTTCGGCGTCGCCGAGCCGTTCGAGCTCGAGAGCCAGGAGCGCCGAGGTCAGGTCGTCGAGCCCTGGACAGCGCTCGCCGCGGCGGGCTTCGGAGAGGTACGCCGCGGCTTCACGCGCGCCGTCGGGGCCCGACGCGCCGAGCAGGCTCGCCGCTTCGAGCACGACCACGCGGCGAAAGCTCGGATCGTGCCGGGAGTCGGCGCGCGGGATCAGCTTGCGGTAGAGAGCCATCGCCTCGTCCCGCCGCCCCGCGATCGCCGTGGTCAGTGCCAGCTCGCGCAGCGCCGCGGCGTCGCCGAACGGAGGATCTTTGGCCGTGAGTGCTTGCGAAAAGAGCCGGTCCGCGCGAGCCCACTCGCCCTTGCGCACGAGGGCGCGCGCCTGCACCACGAGCGGCGCCGCCTGCCCGGGGAGCCCCGCGCGGGCCTGCTCAGCGAGCTCGAAGGCCCGGTCCGGCGCTTGCTCGAGCCGGCCCTGAGCGCGCGCCAGGAGATCGCAAACACTGCGGCCCGAGGCGCCCATGGTCCGCGACCAGAGGCCGCTGCCGCTGCCGCCCGCTTGCTCGCGGCAGATCGGCGGGCGCAGGCTGGCTCCGGCCAGGGCGGTGAGCGAGGGCGCGCTCGCGGAGAGAGCTCCGATTCCCAGCGTGAGCGCCACGAGCCCGCTCGCCAGCGCGACGGCCATCCCCCGAAGCTAGCACTACGCGCCGACGACGTCGCGCACGACTGCCGCGAGGGCCGCGGCGTCCTCGGGTAGCGGGCGTTCGCTGCCATCGGCGACCGCAATCAGGCTGGGCGTGCGGCGCGTGACATCCACCAGGTGGGTGTAGCGGAAAGCGCGCGCGTAGCCCTGGATGTTGGAGTCGGGCGCGCGCGCGGCCGCCACGTCCACCGCGCGCAACGCGCGCTCGAGCTCGGCCGCCTCACCGACCACGAGCACGCGCGCCGGCAGTGCTCGCAGCTTGCCCGCGCGCTCGAGCGCCCAGGCCACGTCGTCGATGCCGAAGGCGAAACCGACCGCGGGGCGCGGCACGCCGAAGCGACCGAGAAGCCCGTCGTAGCGACCCCCGGAGCCGATCGGGCGACCCGGGCCTTCCGCGTGGATGTGAACGAGCGCGCCCGTGTAGTAGTCGAGATCGCGCGTCTCGCCGAGGTCGATCAGGATCCGGGGACCGAGCTCGAGCTCGCGCGCGGCCTCCCAGAGTTGCTTGAGCTCGCGGAGCGCCCCTTCGGCGCGGGTGTGGAGCAGCGCGCGCTCCGCAGCGGGCCAGATCTCGGCCCCGCCGTGGAGCTGCGGAAGCGCCGACAGCGCCGCGCGTTCGGCGGTGTCCAGCTTGGCGCGGGCCGCGCGCCGAGCGACCTCGCTCTCGTCTTTCACCTCGAGCGCGTCGAGGATCTCTCGCGCCGCGTGCGGCGGCAGTGACTCGACGAGCGCACCGGCGATGCCGGCGTGCCCGAGATCGATCACGAACTCTTCGAGACCGGCGGCCCGCGCCGCAGCCGCGGCCACGGCGAGCAGCTCGAGGTCGCCGTCCGGCCCGCCGCGGCCGACCAGCTCGAAGCCGGCCTGCGGGATCTGGCGGTGGCGCCGCGCGCGCTCGCGCAGCCGCCGCAGCACCGAGCCCTGGTAGCAGAGCCGCACGGGGCCCTCGGCCTCGCCCAGCCGAGTCGCGACCAGGCGCGCGATCTGCGGCGTCATGTCCGGCCGCAGCGACACCACCGCGCCGCTCTCGGGCTCCACGAAGCGCAACACGTCGTGCGGGTCGAGGCTCGAGAGCCCGCGTTCCATCACCTCCGCGAACTCGAACAGCGGCAGCGTGACGAGCTCGTAACCGTGGAGCTCGAAAGCGCGCACCAGGCGCCGGCCGAGATCCGCGTGGCGGAACGCCTCCGGCGGGAGCAGGTCGCGCATGCCGGCGGGCACCGGGTGCGCGAGGCTGCCGCGACGGTTCGCAGAGACGACGCCGGGATCGGCGGGCGGGAGAGAGGCGCGATTGGCCAAAGTTCGCCGACCTTAGCAGAGAAAAAGCGCTCTCAAGGCGCGTGGCGCAAGACGGCCCGGCCGAGGAAGAACGGGCCCATCTGCTCCATGAACTCGGCGGTTTGCCGGGTCTGCCGCATGGCCTGGACCACGTGGGACAGAGGATGCAGGGTCTTGCCCATCAGGCCGATCACGAAGTCGTTGTCGTTCGTATCGAGCCCGTGGCAAGCGAGCCGGACGTCGTGGGCGAGGTCCGCTTCGCCGTAGGAGCGGCCGACCATGCCGTGCTCGCGCATGATGCTGCCCTTTTCCGGCGGCTCGAGGCGCTCGAAAGGCCCTTTGCGGCGCAGGGGGTACCAGATCGCCCAGGGCCAAGCGGCGTTGAGCACGGTCTCGCGGGGGCGGCGGAGCAGCCAGTATTCGAGATCCTGCTCGTAGCCGCTCGAGTAGGTGCGGCCGATCATCGTCAGCTCTGGCCGCGGTTCGAGCTCGGCGAGCACCCCTTCCCCGACCAGGACGCGGGTCTTGGTCACGAAGTCGAGCGGCTCTTCGCTGAACGTGAGGAGCGCGAGGCCGCGCGGGTGGTTGACGTCCTCGTAGACCACGCCGGCCATGCCGTGTCGCGCGAGCCCCGCACCCAGCGCTTCGACGGCCGGGCCGCTCTTTCCCGAGCCGGTGCTGAAGGCCAGGAGCTGGAAGAACACGCGCCGATCGAGCTGGATGGGCTGACCGGCGGCGTCGTGACCGCGCTCTCTCACGTCCACGGCCGGGGCCGGGGGGCGTCCGTTCGTCATGGCCTTGAGCCATACTCGGTCTTCCCTGGATCCGCCATGAGCTCTCCCATCCGCGCCGTGATCTTCGACCTCGACGGGACCCTGATCGACTCGCGCGCCGACATCGCTCGCTCGGCCAACCGCGCCCTCGCGACGCTCGGGTTCGCCGAGCTGCCGCTGGAGACGATCTCCGAGTTCGTGGGGGACGGCGCGCCTAAGCTGCTCGAACGAGCCGCGCGCATCGCGGCCGACGATCCGCGGCTTTCTCGGCTCGTCGCCGCGTTCCTCGACGACTATGCGGCGCACCCGGTGGTGACGACGCGCGTGTTCCCCGGCGCACGCGAGGCGCTCGCGGCGCTCGCGGCGCTGCCGCTCGGCCTGTGTACCAACAAGCCGCGCGTCACGACCGAGCTGGTGCTCCGCGCGCTCGACCTGGAGCGGCATTTTCGGGTGATCGTGGCGGGCGACGATCTGCCGCGCAAGAAGCCGGACCCGTTGCCGATCCTGCACCTCGCGGAAAAACTCGGCGTGCCAGCGGAGAGCTTGCTGGTCGTGGGCGACGGCGCGCAGGACATCGAGGCGGGTCGCGCGGCGGGGGCGCGCGCGGTGGGCGTGCGGCACGGGATCCAGCCGCTCGAGCACCTGCTCTCAGCGAACCCCGAGCGCGTCCTCGAGTCGCTCGTCGAGCTGCCGGCGTACGTCGCCGGGCTCGGCTCGAGCTAACCGGGCAGCACGGAGTGATAGGCGCGGCTGAGCTCGGCGAAGCGCCCGAGGAGCTCGGCCTTTTGCGCGGAGCTCGCGTGCGGGTGCCGATCCGGGTGCAGCTCCGCCGCTCGCTTGCGGAAGGCCTGGCGGATCCGGGCGCGATCCGCGGTCGGTGGGATGCCGAGCAGCTCGAACGCGGCACGGTCGGCGCGACTCGGTCTGCGAAACAAGCCTCCGCCGCGCTTGCGCGGGCGCCCGTCGAGGAACTCGCGCGCGGTCAGCGGCTCGGGGTGACCGGCGCGTTTTTCGGCGTTGCGCCGCACGTGGAAGCGCACCAGCGCGTCGCCGAGGTCGAACAGCGCATCGAGCCGCATCCCGAGCTGGCGGCGCAGCGCGCGCCGCACGGCCTCGGAGCTCACCAGGTCTTCGTTCACGAGCGCCTCGCCGAGTCGCTCCGGACGGCGCGCGCTCAGCGCGAGCGCCTCGAGCCTGCGTTGCACGCGTCCCACCTCGACGCGATCGATCGCACCCTCGTTCACGAGCACTTCGCCGAGCCGCGGCACGTCGAGCTCGGTCTCCACGTCTTCGATCAGCCCGCGCTCGAAATGGATGCGGTGCGCGCGGCCCGCTCTGTGCCCCTCCCGCTCCACGAGCTCGAGCACGCCGTCGACGCCGCCGCGGTACAGCCGGCCGAGCAGATCTCCGAGCGTCGTCGCCGCGAGCAATCCGGGCAGGTTCACGCCTCGAGTTAGCCTGGTTTCGAGGGCTCTGGCCAAGTTCGAGCCGGGCTCATTTCGTAGCTACTAGCTCGGCCTCGACGTCGCGGGTCACCGGGCCGCAGCGCTCTTTCGAGCCGGCCTGCTCGCAGAGCACGGCCCGCGCCCGTACGCGCACGGCGCCCCGCCCCGGCGCTTCCAGCACCAGCGCGAGCGTGAGCCGCGTGGGCGAGCCGAGCTCCTTGGCCGCCAGGCGGGCCCGCAGCGTCCGCGCGAAACCGGGCGTCTTCAGCACCAGCGCGTCCGCCCAGCTCAGGCGTCGCTCGGGTGCTGCCGAAATCTCGAGCGTGCATAGCGCCCGGCCCGGAGCGCGCGCTGGCTCGCAGCGGAGCTTCGCGGCGAGGGGCTCTTCGGCGAGAGCCGGCCGCACGCCGAAGAGCCCGCCGAGCAGCGCTGCGGCAGCGAGCGCTCGAGCTCCCCCGCGGTGTCTCAAGGGGCGACGCTCGGTGGGGCGTACATGTCGACCAGGCTGATCGGCTCCGGACACAGGCGCGCCTCGACGCGACCCCGCAACCCGCGCGAATCGCCGCCGATCTGAAACGCCACCTCGGGCTCGAGCTCGAGGGTCACCGATTCCACCAGGAAATCGTGGATCGACTTGGAGCCTTCGTAGCTGCCGCGCCAGATGTCGCGCATGTGCAACAAGAACTCGACGGGTGACATCGTAGTCAGCCGTAAATGCATGCGATCCGGGCGCTCGTCCGCGTACGGAAACATCCGGAAGCCGTAGCCGTAATAAGGGATGGTGGAGATGGCGGTGAAGCGCATGGGGCCGTCGTAGAGCACCTCGCCCTTTCGAGCGGAGCGTACGACCGCGCCCTTCTCTCCCAGCTGAAACGCCTCTTCACCGCTGTTGATGATGCGGCAGCGCGAATTGCGGCCGAAGAGCTCGCGCGGCAGCGAGCGCGTCGCCGCGGCGAGGCCATAACCGAGCCGCCCCGTTGCGACCCGTTTCAAGGGGGTGCCGGCGAGCTTCTCCTTCATCCAACCGTAGTCGGCGAGCACGCGCGCGTCCGCGCCCAGGCCGCAAAAAGGCGAGATGATGCCGTCCACCTCGACCAACCTCAAGCTGCGGCTCCCGGCGTGGCGCGAGAGCTTCTCGATGTCTGCACCGAGCTCGCCGCCGTGCACGTCGCGGGCCCCCACCACCCAGGCCAGCGAATTACCCGTACCCAGCTTGAGCAGGCCGAAGCGCGGCAGGGCGCATCCGGCGCGGCGAGCTTCGCGAACCACTTCGGTAACCATGACCGTGAAGGTGCCGTCGCCACCGCCGGTCAGAACGGTGCCGTAGCTGCCCATCACGAGCGTCTTGGCGATCTCACGGGCGTCGTCGAGGCTCCTCGAGACGAACAAATCGCCGCCCTTCAGGATGCGATCGAGGGTCGAGATCACCTCGGCGGTCACGTTCTTGGCACGCCCGTTGACGACGACCGCGATCCGGTGACTGTCGTGACCAGCGGTCGAAATCGGGGGTTCGCTCGCCGCGTGCGAGTGACCGTCGTTGCTCGGGGCTCTCGTCATGACCATGATTTTGGGTTCGACTCGGGCGACTATACTAGGCTACTTCCGTACCTTAGGGCGGCGGAGCCGTGCGAACGGTCCCGCCGGAGTGCATCGATGGCCAAGAGTTCGTCCCATGCCAAGCGCCCGTCCATTGCGGCGCCGAACCGCCGCTCGGTGCTGCCGCCGGCGGTTTCGCGCCGCGTCCCGGCCGCAGCGGTGCCGCTGGAATCCGCGCCGCCGGCGGTTTCCCGACGAAAATTCCGGGGTGCCGCGCCCTGGGCCGCGCGCCACGCCCAAAAGCACGCCGACGAAGTGGCCCAGCGCAACCAGGAGCCGCCGCGCCCCGGCAGCGCTCGCGCCACGCTCCGCACCCCCGAGCAGGCGGAGAACATCAAGGCTCGCGTCGGCGCGCTCCACGAACACCTGAACCAGCTCCGTGCGCTGAAGAAGCGCCTGCCCGAGCAGTGTTACGCGGCCGGCCAGATCCTGAAGGCCATCCGCGAGCAGCGTCTGTTCGAGGCCAAGGGCTACGCCTCGTTCGAGGCCTTCGTCGAGCGCGAGATCGACCTGGGCAGCAAGCTCTTGGCCCTGCGCTTGACGCGCATCCCAGAGATTTTCACCGAAGCTGCTGCGAAGGAGCTCGGGATGGATGCGCTGCTCGGCGCGATCGACACGCTCGACCGACTCGCGAAGCCGAAGGCCCCGCCCAAGGGAAAGTAGAGCTTCAGCTAAGGCGCTTCGCCTTCGGCTCCCGCTCTGCTCGCCAACGCCCGCACGGTGTCGACCGTGTCGGCCTCCGACGCCAGCTTGTCCGAGCGGTAGCGCACCACCCTCGCGAAACGCAGCGATAACCCCGAGGGGTATTGCGAGCTGGCCTGGACGCCGTCGAAGGCGATCTCGACCACTTGAACGGGGTCGAGGTGGACCACGTGGCCTTCCGTGCGCACGGCGAGCTCGGAGAAGCGCGCGGTTTGCCAGGCCAGCATCGCGTCGGTCATGCCCTTGAAGGTCTTGCCCAGCATGGCGAAGCCGCCGTGCTCCGGATCGCGGGCGCCGAGGTGGATGTTGCTGAGGGTGCCGGTGCGACGACCGCTGCCGTGCTCGACCGCCAGCACCACCAGATCCAGCGTGTGCGCCGGCTTGATCTTGAGCCAGTGCGCGGCGCGCCGGCCCGCGACGTACAGGGACGCGGGATCTTTGGCGACGAGCCCCTCGTGCCCAGCGCCGAGCGCTTCCGCGAGGAAGGCGTCCGCCGCTTCGGCGCCCTGAACGAGCCGGCGAGGGACGCGCTCCGCATCGGGCACCACGCTCGACAATGCCAGCACCCGCTCGCTGTTCGGGCTGTCGACCAGGGCCTGGCCGTCCAGATACAGACAGTCGAAGAAGAACGACGACAGCGGTAGCTCGCGGATCGACGCCTCTTCTGCCGCCTTGCGCCCGAAGCGGCGCATCGTGGTCTGAAAAGACAGCGGGCGGCGATCCCGACCGAGCGCGATCGCCTCGCCGTCGAGCAGCAACGAGCGCGCGGGCAAGGAGCGGGCGAGCTCGACCACCTCCGGCACCGCGCGCGTCACGTCGTGCCCGCCGCGCGAGAACACGCGCACGTCGTCGCCGCTCTTGTGCAGCTGGATCCTCGCGCCGTCGAGCTTGAACTCGAGCGCGGCGCCCGGCATCCGTTCGAGCGTCGCGCTCACGCTGTCCCCCGGCTCGGCGAGCATCGGGCTCAGCGGTCGGAACAGCTCGACCGAGAACCGCTCCAAGCCCGCCGCCCCTTCGGCGAGCAGCGCCTGCGCCACGGCCCGCAAGCTCCCGGCAAAGAGCAGCGCTCGCTTGACCTTCTCGGCGGGGACTTCGCCCGCTCGCGCGAGCGCGTCGAGCAGCACGCCCTCGAGCGCGCCCTGACGCAGCTCGCCGAGGATCAGCTTCCTCAAGAAATCGCGTTCGTCAGCCGTGGCGCGCGCCGCAAGCTCTCCGAGCACGCGTTCGCGGGCCGCCCCGCGCCCCTTCCCGGTCGCGCTCGCGACCGCCTCGAACGCTGCGTCCGCCTCAGCGAGCGTGATGCTCGCCGCTTCCGGCGCGGCGACCCCATCGAAGACCGACAGCGCCGACCAGCCGAGCCCGATCTTGCCCTGGCGCAGCTCGCCGACCAGATACGCGACGGCGATGTCGACCTCGCTCGGGGCGAGCGCCCGCAACAGCTCGACCAGCCGCGACACCTTCTCGAGCCGTCCGCGGGTGCCCGCCACCGCGCGTGAAACCCGGGCCAAATCCGCGAGCAGCACCCGCACAACGTGCGGGGCCAGGTCCCTGCCGTCAAGCGCCCGCGCCCGCCGAACGCCTGGATTGATGCGGGTTTTCGCCGATTTCACCGCGGGCCGCCTTGACGGATCCGGGGCGCTCTGAAACACCACGCCCGTGCGCTTCATCGATGAATGCGAAATCCGCGTCGAAGCCGGCAATGGCGGTAACGGCGCCGTCGCGTTCCGTCGCGAGAAATACGTACCCATGGGCGGCCCGGCGGGGGGCGATGGTGGTCGCGGCGGCGACGTCGTGTTCGTCGCTGCCAGCGGCCTCGGCAGCCTGCACGACTTCACGCACCAGACCGCGCTCCGCGCCGAGCATGGCCAGAAAGGCATGGGCAAGGACTGCTACGGCAGGGCCGGGCGCGATCTGATCGTGCGCGTGCCGGTCGGCACGGTGGTCTACGACGCCGCGACGCGCGAGAAGCTCGCCGAGATCACGGAAGCCGACGTCCCGGTCGTGATCGCCAAGGGCGGCAAGGGCGGCCGCGGCAACATGCATTTCGCGACTCCCGTGGACCGCGCGCCGCGCCGCGCCGATCCGGGGGAACCCGGCGAGCAGCGCGACCTGTACCTCGAGCTCAAGGTGATGGCCGACGTCGGGCTGCTCGGGTTCCCCAACGTCGGCAAGAGCACGCTGATCAGCAGCGTCAGCCGCGCGCGCCCGAAGATCGCGGACTATCCGTTCACCACGCTCACGCCGCACCTGGGCGTGGTCGCCGTGGGCGACGCGCGCAAGGGCGAAGGCCGGAGCTTCGTGCTGGCCGATATTCCGGGGTTGATCCCGGGAGCGAGCGAGGGCCACGGCCTCGGGACGCGCTTCCTCAGGCACCTAGAGCGCACGCGCGCGCTCTTGCACCTGATCACGATCTCGGATGATCCGGAGCGCACGCCGCTCGCAGACTACGAAGCCTTGCGCCACGAGCTCGCCGCGCACGATCCCGGGCTCGCTGCGTTGCCCGAGCTGGTCGTCGTCACCAAAGCCGACCTGCCCGACGTGCAGGCCCTTTACCCCGAGCTCCAGCAGGAGCTCGAGAGCCGCGGCAAGCGCGTGTTCTTGATCAGCGCCGTGACCCACGAAGGGCTCCCGGCCCTGCTCGGCGCCGCGCTCGAGCTGATCGACGAGGCCGGCCTCCGCGAACGCGCGGAAGACGAAAAAGCGGAAGACGCCGAGGCAGACGAAGAGCTCCCCGGCGGTTAGCGCATCACGAGCCGCCGCACGCGAGGCACTTCTCGCTGGGCTCCCACCCGTCGAGCCAGCCGACTTCGGGCCCCGCCTCGACGCATCGGTCAGTACCGGGTTGGCAGTGGCATTCCAGGGTCGCACCGCCGCTGCCGAGGACGCAGCCGATGAATTCCGTGCTCGCGCTGCGCCCGCCGCAAGCCAGGCCGTTGCCGCCGCCCGCGCCGCCCGCGCCGCCCGCGCCGCCGGCCAGCTCGCCAGCGATGTGCGTGATGTACGCGGTCAAGGGATTGCAGCCGCTCGCTTCGCAGGCGGCTTCTCCCGCGGTACCGATGCAATCCCCGACGCTGGGCTCTCCACCGGAGTCGTTCACTCCACCGATCCCGGGGTCAACCACCCCGCCGTATCCGCCCGTGCTCTCGGGTGGCTGGCCGCCAGTCGGCATCCCGCCCGTGTTGCCGCCGCCCGTGCCTGGACGTCCTCCCGTGTAGGCCCTGCCTCCGGTGTACTCCGAGATCCCGCCCGCGCCCGGCGCCCCGCCTGTCGGCGCGACGTTCGCGTCTTCGTCGTCGCTGCATCCAACCCAGACCAGCGCCAACGAAACCCCTACAGCCCAAGTGCCGCGCATCATGAAATACCTCGCTCGCAGACAAAGCAAGCTGCGTGCCGCGGGGAAATGGCTATCTGAACGCCTGAACGCCGAGATTCACCGTCTGCTTCAGTGCCAAGCTGTGCCAGCCCCAGGCACCGCTTTCTGGATCAGCCCGGCACGAAATCGTCGAACTGATCGACGCCGAGCTCTTCTGCCTCGAGGTTGTCGAAGCGCGTGCACGACGCGGTGAACTTGGTGAGCACGGTGCCGGTCGGGCCGTTACGTTGCTTGGCCACGATGATCTCGGCCACGCCCTTCTGCTCGCTGTCCTTGAAGTAGTAGTCGTCCCGATAGATGAAGATGATCGTATCGGCGTCCTGCTCGATGGCGCCGCTCTCGCGCAGATCGCTGAGCTGAGGGCGTTTGTCCTTGGTGGCGCGGGTCTCGACGGCGCGGTTCAGCTGAGAAAGCGCCAGGACGGGTACCTTCATCTCTTTGGCGAGCTGCTTCAGCCCTCGAGACAGCTCGCTGATCTCCTGCTCGCGGCTGCCCGCATCTCTTCGGCCCTGCATCAGCTGCAGGTAGTCGATGCACACGAGGCCGATGCCCTTGGCGCGCACCGAGCTCTCGCCGCGCGTGACCTCGGCCTGCAAGCGGCGGATCTTGGCGCGAAGGTCGAGCAGCGTGAGCGCGGGCGTGTCGTCGAGCCACAGCGGCAGCCGCGCCAGGCGCGACGCGGCCTCGGTGAGCTTGCTCCAATCCTCGCGCGACATGCTACCGCCGCGGATGTTCGCCATGTCGACGCGCGCTTCCGACGCGAGCAGACGCGCCGCGAGCTGCTCTTTGGGCATTTCGAGCGAACAGAACAGGACGGCGTGGCCCGGCTCTTCGGAAGGCGTCTCGAAGTAGTCCTCGTCGGATGCCTGGCGCGTCACGCGCGTGGCCGCGACGTTCAGCGCCATGTTCAAGACCAGCGAGGTCTTGCCCATGCCGGGGCGGGCCGCGACGATGTAGAGATCGCCCGGGTGCATGCCCGAGCACTGCCGGTCGAGGCGCGTGAAACCGGTGGGGATACCGGTGATCCCGCCGCCGCGCCGCTCCGCCTCCTCCAGGATCTTGAAGGCGCGGACGACGGCGTCGCGCACCGGCTCGACGGCGTTGCTCTCCGTCGTGCGCGCGATGTCGAACACCGCTTGCTCGGCTTCGTCGATGTACTTCTGGACCTCGGGCGGCGAGGTGTAGCCTTCGGCCGCGAAGCGCTGGCAAATCGAGATCAGCTGGCGCACGCGCCACTTCTCGCGGATCACCTGGGCGTGCGCGACGACGTGCGCGACGGCGGGCGTCGCGTCGGCGAGCTGCGCCAGGTATGCCGTGCCGCCGATCTGATCGAGCCGCCCGCGATCCCGCAAGAAGCCGGCCACGCTCACGACGTCGATCGGGCGCCCCGCGGTCGACAGCTCCATCACGGCCTCGAACACGCGGCGGTTCGCGTCCGCGTAGAAGTGATCGGGCTTCAGGAATTCCTGAACTTGATCGAACGACGCCGGCTCGAGCAGCACCGCGCTCAGCACTGCGGCTTCGGCGTCGAGATCGCTCGGCGGAACGCGGCCGGGCGCGGGCACGAGCTCGGGGGTGCGCTCGGGCGCGCGGCGGGGTGTCTGGCCCTGGAGGTTCATGAGCTGTGCTCGGACGAGAAGCTGTGCCGCGAACGGGGCGCGTGAGCCAGGTCAGCAGCTGTCCTACCTCGCGGGCCGGAGCCCTCTTCGGCGTCTGGAAGCGCATCCGCGCTCCGCGGTTGTCCACAGCGCCGTCCACAGACCATCCACGACAATCCAGGATGTTTCATGTTCCCTCGTCCACGAGTTACCCACAGGGTCCCAAATGCACGACGCCCCGAAGGCTTGGGGCCTCCGGGGCGTTCGACGGACTGCTGTAGCTATCAGAAGTGGTGGCTTCTGTCAGCCCTTCTTCGCGACCTCGACCTTGAGCACCGCTTCGACGCCAGCCGCGAGCTTCAGCGGGACGTCGTGGGTGCCGAGCTCCTTGATCGGGTCGGCCAGCACGATCTTCCGCTTGTCGATGGTGACGCCGGCCTTCAGGAACGCTTCCTCGATGTCGCGGGTCGTGACCGAGCCGTACATCTTGCCTTCCTCGCCGACGGCGCGCTCGAGCGTCACCTTGACGCCCGAGATCTTCTTCGCGAGCTCTTCCGCGGCGGAGACCTCGGCTTGCTTGCGCACGGCCGCTGCCTTCTTGAGCTCATCGACGCGCTTCAGGCTGCCGGCGGTCGCGATCACGGCCAGGCCGCGCGGCAAGAGGTAGTTGCGCGCGTAACCGGAGCGAACGCGCACGACCTCGCCACCGGTGCCGAGGTTCTCGACCTCGGTTTCCAAGAGAACTTTGACGTTGGAGGCCACTCTTGTTGCTCCTAGTCGTTGGAGGTGAACGGCAAGAGCGCGATGTTGCGCGCGCGCTTGACGGCCAGCGTGATGCTGCGCTGGTGCTTGGCGCAAGCGCCCGAGATCCGGCGCGGCACGATCTTGCCGCGGTCGGTCACGAAGTAGCGCAGGCCCTGCGGGTCCTTGTAATCGATGGTCAGCGTCTCGTCGGAGCAGTAGGTGCAGCCCCGGCGGCGGATCCGGCGGAAGGCGTTGCCGCCGCCCAATGCGTCCTTGTCGCCGCGCGGATCGGGCCGGTCGCTCTGGCGTTCGCGTGATGCGTCTTTCATGACAACTCCCCACCGTTGAGGTCCGGCACAGCGCCTTCGGCCTCGAAGTCCTCTTCACCGTCTTCCGAATCCGAGCGCTGCGGGCGCTCGCGCTCGACCGGCTGCTCGAGACCGAGCAAGCGCTCGATCGGCTCCTCGAGCTCGGCTTCGGTCGCCGGCTCGACGGCCTCGAACGCCACGTTCTCGGGCTTCACTTCCACCGTTTCCATGTCGATGTCGGTGGCGACCTGGACGGTCTGATACTTGAGCACGTCGTCGAGCATGCGCAGGTTGCGCTCGATCTCGGAGACGAGCGGCCCGCCGCCGACGTAGCGAACGTAGACGTACACGCCGCGCCGGAACTTCTTCACGGTGTAGGCGAGCTGGCGCCGGCCCCAGTTCTCGAGGGTCGTCAGCTTGCCGCTCTCGCGGGTGACGGCCTCTCCGACGCGGCCCGCGATGCGCTCCTGGCTCTCGCGCGTCACGTCGGGACGCAAAACGTAGATGGTTTCGTATTCGCGGTGCCGCTTGGGCGCCGCGACTGCTGTCGCTGTCATGTAGGTCTCCTCTCGGACGATCGGCCCCCGCCGGGCGGGAGCAAGGAGTCAGCGAGGTCGTCGCTGATTGGTCGCATTCATTGCGGCCGAAATGCCCTGGGTGGCCACGAGCACCACCGCTTCGACGGCCCGGTCGAGCACACTATCGAGTTCGGTCCGTTCCGTTTGGGCGAAGCCTTGTAGCACGAAATCAGCCGTGTCACCCCGAAACTCGGGCGGGGGCTTGCCGATGCCGATCCGCAGCCGCAGCGTGTCCGGGCCGATGGATTCCGTCACCGAGCGAACTCCGCGGTTTCCCGCGTCTCCCCCGCCCTGCTTCAAGCGAACGTCGCCGAACGCCAGGTCGAGCTCGTCGTGAACGAGCAACACCGCGCCCGGCTGCAGCTTGAAGAACTGCACGGCGGGCTGCACGCTCTTCCCGCTCTCGTTCATGTACGTCTCGGGCTTGAGCAAACCGATCGGCTTGCCCGATAGCTCGACCTTCGCGAAGTGGCCGCGGAACTTCGAGCCGAACGCGGGATCGCCGGCCCGCGCTGCGAGCCGGTCGATCACCGCCCAACCGACGTTGTGACGAGTGGCGTGGTAGCGCGGGCCCGGGTTGCCCAGGCCCACGACCAGGATCACTTCTTCTCGGCCGAAGCCGCCTCGCCCTTACCCGGAGCGACGCTCTTACCGGCGCCCGGCGCCGCAGCACCACCGGCGCCCGAGGCGGAAGCCTCTTCTTCCGGCGCCGCCTTCTCGTGGACGATGGCGACCAGCGTCTGCGCGGGGGGCAAGAGGACCTCGACCCCTTCGGGGAGGGCGAGATCTTGGGTCGCGATGTGCTCGTCGAGCCCGAGCGCGGTCACGTCGGTCACGAGCTTCACCGGGATCTTCTCCGGCAGGCAGCGCACCGGGACCTTGCGGAAGACCTGGCGCAGCGTGCCGCCGAGCACGACGCCCGCGGCCTTGCCCGTCACCTCGAGCGGCACGTCCACGGTCACCGGCTGGTCGAGCGAGATCTGCACGAAGTCCGCGTGCAACAGCTGCCGCGTGAGCGGGTGGTGCTGAAACTCGCGCAAGAGCACCGTCAGCTTGTCCGCGCCTTCGACGGCCAGCTCCACCACGGTGTTGCGACCGCGCTCGCTCTTCAGCACCTGCTCGAGCTCGGTCGGGGACACGGCGAGCGAGCGGGCGGCCTGGCCACGCCCGTAGGCGACGGCGGGGATCTTTCCGGAGCTACGGATCTTGCGCGCGCCACCCTTACCGTTTCCTTGGCGCTGCGATGCGGTGAGCTTGATGATCTGCATGACGACTTACTCAGCTTTCCTTCGAGACTCAGACGAACAGCGAGCTCACGGAGTCGCTGTTGTGGATGCGGCGGATCGCCTCGCCGAGCAGGCGGGCGATCGACACGGTTTGGATCTTCTTCGAGGCCGCGGCCTCCTCGGACAATGCCATCGAGTTCGAGACCGTGACCAGCTCGAGCGGGGACGCCTCGATGCGCTGCACGGCCGGGCCGCTCAACACCCCGTGCGTCGCGCAGGCCACGACGCGGCGCGCGCCGTGATCCATGACCGCGCGGGCGGCGTTGCACAGCGTGCCGGCGGTGTCGATCATGTCGTCGATGATGATGCAGTCTCGGTCCTTGACGTCGCCGATCAGGTGCATCACTTCGCTGACGTTCGGGCCGTCCCGGCGCTTGTCGATGATCGCGAGGCTGCCGCCGAGGCGCTTCGAGTAGGCGCGGGCGCGCTCGACGCCGCCGGCATCGGGCGAGACGAACACGGTGTTCTGGTCGAACTTCGGCTTCAGGTAATCCTCGAGGAACACCGGAAGCGCGTGCAGGTGATCGAACGGGATGTTGAAGAAGCCCTGGATCTGACCCGCGTGCAGATCGACGCAGACCACGCGCGTGACGCCGGCCGCGACCAGCAGATCGGCGACGAGCTTGGAGGTGATCGGCGTCCTGGGCGCGACCTTGCGGTCCTGCCGCGCGTAGCCGTAGTACGGGATGACGGCCGTGATGCCTGCTGCCGACGCGCGCCGGAGCGCGTCACACATGATCAGCAGCTCCATGATGTTGTCGTTCACGGGCGAGGAGGTCGGCTGCACGACGTAGGTGTCGAGGCCGCGGACATTTTCGCGGATCTCGCAGAACGTCTCGCCGTCGCTGAAACGCGACACGCGCGCCTCCCCGAGCGGCGTGCCGAGGACGTGCGCAATCTCCTGAGCCAGCTCAGGATTCGCATTCCCGGTGAAGATACAGACTCTCCTGACCGCCACTGTCAGCTCGCTCGCTTCGGGTAGACTAGCTAAACCCGCAAAATCACTAACGATACGGTCGCGGGGGACCCGTTTGGCGGGCAGGAGTAGCAGTCGCTTTCCCGCCTGTCAAACGGCGGCGCGGGCTCCGGCCATCTAGCCAGTGACGCACGCGCACCGCAAAGGCGTTCAGCGATAAGGGTTTTCGGGCGGGACCACCTCGGCTGACTTTTTCCGGCGCGTCGAGCGCGAAGCAGCGGCGCCCGAGCGAGCGGCGGGACGACCGCGGCTGGCTCGCGGCTCGGCCGGAGCGGCCAGCGCGGAATCCGCCGGCGCTGCCGTGGCCGCGGGCGGCGGCTCCGCAACCGGGGCGGGCGCGGGAGCGACCGCGGCGGGGGGCGGCGCGGGCGGTGCGGGCGTCAGGGTCGGGGTCGCCGCGGGGATCGCCGCTGCCGGCCCGGCAGGCGCCGCCGTCAGTGCGTTGGTGCCGTAGAAGGCGCCCGCACCCACGGCAGCGAACAGCGCCACGAGCCCGAGCGCCGTGAACGCGCGCGAGCGCCGCTTCGCTGCAATGCGCGGCCCCGATCGGCTGTCCTGGTCGTTGACCGTGAAAGCGGCCGCCGAAACGCTGGACATCCCCGTCGAGACTGGCCCGGCGATGGTGCGCTGAGAGATCGGGCTGGGCTCGTTCCTCGCGAGCCAGGCGCGTACGGCTTCGCGCTGCGCCTCGTTCTCGTCGCCGATCAGGGTCTCGACGTAGGCGCCGAGCTCGCGCGGGGTGGCGACGCGCAGCGGACCGCGCGCCGCGGCCTCGATCGCGTCGGCGAACTCCGCGGCCGTCGCGTAGCGCGACTCGGGCTGACGCTCGAGCGCCTTCATCACGGCTTCGCTGAGCTGCGCCGTGATCTCCGAGGACATGAGCTGCAGCGCCGGCACGGCCGTGGCGAGCACGCGCGCCAGCGTCGCGGCCTCGTTCTCCGCCTTGAACAGGCGCCGCGCCGCCAGCGCCTCCCAGATCACGACGCCCGCCGAAAACACGTCCGCGCGCCGATCGACGTCGTCCGCGCCCTGGGCCTGCTCCGGCGCCATGTACGCGACCTTGCCCTTGAGCTGGCCCACGCGCGTGGCCGACAGACGGCTGGCAGCGCGCGCCACGCCGAAATCGGTGATGCGCGCGATGCCGTCGAAGCCGACCAGCACGTTCTGCGGCGACACGTCGCGGTGCACGAGGTTCAGCGCCTCGCCGGCGCCGTCGCGGAGCTCGTGCGCCGCGTGCAAACCGGACAGCAGATCGAGCGCGATTCTGAGCGCGATCGGGATCGGGATGCGCTGCCCCTTGCTGGCCGCGCGAGCGAGCACGCGCGCCAGCGTGTCGCCCTCGACGTACTCCATCACCAGGTAGTAGCCAATCGCGTGGTTCGAGTTGACCTCGAGGATCGGCACCACGTTGTTGTGGTGGATGCTGGCGGCGAGCCGCGCCTCGTCCAAAAACATCTCGACGAACTCGGTGTCGAGCGCCAGGTGCGGGTGCAGTCGCTTCAACGCCACGAAGCGCTGGAAGCCGCCGACGCCGGTGATGCGCGCCAGGTACACCGTGGCCATGCCGCCCGAGGCGAGCTCGCCGATGAGCTCGTAGCGATCGACCAGCTGGCGTCCCGCGGAGGGGTCGAACAAGCGCGCGGCAACCACGCTCAGAACCTCCCCTCGGCGCCGACCAGGGCGCCGTTTCCGACGCTGAGCCAGGGCTCGATGCCGGCCTTCTCGCGCTTCGTTCGGCGGCGCGCGAGGTCTTCTTCGCGCGCGTCGCCCCAGTCGGTGGCGGCGGCGCCGATGATCACGGTGATGATGCCCACGCCGGCGGTCGCGCCGAGCAGGATGTTGGTACGGCTCTGACGGCTGCGGCCGTCGTCGTAGAGCGTCTGGCAATCATCCTGCCGGCCGTCGCTACAAGCCTCTCGGACCTTGTCTTCGCCGGGGTTCTTCACGGTATCGAGGCCGCTCCAGAGCGTCGCGGCGCCGAGCGCGACCGTGACCCCCGTCCCGACCCAGAAAACCGCCGGAGACCAGCCGCTCGACTCGCGCGCCTCCGGCTCGACGGGGCGGCTCTCGGGCTCGCGCTCGAGGACGCGGCTCCGCTCGGGCTCGTCCGTGGCAGCGGCCTCGGCGTCCTCGTCCTCCGGAGCATCGAAGCGGACCTCGCCCCGTTCGCCGCTGGTCGCCTCCACCGGACTCGACGCGTCGCGCGCACCGAAGCCGGCTCGCAACGTGTGCGAGCCCTCGTTCAGGAACAGCACCCGTTCGAAGGCAGGCTTGCCGTGGATCAGCTTGCCGTCCAGCACGAGCTCGCACTCCTCGGAGCACGTGACCGAGAGCTCGTACAGTTCCCTACGCGCTCGTTCGAGCACTTCGTCCGCGAGCTTGCCGAGCGCGGCCTCGTCCGGGTGGCGGTATTTCGCGAGCGCCGAAAGCGTCGCCGCGCGATCCAACTGCCCGGCCTTGTCGCGCGAGCGAATCGCGTACTCGAGCGCGATCGGCGAAGCGGCCTGCGAGTCCGCTTGTTCGAATGCGTCGCCCGCGGCCGCGGCGTCACCGGACTTGTATGCCTCGCGTCCGCGGTCGAATGCGTCCGCCGCCGCCCGAACTTGCGCAGCGGTCGCTTCGCTCGCCGCCTGGGCGTGTATGCACGGGGCGCCCAGCAAGATCACCGAAAAGGTGGTGACGCGTAGCCGATTGAGCATCGAGTTCTCAACCGCAGCCAAGGCCCCGTCGAATGCACCGAACCGCTGCCGAGAGCGAGTCAGGTCGGCGCCCGCCGGGGTGAGCTGCGGGGTGCTCAGTAAAGCACGATTTCCCGCGGTGTACGCGGCCTTCCTCAACCTGAGCGATCCGGCCGGCTGTTCTGACGGATACCGCGACGGCTCAGCTCATCTCGACGAGCAGGCGATCCGGGTCTTCCAGCAACGAGACGATTTCGAGGGCGAAGCCCGCGCCGACGTCCCCATCGATGATGCGATGGTCGAAGGAAAAGCTCAGCATCATCACGTCGCCGATCACGATCTGGTCGCCCTTGACGACCGGCTTCCGCTTGATGGCGTGGACGCCCATGATCCCGACCTCGGGGTAATTGATGATCGGCGGGGCCACCAACCCCCCAAGCTTTCCTAGCGAGCTCACCGTGAAGGACGAGCCGCCCAGGTCCTCTTTCTGGATTTTTCCACTACGGGCGAGCCCGCCGAGCCGGTCGACCTCGCGCGCGATCTCGATGATGCTCAGGCGGTCGGCGTCGCGGATCACGGGGACCATCAGGCCCGCATCGGTGGCTGCTGCCATACCGATGTCGTAGCTCTTGCGCAGCACGAGCTCCTGGGCGCCGTCATCCACCACCGAGTTGAGGCGCGGGTGCAGCTTCAGCGCGGCGACCACGGCCTTGATGATGAACGGCAGGAACGTGAGCTTCACGCCCGCGCGCTCGCCGTGCGGCTTTACCCGATCTTTCAGCGCGATCAGGGCGCCGACGTTGCACTCTTCGATGTAGTTGAAGTGGGCCGCGGTGTGCTTCGACCGCGCCATGTTCTCGTAGATGCGCTTGCGCAGGCCGCGGATCGGCACGCGCTCGTCGCTCTTTTGTGCCTGGGGGCGCAGCGCGGGGGCCGGCGCCGGAGCGGCGGGCGCGGCTGCGGCGGGAGCGCCAGAACGGCCATTGGCGCCGCCAGCTGCGGCGCGCTCCACGTCTTCACGAGTGACGCGGCCGGCGGAGCCCGACGCCGGCACGCTGCGCAGATCGACGCCGAGCTCGCGAGCGAGCTTGCGCGTGGCAGGCGCGGCGAGCGGCTTGTCCGAGAACTGCGCGGCGGCGGGCGCGGGACGCTGCTCGGTGCCCGGCAGCGACTCGCGGATGTCTCCCACCGCGCTCGCCACCGGTCCCGAAGACGCCGCGGGCGCCGTGGCGGGAGCAGGAGCAGGAGCCGCAGCAGGCGCCGGAGCGGCGGCAGGAGCCGGGGCCGGCTTCGCCGCGGGCGCACCTTCACCCGCGAGCTCGAGCACGACCAGCACTTCACCGACGGGCACGGTGTCCCCCACCTTGAAGCGCCGCTCCTGGACCGTGCCGTTGCGCGGCGCGCCGATCGTGACCGTTGCCTTGTCGGTCATCACCTCGACCATGTCCTGGTTTTCGGTGACAGATGCGCCTTCTTCGACGAGCCAGCTGACGATCTCGCCTTCGGTGACGCCTTCTCCGATATCGGGGAGCTTGAACTCGAACTTCGACATGTTCTTTCGCCTCGAGGGGGGGTTCAACGGCGCTTCTAGCACGACCGAGGCCCTCCCCAAACCAAAGCCTGCCGCTTCCGGAGCTGCGAACGCCGGGTAGCGGCGGCGCGCAGGTCCAAGGCGGCCGACCCGCCTGGAAACCGGCGCGGACTCAGTGCTTCACGGCCTCGAGCAGCGCCGGGAGGATCCGGTGCGACAGCGGCAGGTACTCCATCTCGAGCGTGTACGGGAACGGCGTGTCGAAGCCGGTCACACGCACGGGCGGCGCCTCCAGATGATAGAAGGCGCGCTCGACGACGAGGCTCACGAGCTCGGCGCCGAAGCCGCAGGTGCGCGGCGCTTCGTGCACGACCACGAGCCGCCCCGTGCGCTTCACGCTCTCGAGGATGGTCTGGATGTCGACGGGCCAGAGCGTGCGCAGATCGATCACCTCGGCCTCCACGCCTTGGAGCGACGCCTTGGCGGCCGCGTCGAGCGCCTCGTACAGCATCGCGCCGTAGGCGAGCACGGTCACGTGGCGCCCGCTGCGGACGATCGCGGCGCTGCCGAGCGCGACCGTGTACGGGCCCGACGGCACGTCGCCCTTCGCGGCGCGGTACACCCGCTTCGGCTCGAAGAAGATCACCGGATCGGGATCGGCGATCGAAGCCAGCAACAAGCCCTTGGCGTCGTAAGCGCTCGACGGGCACACCACCTTCAGGCCAGGCACGTGGATGAACGCCGCCTCGGGATGCTGCGAGTGGTAATGGCCGCCGCGGATGCCGCCGCCGACGGGCGCGCGGATCACGACCTTGGCCGGATACTCGCCGCCCGAGCGGTAGCGGTACTTCGAAAGCTCGTTGACGATCTGGTCGTAGGCAGGCCAGATGAAGTCCGCGAACTGGATCTCGACGATCGGCACGAGCCCGTACAGAGCCATGCCGACGGCCGAGCCGACGATGCCGTTCTCGCTGAGCGGCGTGTCGATCACGCGGTCGTCGCCGAACTCGTCGAACAGCCCCGCCGTCACGCGGAACACGCCGCCGACGCGCCCCACGTCCTCACCGAGGATCACCACGCGCGAATCGTCGCGCATCGCAGTTCTGAGGCCATCGTTGATGGCCTGGACCATGTTCATCTGGGGCATGGATCTAGTTTCTTGGGTTTCGGTGCCAGAGCTGCCCTGGGTCGGTCGCTTGCTGAGACCAGACCGCGCCGGGCTCGCCGGTTCTCTCGTGGGTTGGGGTCGCTCGGGGCGATCGTGAGCTGCGCCCGGCAAGACTTCTTGCGCTGGGGCGCTTCCCAGAATCCAGCTGAACCCTCACGAACCCGCTAGCTCCCGTGCGGGTTGGGAGCTCGGGGGCCCGACAGCACTTCCTGCCTTTGCTCCTGCAGGTGCCACGGGGGACGCGCGTAGACGTCTTCGAACATGGATTCGAGGGGCGGCGGCGGCGTGTGCTCGGCCACCTTCACGGCAGCCTTGAAGGACGCGTCGACCTCGGCGATCAGCCGCTCTTCGGCGGTGCCGTCCCAGAGATCGTGCTTCTCGAGGTAGGCGCGCACGCGCCCGATCGGATCGCGCGAGGCCCAGGGCTCGAGCATCTCACTGCCGCGATAGCGGTTCGGATCGTCGCTCGTGGAGTGCCCACCCATGCGGTAGGTGATGGCCTCGATCAGCGTCGGCCCCTCGCCGCGAACGCCGCGCTCGACGGCCTTCTGCACCGTCGCGACGACCGCGAACAGGTCGTTGCCGTCGACGCGCACACCTGGGATGCCGTAGGCCGCCGCCTTCTCCGCGAAGGTGCGGCTCGCGGTCTGGCGTTCGACGGGCACGCTGATCGCCCAGCCGTTGTTGCGACAGAAAAATACGGTCGGGAGCTTGAACACGCCGGCGAAGTTCATGCCGCTGTGGAAGTCCGAAGAGCTCGTGGCGCCGTCGCCGAAGTAAGCGAGCGTGGCGACGTCCTTCTTCTGGATCTTGGCGCCCCAGGCGAAGCCGACAGCCTGGGTGATCTGCGTGCCGACGGGTGAGCTGATCGAGCCCCAGCCGACGCGACGACACGTGTAGTGGTCCGGCATCTGGCGCCCGAGGACCGTGTCCTTGGCGTTGCCGAACATGTTGTGCACGAACACCTGGAGCTCGAGGCCGCGCATCAGCGCCGCACCGAACTCGCGGTAACACGGGAACAGGAAGTCGCCCTTGCGCATGGCGTAGGCGCTTCCCAAAATCGCCCCCTCCTCCCCGAGCGAGCCGACGTGGAAACCGATGCGGCCCTGGCGCTGCAGAGCGACCAGCCGTTCGTCGAGCTGCCGCGTCATCACCATGTGGCGATAGAGGTGGAGCACCTCGTCGTTGCCGAGCTTCGGGTCGTTCTCGGGATCCAGTGTCAGATCGTCGCGCAACACGCGCACGATCGTCTCGTTCGGCGGGACTGCGTCCGATCGTTTCAACGTCGCTAGGGTCATGGCGTTGGCTGCGCTCACTCGTGGAGAGCGCGTTTGGCTTCGAGCAACACTTCGTCGACCATCGATTCGCCGACGTTGAGCTTCTTCGCGATCCGGGACATCACGTCCCGCTCGACCTGGCTCACGCCGCCCGAGACCTGGGCGAGCAGCGCCGCGACGCGCAACACCTCGCGTGCCTGCTCGGGCCTTCGCACGACACGGCCGACCATGTCGATTCGCTTGTCGATGCCGTCCTCGGCGAGCTGGTCCGACAGCTCCGCAAGCAGCGCCGAGACCTGCCGCTCGGCGACGCGGCCCGCGCACGCGAGCAACACCACGTGCCGGAACGTCGCCTGTTCGGTGGCGTCGAACTCGCCGTCGGCGTGCGCGACCACGAACGCGCTCTCGATGATGGCCTCGAACAGCCGGGCAGCGTCCGGGTCGTAGCCCGTGGGCTGCGTCAGCTCCTCGATGTCGGCGGTCAGCCCGTAACAGCCGGCAGCCGCGGAGAGGATCGACACGGGATGGGGCCCCTCGGCGTAAGCCGGAGCCTGGCCTAGCTTGCGCGCGACCTTGGTGAGCAGACTCGAATCAGGCGGCATCGGAGCTCGTCGGCTTGGTCGGGAGCCTAGCATGGCTCCGCGCTGCCACGCCGTGTCAACTCGAGACGCGCCGGACCAACGATGACGGCGCGATCAAGTCTCTGTCTATTGGCCCACCGTCCAGGCCGGGCGCGAGCGACTGCGTAACGCTCGCCGCACCGGCTGCTTGGCTTGCACCGGACAGCTCCGGGCGCAGCCGCGCTGCGACGAAGCCCTCCGCTGCATGATAGCTGGAACGGACGAGCGGCCCCGAAGCGACGAACGCGAAGCCGATCTCGAGCGCGGCCAGGCGGTACTCCTCGAACGTCGCCTCGGTCACGTAGCGATCGACCGGGGCGTGCTTGGGCGTGGGGCGAAGGTACTGGCCGAGCGTGACGATATCGGTGCCGGCGTTGCGCAGGTCGCGGAGCGACTCCACCACTTCCTCGTCGCGCTCGCCGATGCCGACCATGATCGAGCTCTTTACCAACCGCGCGGGATTGCGGACTTTCGCACGCTCCAGCACCTTCAGCGACGTATCGTAGTCGCAGCGCTGATCGCGGATCACCGGGGAGATCCTGCGTACCACCTCGATGTTGTGCGCGAACACGTCCGGCTCCGACTCGAGCACCACGTCCACGTCGCGCAGCCGACCCACGAAGTCGCCGACCAGCGTCTCGACCAGGAGCTCCGGCGCTTGCGCTCTGAGTCCCCTCACCGTCCGCGCTACCTGCGACGCACCGCCGTCGAGCAGATCGTCGCGATCGACCATCGTCAGCACCACGTAACGCAAGCCAAGCTCGGCGATCGCGCGCGCGACGTGCTCGGGCTCACGCGGATCGAACGCGCCGCGCGGGTTTCCGGTGGTCACGGCGCAGAACCGGCAGCCGCGCGTGCAGGTGTGACCGAGCAACATCACCGTCGCCGTCCCCGCGTTCCAGCACTCGCCCACGTTCGGGCAGCGCGCCTCCTCGCACACCGTATTCAGGTCGAGCCGTCGCAGCGTCTGCTTCAGCCGCGCATAGTTCTCGCCGCCAGGCGCGCGCACCTTGAGCCAGGGCGGCTTCGGCTCACGGGGACTTGGATTCACGGAGGACACGGGATTGCCGCGGAGCCTACGGCGCGGACGCCACGTGCGCCACCCTCCAAAGACGGGCAGGACTTTTGGGCCTCAGCGCTCGAACAACGCGGCGAGCGCCGCAGTCTCGTTCGTGCCGCCGGGCTCGTGTCGGTATCCCTCGTCGCCGTTCCACGCGAACGACAGGTGGAGTGACTCGGCCGCGAAGTCGAAGCTCGCGAACGTCAAGCGCCGGCTGGCGACTCGCATGTTGCCGGCCGCCTTCAGCTCGACGACCTCGTCTGCGCGCTGGACGGTAATGGTGGCTTGCATCTCGAGCTCGCTCGCATCGATGCAGGCTGCGGCGGGCGCCACGAACGAGCGCGTGCCGCAGGCGTGGGCGCGCGCGAAGAACGACGGGGCGAGCGCGTCGCTCGGAGTCAGCCTCTCCGCACGTTCGCCGCTGAACGGAAGCTGCACGCTGATCCGATACTCGCCGACGCTGTACGGCCCCTCGACTTCCAACCCCGACGCCACCGCGAGCATGTCGGCCTGGTCGTATTCGTAGCCGTCGGCGCCCGGACCGGAGCCGGCGCCGGCGTCCGAGCACGCGACCAGATACAGCGGATTGCCGAGCGCAAATAGCGCGAAAGCCGCCGTCTGGAGCAGTCGCCGCGCCAAGTTACCGGTACCCCGTGAAACACCGTTCGAATCGCGATGCATGGTCACCCTCCGCTTTTTTTTCGTGTTCAGTTCGACGCGAGCAGCTTCTCCAAGAGCTCGTTGACGAGCTTCGGGTTCGCCGAGCCCTTGGTCTCTTTCATGACCTGGCCCACCAGGAACCCGAGCACGCCCTTTTTGCCCCCACGCACGCTGGCCGATTGGTCCGGGAACTTGGCGATCACCGACTCGCACGCCGCGCGCAGCGCGGATTCGTCGGAGACGACGCGCATGCCGCGCTCGGCGACCAGGTCGTTCGGGCGCTTGTCGGTGCCTTCGATGGCCGCGTACACCTCCTTGGCCTGCTTGCCGGAGATGTCCCCGCGCTCGACCAGAGAGAGGAGCTCGGCAACCTGGTCGGGCTGGACGCTGAACTTGGCGCTCAAGCCGTGCACCTGAGCGCCGCGTAGCACCTCGTTCGCGATCCAGTTGGCGGCCTTCACGGGGCTGTCCAGCTTGGACGAGACCGCGTCGAAGAAGCGCACGTAGCCGGGGTGTTGGCTCAGAGTTGCGGCCGTGGCCGCGGGAACACCGCGCTCGACCCAGCGTTGTCGCACGGCCGCGGGCAGCTCCGGGACCGCGCCGCGGCAGCGCTCGACGAAGGCACCATCGAGCCGGAGCGGAGGCAGATCCGGCTCGGGAAAATAGCGGTAATCGTGGGCGTCTTCTTTGGAGCGCAGGGTGTGCGTCTCGCCCGTGTCGGGGTCGAAGCTGCGTGTCTCCTGCGTGATCTTGCCGCCGGCATCGAGGATCGCGGTCTGGCGTGCGATCTCCGAATCGATGGCGCGCTGCACGAAGCGGAACGAGTTCAGGTTCTTGAGCTCGCAGCGCGTGCCGAACTTGGACGCGCCGCGCGGACGGATCGAAACGTTGGCGTCGCAGCGGAAGCTGCCCTCTTCGAGGTTGCCGTCGTTGACGCCGGCGAACACGAGGATGTCGCGCAGCGTCCGCAGGTACGCGGCCGCTTCGGCGCTGCTGCGCAGGTCGGGCTCGCCGACGATTTCGACCAGTGGAACTCCCGCGCGGTTGAGATCGACGAGCGAATCACCGCCCATGCCGTGGACGTTCTTTCCGGCGTCCTCTTCCATGTGCACACGGGTGATCCCGACGCGGCGCGTGACGCCGTCCAGCTCGAGATCGAGGTGACCGTGCTTCGAGAACGGCTCCTCGTACTGGCTGATCTGATAGCCCTTCGGCAAATCCGGATAGAAGTAGTTCTTGCGCGCGAAGATGCTGTGTTCGTTGATCGTGCAGCCGAGTGCGAGCGCCGCGCGCACCGCGAACTCGACGGCTTTCTGGTTCAAGACCGGGAGCGAGCCGGGCAGCCCCAAGCAAACCGGGCAGACGTTGGCGTTGGGGGGGGCGCCGAAATTGGTGGAGCAGCTGCAGAACAGCTTGCTGTCGGTGAGGAGCTGGGCGTGCACCTCGAGGCCGATGACTGGCTCGTAGTCGGTCATTCTACCGCGCGTTTTAGCTCAGATTTCCGGGAACATCACGGGGAGCCGGGCAGGTTTCTCGAGATCGCGCGTGATCCACGCTTTCCGCGCTCGTCGATCCTCGCTTAGACTGACTCGCGAGACTGGCCCCAGAGCTGCTTTCTCCCACCACGAGGAAACATGCCGACCAAAGCCCAATTGACCAAGGCCGAGGAATTCCAGACCCGTCGAGCTGCGTCCGTTGCAGCGAACGGCTCCACTCCACCGCGGCGTACGCCCGTCCCCGCCAAGCCGCACAACCTCGGCGAACGCGCCGGCCGCCACGCTGCCGTCGCGTACGAGGCTTCCGAGACGAAGCCGTCCCGCAAGTCCACGAGAAAGAGCGCGCACCACCTGCGCGCGGCAAGTCAGCTGGAGCACACCGAGATTTTGGCTCGGACGACGTCGAAGGCCCGGTCGGCGGTCGCGTCGGTGCGCGCGCTGACGGTCGGCGGCAAGCCGCGGCGCTGAGCTCGCGCGTGCGGACCTGCCCGGGGCGTGCGCGGGCAGGTCCGTTTTCGCCGTTCGGGGAGCTCCTCGACCAGAGGGGTGAGGCCGTGGTGTAGTCCGGGCCCGCTGATGCCCGACTCTTCGCTGTTCGCCCACCTACCTCACCCCGACGACACCACGCCGGACAGCATCCTCGATGCATTCCTGTCCTGGGTGTCGTCGCGAGGGCTGACGCTTTATCCGCACCAGGAGGAGGCGATCCTGGCGGTGATGCAAGACAAGAACGTGATCTTGCACACGCCTACCGGCTCCGGGAAATCGCTGGTGGCGACGGCCGTGCATTTCAAGGCGGTCGCGGAGGGCCGGAGGTCGTTTTACACGAGCCCGATCAAGGCCCTGTCGAGCGAGAAGTTCTTCGATCTGTGCCGTGAGCTCGGCGCCGACAACGTCGGGCTCCTGACCGGAGACGCGAGCGTGAATCGCGACGCGCCGGTGGTGTGCTGCACCGCCGAGGTGCTGGCCAACATCGCGCTCGGTCAGGGCGCGGACGCACCGGTCGACACGGTGGTGATGGACGAGTTTCACTACTTCTCCGATCGCGACCGGGGCGTGGCCTGGCAGGTGCCATTGCTCACTCTCGACCACGCGCGCTTCGTGCTGATGAGCGCGACTCTCGGCGACGTCTCCGCGTTCGTCGAGCTCATCGAGCGGCGCACCGGCACCGAGGTGGTCGTGGTCCGCTCCGCGGAGCGCCCCGTGCCGCTCGACTTCGAGTACCTGGAAGCGCCGCTGCACGAAGCAGTCCACGATCTGGTTCGAGCCGGGCGCTCGCCCGTCTACGTCGTCGAGTTCACCCAGCGCGGCACGGCCGAGATCGCCCAGAGCCTGCTCAGTCAGGACTTCGCCTCGACCGAAGAAAAGGCACGCTTGAAGCAGGCGCTAGCCGGCGAGAGCTTCCGCAGCCCCGGCGGCAAGGACATGCAAAAGCTGCTGCGCCACGGCGTCGGGCTGCACCACGCCGGGCTCTTGCCCCGCTACCGGCTGCTCGTCGAGAAGCTGGCGCAGCAGGGCCTGTTGAAGGTGATCTGCGGGACCGACACGCTGGGTGTGGGCGTGAACGTGCCGATCCGCACCGTGCTCTTCACCAAGCTCTGCAAGTACGACGGCGACAAGGTGCGGATCTTGACGGCGCGCGACTTCCACCAGATCGCGGGCCGCGCCGGGCGCAAGGGCTTCGACGACCGCGGCTACGTGGTCTCGCTCGCGCCCGAGCACGTGGTCGAGAACCTGCGGCTCGAGGCAAAGGTCCAGAAGGATCCGAGCAAGAAGAAGAAAATCGTCAAGAAAAAGCCGCCCGAGTGGGGCTACGTGCCCTGGGACAAGCAGATCTTCGAGAAGCTCGTGAAGGCCGAGCCGGAGCCGCTGGTCTCGCGCTTTCAGGTCTCGTATTCGATGCTGCTCCAGGTGCTGAGTCGCGAGAGCGGCGGCTGCCTCGCCATGAAAGACCTGGTGCGCGGCAGCCTCGACACCAAGCATCAGAAAAAGGGCCACAAGAAGCACGCGCTCGTGCTGCTGCGCTCGCTGTGGCAGGCCGGAGTGATCGAGTTCCGGAGCGCCGAGGATGGCGGCGGCGTGCGCGTGAACGAGGAGCTACAGCGCGACTTCTCGTTGTTTCACGCGCTCGGCCTGTACCTGGTCGATGCCGTGGAGCGGCTCGACCGCGAGACGCCGAGCTACGCCCTCGACGTGGTGACGCTGGTGGAGTCGATCATCGAGGACCCCGAGGTGGTGCTGAGGCGCCAGGTGGACTTGGAGAAGACTCGCAAGCTGGCCGAGCTCAAGGCCGCGGGCGTGGAGTACGACGAGCGCATGGCGGAGCTCGAGCGTGTCACCTACCCCCAGCCGAACCTCGAGTTTCTGGAAGCGAGCTTTTCGGCGTTCCACCACGATCACCCCTGGGTCTCGCGCGAGAGCCTGCACCCGAAGTCGGTGGCGCGCGAGATCATCGAGAATTTCTACTCGTTCAGCGGCTACATCAAGGACTACGGCCTCGCGCGCTCCGAGGGCGTGCTGCTCCGCTACTTGACCGAGGTCTACAAGACGCTGGTCCAGAGCGTGCCTGAGCTGTCGCGCACCGAAGAGCTCGCCGAGTCGATAGCTCAGCTCGGCTCGCTCGTGCGCTCGGTGGACTCGAGCTTGCTCGACGAGTGGGAGCGGATCCGCGATCCGGACCGCGCGGTGGCCGCCGCCGACGACGAACAGCCCGAGCCCGAGGCCGGCCCGCGGATCGCGCCGCGGCTGCTCGTGTCGCTGACGCGCAACCTGCTCTTTGCCTTCGTCCGCGCGCTTTCGCAGCGCGACTTCGAGAGCGCGCTCGATCTGGTCGAGCCGGGCGAGATCGCGCCCAACGCGCTCGAGCTCGAGCACGCGTTCTTGCCGCTGTTCCGCGCCGGGGAAGCGATCCAGCTCGACGCGCGCGCGCGCAGCCCCGAGAACACTCGGATCGAGCCGGGCCCGGAGTTCCTGCGCGTGCGCCAGTCGATCGTGATCGAGGACGAGATCAGCGAGTACCAGATCAGCGGCAGGATCGACGTCGCGCGTTCGGGACAGGAGCGGCGCGCCGTGTTCCTGCTCGACGCCGTCGGCGCGCTGGCTCCGTAACGCCGAGAGGCGCCTCAGGGAGCCCAGCCGGCCGCGATGTCCTCGCGACCGAGCCCGCAGCCGCCGTCCGACCCGTGATTGCCGAAGCGCGGCACGAGCACGGCCCGCGCTTCCGGCAGCTCGCGCTGGACGGCCTGGACGTTCCCGGGCTCGTCGTCCCAGAAGATCACGCGCGCGCGATCCGCAGTCGACGTCGGATCGAGGCCGTAGTGGCGCATCACACGCGCGATCCCGGCCGGCTTCGAGACCCCGCCGTCCATCGTGTACGCGCAGTTCTCGCAGTTCCAGTTCTCGCGCACGTCGAGCGCCGGGTAGCTGGGCGTCCGATTCGGGTTCGCGTAACCGGGGGCGTCGAGCAGCTCCGGAAACTGACGCTCGGCGATGATCGGCGCGACCTTGTCGGCCCAGCAGTAGTCGACGTTGGCGTGGCTCGAGATGCCGATGAAGGCGCCGCGCTTCACGCACTCCGCCACGGCCTCACGCGCCGCGACGCCCAGGCACTGGCTGTACCAGTCGTAGGTGATGCACGCGTTCTCGCGGCAAGAGAGCGCTGGATTGCCCTCGGCGCTCTGGCAGCGGTTGCTGCTCAGCGTGAGATCGTAGTCGAAGACGCAGAGCCGCGGCTGTGCCGGACCGTCCGCCACGGGCGCGGGCGCGAGCACGGGTGGAGCCGGCTCGCGGACGGGCTTTCCGGGCGCAACGTCGAGGCTCGAACGGCCGCCGCCGCACGCCGAGAGCAGCACGCTGACGCCGAGCAGCCACGGCGCCGGGCTCGAGTTCCGCGATCTCGGCACGGCGCTCGTGCTTCAGTGTTTTTCGCGGTCGATACCGGGATGCGTGGCTTCGCCGGGCTCGTGACGCGGGTTTTGTGTCCCGTGCGAGCCGTCGCGGCCCGAGAAGCCCATCAACAGATCGCGCTCGTAGATGAACTGATCGCGTGAATCGTAGGGAGGCGCGTGGATGCCGGTATCCATGCGGATCGCGTCGCACGGGCAGGCCTCGACGCAGAACCCGCAGAATACGCAGCGCAGCTCGTCGATCACGAAGCGCTTGGGGAAGCGCTCGTAGCCGCGCCGCGGATCACCCTCTGGGTATTCACCGGCCTCGATGTGGATGCACTGGGCGGGGCAGGCCGTGGAGCAGCACAGGCAGGCCACGCAGCGCGGGGACGAATCCTCACGGTGCGTGAGCCGGTGCACGCCGCGGAAGCGCGCCGGGTACGGGCGGCGCTGCTCGGGATAGCTGATGGTGTTCACGCCGTCGTCGATGGCCTCGATCGTCGGATCGTTGCGCTGCCCGAGCGCCATCTCTTTCGTGTTCTGAAAGAAGTGGCGCATCGTGATCGCGAGCCCCTTGGCGATCTCAGGCACGTAGGTCTGGACGCCCGCGCCGCGCTTCGGTCGTGGGACGGCTTTGCCGGTGACTTTTCTCGGACCCAGCGGTTGGTTGCTCTGACTCATTGAATATCCAAGATTTTAAGGACCTAGGCCTGCATGCGCGCGTTGCGCGTGCCGCCCATCGCCGCGGCGAACTGCGCGGCGCTCGGTGCGTAGAGCCGGCGCTTCCTCGGCGGCTTGAGCAGGAACAGCACGAGCTGAACTACGGCGTAGATGCCGAGCAACGCGACCGCCAGCATCGTCAGATCGGCGGCGATCTCGAGGCCGCTCAAGAACTTCGCTCCGGCGCCCTGCACGAGCAGGATCAGCATGCCCGTGAGCAGGATGTTCGCGAGCGAGGCCGGCAGGAGCTTTCGCCAGCCGAGGCGCATCAGCTGGTCGTAGCGGAAGCGCGGCAGCGTCCAGCGGATCGTGAGCTGCACCCAGCAGAGAGCGATCGTCTTCAGGATGAAGCCGAGCAGGCCGATCACCACCACCAGGGCGTGGGGCAGCTGCTGGGTGAAGTAGACCGCGTCGCCGATCGCGATCTCGAGACCGGCGCGGTTGATGAACGGCAGGTGCCAGCCGCCGAGGAAGATCGCCGCGAGCAGCGCGCTCGAGGTGACGACCGCGATGTACTCCGCGAAGAAGAACATCGCGAACTTCATGCCCGCGTACTCCGTGTAGTAGCCGGCGACGATTTCGCTCTCGCCTTCCGGCAAGTCGAAGGGAATGCGCTTGGACTCGGCCACCGCGGCCGCGAAGAACATCACGAAGCCGAGCGGCTGCACGAACACGCCCCAGGTGTTCTCTGCCTGCCAGCGGATCATCGCGTCCACCCGCAGGCTGCCGTAGATCATGAAGGCGCCGATCAGCGTCAGGCCCATCGTGACCTCGTACGAGACCATCTGGCTTGCGGCGCGCAGGCCTCCGAGCAAGCTGTACTTGTTGTCGCTGGCCCAACCCGCGAGCGCCGCGCCCACGATGCCGGTGCCGGCCAGGGCGAAGAAGTAGAGCACGCCGACGTTGAGATCGATCACGCCGAGCGGCAGCGCGCCCTCGGTGCACACGCCCTCCTTCGGCACGAAGGCCATCAGCTCGGACAGCAACAGGCCGCCCTGCTCGTCCACGCCGAAGCACAGCGTGTCGCCGAAGGGCACCACGCCGAGCACGACCAGCGCGGGGAAGAACGAGATCAGCGGCGCGACGCTGTGCAGGAAGCGATCGGCCTTGGGCGGGATGAAGTCTTCCTTGAACAGGGTCTTCAAGCCGTCTGCTGCGGGGTGGAGCAGGCCGATCAGGCGCAGGCCGACGCGCGGCTCGTGGCGAATGCTGTAGGCCGCGTACCCGGCGCCGAACAACACGGCGAACGAGAACACCGCGGCCCCACCGTAGACGCCGACCTGGGCGAGCGCGTCCCCGGTCGAGGTGTTGCGGAAGAACGCGCCGAGCGCGAGCGTGACGGCGTGGGCGGCGAAGCCGACGTAGACGATCCGGCGCGGATCGCCGAAACCGGCCAGGAACGCGTCGAAGCTGTTGCGGATGCCGCGGTTTCGCACCTTGCCCGCGATCGCGAGCGCGGTGAACCAGACGAAGAAGATCGCCAGCTGGCTGATGACCAGGGACGCTCCGCCGATCTCCGACTCACGGAGTTCGGCGTTGAACTTCACGTAGGCGGGCAGCGCGGCTGCCACGGCGATCGCCGGCAACACGGCCAACCCCTGCGCGAGCGGCGTCGGCAGCCAGATCACCGCGCGGTTCGGGCCGACGCGGTCCTGGATCGCCGCGCCTTGCCGGCGGTCCGCCCAGGTGAGCAGCACCGCCACGTTCATGGCGAACATCACGACGGCGAAGGCTTTGAGGCCGCTCAGCGCGACCATGACCCAATCGAGATTCATGAACCGGCTCCCGCGCTGACCGGGGCCGCCGGCGAGGCCGACGAGCGCTGGATCGAGAACGCGTTCTGGAGATCAACCAGGCGCTTCCAGCCCGGCGGCGTGCCGAGCACCTTGGCGACGTCGGCGACGAGTCGGTACGCGGGGCGGGACGCGCCCTGCGGCTCGATCGCCTTCTCGCTCTGTTGGCGCAAACCCTTGGCGTTGACGAAGGTGCCGTCCGATTCGGCCCAGCTCGAGGCCGGGAGCAGCACCTTGGCGCGCTTGGCCCAGGGCCCTTCGTGCGTAGACAAAGCCACGAGCTCGATGCCCGACGGGATCGGCTTGCTCGGATCGTTCACCTGAGAGCCGAGCGCGAGCACGGTCTTGATGCTGCCGTCGGCCGCGGCCTTCAAGAAGTCGTCGAAGCTCTTGGGCGCGCTCGGAGCGACCAGCTCGAAGATGCCGGCTTCGTTCGGATTACGGTCGGAGTCGAGCAAGATGTTGTCGCCCGTCCCGTCGGGGCGGCCGCTCTCGTAGATACCGGCGACGTGCAGCACCTCGCGCGCGAGCCAGAGCAGCGCGGCGTTGTCCTCTTGCGAGTGCTCTGCGCTCAGGACCACCGCGGTGGAGGCGGGGTCGGCCCGGCGCAGCAGCTCGGCCGCCTTCTGAACCGCCGACACGAGCGTGGTCGGCTCACCGCCGACGCGCGGCTCGAGCACGCGGTTTTCGTGGATGCGCCTGTAGTCGAGCATGCCGACGTCGCACATCCAGTACTTGTTGACCGCCAGGTTCTCGCGAGGGCGGTAGCGATGGACCTTCTGCGAGCGCGGGTCGAAATCGGTGAACGAGTTGCAACCGGTGGCGCAGCCGACGCAAACGGTACGGGCCGAGCGCAAGAACCAGACGCGCGCCTTGAAGCGGAAGTCGATGGCCGTGAGCGCACCGACCGGGCACACGTATTCGGTCATCAACGTGTAGTTGTGATCGAGCTGACGGCCCGGCGCGACCGTGATCTCGTTCAGGTTGCCGCGCTCGCGCACGGAGAGCACCGGGTCCTTCGCGAGCTCGTCGGAGACGCGCACGCAGCGCGTGCAGACGATGCAGCGCTCGGCGTCGTAGACGATGGTCGGCCCGAACACGACGCCCTTCGGCTTGTGGACGGGCTCGTCCCGCATGCGCTTCTTCTTGGCCTGGTGCTCGAGCCAGTAGTCCTGGAGCCGGCACTCGCCCGCCTGATCGCAGATCGGGCAATCCACCGGGTGGTTCAGGAGCAGGAGCTCTTGCACCGCCGAGCGCGCACGCAGCACGTGGTCGCTGGTCTGGCTCTTGACGACCATGCCGTCGGCGCATGCTTGCTGGCAGGCGGGCTGGAGCTTGGGTTTGCGCTGCGGCACGTAGTCGCCGCGCTCGGCGTCCCAGGCCAGCACGTCCAGCATCAACGCCGGGCGCCCGGGCGGCGGCGCGATCTCGACCAGACACATGCGGCAGTTCGCCGCCACGCTCAGGCCGGGGTGCCAGCAGTAGTGCGGGATGTCCACGCCCACGCGGTGCGCCGCGCGGATGATCGTGTCGCCCGGCTCGAAGGGAATGTCTCGGTCGTCTAGCTTGAAGGTGGGCATTCCAAAAATCCCATCAGTCTTGGCAAAAGCAGATCACGATCGCCCCGAGCGACCACACACGAGAAACCCGACCGACCGGGCGCGGCCTGGTTGCGGGTAGCACCAGGGGCGAGGCGCTCCGGGAACCGAAACCCCAGTCCAAGAAACAATGTCTCGGTCGTCTAGCTTGAAGGTGGGCATTCCAAAAATCCCATCAGTCTTGGCAAAAGCAGATCACGATCGCCCCGAGCGGCGACTCACAAGAAAATCCCGACCGACCGGGCGCGGCCTGGTCTCGGACAGCAACGGGGGCGAGGCGCTTGCAGGCACCGAAACCCGAGAAACTAACGATCACACTCGCCACCAATCATATTTAGAGAACCGAAGCACGGCACCACGTCGGCCATCATCTGGCCGGTGATCACGCGCTCGAGGCCGCCCGTGATGTAGTAACAGGGCGGGCGGATCCGCACGCGGTAGGGCGTACCGCTGCCGTCGCTCACGATGTAGAAGCCGAGCTCGCCGTTGCCGCCCTCGGTGTACGAGTACACCTCGCCGGCCGGGATTTTGAGCCCTTCCATCACGATCTTGAAGTGCTGGATGGTGCCCTCGATCGTCGTGTAGACGTCTTCCTTCGGAGGCAAGATCACGCGCGGGTCGTCGACGTTGACGGGGCCCGAGTCCGGCATGCGCTCGAGGCACTGGTCGATGATGCGCGAGCTCTGCTTGAGCTCCTCGATGCGCACCATGAAGCGGTCGAAGCAGTCGCTCGCCGAGCCGACCGGAACGTCGAAGTCCACCTCGCCGTACTTCATGTACGGGTGCGACTTGCGGATGTCGTACGGGATGCCGGTCGCGCGCAGGCACGGGCCGGTCCAACCGAGCGAGATCGCGTCTTCCTGGCTGACGATGCCGACGTTCTCGAGGCGGTCGAGGAAGATGCGGTTGCCGAGCAAGAGCCGCTCCACCTCCTCGATGATGTGCAGGATCTGCTTGGTGACCGCCTTGACGTTCTCCTTGAAGCCGTCGGTCGGGGGCTGGGCCATGCCGCCCACGCGACCGAAGGAGTGGGTCAGGCGCGCGCCCGTCTCCTCCTCCATCAAATCCCAGATCATCTCGCGGCCCTTGATCATCCACAGGAACGGCGTGAACGCGCCGAGCTCCATGGCCATCGCGCCGTCGCAGGTCAGGTGATCCGACATGCGCGCGAGCTCGCCCAGGATCATCCGGTAGTACTGGCAACGATCGGGCACGGTGACGCCGAGCAGCTTCTCGCAGGCCATGGCGAAGCCGACGTTGTTCAGCATCGGCGAGACGTAGTTCAGGCGATCGACGTACGGGAACACCTGCGTCCAGGTGCCGCGCTCGCACATCTTCTCGAAGCCGCGGTGCAGATAGCCGACCTGCACGTCGCAGCGTTCGATGGACTCGCCGCTGAGCTCCATCACGATCCGCACCGTGCCGTGCATGGCCGGGTGCGCGGGGCCGACGTTCAGCAACATCGGCTCGGACGCGACTTCGAGCTCCGCGTCGTCGAGGTCTTGGTCCAGTGCTTCCATCAGAGGCTTTCGGGTTCGTCGCTCGGAATTTCGAGGCGGCCGTGCGCGTGGGTCTGACGGCCGAACGGCATGCCCTCGTCACGGCCGAAGGGCGCGAGCTTCTCGATGTTCGGTACGTCGCGGTAGGGCACGAGCGGTTGGATCCGCTCGGCCGGGTAATCCTTGCGCAAGGCGTGACCCTCGAACTCCGGATAAGTGAGGATGCGTCGCAGGTCGGGGTGGCCGCGGAAGCTGACGCCGAACATGTCGTAAGCCTCGCGCTCCGCCCAGTTGGCGCTCGCCCAGAGCTCGGTCAGCGTATCGAGCTCCGCGTTTTCGCCCTCGGCGTCGCCGACGCGAGCCTTGATCCGCAGGCGGTGACCCTTGGTGAGCGAGTAGAGGTGGACGACGACCTCGAAGCGCGGCTCGCGATCGGGATAATCGACGGCCGTCAGATCCATGAGCATATCGAGGCGCGCCCGCGGATCGTCTCGCAAGAAGCGCGCGACGCTCTTCCACGAATCGGGCGTGAGCACGACGGTCTCGTCGCCGTGTTGTGCAGAGGTTTCGACGATTGCGTCGGGAAAGGTGCGTGCGATCAGGTCGACCAGGGCCTTGGCCATGCGAAATCCTTCTATTGCTCCAGCGGGCCTGGGTTCAGGTAGGCGCGTTCGACGGACGCGACGAGCGCGAACGCCGCACCTGCACCAGACCGAGCCCCGGATCGTCCACCGGGTCGTGGCGCGGCTTGACCACCGCGGGCCGCCGATCGCCCTTCTGGATCTTGTCCTGGAGCAGCATCAGCCCGTCGAGCACCGCTTCGGGGCGGGGCGGACAGCCGGGCACGTACACGTCGCAGGGGATGATCTTGTCGATGCCAGCAACCGTCGCGTAGTTGTCGTAGAAGCCGCCGCACGACGCGCAGGTGCCGAACGCCAGCACCCACTTCGGCTCCGCCATCTGCTCGTAGATGCGTCGCAGGATCGGCGCCTGGCGCTGCACGATCGTGCCGACGACCCACAAAAGGTCGCTCTGACGTGGGGAGAAACGCGGAGCCTCCGAGCCGAAGCGCGAGAAGTCGTAGCGCGGGCTCGAAACCGCCATGAACTCCATGCCGCAGCAGGCAGTCACGAACGGATACATGAAGAGCGAGTACTTCTGCGCCCACGCCAGCATGTCCGCGAGGCGCGTGGTGGCGAAGCCCTGGCCGTCGCCCGGCGTCACGATCTCCGAGTTATTGCTGATCAAGTCTCCCATTCGAGTGCTCCCTTCCTCCAGCAGTACGCGAGCGCGACGATCAGCGCGACGATGAAGCCGAACATGCTGAAGAACCCGGTCCAACCTAGCCCTTTGAAGAGCGCGGCCCACGGGTACATGAACACGACCTCGATATCGAAGACCACGAACAGGATCGCCGTCAGGTAGAACTTCACGCTGAGTCGCGTGGAGCCGGCGCCTTCGGTGTCGTTGCCGCACTCGAACGACGTCATCTTCTCGGGCGTGGGGTTCTTGGGGCCGATGAATTGGCCTCCCAAGAACATGACGGACGCGATGACCGCCACGATGGCGAACATCACGAACATGGGCAGGTAGAGTTCCACCATGGGAAAGATCCGGGGATCGGCCGCTCGGGGGAGAAACTGGAGAAATCCCGAGCGGACTCGCGGGGCTATGTAGTGCCCGCGGAATCATGCTGTCAATCAGAGGTCGCTGCCACCATCCGAGCAGCTAGGCCGAGCTGCCGGGCGGCTGGCTTTCGGCGGGGGATTCCAGCACCGAAATCAGCGTGTCGAGCTGCGGGCCGAGGCCTGCATGAACCTGGTCGAGCGCCCCTTGCAGCACCTCGGCGGGCACACCGGCGGCGCGCCCCTCGATCACCGCCGAGAGAGCCGCAAGCCAGCGACCGCGCTGGCAGAAAGCGTCGGCGAGGAGCGGCCAGACCTTCATGCCGGGCGTGCCGAGGTTGGCGGCGCGGCGCAAGGCCCCGATCGCCTCACCGGCCCGCCGGTCGCCCATCAGAGCGTCGGCCAGTCGGAAAAAACAGTCGGGTGCCGCGGGGCCGTCCCCGGCGTACTGGACCGCGAGCCGGAGCACCTCTTCCCCCTTCCCGACGTCGCCCAGGGTGACGCAGGCGGTGCCGAGCAGCGACAGGCCGCGCGAGATCGTGGCGCGCGTGTCCTGGGGGAGCGACTGGCCCTCCGGCGTGCGGAGGAAGATCGCGAGCGGCGCCGGCCAGCTCCCGAGCAGCTCGACGATCTTCAGGTGCTCGCCCTGCTCCGCGGCGCG
>JAICQO010000185.1 GCA_025937835.1 Polyangiaceae bacterium
CGCTCGATCTTCAGATCGTCGAGCTCCTTCACGTCGTAGATGTCCGTGAAGGTCTGCTGGTTCTCGAGCCGCAGATCTTTCAGCGCGTCGGCCGTCTGCGTGCCGAGCGCCGTGCGGTCCACCAGGAACAGGATGCGCCGGCAACGCTTGGTCTTCAGCAGCCGGTAGCAGAGGCCGATGCACGTGCGCGTCTTGCCCGTGCCCGTCGCCATCGCGAGCAGCATCTCGGTGCGCCCGTCCGCCAGCCCTTGCTCGACCGCGCGGATCGCCTTCCGCTGATACTCGCGGTCGATGAACGGCATCGGCTCGACCTGGAGCCGCGCGTCCGCCGAATCAACGTCTTGCTTCAGGCGATCCAGCAAGTCCTCGGGGCTTGGCCAGGCCGTGAGATCCTTCGAGTTGTTCTTGGCGCGCCGCACATCCAAAAACCAGATCCCGCTCTTGGTCCTGAGCTGGCGGAGGTGGGCGCGGCCGTTGGTGGCGAACAGAAACGGCACCTGGTACACGCCCCACGGGCTCCCCTCCGGCAGGCTCTCGTCCCCTTGGATCACGTAACCCTCCGAGTAGCGCTTTGCCTGCTCGATGACCGCCGGAATATCGGTGTACTTCCGCTTCGCCTCCACCACGCCGATCACGGTGAGACCCGCGAACAACACGTAGTCCGCCCAGCCCTCCTTGCCCTTCGCGCGCGTGGGCCACTCCGCAATCGCCAGGTTCTTCCCGCGCATCGGCCGCACGCCCTTCTCGAACGTGAGTGTCTCGGAATCCACCTCCCAGCCCGCGTCGCGGAGCTGGCGGTCGATGAGCTTCCGCGTCGCTGCTTCGTCGAGCTCGATGGCGTCGCTGGCTTGCTTGACTTTGCGCAGCGTCTCGGCGCGCTCACGGGCCGGCTGAGCCGCGGCGGCGGCCTGTTGCGCTGCCAGATCCGCCAGCAGCTTCTGATTCTGCTCCTTCAGCTCCGCGCTCCGCTGCGCGTGTGACTGAGCCGTGCGCTGATGCGCTTCGATCTCGTCCTTGGCCAGCGCTTCCCAGATCGCCGCGTCTTCCTGCGCCTTGGCCGCGCGCTGCTCGGCGGTCAGCCGCTGCGCGGCCTCTGCCTCCGCGGCTAGCCGCATTTGCTCGGCTTCGTGCTGCGCGGCGGCGAGCTTCTCGTCGCTCTCCCGGCGAAACCGCTCCAGCTCTTCCTGCAGCGCCGAGTCCGCCCGTTTCGGCTCTTGCGGCGGCACGAACGGCCCCGGATCGAACTTCTTGTTGTTCCCGAAGCTCCGCTGGAACCACACCGCGAGCTCCCGAGCCATCCGCAGCTGGTGCAGCGCCTCGCGGTGATCGCCCTTGCCTTCATGGACGGCGGCATTGCCGACTCGCCGCAGGTCGTGGAACAGCGTCCGCTGCGTCGCGCCGATCGCCCCGCCGCTGTACAGGCGCTCGATCAGTTGCTGCTGCCCCTCGAGCGGCTCGATGAACAACCCCACCTTGGCGGCAGCGCGTTGCGCCAGCACCTCCCCGAACTGCCGCAGCTTGAACAGCGTCACGATCGGGTCGGACGCGAAACTCTGCTCGGCTTGCGTCGCCAGCGCGACGAGGCGGGCGTCGTGATAGGCGAGGTAGGCGAAGTTAGGAGAGGGTGCGCTAGTCAGTTGAGCCTCGCGGCGATGCGGTTGATCCGTGAATCTAACCGGAACCCGCGACCATTTAAAGCCGAGCATTCAAGACGGAGTCGGCCCGCGCTCGGCCGACTAAGCACCCGACAACAGCGCGGGCAAGGCGCGGCAGCAGCCCCTCGAGAACGCTCGCCCCGGGCACCTACCGACTCGCTTCGCCCCCCATCGCGCACGTGCCAAAGCCTGCCCCCAACAAAAAAATCCCTCCGATCTTCCCCACTTCCCGCCTCCCTGTTGATCCCTCTCCCCGAGCCGTCCTCCGCCGTTACTCCGCGTCGAAGGGCAACCCCTCAGGGAAGCGATGCGCCGGTCGAAACCCGAACAGACGCTCCGCGGGCTCCATGTCGAAGTGGCCTTCGGAGCCGGCGCCGACGACGTACACGACGCGGTAACCGCTGAAGGTGGCGTGGATGACGGTATGCACGAAGCGGGAGACGTCGGCGCGGCTGATGTACCAGCCCGTGAGGTTGAGCTCGACGATGCGCCGCGCTTCCTCCGGGTTGCGGACCATCCAACCGATGCGCGCGGCCGTGACCTCGAGCCCGAACTTGCGGGCGTAGAACTCGCCCAGATCTTCGGCGAAGAGCTTGGTGACGGCGTAGTGATTGACGGGGGCGCGGGTGTCGGCGCGGCGCTCTCCGGGCGCGCCGCTCGCGCATTGCACGGAGCTCGCCAGGAGCACGCGGCGCACGTTGTTGTGGCGCGCGGCGTCGAAGAGGTGAAAGACGCCGCTCACGTTGGGGCCGACCAGCTGCTCGAAAGGCGCTTCGTCGGGCACGGCTCCGAGATGCACGATCGCGTCCACGCCGCGCACGGCTTCGGCGACGCGATACGGATCGGCGAGATCGCCGAGCACGAATTCGTCGCAGACGGCGCCGACCTGCAGCGTGCGATCGAAGCCGCGCACCCAATCGCCGCGAGCGCGAAGCTCCGTACACACCGGCTGACCAATGTACCCGGAAGCACCCGTGACCAGAACTCGCATGGTGGCGCCTTTATTACACAGAGCGGCGCGAGTTGCCTTGATATTACGTTCGTCATACTATGCCGCCCGTGCGCTACCCCCCTGATCGCAAGTCGAAAACCCGCGAGCGGATCCTGGACGCCGCCGCCAACCTGATCCGCCGCCAGGGCATCGAAGAGACGGGCGTGGACGAGGTGATGAAAGCCGCAGGCCTCACCGCCGGCGGCTTCTACTCGCATTTCCGCTCGAAGGACGCGCTGGTCACGGACGCGGTGGATCGGGCCGGGCAGATGTCGTTCCGGCAGTGGTTCGCCGGACTCGACGAGCTCTACGGCCGCGAGTTCGCGCGCGAGCTGGTCGACCGCTACCTGAGCTCGGAGCACCGCGAAGATCGCGAGCACGGCTGCATCCTGCCGACGCTCGGCTCCGACATGGCGCGCGCTCGCAAGCCCACGCGCCAGCGCTTCGAGCGGCGTCTCGCCGGGCTGCTCGAGCTGATCGAGGCGCACACCCAGGGCGCATCGGCTCCCGCTCGCGAAGCGATCGTGGCGACCGTCGCGCTGTCGATCGGCGGCGTGGTGCTGTCGCGCGCGGTGAACGACCGCGCCTTCTCGGACGAGATCTTGCGGGCGTCGCGCTCGGGCGCGCATTCGCTGCTCGGGCTCACGCCGCGCCGCGGACGGAGGCGCCCGTGACCCGCCGCGCCGTGATCACCGGCATCGGTCTCGTGACGCCGCTCGGCTCGGGGCGCGAGCGCTCCTGGTCGAGCCTGGTCGAGGGCAAGAGCGGGATCCGCCGCTTCGAGCACTTCGACGGCTCGCGCTTGAAGACGCAATTCGGCGGCGAAGTGCCGGATTTCGAGCCCGGCCCGCACTTCGACAAGCCGACGCTACGCCGCACCGATCGCTACACGCAAATGGCGGTGGTGGCCTCGGCGGAGGCCGTTCAGGACTCCGGTCTGAGCTTGCCGCTCGCCGATCCGAAGAAGATCGGCGTGGTGCTGGGCGTCGCGCTCGGCGGTCTCTCGAGCCTCGAGCACCACCATCGGGATCTGCTCGACAAGGGTCCCGACCGCATGAACCCGTACATGGTGCCGATGATGCTGGCCAACACCGCGCCCGGCCTGCTCGGCATCCGCCACCACGCGCGCGGGCCGAACTACACCGTGACCTCGGCCTGCGCTTCCGGCGCTCAGGCGATCGGCGAGAGCCTGGAGTTGATCCGCCGCGGCGTGTGCGACGCGGTGATCTCGGGCGGCGTGGAATCGACGCTCACCGAGCTGTGCGTGTCCGGCTTTTGTGCGATGCGCGCGCTGTCGACGCGGAACGACGCACCCGCGCGCGCCAGTCGTCCCTTCTCGCTCACGCGCGACGGCTTCGTGATCGCGGAGGGCGCGGGCATCGTGATCATCGAAGAGCTCGAGCACGCGCGCGCCCGCGGCGCCAAAATCTACGCCGAAGTAGCGGGTTACGGCGCGAGCGGCGACGCGCACCACCTGACCGCGCCGCACCCGGAGGGCGAGGGCATGGCTCTCGCGATGCAAGGCGCGCTGGCCTCCGCCGGCCTTTCAGCGAGCGACATCGACCATGTCAACTGCCACGCCACCTCCACTCCCGTGGGTGACGCCGGTGAAGTCATGGGGCTCCGCCGCGTGTTCGGCGCGCACGCCGACTCGCTGAGCCTCACGGCAGTCAAATCGATGATCGGCCACACGCTCGGCGCCGCAGGCGGCATCGAAACGGCGGTGCTCGCGCTCACCATCCAGCGCGGCGTAATCACCCCGACCATCAACCAGGACGACCCCGATCCCGCGTGCGCGCTCGGCATCGTCAGCGAAGCGCGCGAACAACGCGTCCGCGCCGCACTCAAGAACTCCTTCGGCTTCGGCGGAACCAACACCTCTCTGGTACTGCGCTCCCTCGCCTAACCCCCCCAAACGGCCTTGGGACAAGACCGGCGGCCGGGTACTTGCCTGTTTTTACCGCCAGGGGCGCCAGGCAGAGCGCCACGGGCGCCAGGATTTTTTGGGTTTGGGGAAACTTTGGGACGGCGTGGCCGATTGGGCGCCATGTTCAGTGAGCCGAGTCAGCAGCTGGATCAACTGGCGAAGGCGGTGTTCGCGGCGGCGATCGAGGTGCATCGATCATTGGGGCCTGGGTTTCCCGAATCCGTCTATGAGACCGCACTCGCCATGGAGCTGACCGCTCGATCGATCCCCTTCGAACGCCAAGTTGCGCTGAGCATTCATTACAGAGGAGAGCGCGTGGGCGTAGGCCGCGCGGACTTCTTGGTCGGAGACCTGTTGGTCGTGGA
>JAICQO010000114.1 GCA_025937835.1 Polyangiaceae bacterium
AGCAGAGCTCCCCCCAAAAATCTGGCGCCCGTGGCGCTCTGCCTGGCGCCCCTGGCGGTAATTCCGGAGTCCTACCCCGCGCGCAGCGTCGTTACTTCGACAGGCTCCGACGAGCAGAGCTCCCCCCAAAAATCTGGGGCCCGTGGCGCCCGTGGCGCTCTGCCTGGCGCCTGGCGGTAATTCCGGAGTCCTACCCCGCGCGCAGCGTCGTTACTTCGATGGGCTCCGACGAGCAGAGCTCCCCCCCCCAAAAATCTGGCGCCCGTGGCGCTCTGCCTGGCGCCTTTGGCGGTTTCTCCGGAAGCCGTGAAGCGGGTTAGTTCGAGTTGACCTCGACGCGCAGCAAGCGGCGGCCGATGAAGACGTAGTCGCCGTGGGAGAGCGGCTTTTCGGCCTTGATGCGCACGTAGGTGCCGTTGCGCGTGTCGTAGTCGGTGAGCTGGAACTTGCCGTCCTTCTCCTCGATGCCGCAGTGCTTGCCGGAGAGGTGGACGTCGCCTGGGAAGTTGAGGTCGCACGCTTCGCGGCCGATCGTGAGCCCGCCACCGCGCGCGCAGACCGTCATGCCGAGCGTGCCGCCTTCGAGCAGCTGATTCACGCGGAACGCGCTCGGGTGCTTGGGCGACGAGTAGAAGAACGTGCCGTCGGGATCGGCGCCGTCGGACGCCTTCGGCGTCGGATCGAGGCGGAACACCTGCTCGCCCGCGAGGAACGTGTCACCCGGGGCGATGTCGACCGAGCCGCGGATGCGGAAGTACACGCCGTTGAGCGAGCCCTCGTCGCGCACCACCAGGCGGTTGTCTCGATAGAAGAAGTTCGCGTGCTTCGGCGAGACGAACGGATCGTCGGGGAACTCGACCTGACCCTGACGCCCCACCACGTGCTGGTCGGCCTTCAGGTGGTACGAGAGCCCGTCCATTCCGTCGCCGCGGACCAGGATCAACCGCGCCTTCGCCGGGTCCTGCATGTCGCTGTAGAAGCGCGCGTGCAGATGCAGCATCGCCTCCGGCACCGCCGCGCCACAGCGACCACAGAATTTGTGACCGCTCGGGACGGGAGTCATGCACGAAGCGCACACGAAATACTTGGCTTGATCCATTCAGGTCTTCCTCGGCGAGACGGTCCGAGCCCGAAGGCCCGCGACCTTGCAAGCCTCCAACAAATTCCAGCGTTTGGGAACGGGGTTTTCTGAGCCCGCGGAAAAACCCGGACGGCGGGGCTGTGCCGGCCACGATCTGGGCACCTGAACCGCTAGGCGCCTGCCCCCCCGGGGGCAAGCGCGCCCCGAGCCATTTTCGGCGCGGGGCGCAGCGTCACCCGTGCGGGTCGTCGAACGGCCCCTCAGTGATACGTGAAGGTCGCGAGCAAGCTCGGGGCGAGCGTCGTGAACACCGCCGAGCACGAGGCCGGGAGCGATGGTGCCGCCGACCAACAGGCCGCCACCAATCGCGGGCCCCGATATCGTCATGTCATACGGTCATCTCCACGGCTCGTGGACAGGTAGCCGCCGCCGATGTTGCCCTGAAAGAAGAAGCCGTCGTGCGTCTCCGGTGCGCTCGCCAACGCGAAGCTGCTGAACACCGAAGCAGAAATCCCGATTAACCAGCCACGATTTTGCGGTTCACTGGATCCTCCAACCCAAAAGTTCGACACCAAGTAAACGGCGCGAAGATAGTCGACGTTGGGTGGAACTTCGCAACAACTCAGCGGCGCGCGGCTTCGAGCGTCATCCCGTGCAGCGCCGTATCGTCGATGATCGTCGGGTGATTCGGGTACACCGTGGCGGACTCTTCGAGGAAGGCCGCGCCCGGACCCTTGGCGTAGACCATCACCATCTCGGACGTGTGGGAGCCGGTGGCATAGCTGATCTTGCCGGGCGGGTAAGCGCCGGTCACCGGATCGCGCACCACGAGCTCGCCCGCGCCGAGCTCGGTCTCCAGGCGCAGGTAGCTGTTGGCGTGATCGGCGGTGATGACGATCGTCGTGTTCGACCAGTCGATGGCGTCGCCCGGACGATCGACGAAGTCGAGGATCGCCTGCACGCCCTCGTGCAAATCGGTAACGCAGCCGATCATGCGCGGGAAGTCGTTGGAGTGATTCGACCAGTCGATGTCACCCTGCTCGGCGAGCAGGAAGAACCCGCGGGGGTTCTGCGACAACACCTCGAGCGCCGCCACGGCTGCGTCACCGAAGCGCGGGTTTTCGATCGAGCCGCGCGCCACCGACGGATCTCCGGGGGCGTGCACCGGGACCGGTGATTCGAAGTTGCCATCCGGTCCGCCGAAGGCGCCGAATAGCCGCTGCCCCGCAGCGCGCGCCTTCTCTGCAGCCGCGAGCACGCTCTCGCCGCCGTCGACGCCGGGCTCGCGCTTGACCACCAGGTAGCTCGGATCGGCGTAGATGGCCTCGACGTCGAGCGAGTCGAGGTAGGAGGTGCCGGCTTGCACCCCGCCGCCGATCACGACGTCGGGCCGCGTCTCGGTCAAGATCTCGTGACCGAGGGCCCAGTAGGCGAAGCGCTCGGGGTTGTGCGCGAACCAGCCGCTCGGCGTGGCGTGCGACAGCGGCACGGTGGTCACGAAGCCGATCGACATGCCGTAACGCCGGCGTAGCGTCTGCGGCGAGGTGGCCAGCGCGCCGTTGACTGGATCGCCCGTGAACCAGGAAATGTTGCTGGAATCGGTCTTGACGCCGGTGGCCATCGCCGTCGCGGTCGAGGCGCTGTCCGGATAAATCAACGGATTCAGGAAGTATTCGCGACGCCCGGCCGTGTCGGGCAAGAGTGGATACGGCGCTTCACCCCCGAGGTTGATATCGTAGCCGACCATCGGGTCGAAAGTGTTCGGAGAGTACGGCGCGACGCCGCGCTGCGACGCGCGTGCGTTGTACACGTTCACGTCCCAGGTGGTCTTGAACAGGCGCGTGGGCAGCTGGTGGAACGACAGGCCGTCGTCCTTGCCGTAAAGGTAGCGGCTGGTCGCCACCTCGTGCGCGAGCTGCATGCCGTCGCCGATCACGATGATCACGTTGCGCCGCGCGGCTTCGTCGATCGCGGGCAAGCGCGCCGGCGCGGCGACGTACCGCAAACCGCGGCTAGAGCTGGAGGACGTTTCGTCGAAGTCTCCGCAACCGAGCGCCAACAGCAACAAACCGGCGACCCAGCGGTTGCCGCGCTGCTGCGTCACGAGGGCCCTCGGGGGCTGGCAGCGGTCAGCCGATCCGTTCCGTGGTCGCAGTGTCGTCATCGTTGCAGGTGCCGTCGGGGACGCGGCAGGGAATCTTACTTCGCCGCTGCCGGCACGTGAATTCGTGTTACTCTTCTGCGCGCGTGGAGGTCTGAATGCGGGCTATAAATTTATACGGGTTGCTTGGTGTGAGCGTCGTCCTGTTCGGCGCGTGCGGTGGCGAATCCGGGCTGTCTCCCGACGGTCCCGGCTCTGAGGCCGGAGAAGCCGGCCAGGGCTCATCTAAGCCAAATCCGCCGGGAGAAGGCGGGGCCGGTGGCGAGTCGAGCGGCACGGGCGGCACCGCGGGTGACACTTCGCCAACCACCGGAGGCAGCCCGAGCAAGGCCGGAACTGGCGGCACGGTCGGAACCGCCGGGGGCATCGGCAAGGGTGGCGCGCCCGCGGCGGGTGGACGCGGCGGTGCCCCGTCGACGGGCGGCGGCAAGAGCATGCCGCAAGCCGGCGACCCCAACATCCCCGACCCGCCGGAACCGCCCGAGGGCTGCACCCCGGTCGGGCTCGGCACGAGCATTTACGATTGCTACGTCGAGATGACCTGTGACGGCGGGCAGTACCTCTACACGAGCTGCAGCGACCAGCGGAACGGTAGCTGGATCTGCGCGTGCCAGGGCAACAGGAAACCGATGGTGGACCAATACTCGGTCACCGGGCTCGCTGGCAGTGCCGCCTGCTCGGCGATCGCCGACTTCTGCGCGTCCGGCGAGGTCCCGAACCCGGGCCCCGAAGAGTGCTCGGAAACGAACGCATCGCGCACCTCGAGCTACTGCTACGTGGAAGAGACCTGCACGCGCCCCTTCGAAATCGAGGGTGGCGTCACAGCCGGCGTGTCGCAGATGCGCTATGCGAACTGCACTCAAAGCGGCAGCGTGCAGCTTTGCTCCTGCCAGAACGGTTACCAGTACCAGATCAGCGGACAGGACGGCACCACCGCCTGCGATACGATGCTGCCGCTCTGCGAGGATACGCCGCCCGATCTCGGCGAGCCCGTATGCGTCCCGCAGAACACGAGCGGCGGATCGGGCTACTGCGAGTCGCTCACTCAGTGCTCGCAGACCGCAGAGGTCGCGGAGGGCGTGTTCGCCACGCTCGTCCAAAACCGTTACATCTCCTGCAACAACCAGAGCACCGGCCGCTCGACTTGTTACTGCAACACCGATCGCACCTCGACGCGCTTCGATGTGGAGGTGCCCACGGACGGCGCACTGTGCGGACAGGTCAGCGCGGGCTGTGACATCTCGGGGGTGGAGCTGGAAGGCCCGATCACCTGCTCACCCGCTTCCCAGTCCGCAGGCGGCGGGTACTGCAACGCTCAAGTCGATTGCCGCCAGGCGGGAACCGTCGGCGACTTCGACCTCTGGTTGTACGGGACGCTCTTCACCTCCTGCTCGCAGGCCAACGGGGTGTGGACTTGCAATTGCAGCACCGGCTCCGATAGCGCGAACGTGGAGGTCGAAGCGGATAGCGACTGGGACGCCTGCACCGCGGCCATCCAGGCCTGCCCCGACGTGGTGGACGTGAAGATCGGGGAGAGCAACGGCGGCATCTTCCCGCCAGGCATCCCCTTCTGAGCCGGAAACTGGCGCGAGTCGGCGGTCAGCGGTGACCGTCGACTCGCAGCTGGAACAGGAAATAGGGCGGTAGGCAGACGTCCGCGGTCGGGCCGCGCGCACAAACGTAGTCGTCCCGGCACGGCGCTTCGGGGCCACAAGCTCGAAGCCCGGCCGGGCGCACGTGCTCTGCAATGCACGTCGAGAACGGCTCGTTGCGCGCCAGGCAGGCGTTGAACGGCTCGAGGATCGCGATCGCGCCGCACGCGGCCGAGGGCGAGAGCGCGCTGCACGACTCGGCGCACATGCCGCCGGGAAAGCCGACGGCGTTGGCGTCGCAGACGGCGTTGCCCGCGCACGCCGAGCGCTCGACCCGCGCCACGCGATCGCGCCGGGCGTTACGCTTGGCCTGGAGCGGCCCGAGCTCGCACGCGTCTCCTGCGAAGCCTCCAGCTTCGGGCATGCACTGACCGATACCGTCGCCCACGGGCGCGTCGTACGGTTTGCAGCTCAGGCCGTCCGCGCAGCCCCAACCGGAAAAGCTCGGATCGCCGCCGAGCCCGCAGTGAGCGCCGTAGCCCGCGTACGCACCGCGCTCGGGGAACGGCTGGCTGTCGTCGTTTCCGGGCTCGCCCACGCGGTTAGCGAACGCGAGCCTGCGCGAAAGGTCGTCCCGAACGTGCGGCGACAAACCCGAGCTCAGGCTGTTGCCCGGCGCGGCATCGGCCGCATCGTCGCCCAGCAAATGGAAGCCCGCCACGCTGCGAGCCGCGTGGCACCCCGGGCAAGAGAGAGCGTCCAGGCGGCGTAGCAGGCCCGCCACGGAGCGCACCGCGCTGCCCTCCTCGAAGCGCAGCTCGCCGAGCTCCGCTTTGGTAAACACTCCGGAGAACGGACGGTTGGCGAGCCGCGACAGCCCGCGAGGGGTCACCGAGAGCGCGCGGTCCGACAGAAATCGCTGCGGGACCAACGCAACCCCCCGCGAGACCGCTTCGAGGTTCTCGGGTTCGCGGAGCCACCTCACGAAGTCGGCGCGCAAGGCGGGCTCGCGTTCGAGACGCTCTGGGTCGGGCGTGTTCTCGAGCAGCGCGGGCCGGTATTGGCCGCTCGCGTCGAGCTCGAAGGAGCGCAGCAGGTATTCCGCGTGCCCGCCGAGATCGGGGCGCACCGCCGACGGCCAGCGCACGCCCTGCACGTTCACGGCCAGGCGCGCGGCGTCGAATCGCTGCTCTAGAAAGCGCCGTTCGAGCGCGCCGCCCGAGGCCGTGAGCGCCCGCGCGAGCTCCACGCCGGATGGCGAGCCCCCGACGCGCCAGCGCGCGACCGCTTCGCGACAACCGGGTTGGTCGCTGAGCGGGATCTCGAGCGACAGCGTCATGGGCAGGCGCGAGCCGACCTCACCCGCTGCTCTGGCGCGGTATGCGAGTCGATAGACGAGCCGCGTCTCCCCGCAGCTCCCCGGGCGGAACGCCGCTCGATCGGCGCGGTTCACGGCTGCCACGAGCTCGAACCGCACGTTGTCCGCCTCGAGCCAGCGCACGTCGAACAACCGGTGAGAGTAGCGAGCGACGCCGACGCCCGCGGCAGGATCGCCGGCAGCCAGCGCTCGCACGTCGGCCTTCAGCGTCGCGACCACAGACGCATAGCGCGGCGACTCGAGCAGGCGGCGATTGCTCACGGCCCCCGTGCCCGGGCCTATCAGGAAATCCCCCAGAGCAAGCTGCGTTCTTTCGAGCTCGGCCAGCGCGCTCGGCTCGGTGACGACGAGCACGGGCTCCGCATCCAGCGGCGGCGCGAGCGGAGCCACGGCTGGAGACGGCGGCGAGAGCCGTGCCTTCGAGCTCTCGGTGGCAGCGGGCGGGTTGCTGGGAGCGCGCGCGGTGTCCTTCGGTGTGCAGGCGAGCAGCACGGCGAGCACCCCGAGGGCACGGCCGAGCTCCGTCAACGCGGGCAAAAGCCAGACGACACGCATGGTTCTCGAAAATTGATCCAGCAATGCTAGCAGGAGCGTGCAGCGCCCGGAAAAGCTTGGGAAAGCCGCGCGGGAAAGATCGGTTACTTACGGCCGACGCGGCGCTCACGAACGGCCAGCCCATTGCCTTTTCCGCCGAATTCGGCACATAAAACGCCCCCCAAATGTCGACACGCTTCTCTCAGACGCTCCGTTTCTCGTCCAGCCGGGCGCGCACCGCGCTCTTCGCCCTGAGCCTCGGTCTCGTCACCGCGTGCGGTGGCGCCGCCAAACCCGCGGCGACCGCGCCGAGCGGCGCGAGCGCGCCGTCGGACAACGCGCCGATCACCGACGCGCCGAAGCCGCCAAAGGCCACGGGCAACCCGCTGAAGGGCGTGAAGCTGTGGGTGGATCCGGAGTCGCTCGCTCAGCTGCGCGCCAACGCGCTGCGCGAGAGCGCGCCGGACAAGGCCGCGCTGCTCGACAAGATCGCGAAACAACCGCAGGCGCTGTGGCTCGGGGAGTGGAACAGCGACGTGTTTCGCAAGGTGCAGGCCGTGACGAACACGGCGGCCAAGGACGGCGCGCTGCCGATCTTCGTCGCGTACAACGTGCCGGGCCGCGACTGTGGCCAGCACTCCGCGGGCGGCCTGAAGACGGCGGACATGTACCGCCGCTGGATCCGCAAGATAGCGGCCGGAATCGGCGAGAACGGCGCGGTCGTCATCCTCGAGCCGGATTCGCTGGGTTTGGTCGACAACTGCCTCACGCCCGAGCAGGTCGACGAGCGCATGTTCTTGCTGCACGACGCGATCAAGGTCTTGCGCCAGAACCCGAAGACCATCGTCTACCTGGACGCGCTGCACTCGAAGTGGGCCGAGGTGGACGTGATCGTCGAGCGCCTGAAGAAGGCCGGTGTCGAGGACGCCAACGGCTTCGCCATCAACACCTCGAACTACCGCGCCGACGACGAGCTCATCCCTTACGGCAACGCCGTCAGCGAGAAGCTCGGTGGCGCTCACTTCGTCATCGACACGAGCCGAAACGGCGCCGGCCCCCAGGGCGTCGAATGGTGCAACCCGCCCGGCCGCAAGCTCGGCAAGGCGCCGACCACCGAGACCGGCAGCGAAGTGATCGACGGGTTCCTGTGGCTCAAGCGCCCGGGCGAGTCCGACGGTGAGTGCAACGGCGGCCCCCGCGCCGGCGTGTTCTGGGACGAGAAGGCGTTCGAGATGGCGCAGTAGAGCGAGCTCGCTCTACCAGACCCAAGACAGCCTGGTCGCAACGTCGCCGAACCCCTTCGCGCCCACGATCCGGTAAATCACCATCTCCTTGCACGACTCCAGGGGCACCAGACCAAAGTCCCTGGAGTCGTAAGGCAAAAAGCGGTTGTCACTGACGAGCACGGCGCTCCCCGGCTCGGCGGTGAGCGTCACGGGCTCGCGTTGCCTGCCCTTGGGGATGCCGCCGCGCAGGTGGACGCGGCCGACGAGGTCTTCCTTGTCGAGAGGCTGCTCGATCTCTTGCTTGGTCGCCGGATCCGTCACGGTGAAGGTCGGACTGGCGGCGTTCTCGTTGCTCATGCGGCGGTTGTTGACGGACAGCTCGGCGCCGCGGATCTCGACCTTGTCGCGTCCGACGCCGACGATGCGGCCGATCACCGAGCGGTCTTCGGCGTTGGGCTCGGCGCACAGCGCGAGGTCGCCGAAGCCGGGCTTGGTCAAGCGCCAGAGCAGGATCCAATCGCCGCCCACCAACGTCGGCGCGACCGACGCCTGCAAGTACGGGTCGTCGGTCGGAATTTTGTACCAGCGGATCGCGGTCGCGCGCGCAAGGCCGATCAAGACGCCGAAAAAAATCGCCAGATACGCGATCAGCCGCGGGAACGAGCGACGCACGGGCTCTCAGCCTAGCAAACGCAGGAGGTCAGCGACAATCGACCGGGGGCAGCTCGGCGACGCCGGCGCCTTCGGCGACGAGCGCCGCGCTGGCGAACACGGCACGAAATGCGTCGAGGCGGGCCAGCTCGGTCAGACCGAGTGACGCCTCGTCACCGTCCATCACGCTGCGCGAGACCACGCCCAGGATCCGCCCCGTGCTGAGGCTCACGGCGGGCCCGCCCGAGTCCCCCGGGCAGATCGCCGCTTGTAGTTGGAAGTGTTCCGGCGCCACGCGCGTCACGGCCGAACCGTTGCGCACCTTGCGGTAGACGCCATCGCCGCTCAGCGCACAGCGCCCGAAGCCGATCGGCATCACCTCCACCCCTTCGAGCGGGGCCTGGTCGAGCTCTGGGGCCCGGGTCTTCACGCCGTGAACGGCGCGATCGAGCACGAGCACGGCGATGTCGCCGTCGCCCGCGCCGTGACCGCAGCTCGGGGCCACGATGCTCTTCACCGCTACCTCGCCCCAGGGGAAGTGCCCGCCGCCGAGCTCGATGCGCACCCGCTCGGGCTCCATGTCGCGCGCTTCGAAATTTCCGTTGGCCGAGCGCACCGCAACGCAGTGGTGCGCGGTCAGCACGCGATCCGGCGCGATCAGCGCGCCCGAACAGGTGACGTTGCCGGCCACCACTCGCACCACGAAATCGTCTTCGGTCGACAGCTGCACGTCCGGGGGCTCACTCGGATCGCGCTCGACCTCGTCGGGCGAGGCGGCTGGCTGCGGCTCCGGCGCTTTCACGGCCGGTGCCGGCGGCATGAACAGATTGCACGCGGAAACGAGGAGCGTCAGGACGAGGAGGCTGGCCCGCATCAAAGTGCCGCCCTCGAAGCTCGCATGTGCTTCGGGTCGGAGTCGCAGTGTCGCACGACTCATGAACGAACGCGAGGACGGTTCGCTTCCACGACGCGTGCGGTTCGTCGGACTTACATCGGAGCAGGGCGACGCGCGGCGTCAGTAGCTTCGGTATCGGGTGTCGGGTATCTGGTGTCAGGTGTCGTTGCGCGGCTTGGTCTTGACCGGAATTTTGTACGCCGCTCTCGGCTGCTCCAGGAAAGAAGCCGCGCCGCGCGCGGAGGGCTCGAGTCGCCCCGCAGTTGCGGCCCTCGGTCGCCTCTCGAGCTCCGAGCTCCACCTACCTCCCGGGAGTGGGCCGTCGCACCGCCGACCGCTCTTGCTCTTGCTGCACGGTTACGGCGACGACGGCGCGCACTTCGTCACCTCCTCGGGTTGGGCCGATTTTGCGGCCAAACAGGCCATCGCCTGGCTCTCCCCCGACGGTTCGCGCGACAGCTCGGGGAAGCGCTTCTGGAACGCGGGCGCGAGCTGCTGCAACTTCGATCGGGCGCCCGTAGACCACGTGGGCGAGCTGCGCGCGGCGCTCGAAGCCGCTCTGGCCACGGGCGCAATCGACCCGGAGCGGGTGTTCGCGGTCGGCTTCTCGAACGGCGGGTTCATGGCACACCGCCTGGGGTGTGAGCTCGGCGGACTGGTCAAGGCCGTGGCCAGCATCTCGGGGGCGGGGCCCCCGCCACCCCAGAGCTGTCCCGCGACCGCACCCCTACGGGTGCTCGAGGTACACGGCGACGCCGACCCGATCGTCAGCTACCAGGGCGGGCGCGTGTTCCGTCATGGCAGCGAGCGCGAGCACCTGTCGGCGGAGAGCACGGTCGGGGGTTGGGCGGAGCGGCTCGGCTGCGGCGGCCTCCCCGAACCCGTCCGCGACTTCGATTTCGAGGCGCGCATTCCCGGTGACGAGACGCGCGTGTCGCGTTTTCGAAATTGCCGTCGCGGCGCCGTCGAGCTCTGGACCGTGCACGGCGGCCGTCACCTGATCGGCTTCCACGCGCCGTCGCAGCAAGCGATCTGGAGTTTCTTGAACGGCCGCTGAGCGCCGCGCGAACGTCGTGCGTTTCGCTCGAGTTTCGACGCGGCTACGTTCTCGCAACACACGCGCGAGCATGTCGACGAACTGCGACGCATCGTTGGCCACGCGCCGTGCGGATCGTGAATAATCACAATCCCGCAGATGGAGAAGCTCACTCCCGTAGCGAAGCTGTTGATCGCCGGCATCCTCGTGGTTTGCGGCGTGGTCGGCTACCACACGCACAAGCATCGCTTCGTGCCCGTCGCGCCCGAACACGCGGCGGCCACGGCGAGCTCCGCACCGGGACCGGTCGCCTCCGCGCCGAGCCGAGCCGTACGCCCGTTCCGGATCGCGGTCTCGCAATGGCCGGGGCACATGCCGCTGCTCGTGGCCGCCGGGGGGCTCGAGACGCAGCCCGGCTCACCTGCGGCGCGCGAGGGCCTGAAGTTCGAAATCGTCTTCATCGAAGATGCGCCGAGCAAGAACAAGGCGCTGATCGAGGGCGAGATCGACGCCGTCTGGCAGACGGTCGACGAGCTGCCGATTTCGCTCGGCGGTTATCGCAAGGCCGGCGTGGACGTGAAGGCCTTTCTGCAGATCGATTGGTCGCGCGGCGGCGACGCGTGTGTCGCCTCGCGGGAGCTGCAAAAGCCGGAAGATCTGAAGGGCCGCGCTTCGGCCATGCTGCTGTTCTCGCCGGACCACACGGTGTTCGAGTTCATGATCTCGAACTCCCGGCTGAGCCCTGCGGAGCTCGCCGAGGTGCGCAAGGCCGCGTTGTTCTCGCCCGACGATTTCACGTTCGGACGCAAGCTGTTCGAGGAGGGCAAGGTGGACCTCGCCTGCTTGTGGGAGCCGGACGTGACGCTCGCGCTCCAGAACCGCCCCGGCGCACACCGGCTGTTCTCGACCGCCGACGCCACGGAGCTCGTGGCGGACGTGCTGCTCGCGAAGAAGTCGTTCCTGGACGAGCACGCCGACTTCGCGCAGAAGCTCGCGCGGGCCTGGTTCGAAGCCGTGAAGCAGGCTGAGGAAGATCGGCCCAGGGCCGCCAGGCTGATCTCGACCGTGGCCTCGCGCTTTCGCGACGAGCTCGGCTACGAAAAGACGCTGGCAGCGCTCGGCTGGGCCAAGTGGACGACGCTCTCGGACAACGTGCGCTTCTTCGGCCTCGACGGGCAAAGCCCGGCCTTCGACCGCGTCTACAACCAGGCGGACGGGATCTGGATCAACTATCCGCAGGCCGAGATCCACGACCGCTTCGCGCCGGTCACGCTGCGCGACGACCGAGCCGTCCGCGCGGTCTGGGAGCAGCGCGGTAGACCTGCGCCCGAGCCGAGCGAAGTCTACGAGCCCCGCGTCGCGCGCGTGGGTGCGCCCCTGCTCACGAAGCCGGTTTCGATCGGCTTTCCGAGCGGTAGCGCGGAGCTGGCCGCAGAGGCGATCGCGGCCGTCAACACGCAGGTGCTACCGCAGATCGAGATCGCGCGTAGCATGTCCGTGCGCATCGAAGGCAACACCGACAGCCTGGGTGACCGCGCCGCCAATCAAGAGCTGAGCGAGCGCCGCGCGCGCGCCATCGTCGACTACCTGGTGCAGCGCGGCGTGCCGCCGCAACGGCTGATCGCGCGAGGCAACGGCTCGGCCCACCCGGTCGCGCCGAACAGCACGCCCGAGGGCCGCGCTCAGAACCGCCGCACCGACATCCTGTTCATCCGCAACCCCGGGAGATTGCCCGAGCGGCGCCCGAAGCGCAGCGAAACCGCCGCTCGCGCCCCCTGAGCCCGTCCCATGGCGAATCGCTACCTCTCCTCCGCGTTCAAGCTCCAATACAACCTGATCTTGCTCGGCGGCTCGGCGCTCTTCTCGGTCGCCTCGGCCTCGCCCGTGCCGCTGCTCTTGGGGCTCGCAGCCGAGCTGCTCTGGCTATCGCTCGCGCCGAACCTGCCCGCGTTCCGTCGCTGGGCGGAGTTGCGCCCCGCGCCCGAGCCGCAGCCGAGCCAGCGCACCTCGAGCTCCTTTCAGCCTCCGTCGAGCTCCTTCGCACCGGCGCCCGCGTCGTCAGCCGAGCTGGACGCGCTGCACGCGGGCAGGCTGCTCGCGCTCGAGCGGGCGATCTCGGAGGTGCGCGCGCTCGGCATCGAGTCGGGCGACGCGGAGTTCGATCGCTCCGCGCAGAAGCTCGAGCAGCTGCTGCCCCAGTTTCGGCGCCTGAGCCAGCAACACCAGCGGCTCTTGCGCTACCTCGACGAAGTGAAGAAACCGGAGCTCGAAGCCGAGATCGCCGAGCTTCAAACAGCCTTCGCCACCGAGCAAGACCTCGGCTTGCGCATGAGCTTGCGCCAGGCCCGCACCGTGGCAGAGCGCCGGCTCGAGCAGCGCGCACGCCTCGTCGCCACCAGCCGCGCCGCCGAAATCAAGCTCCAAACCATCGAGCGCTCGATCGGCGCCTGCCGCGGCCTCGGCCTCGTCTCGAGCCGCGACCTCGCCACCGAAGCCGACGCCATCGTCGCTCAGCTCGGTAACCTCGCCCAAGCCCTCGAGCTCGAAAGCGACGCGCTGGGCCGCGCCGCAGGCATGTAAAGATTGTACGGGTCGCTCCGGCGTATTCGCTCGGTATCGCGTGCGGGTGCGAGTTTCTCCGGCGGGACAGGTGATCGTGAGACTGCGCATGTCGATGCGGAAGTCCTTAATTCAGTCGCTTCAAACTGATCGGCGGTCTACGGACTGACGGCGTTCCGAAGTGCACGCCTCAGGCGATCAAAGAATTCGTCCTGCTGGAGCCGAGTATCGAACATTACCTCCAGAGCGCTGGCACCTACCCCGTTGGCATCTGCGGTCTCACCGAGCGCGACAGCTTCTGCTGCGGTCACAAGTGCATCGTCTAGAAGACCCTGCTCCAGAAGGCCCCACGCGACAGACGCCACCACCTCTGCGCCAACCGTGCTCTCGCGCTGCCTTGACCGCTCTCGTTTGCTGCCGAAGGTGGGGCCTATGCGCCAGATCTCTCGGATCTTTTCCTCGTCTGCGAATAGAACGACGCGTGCCATCCCGGCGCGACAATCTCGACAGATCGAGATCGGCAACGAGAACGCTGCGGGCCGCACCGTGCAGACCGCGCAAGTACCCTCTGCCACGTTCAATGCACCTCCGAAGTGCAATTAAGTAAACGTTCAAACACTCGTTCAGCGAATGACCACGTTGGACGCAGTCGGCTTGCGCGGCCGAAGCGTACTGCTGACAGTAATGAGCTCATCATCCGACTTCGTCGGGTCAATCGCTTCGGGCCGCAGCCCCCGTCGACCGGCGTGTCGCCCGGTACGGAGATGATTGCTGCGCCGAGAATCGCCCCGACGATCGCACCTGCAACCCCACCCATCGCCGCACCAGCCGCTGCGCCGCCGATGATTGGACCCCACGGAATCGGGATCGCCTGGCGGCCTGTCAGGTCCACGAAGTCACCGGATCGCCGTTGACGTACACGTACAGGTTCGGCGCGTCTTCGCTGTCAAATCTCAGCGGATCCTTGCTCACCCACCGCCCGATCTGCGAAAGCTCAGCAGCTTTGAAGTCTCGATCCGCTTGCTGCGCTCTGAATCTCAGGGCGAACGCCGCCCGCGCGAGTAGTAACGTCCCCACCACGGATCCAAGAAATGAAAGTGCGAGGCTGGCGTAACCGAGAATTAGACCGGCAGGCATCTTGCCTTCCTACGCAGACGGTGCGAAGCAAGCTGCCGCAACCAGACCGGCGCAAACGAACGATTCAGCACGAGATCGCGAGCGAAAACGCGCGCGACATGCAGGGAGGCGAGCGGCCGTAGCTGTTCGAGCGGGATCTGGTTGGCCAACGCGGCTTGGATTCTCGGACAGAGCGCACGAGGACGTGAGCGATCATGGCGCCGTCGCGGTTTCGCAACCGAACGAACGCGGGGCAGACCGGAACTATTTCCATCATTTCAAGACGTTGCGCTTAAAGATCTGGGCACGCGGGCTCCCGTTCAGGAGTAGTCGGGTGATGCATCTTGGCGTGAGAGCAGATGGCGCCTTGTCTGCGTCGAATAGGGGCGAGAAGCACCAACATCACTACGCCCATTGCGAAGACGCAAGTTTCCACAAAGGCAGCGGTCACGTAGTCGAGGAAAACCACCTCGTACCCCTCGAACGACCGCGAGAGCCTTTCCGTACTCCTCATCAGAACCAGTGCAACGGCTGTATCAAAGTCGATACTAAAGGCTTCGGCGATCCGAGACGCAAGCCAGACCTTGCGTGCTGCGACCACGCCAAAGAACGCGACAACGAGCCAGACGACGGGCATCGCTCGCCGAACGCGCGCGAGGCGTCGCTGCTCCACTTCTATTGTTTCGTAGATGCTACCCTCAGGGCTCGTCACCGGAGCTCTCCCTCTCCATCTCGCGGATCTGTTCCTCTTGTCTTCGATGATAGTCTCGGACGGGGCGGCGTTCGGCCTTGTCGATGGCATCGACCACCCCGACTTCGTCGCTTATCTGGTCGTAGATGAGTAGCCCGCCACCGCAAACCAGGAGTCCGAGGCCCCATGCTGGAGCAGTGCCGACTGCCAGGATCGCTACGCCGGCGCCTGCAGCTGCCGTGCCTGCTACCGCAGCAAATGAAGGGTCTCGGCCAGTGCGATCAATCCAGTTCACCGGATCGCCGTCAGCGTACGTGAACAGATTGATCCCGCCACTAAAGCGGATCGGATCCTTGCTCACCCACCGCCCGATCTGCGGCTCATAATCCCTCGCCCCAAACCTCACGAGCCCGGTGTCCGCATCGTACATCCCGCCCGCAAACCCCAACGGCACAAACCCGGCATTGGTGTCCTCGACCACGAGGTTGCCGGCGCCATCGAGCTCCGCCGCAATTTGCAGCTGGTTCCGGTACAGCCATTGCTGAGCACGCCGTTCTTCTTCTTGCCCACGCGGCGGTTTCGGCCGTCCATGACGTACTCGATGACGTCGCCGGTCGGGAGGTCCACGCGCTTGAGGTTCCCAAAGACGTCGTAGTCGTACTCGGTGACGGCGCCGGTTGCGGTGTCGGTCTTGCTCTCGAGCTCGCCGTTGGCCCCGTACGTGAACGCCAGGGGGCCGTACGTGAGCAGGCGATCTTGGTCGTCGTACGTCGCGTTGACGGTGCCGCTCGGGGTCGTCGCGGTGGTGCGGTTGCCGTTGTCGTCGTAGGTGTACTCGGCGGTAACGGAGCCGTTTTCGGTGACGGACTCGAGGCGGCCGCGCGGGTCGTAGGTGTAGTCGTAGGCAGTGGTGACGCCTTCGAGGGTCTCGGTCTTGCGCGTGATCCGGCCCAGGGTGTCGCGCGGAGCTGTGACGGAGTCGTACGTTTCCGAGAAGAGCGCGGTGCTCCCGAAGGTCGCGGTTTGGGTGGCGAGCTCGCCGCGCCTGCCCCGCACCCGTCCGTCCTCGCGCCTGCGGCGCTGCGGGCGGCCGACCTCCCCCAAACTCGTGCTCGGGCTTCGCCCTGCGCGCGAGCGGGGGAGGTAGACGTTGCGCTCGCTCGCACGGGGCTGGCCGAACAACAGCATTGGGCGCGCGCTCACGCCGCGCAACGCTGGAACGGGCACACGCTGCGCGTCAGCCTTCGCCCGGGGAAGTGACCGGACTTCGCGGGAGGCGCACGCTCCGCGCCGCGCGCAGTCACAGCGCCCGTGACACGGCTTTCGCGCGTCACGGATCCTGCGCCGGGTGGGCTGCGTCCGGCCACTTCCCCGGACGAAGGAGTTCCTCATGCAGTCGCGTCCCCGCAGCTCAGCTCGTTCCGCAGTGCTCGAACAGCGCGCGCACGCCTTGCGCTCAGCGCCCACCGACTCGGAAGCTCGGCTCTGGGCCGCGCTCCGCGGCGGACGGCTGGGCGTTGCCTTCCGCAGGCAGGTCGTCCTCGGGGAGTGCATCGTCGACTTTCTGGCTCCCGCTCAGCGGCTCGTAGTGGAGGTCGACGGAGGGTACCACGATTGCAGAGCGAAGGCGGATGCCAGGCGTGACGCGCGGCTAGCCGCGCTCGGGTACCGAGTGCTGCGTTTGGACTCCGGGGTCGTCTTGCGAGGTCTGCCGAGTGCCATCGCCCAGGTCCGTCAGGCACTCGCTCTTTGGTAGCGCCATCGCGACTTGTCGTAATACCGCGCCGCGCGCGACTGTTTCCCCGAGCCGGTCTGCCCTCATTTTTCTCGGTTCGTTCGGCTTGATGTGAGCGCCAACGCACTGTTTCATCGCTCACCAGGCGACGGCGTAAGCGAAGATGCCTGACAAGACCCAAATTGCGATCGCCGCAGCGCCGATCCACATTCGATGTCGCCGACGCGCTGCTCGGACGAAGAGGCGAATCGTCCAGAAAATCACCAGTGTCTCGACCAGGAATAGCCCGAGCAGTTTCGATCCATGGACGAGATTTGCTGCGGGCCCCAACAGCCAGAGCACATCAAGGATAGCAACAATTGTCTCGTCGGCAGCGCTTGCACAGAAGACACAAATCGCTCCGTACAGGGCGACCAAGGCCCCAAGGATCCTTGCGTCAGCTTTGGCAATGCGCTGAGCCAAACTAGTACTGTGTAGTCCAATTTGGTGTGTAGCCATCCGCGCCGCCGTACCAAAAGTGAGCGCCGAAATCGCACCAGATGTGGCCGGCCGTCAGGGGATCTGGATAGAAGTTGTACGTCTGATTGAGGTCCGGCAGTAGATTCCCGGCATCATCATACGAGCACTCATTGCCTTGGGCGCCGCGCCACTTACCAAACGAAAACACGAAGTCGTCCTCGTTGCCTCCACCGCACATCGTCGGCGAATCGGCTATAAGGGGCCGAGCCAATCCGCCTGCCGGCTCAACTTTTTACCGATCTCGAAGCGCACAAGAGAGCACTTGCAGGACCCTTCCGATCCGTCCGCTAGTGTGAATCGAATCGCTGACGCGGAGGTCCCAGCGAGCAACTTCGGCGCGCTCTTCTCATCGGGGTATGTCCCATCAATTTCCAAGTCCATGATGTCTTCCGGCAGCGGCCCCGCGAGCCGAAAATGTATATCGCGAGGCGCTTGGATCCAGAGGGCCCCTGTGAAGCTCCAAGCGGCATACTTGGCTGGCGCGACCAGCTCGTAGAGACACACATGCGAGAACGTCAAGCGCAGCTGGCCCGCATCGACGCCTATGGAGGCAAGCTCTGCGTCGTGAAATTCTATGAATGCAACGTCCATAGCTATGCGTCCTGTGGAAAGGGAACCATGCAGTCTCGTCCCCGCAGCGCAGCTCGCTCCGCAGTGCCCGAACGAAGCGCGGCTCTGGGCCACGGTCCGAGGCGGCCAGCTCGGCGTTCACGCCCGAGACTCAATCGATGACTCCAGCAGTTTGCCTCGTGTTTGCAGCTCCAAGCTCACACCCGCGCACTGACAATCTATGCGATCACGCCCGAGTCCCTCCCCAAAAAAATCCCCTTCCCGATCTTCTCCCC
>JAICQO010000199.1 GCA_025937835.1 Polyangiaceae bacterium
CACGAGGAGGCGCCGCCACCTGGACGATGCGGTTCTTGCCGCGCCAGCCGCCGAGCTTTTGTTCGGCCTCGGCCTTGACGCTGGCCGTGTCGAGCGAGCCGACCACGATCAGCGCGGAGTTGTCGGGCGTGTAGGCGCGCGCGTGAAAGTCGCGCAAATCGCCGACCGCGAGCCGCGTCAGATCGGCGAGCCTGCCGTTGACCGGCGCGCCGAAAATCGGCCCGTTCAGCGCGCGGAACGCGGTCAGGGCCGCGAGCCGCTGCGGCTCCTGGCGTTCGGCGCGCACGGCGTCGAGCCACTCGTTCTTCACCCGCGCGAAGTCCTGCGCCGCAAAGGCTGGCTCCGTGACGACCTCGGCGAGCAGCTTCAACGCGGCTCCGAAGTCGGCAGGCAAGACCGTCATCGACACCCGCGAGTCGTCGCGGCTGGCTGCGGCTCCGAGCGACGTGCCGAGCGACTCGACGGCTTCGGCGAGGGCCATGGCCGAGCGTTTCTTGGTGCTCTCGCTCAGCATGCGCGCCGTGAGCGCCGCGAGCCCGCTCTTGCCTTCGGGCACGGACGACGCGCCGTGGCGTACGACGAGGGCGAGCGACACGACACGCCCCGGGCGTTCGACGTGCAGCACGCGCAGCCCGTTCGGCAGCACGACCTCGGCGGGAGTCGGATAGCTGAACACGCCAGGGCTGCTCGGCCGAGGGCGCGCGCTGCGGAACGCTTCCGGATCGGGTGCCGAGCTCGCGGGCGGCGGAGCGGACAGGACTGCCGGCGGCTTTTCCGCAGATTTCTGCGGGGCGCAGGCGAAGAGCAGGGCGAGGCTCGCTGCGAGGGCTCGTTTCACTGGGCGCTCCGTTCGGTTGCGGTGGGCTCGGTCACGACCACGACGCGGTTCTGCGCCGCGAGGTGATCGCGGAGGACGCGCTGCACGTCCGCCGCCGACACCTTCTCGATCGACTGCACCCAGCTCGCGAGCCTGCCGGGGTCTCCGAGATAATGGTTCAGTCGCTGCAGGATGCCGGCGCGTCCCGTCTCTCCGCCCGGGCCGTTCAACAGCTCCAGGTTTTGAAGCACGCCGAGCACGATCCGGCGTTTGGCGCGGGACAGCTCGGCCTCCGTCGGGCCCCGACGCGCGAGCCCCTCGAGCACCGCGTCCATGCTGCGCTCCACGTCTTCCGGCTTCTTGCCCGAGGCCACGGTGGCGCTCAGCATCGCGGCGCTCGCGAGCTGATTCGAGTCGAGCTCGGCCGACACGTCGGAGGCGACCTTGCCCTCCACCACCAGCGCCCGGTACAGGCGCGTCGCCTTGCCGCCCGCGAGCACGGCCATGGTCACGTCGAGCGCCGGATCGTCGGGCGAATACGCCGGCGGCGCGACGTAGCCGAAGTTCACCTGCGCGAGCTGCACTGGCTCTTTCACGACCAGCCGCTTGGGCGCGGCGAGCTTTTGAATCGGCTGGTGATTGGTGGGCGGCTTGGCGCGGTTCGGGAGCGTCGCGAAATACTTGTGAACCAGCGCCTTTGCGGACTCGATCTCGAAGTCCCCCGCAACGGCCAGCGTCGCGTTGCTGGGCGCGTAGTAAGCCTGGAAGAACGCGCGCACGTCCCCGAGCTCGGCGCGGGTCAGGTCTTCCATCGAGCCTATCACCGCGCCGTGATAGGGGGTGCCGCTCGGGAACAGTGTGTCGAGCAGCGCCAGCGTGCTCGGGCCGTACGGCGCGTTCTCGTAGGTCTGGCGTCGCTCGTTCTTCACGACCTCGCGCTGCACGTCGAGGCGCTCCTGATCGAGCCCGTCGAGCATGAACCCCATGCGGTCGCTCTCGATCCACAGCACGAGCTCGAGGTGCTGGCGCGGCACGGTCTCGTAGTAGTTGGTGCGATCCCAGCTGGTGGTGCCGTTGACGTTGGTGGCGCCGACCGACTCGAGCAGCCGATCGAACTCGCGTCCGACGTGGCGCGAGCCCTCGAACATCAGGTGCTCGAACAAGTGCGCGAAGCCGGAGCGCCCCTTGGGCTCGTTGGCGGGGCCGACGTGGTACCAGAGGTTCACCGCCACGAGCGGCAGCGAGCGGTCCTGGTGGAGGATCACCTCGAGCCCGTTGGGCAGCGAGAACTTCTCGAACGGGATCGCGAGGTTCTCGCGCGAGGGCGGCTCGGCGCTCGACGCGGCCTTCGCCGGGGCGGGGGCCGGCGGGGGCGGCGCTGCGGCGGCGGGGGCCGGTTGCGCCAGCGCCGCCGGGGCCGACAACAACAGCGCGAGCGAGGCTCCTCTGAGCGCGAGCAGCGAAGGCATGGCCCGGGACGCTACTGCCCTGGATCGCGCGTAGCAAGCTCCGTCGCCCGGGCGACGATCTCGGCCTCGTTCACCAGCACCAGGCGGGCAGCGTCACCCAGCGGGATCAGTGAATCGGCGCTGGTCACGCGCGCGATCGGCCCCCGAAAGCCCGCCTCGACCAGCGCGGTGACGATCGCTTCCGAGACGTTGCCCGAACGCCGGCACTCGTCGACGATCAGCACGCGACCGGCCTCGCGCGCCGCCGAAAGAATGTCCGCTTCCGGCAGCGGCGCGATGAAGCGCAAATCGAGCACGCTCGCCGCGATGCCGTGCTGCCTTCGCAGGGTGTCCGCGGCGCGCAGCGACATCAGGAGCCCATTGCCGTAGCTCACGAGCGCGAGGCCCGGCCGCTCGATCGCGTAGAGCCGGCCGCGGCCGAGCTCGGCGCTTTCTCCCGTGTCCCTCGAGAGCCAACCGCCGTCGCCTTCGGCGAGCAGGTCGCGGTGGTGGTAGAGCGCGATCGGCTCGACGAACACCAGCGTGCGGCCCTCGCGCTCGCAGAGATCGAGCGCGCAGCGGTAGAGCGCGAGCGCGTCCGCGGCGCGCGCGGGCACCGCCACGACGAGCCCGGGGATGTCGCGCAGCACGGCGAGCGAGTTGTCGTTGTGGAAGTGCCCTCCGAAGCCCTTCTGGTAAGCGAGCCCGGCGATCCGCACGATCATCGGGTTCTCGTAGGCGCCGTTCGAGAAGAAGCGCAGCGTGAGCGCCTCGCCGCGCAGTTGGTCTTCGGCGTTGTGGAGGTAGGCGAGGTACTGGATCTCGGGGATCGGGAGAAACCCCGTCAACGACATGCCGAGGGAAAGGCCGAAGATGGTCTGCTCGTCGAGCAACGTATCGAACACGCGCAGCGGCCCGAAGCGCTCCTGAAGGCCCTTGGTGAGCCCGTACACGCCGCCCTTCTTTCCCACGTCCTCGCCGAAGATCAGCGTATTTTTGCGCTGCGCGAGCAACTCGGACAACGCGAGGTTGATGCCCTG
>JAICQO010000150.1 GCA_025937835.1 Polyangiaceae bacterium
CCGATGGCCGGCGTCACCAACTACCCCTTCCGCGCGATTTGCCGGCGCTTCGGCGCGGGGCTCTACGTGAGCGAGATGATCACGGCGCGGCCCCTGGTCGAAGGCAACCAGAAGACGCTGAAGCTCGCCGACTTCGGCCCGGAGGAGACGCCGCGCAGCTTGCAGCTCTACGGAGTCGATCCGCATTACGTCGGACGCGCCGTGGAGCGCCTGGTCGGCGAAGGGCGCGTCGATCACATCGACATGAACTTCGGCTGCCCCGTGCGCAAGGTGACCTCCAAGGGCGGCGGCGCCGCGATCCCGGTCAAGCCGCGCCTGCTCGCGGCGATCGTGCGCGCAGCGGTCCAGAGCGCGGGCTCGATCCCGGTGACGATCAAGTTTCGTCTCGGCATCCACGATCAGCTCCTCACCTTTCTCGATGCTGGCCGCGTCGCCGAGAGCGAGGGCTGCGCGGCGGTCGGGCTGCACGCGCGCACGGCGGCTCAGCTCTACGACGGTGTCGCGCGTTGGGACGCGATCACCGAGCTCAAGGCGGCGGTGCGGATCCCCGTGCTCGGCAACGGCGACATCTGGGAGGCGGAGGACGCTTTACGCATGATGCGCAGCACCGGCTGCGACGGCGTGATTGTCGGCCGCGGCTGCCTGGGCCGCCCCTGGCTATTTCGCGATCTCGCCGACGTATTTCAGGGGCGCGCCCCGAGCGAGCCGCCTCGCCTGGGCGAAATCGCGGAAATCATGCGCGAACACGCCGCGCGCCTCAGCGATTGGATCGGGGAGGCGCCCGCCCTCCGCTCCTTCCGCCGCCACGCAACCTGGTACACCAAAGGTTTTCGCGGCAGCGCGGAGCTCCGCGAGCGCGTCATGCGCCTCAGCTCGTTGCAAGAGCTCGACGAGGTGTTGAAGGCGATCGACCCAACCGCGCCTTTCCCCCGTCATTCCCTGCGCGTACCGCGCGGTAAGAGCAGCGGCATGCAGTCGGTTAGCCTGCCCCAGGGTTATCTCGACCAGCGCGATGACGCGACCCCGCCCGGGGCGGACGCGGAAGACGAGTTCTCGGGTGGCTGACACACGCGCCCAATTTGGCTAGGATGCGGGCGGGTTTCGTCCAGATGCGGGCGCTCGAACTCTGGTCCTCCGTGATTTCCTGGCGCTGGACGCCGACACTGGGCCTCGGGCTCGGCGCGGTGATCTACGCTGTCGGGGCGATCGTGCTCGTGCCCGATCACATCGGCGACGAGTCGCGCGCCACGGACGCCGACGAGCCGCGCCGTCTCTCGCAGCAAACCACCAGCGTCTCCGTGGCTCAGGCAGCCGCCACGAGCGAGTCCGCGGCCGCCGAGTCTGCGACCGACTCCGCCGCCGAGCGCCGCGCGGCCCGTCGCGCTTCACGCCGCGAACGCGATGAAGCGGCGCAGAGCCGGCGCGGCTTCTCCCCGCCGTTGCCGCGGCCGGAGCCGGAGCCGCCGCCCCCGCCGGAGCCCGCGCCGCAACGGGTCGACATTTCTCCAGCGCAACCCGCGCCGGAGCCCGAGCAACCTCTCGCGCCGCCGCCGCCAACTGCCGAAGCGCCGACACCGGTCGCGCCCGCCGCGGTCGCCGCGGTCGCCGCACCCGATGCGAGCAACGCCGCTCCGGCTGCATCCGGCTCGGCCAACGCAGCGCCCGCGCCGTCGCAAGAGGCGCCCGCGCCGTCGCAAGAGGCGCCCGCGCCGTCGCAAGAGGCGCCCGCGCCGTCGCAAGAGGCGCCCGCGCCGTCGCAAGCAGCGCCGGCCCCCGCTACTTCGGCGCAGCAGTAGCGTTCAGCGTTCGCGCAGACGATCCAGCGCGCGCCGGTCGGCCTTGGTGGGTCGTCCAGCACCGCGCTCTCTGCTGAACACGGGCTCCTCCTTCGGGGGCGGCGGCGGCGAATGGTCTTCGTAGAGCGCCCGCGCGAGCTCCGCGCCGAGCCGCTTATCGGCCAGGCTCAGCACCTTCAAGATCACGAGCCCGCGCGGACAGTGTGCCTGAACCTCGTCTCCGACGCGCACGGCACGACTGGCTCGCGCCTCCGCGCCGTTGACCTCCACCTGCCCTGCCTCGCAAGCGTCGTGCGCCAGAGTCCGGGACTTGAAAATCCGGGCCGCACACAGCCAGCGATCGACGCGAACCTGGTCCATCTTCAGCCGACCCGAAGCATAGCTCGCCAGCGAGCCGAGAGCGCGACATGCTGGGACCACGTGAATTTCTTCGGTCATGCCGTGGTCGCTTGTTGGTTCGATCCCAGCCCCGAGTTCGTGCTCGGCGCGATGCTGCCCGACCTCTCGGCGATGCTACGCATCCGCACGCCGCGCGCCGGCGAGTCGTTGCTGGCTCGCGGCATCGCGCTGCACCACGCGACGGACGCCGCGTTTCACACGGCTCCGGCGTTCATCGGCATGCAGGATCGCGCCCGCGTCACGCTCGCGGAGCTCGGGCTCGGACGAGGCGCGGTCCGAGCGGTGGCCCACATCGGCACGGAGATCCTGCTCGACGAATCGCTCGGGCTGGACCCCGCCGTGGAACGTGCCTACCTCGCGGCGCTTTATGCGTCGGACACCGCGCTCGCCGAGCTCGAAGCCCAGGTCGAGGCGAACCGCATCCAGCGCCTGGCTCGGGACCTCGCAGCTCGCGGCGTAGCCCGAAACTCGGAGCCCGGGCTCGTGGCGCGCCGGCTGAGGCGCGCGCTCGAAACACACCCGCGCCTTTCGTTCGGCGAGCAGGAAGAGCCCCAGGTCGCCGCCTGGGTCGCCCGCAGCCGGCCGCAAATTGCGGCCGAAGCGGACGCCGTCGTGGCCCAACTGCGTTCTCGCCTCGCTTCCCCGGCAAAAGCTTAGAAATCCTCAATGGTTTCGGGATGCGATGTACTACATTCCCAGCCATGCCCAGGAGCCAAACCCGCCCCCGTCCGAAGCTCTTCCGCTCGGCTCTCCGCCTCCTCACAGGAGTCGCCCTGGCCGCGGCGGCGCTGCTGGTTGCCCAGCAGGGTCACTGTCAGATCAAGCGCCCGGGCGCGCACCCGCACTACTCGGTCGAGCTCGAACCGCACTTCCTGATCCAGCACGACCGCGACTGGCGCGGTGAGGACGAAGGCTTCGGCCTGGGCGTGCGCGCGACGATCCCGCTCGTCCACAACGGGCCGATCCCGCAGATCAACAACAACATCGGCATCGGCTTCGGACTCGACTGGGTCAACTTCGACAACTGCGACGAGTGGTGGGCCAACGCGGACTGCGGCGCGAACTTCGTCTGGGTACCGATCGTCGCGCAGTGGAACTTCTTTCTGACCCCCGTCGTCAGCGTGTTCGGCGAGCCCGGCGCCGCGTTCATGTATCGCAAGTGGAGCTTCGACGGTTCGTGTCCGATCTTCGACAACAACGAGTGCGACGACAGCGACTTCGATCCGTTCGAGCCCGTGTTTTTCGCCGGTGGCCGCTTCCTGTTCTCGGATACGGTCGGCCTGGTGGTGCGCCTCGGGACGCCGTACGTGTCGCTCGGAGCCACGTTCTTGATGTGAGCTCTTACGAGCGCAGAATCCCATGAGTAAGACTCCGGCGTCGAACGACGAACAACGCGGGACCTCGTCCAACATCGCGGCGACCATCTGCCGCGAGCTGCGGGGCCGCATCCTGTCCGGGAAATTGGCGCCCGGGGAGCGCCTGCCCGGTGAACGTGAGCTCGCGCAGCGCTACGACACCAACCGCAACACGCTGCGCGAAGCGGTGCGCATGCTGGAACAGGGGCGGCTCGTCAGCGTGCGACACGGCCAGGGCGTCACCGTCTCGGATTTCCGGCGCACCGGCACGCTCGAGCTGTTGCCTGCCTTCCTCGAGAACGCGAGCAACGTCGAAGAGGTGATGCTGGTGCTCGGCGACATCCTGCCGGCGCGCCTGATGGTGCTGGAGTTCGCGGCTCGCGTCGCGGCCCGCCGGGCCCAGCCGAGCGACCTCGAAAGGCTGCGCCAGGTGACGGCGGTGCTGATCGGCGCGTTCGAGCGCAGCGACGCCGTGGTGGTTGCGCTCGAGTTCCGGCGCTGGCTCGACGCGCTGGTCGACGCGGGTCACTCGGTCGCCGTCCGCTGGATCGCCAACCCCTTCCTCGAAGCGTACCGAGACCTGATGGATCGCTTCCCGGCGTTGTGGGTGCTCGAGCCCACCTTCCCGCAACACCTGCGCGAGCTGATCCCCGCCATCGAGGCCCACGAAGAAGAGCGAGCGGTTCAAATCCTGCGCGACTACTACGAGCGCGTAGATGCCAACCTGATGCAGATGATCACGGGCATTTTCCGGCCGACGGCGGCGTCAGGCGGCTGAGCCGCGCCGTTCGAGCGCGCCGGCCACCGACAGCCAGCGGCGCACGCGCGAAGGTAGCTCTCGCGCTTCGAACGCCGCGTCGGGCAGCGGGGCGGTCGACTTGGTCGACCAGAAGACGCACGGCGCGTCGCTCCTGTCTCGCGCGGCTCGCAAGAACGCCGCCGCGGACTTGGCGCTGTAGGTCGTGTCGAGCAGAAAGCCCTGGTGCCGCCGGAACCACTCGATCGCCGACAGCCCGCGCTCGGTCGGCTTGCCATAACCGGCGCCGAGCTCGCTCGAATCGATCGTGAGCCCTGCCGACAGGTCGCGTCCCTCGAGCGCGAGCGAGCTGTCTCCAGCCAGCTCGGCGAGCAGGCGCGAAGTGCGCACCGCCAGCGACAAGACGCGGAAGCGGCTCGTCACGGGCCACGGCGTGACGCGCACCGCGACCAGCGTGGGCGGTGAACGAAAGCCGAGCCCGAGCCGCGCGGCGTGCCAGAGCCCGACCAGGAGCCCCGCCGTCGTGCAGGTCGAGCCGATGCCGACATAAACCCGGCGCGGCAGCTCGAAGCCCAGCCGTTGAAAGTCGAGGCCGAGCTCGAGCCCTGCGCTCACGTAGCCGAGCGCGCCGACGGGCGTCGCACCGCCGGGCGCCATCACCTCGCGCCCCGCGCGACGCGCGAGCCAGATGGCCGGCGGAATGAAGGACCAATGCGGGGCGAAGCTCACCCGGGGTGTTTGCGCGATGGACACGCGCAGGTTCTCGAGTGCGGCGAGCGAGTGCGGCTGAGGGAAGAGGATCGATGCGGAGCGAAGCCCGACGCGTGGGGCGTGGAGGGCGCTCGCCACCGCGTGATTCGACCCATACGCGCCCACTGCGACGATTTCGCGCTGTCCGCGCGCTAGCGCCGCTCCGAACAGGGTCTCGAGCGTGCGCACCTTGTTGCCGCCGTAAACGGGGCTCGAGAGATCGTCTCGCTTCAAGAACACCGCGCTTCCGAGCCCGGCCTCGAGCACGGGCGAGCGTTCGAGCGGCGTCGGAAACTCCCCGAGCGCCACGCGCTCGAGTCGCGACTCGAGCTTCGGCCACACGGAGGTCAGCGGGTATGTCACGGAAAAACCTGCTCGATGACACTAGCCGCCCGCGCGCCGCCGCGCCAAAACCGAACGGCTTGGCCTTCCTCTTCAAGCGCAGCGAAGAGCTCCCGCGCGGTGTCGAGCGGCTGCTCCGGACCGAAATCGACACCGCCCGCGAGCTCCTGTCCGGGCCCTCGGAGCGGTCCCTTGATTACCGCGTGCACGAGGTCCGAAAGGCGCTGAAGCGCCTGCGCGCGTTGCTCGCGCTCGTGAAGGGCAACGTTCCGGACGCGTCGCTGGAGCGCCTGCGCGAGCTGCTCAAGGCCGCGTCCCATGCGCTCGCAGAGCTCAGGAGCTCCGCCGCGCTCGCGCAAGCTTTTCGCGCGCTGCTCGCCGACCGCCCGACGCTGCTCGAGGCGCCGCTCCGGCACGCGATCGATGCCGCGCTCACGCGCCCGCTGGTCGACGAGTCCGCCGCTTCGGCCTCGCTCGACAGCGCCGTCGAGTCGCTGTCCCGGGCGCGCGACACGGCTCGCGTGCTGATGGTCTCGGGAAAGGGCTGGGGCGCGATCGAGCGCGGCTTCCGGGATACCTACGCCCGCGCCCGTCGCGACCTCCGGCTCGCGCGCCGCTCGAGCAGGGCCGAGCACCTGCACGAGTTCCGCAAGCACGAGAAGCGTCACCTGTACCAACTGTCGCTCTTCGAAAAGGCCTGGCCGCGGCTGGTCCGCGCGGAGCGCAAGGAGCTCGACAAGCTCGGCGAGCTGCTCGGTGATCACCACGACCTCTGCCTGCTCCTGCCCGAGCTCGAGCGCCGCGGCCTGACCCGCCTGGATATCGGCCCGCTCGTGGAGGTGATCGAGCGGCGAAAGCTCGAGCTCGAGGAGCGCGTCTGGTTCCACGGAAAGCGCCTTTTCAGCGAGTCCCCGAAGCGGCGCGTCGAGCGCTTCGCCGGCTACTACGCAGCCGGCAAGTTGCGACCCAAGAAATCGAAGCCACGCTGAGCGGTCGCCATGGCCCTGCCGCTGAACCGATTGCTCGCCGCGCTGGAACGCATCGCTCCTCTCGAGCTCGCCGAGAGCTGGGACAACGTCGGGCTGCTGGTCGATCCGCGCGAGCGCGGCGTCGAGCTCGACGTCGAGCGCGTGGTGCTCGCCATCGACGCCACCCAAGAGGTCGTGGAAGAGGTCGTGGCGCAGCGCGCGCAATGCCTCGTCGCCTACCACCCGCCGTTGTTCCGAGAAAAGCGGCGCTACCGCCGTGTCACCGATCCGGTGCTGTTCGCCGCGGCGGCTTCGGGTTGTGCCGTGTATTCGCCGCACACGGCGCTCGACTGCGCGCCGGGCGGCATCAACGACTGGCTCGCCGGTTGCCTCGGCGCGGCGGCCGCCGAAATCTCGCCGCTCTCCGCGATTTGCCGGAAAGATCCGGGCGAGCTCAAGCTGGTGGTGTTCGTCCCCGAGGCGCACGCCGATGCCCTCCGCGACGCGCTCTCGGAAGCGGGCGCCGGCGTGATCGGCGCCTACTCGAAGTGCTCGTTCGGTCTGCGCGGAGAGGGCACGTTTCTCGGCGACGACAGCAGCTCGCCCGCGGTGGGCGAAAAGGGCCGCTTCGAGCGCGCCCCCGAGCTGCGCCTGGAAATGGTCTGCCCCGAGCGCGCCCTCCCCGCCGTGGCGCGCGCTCTGAGAAAGACGCACCCCTACGAAGAGCCGGCCTGGGACGTCTACTGTCTCGCGGACAAGCCGGTGCTCGGCGCCGGCTTCGGGCGCCGCGTGGAATTCGAGGAGCCGCGCTCGCTGCCCGAGCTCGTCGGGCTGCTCAAGAAAAACCTCGGGCTCGCGTCCCTGCGCCTCGCCGAGAGCTCCCTCCATGCCGCCGGCGTGCCGATCCGCAGCGTTGCGGTCGCCGCTGGCTCGGGTTCTGGAGCTTTCGCCGGCTCGCCCCCGAGCGATCTGTATCTGACCGGAGAAATGCGCCACCACGACGTGCTCGAGCTGCTCGGGAGCGGCTCGAGCGTCGTGCTTTGCGAACACTCGAGCAGCGAACGCGGCTATCTGGAGCGGCTGCGCGCGCGGCTGCTCGCCGAGACCGACGGCGCCGTCAGCGTGACGGTCTCCGACAAGGATCGCGAGCCGCTGCGCGTGGTCTAACCTCAGCCGGGCCGCGCTTCGGCGCTGGCCGGCGTCATCATCGACAGCCAGCGCCGCGCGCTGCCGACGATCACGAATGCGATGCCCGCCAAGAGCGCGCTCGTCACGATCAGGTTCACGAGCCCGGTCACCTTCGTCGCCGGGACCAGCGTCATCGGATAATAGAGCTGGATCACGCTCTGGACGCCGGCCGTGATCGTCGTGAGGCCGACGAAGCCGAGCGGCAGGATGGTGATCAGCGCGTAGCTCTTCTTGCTCGACTCGCGCAGCACGATCGTCGTCCCGACGCACAGCGCCGCGCAGGCCAGCAGCTGGTTCGCGATCCCGAACATCGGCCAGATCGTGCTGATGTTCCCGGTCAGGATGAAGTAGCTCCAGCCGCTCACGATCGCGAGCGAGGCCACCACGCCGCCCAGCTTGCTGTTCGAGCGCCCGAGCTCGGGCGAGACACGCCCCAACAGCTCCTGCAGCAAGAAGCGGCCGATGCGCGTGCCCGTGTCGATCGTGGTCAAGATGAACAGCGCCTCGAACATGATCGCGAAGTGGTACCAATAGGCGAGCAGCGTGCTCATCCCCGGCAAGCCGCTGAATACGCGCGCCATGCCGATCGCGAGCGACACGCCGCCGCCGGTGCGCGCGGCCACCACCTCGCCCGCGTCGCGCGACAGGCCCGGCAGCTCCTTGACCTGGATCCCGAGCCGCGCGAAGTCCGCCGCCTCGAGCGAGGTCGCGTGATTGTCCTTCGCGTCCACGTTGTAACCAAGCTCCGCCAGCGTGCCGTTCGACAGCGCGAGCAGCTTCGACGCCGGTAGCTTCGCCTCCGACAAGGAGCGGATCGACTCCCCGGGCGCGAGCCCGAGCAATTTGCGGTCGTGCGCCGACAGCGCCCGGTCCGCGCGGGCGAGCTCCTCCGTCGACCGCGCGAGCCCCGCTTGCTTCGTGCTCTCGGAGGCGACGAGCGCGATCTTCGGATCGGTGTTGATCGCGACGTAGTCCTCGGGCGGCATCACGCAAGCGGCGATCAGCGCCGTGATCCCGACCAGGCCTTCCATCAGCATCGAGCCGTAGCCGATCGGGCGGCAGTGGCTCTCCTTGTCGATCATCTTCGGCGTGGTGCCGCTCGACACCAGCGCGTGGAAGCCGCTGATCGCCCCGCAGGCGATGGTGATGAATACGAACGGGAACAGCGGCCCTTTGATGATCGGCCCGCCGCCGTGCACGAACTCGGTCACCCCCGGCATCTGGATCGGCGGGTTCACGATCACGACGCCGAGCACGAGCAGCAAGATCGTCCCGATCTTGAGGTAGCTCGAGAGGTAGTCGCGCGGGCACAAGAGGAGCCACACCGGCAGCACGCTGGCGATGAATCCGTAGCTTGCGATGGTGAGCGTCAGCGAAGTTTTCGAGAACCGGAACCAGGTCGCGTAGTCCGAATCGGCCACGTATTTGCCAGCCACCAGCGCGACCGCCAGCAAGAGCACGCCGGCGATGCTGGCCTCGCGGATCCCGCGCAGCGAGCCCTTGCGGATCCCGTAGATGTGCCCGCCCATCGCCAGCGCGATCGGGATCGACATCCCGACCGTGAACACGCCCCAGGCGCTCTCCGAGAGCGCTCCGACGACCACGTTGCCGAGGCCGGCCAGCGCGATCACGATGATGAACAGGATCGCGATCGCGGTGACGGTGCCGAGGACCGGGCC